>JBGCXB010000050.1:0-2626 GCA_048496795.1 Aaplasma endosymbiont of Hyalomma asiaticum | reverse complement strand
CCTGCTTTGCTATTGGATAAAAAATAAAATCTCCTCCTCTTCTCGTTGATGAGTGGTATTGAAAGAACATGCCATTTTTTCGCAGTGTGTGAAGACAATATCTGCCCAACTAAATCTTCCGTGTGAAGTCTATGCATTACGACAACTACAATGCCTTTTTTTCTGTCATTCAGCCGAGTTATAAAGGTCTGATTGAACCAGTCAAACACCTTTTTCCTATATGACATACTTGAAGCTTGTTGAGGGTTCATGGGATCATCAACAATAAGAAAATTACCACCCTCACCTGTTAAAGACCCTCCGACAGATGTTGCAAATCGGAATCCTAGTTTTGTTGTCTGAAATTTCCTTTTTGTATTTTGTACGTTTAATATCTCAACTTCGGAAAATATTTTCCTGTACCATTGGGATTGAATTATGCATCTAGTATCAAGCGATAGCTTTTCGCTTAATATTTGAGAATAACTTGCAACAATAATTCGTGCACACGGGTTAAGGCCAATAATCCATGCGGGCCAGGCTACACTTACACAAATAGATTTCATAAATCTGGGAGGCACATTAATAATGAGCCTTGTTATTTTTCCGTCATACGCCGCCTGCAATCTGTCTGCTATAACTCTGATATGCCAATTGCTCTTGTACTTACTATCAGGAACTAACGTGCTATAAGCTTGTTTTATAAAACTTGTGTATTTCATGAGTTTTTTACTGTCAAAGCTTGAATTTATCGCGCAAATCCCATGTTCTGGTGTATGTGCAGGATTTTGTGTATATGTGACTTCTTTTTCTCTTTTTCCTTAGGCTTGTACTTGTTTTCCAGGTTTTGGAGTGCGCACTTTACTAATATATCCTTAATTGATATCACTGGAAACATTGTCAAACTGAATAGCTTCAAGAGGACTTTTATGAAAGATAGCAAAATAGATTTTCTCTTTTTTCCCCGTCCGTACTTTGATGCCTCTCTCTCATTTGACTCTTTAGTTTGACCAGCACGCTGTATTGGGTCCATGCCATGTGCGATACGCACTTTGAGCATGCGCCTCATAATAACTCTCACATAGTTAAAGTATTCATGCTGTGCTTTGTTTTGGCCTGGGAAACTTTTCTTGGACTCATCTTTACGCGTATGTGTCCTTTTCTTTTCTCTATCAACGTAGGATAATGTTGCGCAACTCCCTTTTCGCCCTAGTAATTTATCTCTTATTTCACACTTCTCAGTTCGTTTTGCAGCACCACGAGTTATTGTCTTTCTTTTGTTTCGTATAATTTTTTTTAGAAAGCTTTTCCTCTTAAGAACATCTCTTTTTACGTTCTGAGATATCCGCAGTGTAGCCGTTCTTATATATGTTTTAGCCATACCGGACATGGGAAAAGAGGAATTGAGGCATACCTAAAGTCTAAGGACCATGTGTGAAGACTGGGTTAATTAGGTTAAAATATTAATATGTCTTCACACGCAGAAGGAGCTATGAATGCCTACGTGGTTCTGCAAATTTGTGCTGTATTGGCCCGCTGCTTACTAAAATTAGTGTGTAATTTTCCACGTTTCCTGCATCTAGATGCCTCTCATAGAGTTCTATGAAGAACTTTCCTTCAACCTTCTCGTAGGCACTTTTTGAAAATATGATTTCACAAGATACGGGAATGTTCTCAAACGCAAAATCTAGAACGATTGATTCAATTCCTGCATCACACACTCCGATAATCTTAACAGACATGTATTTGTTTCCTGCTTGTGCCAAGGAATTCTGCCAACTATCAGAGCTTATACTATTCGAGAGAGTATTTTGATTATGTAGAGACAACCTAATGCTTTTTGTATTTGTAAGGGTTTGGTGTTTTCCATTTTTATTTTTGAACTTTACTATGGCCACGAATAAAAACCTCTAAGTTGATAAGTGATGTGAAATATTGTTCTTGTTTTGTAATTCTGTATTTGATATCAGATAGAATATAGTTGCGATACTCGTTAAAGAAGCGGATACAACATGTTCTAGTTCTCGCAGAAATCCTGATTACTTCTTGCAGGTTGTAACAGAAAATATGAAATGCCAGTTCAGCTTTGAGCGTTTTTTTGTCAAAGGTTCCAACATCTACTAAGCCATGAAAGTGAGAGTACATATAGGGCATGGCAGCATTATGAGGAGATTGTTCGTATATGCTGTTTAGCGAGCTTTTTAAAACATTATCGGATCTGAGATATAAAACTATTTCTTCATACAGATGATAAGAGCTGTTGCTCATAATACTAGCCTGAGTTCTCGGAAGGGTAGGTATATGTCTTTAAGAAAGGAGATGTGCTTCACATCAATCCAGTTTCGGTTTTTATAGGATATGGCTGTATGGTGAAGTATGCCATACTTCACCTGAGCGGGAATAAGAGAAATTTCCTTATATCCTGCATCATAAGTTATATCTAAATGAGTTATTGCATTCATACATGATAGAAAAATCAAATTATTTCGTACTGAATCGAGAAAATAGTTCCTAGTATCAACGCTACGCGAGTTGACTTTTACAGATGTTATAGAAATTATGGGTCCAAAAGGCAGTGGGATTTTGCGTGGCATAACCTCACCGCTAAAGCGAAGAAGCAAGGTTTGTTTAGTGAGAGATTTCTCCA
>JBGCXB010000049.1:0-3013 GCA_048496795.1 Aaplasma endosymbiont of Hyalomma asiaticum | reverse complement strand
TGGGTCACGTCGTTGAGCTCATTTCTGAATATCCGGACTCCTTTTTATTGACGACAAGTAAAAATGCAACTGTGAAGTGTCGGGCCATTATTATAGCTGCAGGAGCAGGTGGATTTGGGCCAAATCGTCCACCTATTGAAGGCATTGCCGAGTATGAAGGCAAGTCTGTTCTTTATAGTGTAGATCAGATTTCTAAATTTCGCGGAAAGAAAGTTGTAATAGCTGGAGGAGGGGATTCTGCAGCAGACTGGGCAGTAAACTTGGCAAAAGTTACTGATAAGCTCCGTATCGTACATAGAAGAGGGTCTTTCCGCTGTGCTCCTAATACTCTCAAGGAGCTAGAAGAGCGAGCTAAATGTGGAAACATAGACATACTGGTACCGTACCAGCTTAAGGGGCTTTTGGGTAGCAACGGCATGTTGGATAGTGTTTTGGTGAGAAATATATCAACAAAGGAAGATGTGTCAATTGAGGCTGACTATCTACTTCCGTTTTTTGGTATATCGGCGAATTTGGGTCCCATCGTTAACTGGGATCTGGAAGTTGAGGGATTTCACATACCCATACAACAATCCACATGCAGGACAGTTCGTAATAGAGTGTATGCTGTAGGTGATATAGCTACTTATCCTGGAAAAATTAAGCTCATATTAGTAGGGTTTTCTGAGGCTGCTCTTGCTTGTTACGATATACGCAGTGTTTTATTTCCAGATACCCCAATGAATTTTCAATATTCCACGTCAAAGGGAATTCCTACATTGTGAAGAGGGTTCCGTTTTTTTGTACGAGTAAATGAAAATCAGTGGTTGCCCAAGAAGTTATGAGTGTATCCGCGTTTTGTTATGCTCATGTTTTTACCGTATTTGTCGTAAACTGATACAGTCTTTTCCTGAGATATAACCCCTATTTTGCTGATCCTTACCCCTATGCTTGAAGCAATAGATTCAACAACGTGACAATCTCCCGCAGGTACGGTGAAAGCAAGCTCGTAGTCATCACCTCCAGCGATAGCATCTTCAAAGAGGTCTATGTTGCCTTTTATCAAGCTTTGCGCTTCAGTAGATAAGGGGATACTATCCGCATTTATATTGGCGCCTACGCGGGATAAATGACACAACTTTTTTACGTCTTGCAATAATCCATCAGATATATCTATGCACGCCGTTGCGATGCCCGCTATTTCTGTACCCAATGATACCCTGGGTACGGGTAAGTCATACCTTCGCTTGACGTATATGCACTTTCCATGAATCTGGCTTTTATATGCCATCAATCCTAAAGTCGCATCCCCAATAGTTCCACTAACATATAGAATATCTCCTATTTTTGCTCCAGATCTTGTTAAAACTTTATCCGAAGGAATGCCTAGTGCTGTGATGCTTATCACAATTATATTTGATAAGTTACTTGTTGTATCTCCTCCCACAAGTTTTATCGAATATAGCTCGTTATCTTCTTTAAGTCCCTTACTGAAACGTTTCCACCATGTTTTGCATGTATTTTTTGGTAGAGATAGTCCCAAGAGATATGAATGTGGTACCGCTCCCATAGAAGCAAGATCCGATAGGTTGACACGCAATGCTTTTTTTGCGAGAAACAAGGGGTCTGCACCACTTAGAAAATGAACCCCTTCAACAATTATGTCTTTTGTTGCTATCAACGATCGTTTAGGCACTTGTATATGTGCGGAATCATCATTTTCTGATTGTATCCCGCTATGTAGTAGAGGGCGTATATACTTTTCTATGCAATAAAACTCATCCATAGACGTTTATAAAGTAAGAGCTCCGCAAGAACAAAAAATTACTTTTTTGTTCCAGTACGCCTTCCTGCGAAGAATCCTGGCGTTCTTTTGGAGCTAATCTTAACACATGTTTGCAGCCTTAGTATATGGCTAGTCCCGTGTTTTTCTACAGATTTCTTGCGCAAGCCGAGACTATGACATAGTACTATGTGTTGTATTCACTTCAGGTGTTATGAAGTAAGAACGTTGATATAGAATATGAGATGCACGAATAGGTAAAGGTGCACGCACGTTTAGGAAAACACTGAGTTTGCTACCATAGCTTGATTGGATACTGTTTGCTGTTTTTTTATCGGGATCCCTTGGAGAGACAATGTTGTTAGAATACGCTGGTGGGCTTATTCCTCGAAAGATCACAAGGTTTTTTAAGTGTGTAAGCCTTGCAGTAGAAGACTTCAGAAATCACGATGGCATGGAATATGCAGGTTATTTGTCTTTTATTGTTCTGCTGTCAATGTTTCCTTTCTTGGTATTTTTTAGTGCAGTAGCCTCCAGTATACTGGGCGTTTTTGATAAGAATCAGGCTCTTTCAGAAAAGTTATTTAACGTTCTATCAGGTGAGTTACCACATGACACTATGGCTGCACTATTGCCAAGAATAGAAGAGATTTTATCTGGGCCTCCGCAGAGTTTACTTACTGTCGCAATTATTGGAGTTATATGGACTGCTTCTTCCGTGATAGAGGGGGTTCGTAATGTCCTTAATCGCGCATTTAGAGTATCATTTCCCCCTCCATATGTGTTGAGAAGGCTGATTAGCATTTTTCAATTTTTAATCACAGCTTTGATAATGATTGTTAGTACGCTGTGTGCTGTTCTTATTCCGGTAATTTTTGATGCTATAGACGAGCGCTGGCATATTTTGAGGTTTGTAATAACTAAGATAATTATTTTTTTCTCTATATCGTGGATATACTTTGTTGTGCCAAACCTGAGACAGAGTTTTTCTGTTGTTTTTCCAGGAGCTTTGGTTGTCACTGTCCTTTGGTCTCTATCATCTATGACTTTTTCGTGGTATCTTACGAACTATCACGTCCTTAATACCATATATGGTAACCTTGCGGGCGTTATTGCTGCGATGCTGTTTTTTTATGTTTTGAGTATATTTTTTATATACGGTGCCGAGCTTAACTACAGGCTGTCAACAAACAGTTATTTTTCTCTGTTTTAAGAAAGCAGGATCGTTAAGGAAGAGATATTTATTAAGGA
>JBGCXB010000048.1:0-3183 GCA_048496795.1 Aaplasma endosymbiont of Hyalomma asiaticum | reverse complement strand
ACGTCACTCATTACGCGTGCAGATTCCTGATGGTGTGCGCAAAACTGCAAAGATATCGTTGAGTACAGCAAGAATAGTGCAATTATGCTCCCTGATCTTATCTCCCGTATCCATAACAGTTCGTCATATAGTTGACTTTACACTGAAGATACTTGGAATGCTGGGAGAACCAGAAATGATTTCAGCAGCAGATGCAATGAGAAATCTCATACTCTTGCACGGTAGCAAGGGCACTATGTTGCAGCAAGATCTTGACATGCTTAGTAGCGTATTGGACTTGGCTCAGACTGAAATATCTCAGGTGATGACTAGAGGAAATCGAGGATTCACTAATGCTCTGAAGACATGTTTGTCGCAATGTTTCACAATCTCTGATACGAATCGTGTTGGCTGATTTAGCGGGTATGAATCGATTACTGTTCGGTTTCGTACCTGTTATGATATTGTAACTGTGGATGTTATCAAGTGGTTGCGTCGTGCCGATAGTGATTTTAAATGCTCAGACAATAAACAAAATTGCTGCAGGAGAGGTGATAGAATGTCCTGCAAGCGTGGTGAAGGAGTTGGTTGAGAACTCTATAGATGCAGGAGCAAAGACTATAAATGTTCAAGTTGACAAAGGAGGGAGGAATTTTATTTCGGTAAGTGATGACGGTCATGGGATACCGAAAGATGAAATAGAAAAGGCATTCACAAGTCACGCAACGTCCAAGCTCCTAGATGGTGATATATCAAATGTTAAAACCATGGGATTCAGAGGAGAAGGTCTGACATCTATTGCAGCTGTGTCCAGGGTTAAGATGACATCAAAGTGCGAGAATTCGGAAAAAGCATGGTCAATAACATTTGAGGGTGGAGAAAGAACTAAAGATTTGGCACCTGCTGTATTGTCAAAAGGCACATGTGTGGAAGTTAGGGATCTGTTTTTTGCAACTCCAACCAGGTTAAAGTTTCTGAGAACGGAAAAAGCAGAAATGCAGAATATTGTGGACTTGCTAAACAAGCTTGCGATCATAAACTACTCCATTGCGTTTTCGTTTACGGTAGTGGAGCGACAAGTTTTTAAGTACACTGCCCGGGAAAATCTCAACGACAGGATACGTGAGATGAAGTATTTTGGCGAAGGGTTTTTTGAGCAGTCTCTGGATGTGATGAAAGTCTCAGAGCATCTTAGAGTGTTTGGGCGTATAGGTCTTCCAACGTTCAACAAGTCAAAGCCGGGGATGGTTTACTTTTTTGTCAACAATAGGCCAGTTCATAGCTTGTTACTTCTGGGTGCGGTAAGGGCTGCATACAGTGGTATGATACCCAAAGATAGACATCCAGTGGTGGTTTTGGGGTTGGATATTATGCCGCACAATGTAGATGTCAATGTTCACCCTAGCAAGCTCGAAGTGAGATTTCAGGACAAACGTTTGGTTTATAAAACAGTCCTGGATGCTCTAAAGAATTCTATAGCGCAGAACGTTTATGCTGGGTTTTTGCAATCTAGCGAATCGACAGGTATAGACCATTTTGCAATGGATAATGTTGATAAAGTATGTGGAAAGTGGCAGTCTGAGGCTGGGAACGAGCTTATATCTTCTGCGTGGGAACATTGTACTGATCAGTTTTCATCTGACAGTGATTGCCACGTGCCTATAACGTTAGGAGAACGTAAAATACCACCTTATTCAAATGTCCAGCATAGCTTGGAAAAAGCAGAACACAAAAATGGAGTAGCAATTCCCGAAAAACACACTTCGAAAAAAAGCATAGAACAAGCTACTGCACTGATCGAGGAATGTCCCCTGGGAACAGCTGTGTGTCAACTGTTTGAAAGGTACATCATTTCAAGGGCGAAAGACTATGTAATTATTGTTGACCAACATGCCGCACACGAACGACTTGTGTGTGAATACATAAAAAAGGTCACCGAGCAAGAAGGAATCCAGCGACAGGTTCTTCTGATGCCTGAACTCGTCGAACTAGGAAATGACTATGAGTTTGAGTTGTTAAATGATTACAGGGAGAAACTGCTTACGCTTGGACTCGTAGTTGAGCCTATAGGAGACCTTACTGTGGTGGTAAGAGAAGTCCCAGCTATTTTTGGGGTTGTAGATGTTAAGTCGTTAATAGAAAAAGTGGTTGAGGGATTAATATCACGTGGGGATGAGCTCTTCATGAAAAGCAAACTTAGTCATATATGCGGCACTATGGCGTGTTATGGTTCAATCAGAAGTGGTCGCACACTAAGACTTGAAGAAATGAACAGCATTCTTAGGCAGATGGAAGTTACTTCACATTCTGGCCAGTGTAACCATGGTAGGCCAACATACGTGAAACTTAGTTTGTCCGAGATAGATAAACTGTTCGAAAGGACCTAGAGATGTACTGGTCCGGTTTGAGCAAAGCTATCGACCAACAAAGTTCAAAAGTGACCTTGTCGCTTTAGCGGGATGTCTGTTCATGAAAGGTGTTAAGGAATATTGCTTTATTCTGTATGTAAACGATGTGTGTGCACCTTACTGAGTATCAGGTTGCCGGAGAGATATGACAGCTTTTCCTGGCATTTTTGTTTTTTCCCGCAATGTAACTCATATACAAATGCTAGGTACATCTGCACAAGGGTTAAAACCGCGGTATTGCCGACTTTTGTCTGTGTAATTGTTTGTGGTACTTTGTTCATGTTTGGTTTTAGCAGAACAAAATTCTGATTGATCTTAGGTAATTACCGGTGAGTGGTAAAGTGCATTCCATAGTGGTCTGGAATTGCAAACTTACACAAGGAACCATTATCTTTCGCTTGATAAAGTGTTTTGGCATAGATTTATGGAAACAACTTTTCTTGAACGAAGTTAGCAAAGACAGACCAAATTGTTTGAACGGGTAGGTATTACGCAGATTGGAAAGAAGCTGGATTTAGAGGTGAGTAACCATATGATTCATCATCAGGAAAAATATGTTTTTTGTCTACCATTATTAACGTATTAAAAGATAAATTGCCAGACGAACGCCTAACTGGTTAGTCGTTCGCGATTCTGTTCCCTTTGGTCATAACCTCAGTGTTATTTGCGACAGTTATCAGAATGCCACAGAACTGTTTCTCTGTTACGTTTTGAACGTCATTGCGTTACACCAAAAGAAATTATCTTTGCAGTTTTGCGCACACCATCAGGAATCTGCACGCGTAATGAGTGACGT
>JBGCXB010000047.1:0-3207 GCA_048496795.1 Aaplasma endosymbiont of Hyalomma asiaticum | reverse complement strand
GTCTCTGTCTCTTATCCTTCAGTCCCTTAATAAAATTCCTTCCGGTCCTGTGAGGGTCGGTAACCAAAGATCCAATTATTACCGGCAAGTCGGCAAGCATATGCCCGCGGGCCATAGCATCAATCGCCTGAAGATGCGCAAAACCAGGAGACCGTATTCTACACCTATAAGGACGATTAGTACCATCAGCAACTATATATACACCAAATTCACCCTTAGGAGCTTCAACAGCAACATAGGCTTCCCCTTCTGGAACTGCATACCCCTCTGAAAACAATTTAAAGTGGTGTATAAGCGCTTCCATTGAATATTTTAATTCTTCCCCCCCCCTTTAGAACTGAATATCAGTCCAGCCTCATTGCGACGTAGAAAACCGCGCTGTTATAGTTTTTCTTTTTTGCAAGAACGCACCCAAACGTGATACCCAGTATCTCACTCGTCAAAAAACAGAGTCCTACAAGAGGAGAGTGGAAGAAGAAACGACGCATAGAACCCCTCCCACATGCGCAAGAAGATACGTGCGGCGCAACGCAGCGCTACTTAAACGTTTATAAGAATAGGTTCTTCCCTAAAATAAACGCGCCTACAACGGTCACCCGCACCTTGTCTTGAACTTAAGCTCCGGGAATACAGGGCCCCTTGCTGCGTCAGCAAGCTCTTTTGAAGGCGTTACTTCGTCAACACGCGAATGATTACTATCCCCTCCTCCACGAGATCCAAACATAACGCCGTTAGCATTACGAGCAACAACGGGACATGGCGGAGATACCTCCTTTTGTTTAGTGATGACAGCTTTATGCGGACCACAATGCACTTCTTCTGGAATACTAAAGTGCCCTATATATCCCACAGAATCGAGTTCAGATTCACTAGAGAGCGGGAGAAAGTGTTCAGCTGCGGAATCAGAGAAAGACACACACTTACTGTGTTGTACATCTATCACCTCTTTCATTCTTCTAATAGCCGAAGCAGCTCCTTTCGCTGAGATCCATGAAACCGCCATAATCGTCAATCCCAAGAAAAACGCAACAAAACCCATAACCGAAATATCATATGTACCAACTGGAACTCCCACAACACCAGAAAGTAACCTTTCTGACTCCTGATAGCCTACATACACAGCATAACATATCGCCGAAACCCCGGCAGTCATGGATAAAAATCCTACAAACTCGCCCAATGCTCTAGCAAATTTCAGCCGCAACCTTCTAGCCTTTTTGCACTCCTCTTCTCTAACACGCAACTTATCCGTTTTACGTCTTCTTTCAAGATAACGTGCAAAGTCACCCTGGTTGTCTACGATGTTTGACTGCTTTATAAACTCAACAAGTGGAAGATAGTCTTCACTGTCTACAAACTCACGAAGAAACTTCACCCTGTCTGTGATACGAGAAGCCAAATCCCAAGAGCATTGCTTTATAACACTGTTTTGCTGATTGCTAGAAGTACAAAGAGCCACCATAATGTTACGTGCAATACGGGCACGTAAACCATTTTGAATACCGCAAACCAAGGGGTCACTGTCTGTACTTATCTCATCGCTCAGCCTGCGTATCTCCTGAGCCAATTCCTTGTAGCACACATTAAAACTGCACCTTTGTCTCGTATGGTAGTCTTCCAACAATAGACCAACTAACTGCTTACTGTCTTCAGTACTGAGAATGCTACCTTTCAGATCCTCGTAAAATGGCTTTATATCGACCTGCGGGAACGAAAAGCCCTGCGAAAAGGAATAAGCGACTTTCCCATCATCAAGGAGCAGTGCACCTACGTTGCTCGTAGTTATGTCTATAGGCTTTCCGAGCAACATGCAAACAACAAGAAGCATCTCAGCATTAACACTAGCATGCTTTCTTATATAGCCACTCACTCTACCATTTACGGCGTGCGCCCAGCTCCCCTCATCTTCCAAAACACACATCACACCCTTTGGTCTCACAACAAGAGTAGCATCAGTCTTGCGCTTATCTATACTCCTGCGTATTGTATAATGCGATGAAAGCTGAGGGTTAAAGTTGGAGAGCAACATCAAATTTTTTGCAAACAAAGCATTGTCGCCGTCCATCACATAGTCAGACAATATGTGATGCTTCAGCTCATCGCGAACCTGTGTTATACCCGTGCACGCAGGACTCGTATACACCGCATATGCAATTCCCGCTAACTCCCTTGTCCCTGTCCTATCCATCGCGACTTTTAGAAGCCTGTCAGAGCACATATTATATGAAGACTGCCAATCTATTTTTCCGTATCCTGGGGTGCCTTGAGCTTTAAGCTTGACAACTTTTCCAAGAAACTCACATACACCCCTTACTGCTTCTTTTACATAAGAAGAATGCGAAGACGCTCCCAACGTGCGCATTAACGCATCAACATTCTCTGGCATAAACGCACAAATACTGAAAATGTACCTCCTAAAATACTCTCTACCTTCTGGATCTGACATCAACCTCTCAAGAGCAACCATGGCACAAGACTCCCGCATGTTCTGCACGCTCATAGCAACACCAGGCTCTTTTACTTTGAACGAATACTTCACTTCATCGCTAACAACACTGCTCCTATGAACATTCAAGGAATACTCTAGGCCTTTTCCATGAAACAGAGCATGCAAAACAGACCTGATAACTACTTCGTTTACGACAACAACATCAGGATACACATCGGGTCCGGAGACCTCTCTTGCAATCTTCCTCACTATGTCCAACATTTTGCTATACCAAGGAAAAAAATACGGCGGACGCGCTGGCCGCCCACGTAAAGAGGACTACATCTAGACCACACACACCACGACAACTTTGGTAACACAAACACCCCCTTTTCGTCAAGAGAAGTGTGGAAACCTTAAAGAGCATATGCTCTCGTTTTATATCTTTTTTGTTTGTATCACCACAAAACACGCTTTTCTTTGCTGATGTGTCAAAAACACTTTTTTAGCTCATATGACTCTCATGCTTTAGTGGAGATAATGTCTTTCTATTTCTTAATTTTGTAGCTTAAAAACAAACCCTTTGCGGTTTAGCTTCTTTGTTACTATGGTTTGGTTTATGTGAAATACAGCCTGCACGACAAAAATGATCAACAATAGTAGCAATGCTTTTCTCTATATCCAAAATGTGTCTTGGTATAAAGACATATGAACAACACCTGGAAACATTAAAAACGCCCTTAGCAAGTTTATGGCGTTGTGTTACGAGCCATAAAAGA
>JBGCXB010000046.1:0-3233 GCA_048496795.1 Aaplasma endosymbiont of Hyalomma asiaticum | reverse complement strand
TCTCTCTTCTAGATGTTTCAAACATTCGCAGACTGCCATGTTTCGGGGTGTGGTGACATTGTTCCATAAGTCAAGGCTTGCTCTTAAGTGAAAAGAGTACTCATTGAAAAACCAATGCAAAGCATTTGTTATATAAGATGCTAGCGTATAATAGCTATCCACGTAATAATTACGCCCCACGTCTGGTTTCTGAATGCTTATTTGAGCGAGCAGCAGGTGATGCAATATGTGTGCATCACGCATAACCGAATGACACAACGTTAACAGAGAGTCTTTTAGTGCGTCTATGACTTTTCTCTTCAATTTAGTGTCGCTTTTGTATCTTGTAGTATTTGCTATAACACGCACAGTGTTTTCTATACTTACTGAATAAGTCCAGTCGTCAATAGACTTCCACGTCCGCAATAGTTCTTCATCAAAATACGGGCTTCTCATGCAAGTTACAGAATCACCCATTGCAGTGAGGCTATTATTTACGTTATTTATAGCTGCGGTAATAAATGTCTTGAAATACCTTTTCCTGACAGAGAGAAGGCAGTCGCCCGAATAGCAAGCAGAGCCACTTCGCATTAAAGTGAAAAGCAGTTTTATGTGATTTATACTAGCGTGTTCACCAGATTCAGTTGATACGCCTGACAACACAACTAACTTCCCCCTGCAAATCCACACCGAGAATCGAAACCCTTAGCCCAAACCAAACGAGAGAATTTCCACTGAGTCTGGATAAAGAAATCCCAAACACCACCCATAATACACAATAATACATAAAAAAGGCATAATCAACACTATTGTTCCGTGTGTAGGGAACAGTAGGATAAACGTGTTAGTGAACTTAGGCTTCGCGATGACTGATAATTCAGCATATTGTGTGAAACTGTTTCTTGGAATGTAGCGTGCGTCTGTCCACCAGAGTTTTTTCTTAGCGTATGGAATTTTAGTTAAGTCTACAGTCTTTTTTCTCATCAAAGATACCTTTCTTCTGAGTAAAACCAACGTGGTTCAGCCCGCACAAGCGCTACATTGCCAAGGTCGTTACATTATCCCGCACACAAGAGTAGTGGTTGTAGGCTCGAAGTTTGCTATATATTGCCCTTTACCAGCATAATAGGTTTATGCGCGTCTTCCTCTCTAAAGTAGCGAGATTTCTCTTTACCGCACACAGCTGTTACAACACCTTCCGCGTACGTTCAGAGTTTTATTTCGCCCTTTTCCTACTGTTGTCTATATGTTTTTGCTTTTGTTCATGGTTCAGTATTACGTGCACACTAGTTTCAGCTCGAAACCAAATACACAGCCTACCGACTTTATACACCAGGGGATAAAGCCGATTAAACATACCACACACGATTAGTCAGCGCACAATCGCTACATACAATTAGCGCAATTACTCGGTAGCTCCAAAAAAACCATCGTCCTTGAGCGTCACCCCTCTCACGCTGTACCAAATTTTGCAGACAAGCGGCTCGTTATGACGAGTAGCCTGCAGACGCGTGCTTGTACAGCCCCCCCCTCTATTCATAGCCAACAAGACACAGATTTCTTGCGATTCTCACAGCACTATGTAAAGTGTATTCATGGCCACACTATATTGCTTTCCTCAGGTATTTCTAATTTCACCTTAGCATCTCTACACTCAGTGTCCATAAACATTGGCTCTGTGCACTACGGATTTTGAGATTTCTTGCCTATGCGAAGCCCATGCACTCAACCACCCACGCGCTATGTACGCGCGTTGTCACGCAATCGGCGACATACATGGGCCTGCCTCCACCACGAACTATAAGTTCAACTCGCCACAACTCTGTTTGGGGCTGCAGCAGGAATGCGAGATAACAGAGGGCGGGCTGCTGTCATTCTCAGCAACCGAAAAATCGCTTCCAGCAGAACATGAGAATATAGACTGAGCCCTTGATCTACGACGAGAAGCACTACCACGACATCTGATGATACTGTCCACTATGCTTCCGCTATCACTACTAGATCCACACGGGGAAGTATGAAAAGATGCCGCGCCTGATGCAACGCTTTGTAGGCTTTCACATAGCTTACCACGCACCCCCTTAACCTTCGCATGAATATCTTCAGCGACCGAGCTGGCATCCATTTCCTCCAATGTACCACCATGGCCACCAGGTAACAGCTCCTCTCCTTTGTATCGTTCAATACTCTTCATAACATGCAAATCAACGAACGTCGCATTGACAATGACATCCTTTAGCCGTTTTGCAAGAAGAACATTTTGGTGATCTTGGATGTCGGCATCCCCCATGTTGCGAATTTGGTTTATGATGGCACTAACCACACCCGGGTAGTATTGGTTAAAACTTTTCACTGCGCTTGCTGGTGCAGCAGGGGCCAAAAGTCCTAACAGTCCTGTCAGCATGGCAACGCTCGCCGATATCTCGCAAGAGGGTTCTCTCTTGGAAATGATCGCAAGCTGTGATAGTAACTCAGCTAACACATGAGCCGACCTCGATATCACACAGAAAAGCGCAGTACTTTCTCCATATCTGTCACCCCAAGTGGACGACAAGCTGTGAGCGCTGTCTACCGCATGCGACAGCGATGCAATAACGTCCGCCACCACTAATCCTATGCTTCTGTCTCTGCTTATTCTTCCCACGAGCCGCAGTGAGTAATGTGCTGAGTACATGCTGCACATTGCCTTTATCAGCAATGGAGAGAAGATATCCCTAAGCACAGTAGTACGAGCGGATTCACCCATAAATTTGCCGCCTGGCCCCATAATTCCCATCAAAAAATTTTCTGCGCTAGTAATCATAAAACCCGCACTCTGCAAGCTGTTGTCCCACAACTCATCTTCAATAAACTCGCTATCACCTCCCACTTCACGCTCAACTGCTGTTGTGTTATTTTTTACACGCGCTATACCAGCTTTTGCCTGCTCTAACGCATTTTGCATGGTACTAAGTTCTCTTGACCTATCGTCACGAATGCTACTATTAGCATTACATAATCCAATAATTGCTGATCCTGGAAACATACTCGATTCCTAATAAATTTACACTGAATACTGCAAGGAAGTTCCACCACGGGCCCCAAAAAGCACACTTCGGCTAAACAAACAAACCCTGCTAAAAAGCCGTCAACAATACGCAGCCAACTGGTGACATTGTAGCATAGCTAATGAGAAAAACCATTCTTTTTATTAAGTATTGCCCAAAATCAATACTATTATTACGCGAGAAGTTATGCAATCAGGCAACGGCGAA
>JBGCXB010000045.1:0-3239 GCA_048496795.1 Aaplasma endosymbiont of Hyalomma asiaticum | reverse complement strand
CTTGACACTCTCTGGGCTTTAGATATGGGTTTTCCTAGACCTGAAAGGGGCATGAATGCGTATAGCATATTCTTCGGTTTTCTACACGGAATGCAGTTTTCCATTAATAACGTAACATCAAGTGTCGCACTAAACACATTAAAAAATACCAAAGTGGTGCATAAGTACATATGCTGGGATGTTATAGGGTATGTGTGCTACGATCTTGCGACGCAAAACTACGACCGACACCTCATTTACCGGCAGTGCTCACGCAATAGTGTCAGTATATGCTATGGCCCCAAGAGACTAATGCGACTTATATTGTTTTCGTTTGCGTATATGCTCTCCACACAGCAAAGAAAAGCTATTGTCGATTCACTGAGTAGGAAGCTGCACGAAAGCGGAGTAGAGTTATATGGACATGAAGAGTACTTTCAGCTGCTAAATATAGTCGATAATTTGCAATCTAGCGTTAGTCAAAACACCTGTGATTCACACTTCATGTATGTCATAGAAAGTTCCGTAGATCTACTAGTAAACATGGTTTCTGAAAAGGCATCAGCAATACAAGAAAAAATAAGTATCTTAATGATGATTCTTGAGGCTAGATTTCTTCTGCGCACTGCATCCTGTGCTTATGAAACCATCATAACTCGGGCACAAGCGGACGATCTCAGCTTTAAAAGGGACTATTCAAACCTAATAAAGGACATTTTGCGTGCTGACATAACACTGCGTCAGGCAATAGATCATGTATGCGATTATAGCGTTTTAGACAACGCTGGCATGGCGCGCGGATTACGGTTATTCCATTCCGCATTGAGAAAAATACATTCATGTTATGACCAGGCGACCTTAGGCTCCTCGTCGCCACCTATAGAGTATATAGGCACAATCTTTAGGCAGGCTGAAAATATCCATCACGTATGCACTCATCTGCTTGAGGACATGATGAATAACAAAAAAATAGCTTTTGATACAAGCGCATGGATAAACTACGAAATGAGCAAAGTATTCTCGGAAGATGAGTTAAATAGAAGCAAATTTGTCGTGTGGATATGTCTACATAGTCACAAACAAATCGTGTTTGATGCTTACAGGTTAGTTGAAAATGGGGCACCGGAGGTCTTCGTTGCCTTACAGGAATATGAAACAAGGAACAAAGAACTGTTACCAGCACAACAGATCACCTCAATAGCTCCGGTTCTGTGCTCACGTATAGTCGCACGTCACGCAAAAAATTTCTTACAGGGTATCTGCGGGAGAAGTAGTCGTCGCGTGCTCACTACTCCTGAAGAAGAATCTATGGGGGCTGTGCAATTCATGTTGTTTGAGTTGTGCTACAGATCGGCATTACTCGATTATGCCGCAGGCAACTTTTTTGCTCGTTCACAAGCGCATGAAAAGGTACTTAGGAATCTGGCAGCAAACATATGTATAAACATAGCACTAGGTGATACAAGACACATATTTGGAGAAAGTGCTGAAACCATAAACCTAAACTTCAGAGTATTCGCGCTTTACACTAGCACATTCTGCGATCTCCCACCCGATATGATGAATGGGGCACGAATCAAGCTAAAGAAGGCTTTCGATGAGCACGGAACAAGGCTCCCAAGTAAAATTGATGATACGTTGTGTATACTAACTGATCTCAAGGCTTTCTCATACAAATCAAGCTACACAGGGAGCTGTAAACATTATGCTCACGACACTGAGAACGTATATACCAGTTGTTACAAAGCTAATAAAGACATAGCTATCGATATCTTAGAAACTTCAGCAAGACTGTTAGTACACTCCGCGAGTGGTAAAAAAGTGGATAGTACCCGTTTGCGTCATGTCGTGCCACATTGCATATGCACGACAGCAGATTGGCTTAGTGTATTAAGGATGCTTTTGTATGAGTGTCATCTTATGTGTGCAGTCTCATCAGTACTGTCCTGTAAAGTTGCAGCCAGTTCGCGGAGTGACTTACTGTTACAATTCGGCAGTGATGCAAAATCAATTCATCATGAAGTATTAGCAATACTTACAGGAGAAAAACTTTGTACGACAGACAAACTCGCCGAAAACAAGGTAGAGATCCAAAATGCGATATGTGAATCAATGAAAAAAATTGGTGAACTGTTGGAGCAAAACTTTGTTATAGAGAAGAAGGATACTAAAATACCAATAAAAGAGCCTTGTGTCACGTTGGGTGCATTGTATGACAGTGTTTGGAACGCAGATGTACGCGCGGGAAAAACAGACATACCGCTGATTGCGTACGTTTTATGCAGGTCATATGTATCTATAAGAAGCGCGTATGACATTGTAGATTCCGTGCAACAAAAAAGCGACACATACAGTGAACATTCCCTCAGTGATATTCTACGCGATTATTTCCTATGTGATAAAATTGGATCCAGAAAGACTATTGGTGCCATAGGAAGAATTGACGGATTTGCAGATACATCATCAGCAGCACAATATGTGGAACGCACTGGGCGTGCTGTAAGATTTGAAGCAGAAGAAGTTTCTAATAGCCTCAACGCTGTAGATATTGATCGTGCCGCAGCTTCCCCTCACCTATCGCGTCTTACATGACAGAAATTCACCAAGATACAAAGGGGGGAGGATCTAAATTGAAGTTTGCTATAATATTGCGGTGAACTAAGTAGTGGGGTCAAACATTACTGCTTTTCCGCTTACCAAAAAATGTTTCATCGTTCCCGCAACCCGCCGAACCGTTCATGTGCGTGGTGAGGAGCTTGACTAAACCAAGCAAATAACTTCATACTTTAATTGGTGTGTGTGTTGCGTCCGCAAGCAACTCACGGGTTTTCCTGCTGTGCTGGAAATGTTCCGCCGTGTACTTGCTCTGGTGCAGCAGCACTTGCTGTGTTTCTTCACACATCGGAGCAGGTACAGTAATTCTCCTCTCCTGCTGCCGTGTCGTGGTTCTGTAATTAGACTGAGGATGATTATGCCAGAAAGCTCTTCCTGCATGAGTGCATATCAACAATCACAAACATTTCAAAGCTCATCAAACAACGCACAGCACAAGGTACTTTCAAATGGGTTAAAGCGTCCTGCAATAAGCATTAATGCATTTGATGTGTTCTTCGGCTTTATGTACGGGATGCAGCTTACCCTAAGTAATATCACTCTAAAAGCAGCAACTGACACATTGAAGGGCTCACCCGCAGTGCACAAGCATATCAGCGCCGACACAATAAGGTATATATGCTACGATCTGGCGAGCCAAGATACGG
>JBGCXB010000044.1:0-3449 GCA_048496795.1 Aaplasma endosymbiont of Hyalomma asiaticum | reverse complement strand
TCTTCCCTCCTTTGCGCTTCCTCTGCTTTTCGCTCGTATTGCTAATAACCTAACAACATATATCCAGTGCGCTCTACCTAACGACCTGCTTGGATGTGCCTTTGTTGATGCCCTCGTTTCTTGAACAACTAAATGTTTCGTAAAATCCCGGAGGTCATAAAATATGCGAGTGGTCAAATTTCGAACCTCACCCACTATGTAATCCTCACCTATTTCGCCGCAAGCCTCACGTGGTACGCGTCTTTCTTGATTTCACACATGCGCTTGCCATTGTGGTTCATATGATTGTTTTTTATTGTTGGACCATTTTTAAGATGTTGTCACGTGGCCGTGATTATGACGGATGAGGAGCAAAGTATTAAAGGTCATATGGCTGACCCATATGAACAGTCCGACCAGCATTGCCCAGCAAAGAAAGCAAATTGCACTGTACAGCGATAGAGGCGAGCGCACTCGTTAGTTGTCGATGAAAACTTATCAGCAGCGAAACAAGCACACGTGTGACGCGTCGTAGAACATTCCAACTCCATCGTACGCTCTTGCCAGATCACGAACGTGCTCGGGCATACGCCGTCGGTTCTGCAATGTTTGTAGAACAAACAGCATCCTTCGGGAAGCTGCATGCACTTTCGAGGGCGTCCAGCGGGCTGACCAAAAACGTGCGTCATAAGAGCTGCGATGAAGACGGTCCTCGTGAAAGGAAAGAAAAAAAGTATGCATATAAAGATTAGCTGGTACTTTCGTGATATTGCCGTCCTGTGTAATAAGTGACATTATAAAATGTATTCTCCGAGAACAGAAACGTTATAGCATTTCTTTTTTGCTTAGTTGTGACAGAGAAGCTGGCGTCATTACATCAGGATGTCACCGGTCACCTGTAGAAGCTGTGCACGCAACTTGACTCTCTTCCCTCATCCACTTACCAGAAACGTATGACCGTAATACACGAGGTACTTATATGTAGAGTTATTAGTGTTGTTACAGTTGTATATTGGTTTAAACTGCTGCTGCTTGCAAATACAGGCATAGGGCATTTCAAATTTCGCGGGCAGAGATCCCGAGACGTGGCCTCAGTGATCTGCAATCAAGTCGTGTTGAAAAAAAATCAACTTTCGTAAGCACGTAGTTTTAAGGCGTGATTTGCACTTATTTTACTGCTTGTCTTATTTTGAACAAAAGCATTTCTAGTTATGTTTAAGCAAGTAGCAAAGGTACGTGTGCGCAAATGTGGCCACCAGGTCTCCATGCTCTCCGCTGTGCTCGTTTTCGCTCGTTGTATGCCCGTTGTGCGTACGTTATTTTTGGTTGCATTTTTCCTTCATTTGAAGTGTTGTTTGAGCTATGTACTCGTCCCTTGCGTCTTGATAGTGCTGCTTATTACGAAGACCTCCTGGTTTAGATCTCGAAGCACCCTTGGAACGGGTGCGTGCGGCGACGGCGCTTTGGATTTTCTGTA
The DNA here is from genome assembly GCA_048496795.1 of Aaplasma endosymbiont of Hyalomma asiaticum. GTDB lineage: Bacteria > Pseudomonadota > Alphaproteobacteria > Rickettsiales > Anaplasmataceae > Anaplasma. The sequence continues at coordinate 1,993 of JBGCXB010000044.1, read as the reverse complement.
ACGCACGTTTCTGCTTTGTGTCGGAGAACCGAAATGCGCGATAAGGACAGCAGGTAAGAGAAGCAGTTTTTTATCTCTTAGTGTACGTTAAGCAAACTATTCTTACCGTCGCGCGTATATCCGTATGTATTGCACAGTTATGATGAGCGCATTGTTAAGCGGGCATGCTTTTCAGAGATTTGGAATTGAATATGTGTTGCGCATGCGCGGCTCTTGTTGGGCGGGTGATTTGGACGGCGTTTCGGCTGTCAGCAGGCGGCGAAATGTTTTTTTGCGTTAGTGAATGCTGTCCGGAATTGTTTCGCTTACTCACGCGCCCTCGAAAATTTAATGCGTCGGTATTGGAACTTGTTAGCTTCCACTTAGCGTGCTGGCCGCGTAAATATTTCAGGACCTGTTCGAGTAATCCATTCGGTGCTACCAGCTAGTATTTTCGTAAGGGAAGCGCTGAAGGGAAATACTGAAGTGGGACTGCTCCTTGATTACATAATGCTCCTCGATTTTGTTCTTGTTCTGGTACTGATCATGAGAGGCATACTAGGCAACGAATTCGATTAGCATACTGGTGTCATAGGAGGGGAATCTGTGCCCGATACAGTTTTGTGTGTAGTGGAGACACGTTACACCTGTTATTCTCTAATCCATTATTTTTGTTTCTACGTTGCTAAAAATCATAAGTTGCATTACTTTCCACATCCACTTGTAATTGTCTTGGGAAGAATTATATGTCGTTGAACACTGCTCTTGGTGGGGTTCACTGAAAGGAAGAATTTACTATTTTGCAGCAACATTTGCTGTAAATAGAGTAGGTTATTCTTTCTCATTTAATTTTGTATCATTAATTTCTTAATTTTTTATTTCGTATCTGCCTGTCCCTTCAGTAGGTAGCAACATTGATACTCCCATTACCTGTGCCATTTTTAACATCGAAAAGCAACACATACAGCTGCTGCGGACATCTACTCCACTTTTTAGAACTATTGGCTATTCAAAATAATTATTGTTGCCCTGCTTGTTCTTGCATTTCTGTAACCATTTCCGTAACTCTTGCTGACTGCATTCTAGGCACTAATCCTGCTTCTCCCAAATGATAAATGCTATAGTTGAGCAAGATCTCACATACATTGCTTATGCTAGTCTTGCTGACTGTTACAGTGGATAAAGTGTTTCTTGCAGGATGACATTATCTGGCATGCTCAGCTATGGCACTTTCATTGGTTTTGGAGCATTTATGCATAAATATTCTCATTTTGTATCCATTCAGTGAATACAAACTGTCCTCATCGTCCGAGGTGTGCATTTTCTGTTTTGCTCGAGAACCATTGACCGCCTAAGCATTTCTATATGCATTCCTTTTTTTTTCATTCTTAGTTTCTTGGCTATTCCAATTTCCAGGTTAAGAATGATAAGATGAATGCAGTGGAAGAAGGATTTGAACATATCACAAGCCTAGCCTTGTGTTAAATCTCTTTTGAAAAATACAAAACAAAAAGAAAGACCATGTGCCTCTGGCAAATGCAGATAGCTACATTTGTGGGCCAAGGTCAGAGAAAGAACTTAATGAGCAAACAGACAATGAAGCTTAGGAAATAAAGAATGAGCCCATGACACCTTCCCTTTCATTAAGGTCAGAGAAAGGTAAGCTATATCTACCTAGTATAGGCTTAGACTTGGAACAGATATTCCTACAAAAATTATCAGCGAAATGAGACGGCTTTTTTGTTTTCCAGCGATCCATGATGCCTGTGTGTGAAAACAAGTGCACAGATCTAATAAACTGTTGTTAGTCTATCGCTATCTTTCTTGGTATACTTATGGTATTCACTCTAGTTTTCATTATGACATGTAGTTGCGTCGTTTTTCTGCTTTGTACTTTTCAATAACTGTGCCGAATAACCACTGTTGTGCACAAACTGATGTCTGATATGTTTTGATTAATACAACCCATGCCCTGCCACGGTGGTCTAGTGGCTATGGTACTCGGCTGCTGATC
>JBGCXB010000043.1:0-3832 GCA_048496795.1 Aaplasma endosymbiont of Hyalomma asiaticum | reverse complement strand
TGGGTCACGTCGTTGAGCTCATTTCTGAATATCCGGACTCCTTTTTATTGACGACGAGGGATAGCGCTTACAACACAGAGCGCAATAAAAGAAGAGATTTTGCATCGCACAGCTGGCATAAGAACTGCGACGGAGTTATTTTCACTGAAAAGAAGAATGCTATCAAAGAATAATCGAACTCTCATGAAAATCCACTGCAGAAAAAACTTGGGCTGCTTTTCTACTAAAGACTAGGTGCTACAGAACAATCACATCTGGATCCTGGCAAGATATACTATGATACTACTTTCTTTTGTACGAATGGATTTGGCATTTTCTTAGCTGTTTTTCTCTCCCATAGCGTTGCAAAGTGTCAGCTGTCGGCGTCGTCTCGTACAAAAGAAAGCAGTATCATAATGCTTGTTCACACAAGAGAAAAACATACGTTCTGGTTGGATAACCAAGACACTGAGAAACCACGTGATCCACTAAACAACACTCCCCCTTTTAAAAGGTAAAAAAGCAGCCTTGCATGGCAAACATAGACAAAACAGAGAAAGCGAATGCAAATGTTGTTTCACAACAAGGACGGTTTTACCACGATGCAGAGACTACATCACAACCTAAACAGAAACAAGCTATGCTTGCTCAAGCATATTTTTACACAGACTTAACACCTTCCCATTGCAGGACGAAGATGCACATAACACGAGAAACCCATACCAGAGGACACAGCTCCTCCTTAGTGCAATTGTTACATTATTTTCACCCTGTGTATCGGCCACCGTTATCTATCGGAATATGGACTACTATTCTCGATGGCTAAATCTATACAAAAATAGGGAGAACTTCCCCGCCTATCCCTTTTTGCACAGGAAAAAGGCAGGGGAAACCTCCCCCCCCTTGTTGACGCAATAAAAGCACAGGAAAAGAAACCCGCATACACCGCCAAAAGCTATCTGCTTACACCGCCTGAGTGCCCATTACGTCTACTATTTACTACTGCACCAGCATGGCCACCAGGAAGCTGCTCGTCATTAGACAGTCTCTCCGGATCATCAGAAATATCACTACCTCCTTTGGCCCCCACTTGAGTTTCGCTTCCCTTCCCCGAAGAAAGTACTCCCCTTTCATCATCAGAAGAATGCAGAACTGAATCCGCTAGAATCCGAAGACTCATCATGTCCTCATGAGTCCACCCCTGGGTGTTGATACCTTCAGCCTTGCCAGCCGATTCTGAACTTGCCCTAACGGGAGAAGAATATCCGGAACCATAGCTTTTAGCACTCTTTTCTGAATGCTCCTGCTCTTCAGCCTCCCATTCCTCATCGCTGGCACTTAATCCATCATCATCATCAAGAAAAGAGTGCCTAGCGTGGCTATTACCCATCTTTGAAGAGGCTTTTTCTATAACCCCTGCTAGCCCATGCACCAGGGAAGATGGTGGGTCAGAACATGGTTGTTTTTTCTCTACTTGGGAATCAACCGCCTTCAACTCATCTTTCTTCCCGAGAAGGGCAACTTTTAGAGAAGAAAGGAAACTCACCCTCGAACGGTAACCACCGGCACTTGATTCTATGGAAGTACCCCTATCATCCGACACGATGTCGTTACTCCCATGTTCTATATCAACACCAGATTCTTCTTTTGCACTTTCGAGTACGGAACCATGCGCTTTAGCCGCCAGATCTTTGTTGTGATCTGCATCAGTAAGTTCTTCCCGAAATATGTCGTCTACATCTTGATAAATAGGATCCTCGACGCCTCCCCCTTCCATATACCCTCTAGGAGGCAATTCGGGCGCGTCATCCTCAGGTGTTTGTTCGGCAACAACGTTTTGAGAAGATCCAAAAACACGTTCTCTCTCCTGACCCCTCAGTTTTTTAGAATGGTCTACCTTCGCATATATAGGCTCTACAGTATCATACTCACCTAGTATGTCTTGTACGTTAGCATATGTGGGCTCTACTACACCTTCTGTAGCCTTATGGACCTCATCAAGACCCTCTTCTATATCTTCGAGGCTGTAGTACCCTCCATCATTTTCCAGACCTGCACTTTTTCCAAGTCCTAAATTCTCGTATATAGGCTCGTTTATATCACCAAGGTCGGAAAAGTATTTATCCCCGTCGTCATCCAGTACATCTAAACCTTCAGCGTCAACAGATGCACCCTGATCTCCCAAATCACCAAAAACAGCACGGCCCTCACGAGTGTTAAGACGATCGCCCCCAGCCCCTGCAAAATTTAAAAAAGACCCCCCATCGCGGATATGATAATCTGCGTCAGATTTCCGTTTCAACGGGATAAAAGGTTTAAGTGAATTTAGATCAACTTCTTCCAACATCTTTAACATAGTGCCTGCAATCGTACGCCTACTGAAAGTTGACATTCTTATAGAGCTCAGACTCGCATGAGCATCCTCCAGTGGACCCCGACCCTGCGCATTCAGTACCCCTACCTCAGCGCCAGCTTTGATCAATATCTTACATACTTCGCCATAACCATTTCGTGCTGCAATATGTAGCACAGTATCCCCTGTGTCATAGTGCTGCGCTGAAAGCAAATCACTGAATGCCTCAGGACTCATGCTACGCTTAGCACTCTTCAGCATTTTCGCAATATCTTTCTGCGAAACATTGTTACTTAAAGCGGAGTGAAACACTGTTGATCCATCATGGGGGTTCACTTGTCCCACGGCTTCTGGATACTTATTTGCGAGCATTTTAAATATCTTTACATCCCCTATCCCGGCAGCAACGTGAAGCGGATTGTAACCATTATCATTGGCATGCTCAGCAGACGCTCCATGGTTAACAAGAGTTCGTACAACGTCTCTGTTACCGCTCAAAACAGCATGATGGAGAGAAGTATTGCCTTGTTCGTCTTGTGCGTTGAGAACAGCACCCTGACGCAAAAGTTCACGCACTACTCCAATGTTTGGGGATCCCCTACCGGTATTTACAGAAGCAATTAACGGGCTAGCAATGCGTTCACCACTAGGCACATTTATGCTTGCTCCTCTTTTTATCAGCTTTCTTACTCTTTTCACGGCATCGCGTCCTTCAAAACACCCCCCTCTTATTGCAAGGGCAACGGCCGGCTCCCGAACTTGCCCTTCGAGTGGCGCGCCAGCTTTCGCAAGCATATTTGCTATATCGAATCGCCCAGCCTTTAGAGACTCCGCAACCAGACCTGTCCTTTCGCCGTTAATACCCACAAGAGTATCCCTTGGATTGACAATCTCCTTAGTAATATGTTGGATGATACCACGCTGACCGTTCCTTACCGCTTCTATAGCCACAAGGTCAGGGCTTGGCTCATGTGGCATCAACTGATCCAGAACCTTCTTGAGCTTACCAACGTCTTTTACTTCTCTTACTGCATACATTGCAGGCGTTACACCCTGCCCTTCCGGCATTGGGAACTTTTGGCCATGCATTTTACTATCACCAGCCCTCCTGAGCAAAGCTGCTTTGATAAATTTATTATCGCACTTCTTTGCTGCATAGTGGATAACACTAAATCCATCTGCAGAACGAGCATCGATATTAATGTCCTTACTCGTCATTAGCACTTCACAAACGCCCTTATAATCTCGCTTGTATGCTTGAGCAAGCGGGGTATAACCCGTGGTAGACGATATGTCATTTATAGACGGAAGATCCTTACCACAATGCACAAGGAGCTTAACCTTTTGCAACCTTTCACTGTTCCCACCTACATTCTCATCCATAATATAGTGTATGGGAGCTTTCCCTGTAGAAGCAGCAGCATTCAAAACATAAGAAGGAGTGTTAGCAAGGACGCGACCAAAGATACTAGCAGTAGCACGAGCCGCTGCAACATGGAT
>JBGCXB010000042.1:0-4028 GCA_048496795.1 Aaplasma endosymbiont of Hyalomma asiaticum | reverse complement strand
GTTCTTTACATTACTTGCTGTTTTCGACATCCGGTCCTTAAAGGATTTTTCTTCCTTATTCGCATCGTGGTAGACATCCCACTCGTTATCCTGTTCCTCATCAGCAAGAAGAGGGTAAGTATCCTCGCTAAGCCGCTCACTCGAACCAAAAAGTCTTTCCCGAGCACTAGTAGCAACATTATCCAAAGACTTGCTCAGACCCTTCCTAGCATCTATGAAACCCTCTTTAGTCTTACTACCAGCTTCCTTTATACCTTCCTTTGCCTTGCTAGCAGCATCAGACAACTTGTTCTTTACGTTACTTGCTGTTTTCGACATCCGGTCCTCAAGGGATTTTTCTTTTGCTTCAGTAAAACCCGCATGAACAGCATGTTCCTCTTCTGGTTGAACCGAAGGACTATAACCTCCAACAATACCTTCCAGACGAGACTTCGTACTTTTTTGATTCCCTTTTATGAAATCGTATGAGTTCCGCGCCATAACATTAAGATTGAAATATGTATTAATAAATTAAATACTAATACTATTAATGAAGTGTTAAAAACTGAACCCTTCTTAGAGAAAACAACTTTTATGAGAAAAAGCAAACGCGCAACCGTACGCCGTGCTGACTCTGGAACAACAACCCGAAGAGAAACCTAGACCCTAGATGTACGGGAGTGGGCAGTAACAGACTCGAACTGCTGACTTCCTCGGTGTAAACGAGGCGCTCTACCAACTGAGCTAACCGCCCTTGCCTCAACTCTAAACGATAAAAGAGTTCACTGCAACAATGATCTTTTTATATCATTGAATTGCGTTACAGACCTCTGCCGACACGCGCTGAAAACTGTGTTCACGATCAAAAATGCTATAGTCATGGGACCTACTCCGCCTGGTACTGGTGTTATTGCCGAGGCGACATTACGAACATTTTCGAAGTCTACATCACCAACAAATTTACTCTTACCATCTTGAGTGATTAAATTTATTCCCACGTCTATAACTATTGCTCCCTGTTTTATCCACTCAGCCTGAACAAATTTTGGCTTGCCTACAGCAGAAATAACTATGTCTGCTTCTTTACAATGTTTCCCTATGTCCGCGGTTGCAGAGTGCAATATAGCAACGGTGCAGTCTTCCTGTAACAGAAGCAGTGCAGCGGGCTTGCCCACTATGTTAGACCTTCCAATTACAACTGCATTGCTCCCACGAAGAACAGGTTTTACTTTTTTTATAAGGTATATGCATCCTTGCGGCGTACATGGGACCAGACAATCTGTCTGTCCCGTCAACAAACGTCCCGCATTGAAATTATGAAATCCATCCACATCCTTTTCGGGATTAATGGAGTTTATTATCACGACTTTATCTATGTGTCTTGGAACAGGAAGCTGCACGAGTATCCCATGGACATCATTATCGTTATTTAATTCGGCAATCACCCCCAATAACTCGTCTTGTGTTGTTTCGTAAGGCAACGTAATGGTACGAGAACGAAGACCAAGTTCATTAGCTTTTTTCTGTTTGTTACTTACGTACAATTTGCTTGCTGGGTCATCACCTACTATAACAACCACTAGGGTGGGAACCAGTCCGTGATCATTCCGTAAGTCCTCAATGACATCCTGTAAGTTTCCTAGTAACTCCTGTGCGATAAGTTTACCATCTATTATGAACCCCACAGTATTAGTGCTCCACAACTTCCTAAGAACTATTTAGAACTTACTATATTTTTTATGCTTTCACCACTTCTCAACAAAAAAGTGTTGCTACAAAACATCTTGCTACACCTGTCAACACTACTACATGTAAGGGGTGCAAAATGTGTAACAGAGCGCTTGGTTTATCGCACATAGAGAGATAGCAAAATTCAAAAAAATATGTTCTTGAGTGCAGTAGATAAAAAACCAGCATAACATACGCGCTGCAAAGGCTTGCCCACGGCAATGGTCACCTAAATCCATTGTTATCCTAGAGGCACTGTATCGCTAAAATGCACGCAGCAATATTAAATCTTACGATATCGACTTAGGAAACATTTAGCATGATGGATTATGTGGATGTGTTCAAACCGCCTGGTTTCTAGTGAGAAGCAATGACGGTGCCGCGAACAGAAAAAAGGTGAACCCTGTTGTAATTTTGTACTAAAACTAGGAACAAGAAGAAGCTTTAGGGGCTGTGGAGGCTTTTTTGTTCGTGTGAATACATTTAAAAACTCTGTGTTTATTGTTGAACCAGTAGGTTCGTTAAGATATAACGGTACCTCCTGCAACAAAATCTTGCATGTGGACGGAGTGTGATTTGACTGACCTTAAGTTAAAAAATAGCGGTATTGTGCTGGTGATGTCCTCTCCTTCTGGGTGTGGCAAGACCACAGTTGCAAACATTTTAGTGCGTGATCGCAGCAACAACATTGTCCGATCCGTATCAATAACCACAAGGTTACCCAGAAAAGGTGAAGTACATGGCAAGGACTACTTCTTCGTAGACGAGGAACGGTTCAAGGAACTTTGTGATAAAGGCGAAATGCTAGAACACGCTGAGGTATTCGGCAATTTTTACGGTGTACCCAGAAAATGCGTTGAGGAAAATTCAGAAAAAGGGTTGCATACTTTACTTGTGATTGACTGGCAGGGGGCTTTTAGGCTTATGGAGGTCATGAAAGAACACGTTGTGAGCGTGTTTCTCATCCCACCATCTATGGAAGAGCTAAGCAGACGTTTACAGGGGCGGAGCGGAGAAGATAGCTTGTTTGTTGGTACCAGGTTGCGTGAGGCTGCGTTTGAAATCGGGCACTGCTACGAGTATGACTACGTCATCGTGAATGAAGACGCTGAGGAAACTGCTAAAAAAATATGTCACATTCTCAGTGCTGAAGAAATGAGAACATCGCGACAAGTAGTGCTACGCGAATGTATAGAAAAAAGCTTCCCTGGCAGTCTTTCGTAAAACAACATCAGCCCAACTCAGTGTAGCGCGGATGATACCCAATTTGTTTTAACACCAGATTTCACTGATCGCACCTAGAAGATACGTGACAAAGCACGCATGAAAGTATGAAAACAAGGCTCACTTAGGCTTACTAATACCGTACATTCATGCCTAACGGCGGTTTTCACATGTGTTATAAGTTCAGAACAATTAATATTTCCTTTCTTACAGAGTTTTACGCCATTATCCTCACGTGCATTACTCAAAACTGTTGTGTATGTGTTCATATTGCAAGAAAATCCTCTTAGAAGTTTCAGCACTAACTTGGTATTGTTCTTTATATGTAACTATGTTACCTTTTAGCGATGCATTGGGGCTCGTTAATTAATGCACGGTTTTGTCTGTTTGTTGCGCTCGTCGCTCAGGTATGTGGTGTGTCTATGTGCCCTTTTTCTAGTTACGGGTCTGTATCTTGCGCTGCATTCATCTCCTGCGGATTACCGGCAGGGGGAGGTGGTGCGAATTATGTATTTGCACGTGCCAGCAGCGTGGATATCTTTGGTGGCGTACTCGGCTATTGCAGGTCTTAGCCTTTTTGCCTTAGTAAAGAAAGACTCAATATTTCCGCAAATGTTATCGCGGTCAATGGCTCCTGTTGGTGCATGCTATACGGCCGTATGCCTCGTTGCTGGTAGCGTATGGGGAAGGCACACTTGGGGTACATGGTGGGTGTGGGATGCACGGCTTACATCCGTGCTATTGTTGTTCTTTTTATATCTAGGGTATGCATCACTTTGGAACGTGTATGGCGACCAATACAGAGCAGCACGAGCGTCATCCCTATTTGCTGTGTTTAGTGCAATAAACGTTCCCATAGTCAAGTTCTCGGTTGATATATGGTCAACCCTTCATCAAACTTCTAGTATCATGAGAAAGAGCGGCATAGCCATAGACGTATCTATGCTTATTCCACTTATCACGATGTTTGTTGGCCTTTTTCTACTGTTTGGAGTATTTACCGTTATTCGCGTAAACACTTTGCTGATGAGGCAGCAGATAAAAAAACAACAAACAAGCTACTACTACGAAGAAGGGAAGTGATGATAGGAGTGCTA
>JBGCXB010000041.1:0-5000 GCA_048496795.1 Aaplasma endosymbiont of Hyalomma asiaticum | reverse complement strand
TATTCATTAACTCCTTCCACCTTAAAATTAAGTGTACCAACGACACTCATTCTATAACGGCCCTATCAGCTTTTTTTATTCGGATACCACAGACCATTCGCGTATCACATTCACTGCGCCTATAATCCTTTAATAATGTTAAGCTCCTCCACTCTTTGAAAGAGTCATCCTATCTCTCGTTTTCCTAAAAAGAACGGGACCCATAACGTAGAAAATCTGATCAACCACTGCGCTCAAACACTGCACTGCAAACAATTCCGCAGACGTTTCAAAAGGTAACTGTACAAGACACCGAAACATTACAAAACATCGTGTAAACATTCCCATTTTTGATGCCTCCTAGGCAGAGGAAAACACCTTCATATTCCTCGAAAACGCTACATCATTAGAATAGCAAGAGCTCGCACACCTACCCAGTAAAACAGCAAAAATCACAAGGAACCTTATAATTTGCGCACGACACAACAGAGAGCAAGGGTATGAAGAACCCTAACGACAACCTAAAACGTGGCTAAGGAGGGGCTCGAACCCACGACCTGGAGATTATGATGCTCCTGCTCTAGACCAACTGAGCTACTTAGCCTTGAGATCACGGGAATACCACATATTTACTCACGTTGCAATATCGAGAATAGCTCCTGCTAGCAAAATACTATACAATACGTGTGGCCGACTCTACCAAAAAGCACGCCCAGTTAATGCATTATATACAATATTGCAAGTACAATGTTGTATTGTACGCTGGGTGTTCGCCCATGGGTAAACTGCTCAGGAAGTTTGTGATCCGCTTTGTGTCTACAGTTGGTCAAAGTCGCTGTATTGGGTTGTGAGCAGTTTTGTTTCGTGTTAAACAGATCTTCCGCATGAAGTTTTTAATTTCGTAAGACTTATCTGTGTTATATCGTAAATTTATTAGCGAGTACTGTGATGACTATGTGGAGCATCAGACGTAACACTCAAGGAGAAACTGCTGGTGTGGTTTTGACCAAAGCAAAAAATGAAGAGGGGGCCGTCTATATCTCTGGCCATGCATCCTACAGAGAGGCTCTTATGTATGCAGGTAGCCTGTCGTTTTTGAGCTCGTCCCTGTTATGGTGTGCTGTGCATTCGTTAGAACTTGCTTCCCTACCTGAAGATAGGATAAGGCTAGTAAAGAAAAGCCTTATCCTCATTGCTACAGGAATGCTGATATGCGCTTATCTTGCGGGTATGGCGCGCACTATAATTGCGCTAGAGGAAAAAAGCAAATATAACCGGCTCCCAGAAAAGGAAATATCAACACGGGAAGCTTTGATGGGAAAAATAGAGCCAGCACTATACTTTATGGAAGCTCTTACTTGTATTGTTCTGGCGTGCATGTCCGTGCAATACGTAGTTACTGGCGAAAGAATGCCTAGCTTTTTTTCAATACTTGGGTGTGTGGGGTCGTTTCTCTCCATAACGTCGTCGTCGGTATGCATATACAAAGCAAGCAAATCCGATGCGGAAGCGGAGAAGAAAAGCTACGTGAGAATGCGCATGTCGTTGCGCTTATTATCAATACTTTTAAGTTCTACAAACATATGTCTTTGTGTTGCTAATCTAAACCCCTCGATAAACATGAGTGATAAGTTACGCGTTGCTATCCAGCTGTCCGTAAGTATAGGATGGGTTATAGCATTTACAGGAGCTGTACTTCTAACTCGTTCGGAGCAGCTAATGCGACAACAAAATAGCCTTACCGCAGGTAGCGGTGGCGCTGAAATACCATCTGCACTGCAAGATATGCATAGCGGAGTGTGTGCTGGTGATGAAATATCACCACCGTGCATTTCATAACACTGCAGCTTCGGCTTTAGCAAACAACAAATGTAGTCAAAACTCCTCTTTAAAATATGTTCCGGTGTTTTGACCTATAACTAAATTGGCTTAAACATCGTATCCGCTTTAGCGTAAAAACTGCATACGTGTTTGCCACTTCTGTAGAACAACGCTTTGTACACATTGCATAGCCCAAGGTCTCCACAATTTTTAAAACGGCTACGCAGCTGCCACAAGGTGTTCTTCCATTTATAGTATGGTTTAAAGTTCTCTGCACAAATTACTGATAAACTCCTATAATATAATCTTTATACATAATTCAATCTCCAACGGAAGCACGTCCCACACTTTGTATTATTAGCAGGGCATATAATTTCCCCATCATAATCATGAGGAGTACTACAACCCGCAAAACACAATATTTTAGGTGGCCTTATAACTCTGGCATAGCTGCGCATGGGATATCTAACATATCCCCATTTCCTTTTTTTCCATTGCCACCAAGCGCGTGCTTGAATGTAATGACCCCTATCATAACCTGTTAGCTCGTATATGCTCCGCTCGCACGTCTTTTAAATACAGAACACTGACAAACAGTTTTGCACTTCAGCATGTCCACACGTTGTCGCCGCTGTTTTCTTTCCCAACTTATCTCGTGCAAAAATCGGGGGAAACAACACAACATACCAAATTTATACGAATGCCTTGAGACAACACATCACAGGCGCGTGGTCTGAAGGGGAATCCCAACCACGCACCTTTGACATTATCGAACACTCCTGTACCATATCCGCAACGTGGGGAGAAGAAATGAACCCATCTATTCTCATTCCTCTGTTGTTTTGCCACGCACCCTCCCTGTAATTCCACCAGCTAAATTCCTGTTTTTCTTCTCCCGCAACAGTGCGAAAAATATCTATAAATCCACAGTTAAATATTTCCCTAAGTTTAGCGCGTTCTCTAACATGAAAACACAGCCTTCCATCAAGCAGCTTGTCATCATACACATCTATACTCTCAGGTGCTACGTTGTAGTCTCCTCCCATAATAAGCAAGCTATCCGTTTCAAGAATACTTAATAGCCTCACTCTCAAACAATCAAGAAAGTGTAGTTTATACTCAAATGTATCAGTATCAACTTCCTGTCCATTAGGCACATACACGCTGATGATCCTTAGCGTTTTACCATAAAAGTTCATCGAACATTCAAGGTATCTTGACTCATCCTTGGCATAGCTTCCTGCACACTTTACGTCACTCTCCCCACCAAACACAGATCTAGCCGTTACGCCAGTCACAGGAATCCTGCTAATAATTGCAACACCATTTCTAGACTTTTGACCGTTTACCAAGCATGAATACCCTATGGATTTCAGCTGTTCAAAGGGAAATTGTTCGTCAGTACACTTTATTTCCTGCAATAAAGCGACGTCAATGTCATTTGACGATAATACATTGCATAAATGCTCTATTCTCTTCCTTACAGAATTTACATTCCAAGTTATTATTCTGAACATAAAAACACTTACGACAAAAACCAAAACCCCTGCGGGAAAAGGACATCCCACACAAGAATAGTATCAGCAAGGCGATGGTCAGGCACGTTTAATTTCGCTATTTTGCATCTACAAAATTTACACCTCCCTTGTTGCAGTTTGAGACAAATATATCGGGCATATGTAACCACTACAGTACAGCGACAGAGGTCGTGGCGTTGAACCACTCGAATGTCGGTAGTATAGCTAAAATTTTCTTTTAAAACCTACCCCATAACGTAAAACCACTACTTTAGACGATGAACTTCACTCCCATCTCCAAACCGTGAGATACAAACTCAAAGTCCTGCATGTAACGCACCACGCCGTTTCCATCTTCGTCGTATATAACGTCGGTCATATACTTCCAAGAGTTATTTCTATAACCATATCCTACATATGCTACCAGTCCCGGCTTAAGTGTGTGTGATATTCCCACTTTTACGCTCCTAACCATGCCATACAAATCCTCATAGTCCTTCCTAAAGCCCTGATACTGCAATATCTTGGATAACCCAATACCCGAACCAATATAGAAGTTAATACTTTCATTGATTGAGTAATGTTTATAAAAATAGTACGACGCTATCACCTCTCTTATTGTTAGCATGTTTTCGACAGATACAGCAGTAAGATCTTCTATCCCCGTTATCTTTCGCATCGCACCGATGATTTGCATCCCGCTTTGCATGCATACGCTAAGAGATGGTGATACCCTAGAACTACTGAATTCGAACCCATGCTGATATTTTCCAGAAAAAATTGACCAAATTACTGAAGCGTGCAAACCCCAGTTTTTCACATCCCAGGTGTATCCTACATCAAATGGGTCATTATAAATTACATTTTTTGTATATCCAATGTGATACTCGGAAGGTGTTAGTATCTTAAGATACTGCGCTACTCCTGGAAAATCAGCAAAAAAATCTAGCACTACCTATACCATGATATATGAACCTGGCCGGCACAGTATTTTTACAACAGTGCCAAGCGTATAATAAGAGAATTAGAAATGAATTTTTTAATATTTTCAATGAAAAAGAAAAACCTTCTGCTTATGAAAGTGTATAAATCTTTACGCAAATTTTCTGTTATAACTTACTAATGCACTGAAATATGGGAATTATTGGGGTCAAATTTTAGAAATGGCATTCATCCTTTTGATAAATAAATATCAAAATACACAGCAAGTTTTTTCCCTTGACTACAAGTGGTAAATACGTTGATACTCCGTACTTCGCTAGAGTGTAGGAGAAGAATCATGAAAGTCATGGGGTCTTTGAAGTCCGCAAAAAGCAGAGACAGGGACTGCAAAGTGGTTAGAAGAAAAGGACGTGTGTATGTGATAAACAAAAAGAAACCAAGGTTCAAGGCACGTCAGGGTTACTAACACAAAAGCAGTCGTGCATGTTGGGAAGTGGGAAATCATTGAAGCTTTATAGTCGCTGGCGCAGTTGCGTCGCTTTTCTTGTTTCATCGGGCTTCGTGCTGTGTTCTTTGTTGAGAGATGCTTGTGTTGGCGCGGTCGTAATTGGTGAATATCATCGATAAGCACGGTTTGTGTGGTCCTGGCTCTAGAATGTGTTGCGGAAGGACATGTTTCAGGTGGCTTTTTTTGTTTAGAACTCTGGTATACTAGAGAGAGGTAAGCCATCTAGATACTAG
>JBGCXB010000040.1:0-5079 GCA_048496795.1 Aaplasma endosymbiont of Hyalomma asiaticum | reverse complement strand
TATCTAGCCATGCTAGCCTTTAAAAAGGGTCTCTTCGTGCTTGTTATTGGGATGTTGAGGTAATATATATACCCCATTCATAATAATTGGGATATCTGATGCAGACAAAAACCAATGGCGTATTTGTGCGGTTACAGAGAACATCTATCCGTCTAACGCTACATCTGATACTAGAAAAAGCCAAAAATAGAGAAAAATAATTAAAAAATTCCTGTCTCTATTAAATAGTCCTCTGCCAACATACAATGCTAGTGTGTTTAATACGTGCTTGCTGGCTCACGTAACGCTAAAAACACACGGGAATTACTGTGTTGCGTAACAGGAACAGTCTTCCAGGAAATCGTGGAGGCGTACACAGGTTTTTTGTAGATGCACAAAACTGCAAGCACAGAAACTGATTCATGGATTACCCCGTCGCCATGATACCTTATATCTGAATGTTTGCATAACATTCAGAAGTAGCAAAAAGCTCATCTGCTAAGGCAACATGTCCGCTAACATAACTCATCTTGAAATTTACATAGCATGGTCTTTGAAATATTTCATGAGAAGAATTCCCTTACTGCATTAAGGATTTCACTCAAATGCCCCATAATGCCAGTCCCAAATCCGCTATATGTGGAACAGAGCTAACATACAGGTTTGTAGATCAGCCATTCCCCATAAAACAGAAAGAAACACTGCTGAAAGAACGTTACGGAGTGGTTTGCTGCCAAGGTTATCCATCAAACTTACGAATTATGCCATGCAGTTCATAATCTGTTTTTTAAAAGTTATTACATACCAACCCTCAAACGATATTCATATAAACAGCAGATGCATCGTGGGAGCTAATTCCTATTACATGACGCGTTCAGTCCGGCGAATTCCACCCCTAATACAACAACAGATACTGTCAAGAACGTTACCAAAACACATTTTTCACCAGCAGTAAATGTCGGAAACAATGACCCAAATTTCATGTCGATCTTACTTCGTGTATACACACGGGATAATGGTGTTGATTTGAGGTCACTTATTAGTCACCATGTGTTGCAGCTGGAATGCACGAAGTTTTTTGCTCTTATAATTCGTGCTCCTATTGTGAGCTTTTAACCCATGTCTGCAGGAGTACAAACATGTTACCAACATCACATTTAACTGAACATTACAGCCATCGTCGATACACCAGTGAAGGAAGGTACCGTTTCGCTCCAAGGCGATTCCGCGACTTACGCCATACAACACATAACTCCATTTCTTTTCCTAGACATTACATCTGGGAGTATGTCTTAACTGCTCTAAACAATGTTAATAAAAGTCTAAAAAACGTAGTAGATGCTGTGGCATATTTAAAGGACCCAACTTTCGATATTAGATTCTTACAGACATGGAGGTCCATCGCAAGACAAACAGATTCTGTCACAAGTACAAATAGCTCAATTCTCGATATTAGATTGTTACAGACATGGCAATCGATTACGAGATTGCAAGATGCTTCTTACAGATATGTCGAATGTAGCTCAACGCAAGAAAGAAAAACATCGGATAGTGCCGCCTTATTTAATAAGGAAGTTCTCGATGTGCTAAAAGAAGTGCTGTTACCCATGTATGACAATGCTATTTTCTGCGTGCATCTTTTACATCATCTCCTTCTTGCAGATATAGATATTCCCTGCACGGTCGGTAATCCAGCTAACAGCTTAGGCAGCGATCGTATGCTAGTGTCTCACGTTACCGATGCTGTACACAGGTTTTTATGCCGATACATGGCGCACATAAGTGATGATCCCATCATACTAAACATGGCTACTCAGTCTTCAAACACTGTATCTAAATTCATTCACCACCTTGACGATGCTGTAAAAAAAGATTGTGTTGAGGCGGACTCCGCGCACCATTCACTTGCAACACTTGTTCTTGAATTTGCATCACGAGATCTTTGTAATATACCAGAAAAAGAACTTGTTAATCTCTACACTAGCATCATTGATAGTGCAAGAGCGTTAGATCGTGAACAAAGTCATATGCCGCAAAGTGGACCCAGCGGTACTATGCACAGTGTGGTAGTCATTGTAGGTATAATGGAAGGCTGTTCACTTTGTGAAAGGGAAAGGACATTATCAAACTATACTTTTGCATTTCACCCATAAAAAACCTCTTCCAAAGATAAAACAACTTCTCCGAGCTGTCTTGTGATTTGTGCAGCTTAGATACACTACTTACTTAAGGCACATATGGCACAAGAATATGAGATGAAATGGTGCTGACCTATTCCTCGTGACTACTTCGTAACCATATGTTACGGACTATGCAATAAAGCCCCATGCAGTTAACAATGCCGCCAATTCTAGCAGTGGCAACACCT
Source organism: Aaplasma endosymbiont of Hyalomma asiaticum (assembly GCA_048496795.1). Lineage (GTDB taxonomy): Bacteria > Pseudomonadota > Alphaproteobacteria > Rickettsiales > Anaplasmataceae > Anaplasma. Next base: position 2,732 of record JBGCXB010000040.1, on the reverse strand, counting down.
CCTCCTAATATCGTTGGTAATCACAGTAGTCATTATTGTGGTACCACAATCGTCAGGCAAACACGAACGATAAAACTTATACTTGCCTTTAAAACAGCCTCCCATTGCTGCATCTACAATTGGCTTTTCGGCAAATAAATTAGCTGGAATTATATATTGCGCATCCATATTGATGAATCGTACGCACGTCACAATAGTGTTGATTTCATGCAGCATGTGTAGCATCGTATAGCACGTTCTGCCTAGAGGAGAGTTATCTCCCCACCAAAGAAGCCGGATGCGGAAATTTGCTTTTTTCGCTACAATCGCGCTTTTTGTCGATGGTATTGATTATTTTGCAGGAGTCAACATGTTTTCAGCATCACCAACCTATAGTTTCAGTAGCTGCCCACATTATGAAAATACAGACTCTCCCCTTTTTTCATTACAATGTAACGCATCTTACTACTCAAAGATAAACATAAAAACTCTTAACAGAAGAGACATTTTCTCACACCTGATCAAAGTTTTAGATGGCGTATTTGTTGAACTAAATGACATTAAATGTAGTGCTACAACAAAAAGCGTGCAGCATATCGGTGTCGAAAAGTGGAGCGACATGGTAGAATCTGTCCGTTGTGTGGTTGAACGTGTTTTGTCTACACTCAAGGACATCGCAAATACCACATGTAGCAGCTCGCACGAAGCAACAAGTCTAACAGGTATTAGAGGAGTCTTGTCGCCCTTAGTAGTTGGCGCTTTGTTTAGGATTCACATGGCATATCATACCTTACTCCTTGTAGGAAGTGTTCCCAATGCCAACAACCATATAATGACTAGGGTAGCAGACGCAATTTTGTCACTATCCCATGTTACAAATGTAGTATTTACACTACCCCTTAGCCCCGTATTAAATACCACAGAAAACGATAATACTTTTTTCAACACTGCTGCCGTGTCATCTCATTCTATATCTGCATCTCTTTACCATCTAGAAAATATCGTTAAGCGCGACAATGCTGGGATAATACAAGCATGCAACATGCTGATAAAGTTCACATCAGAACTCTTGTCACCGTATGCACCGAAAGATACCATGGAAAGACTGCGGCTTTGCTCAGCTATCACCGTCAATGCGGCAGGAATAGTTGCAAGAAATACTTGCGATTCACAGATACAAAACACAGCACTATTACCTGCTGCAAGTAACATAAAGCACACCATTATAAGTTCTGCATGCGTTCACGTCGACATCATGCGTGGTTGCTCACAGTGCAAAAGCGCTGTTTCAGCCATACACCCTAGCGCTTCGTACGAAGAGTTGAACGATCACGCTGCAAAAGAGAGAACTTCTTCGGAAGTCTTGTATTTGAGAAACTCTTTACACTTACACCTATGTAAAGTATTAAACCCACCTTACCTGAGAACTACAGTGATGTTCGATGAAGCAGAAAGCGCTCTTCAAAACGGCACGGATCCGTATCATCACGTGCGCTCAAAAGCGTTCACCACTACTATGCTCACAAATGTCATCCCATCTACGACGCTAACCCATACTGACAGCGCAGAACACGGCGGAACACACACCCACAATTTCCCCGTTGCACCACAAGGCAGAACACCGAATTTCGTTGGAGCACACTTTAGCGCAAGATAGTGAATAGCACACAGATATACTCTAGAGCACGTATGCAGGCTTCTTCGACTGCCGCCACAGCCTGCATACTTTTCTATAGTCTGTTCACTTTTTGCAAATATCAAAGGGTATTTACAAGCAGAGCGACGTGAAGTACAGCCACAAAAAACAACAACGAAAGAAAGGGCATATGTAACTCAATACGTAGCTACCACTCGCAGTTCATTGTATGGCATATCATATTTACAGAATCCTAAACAAACTGTACCTTGTCCGTTTTATGAGGGTCATATCGCTGTATAGCTGACCCTCAAGGCTTTATACTCCCACACTGTAACAATGAGTGACAGTGAAAACTGCTACCTTATCTTATAGAGAAAACTCACTTACTTGTGATCTATTACTCTTTGAGCATTACTGTTGTTTTTATGTAACAAGATGTTTGCACGTACGGAGTTCCTTTTAGCACAAGTTATCATTGACACGCACTTTTGCGACACGATTACGATTTTCGTTTAGAAGTTCAATCTATCTCTTTGACATTTGTCTAATATTCCCCCAGTATCAGACCCAGTTCGATCAAAAAACAGAGACCACAGTGTTAAAAAAACCACCCCTTCATAGCATCGCTCCACGTATAACATGAATATTCATACAAACAGCACGCTGTTTGTATGAAACCATGATAAATGTCTTATGTTGAAAAAATATAGAAACGTTGTGGACGCCATCCCCGACGGATAGCCCTATCACATGTGTTGCACCGTGGCGTAAACATTAAAAAACACAACACCCATGGTAGGTATAGCAAGCATACACGGTAAAATTCTAGTCCTAAAATTCTCGAAGACATCTTGTACCACAGTACATACATTTTGAGCACTGAGTACAAAAACTGTACTGCAGATTACACAGAAAAATCCATACCAAAGTTCACCGTATCCACCTGGAACAAACAGCATAACACCATCAACAGGTAGTTATCGCTAGAGCCTTCCACAGGGCTCTTATGCCAAACATCTACTTTAACAGCACCTCCCTTTCCCTTTTTTAATGGTACCGCACCACACCCCGAAACATGGCAGTCTGCGAATGTTTGAAACATCTAGAAGAGAGA
>JBGCXB010000039.1:0-5228 GCA_048496795.1 Aaplasma endosymbiont of Hyalomma asiaticum | reverse complement strand
GAAGACACAACTTCTAAATTTACCACATGTTATGTTCTGTCAGGACTTGCTACATGTTCCTGCCTTGTCTTTGGCGGAAAGTGAGTATGAACTTTATTCTTATGCAGTCCTTTCTTAAATGCGCTCTTGCGTGTATTATACTCGGGTTTTAACTAAACTGGTCATGAGTAGGCAGTATGTCATTAACTGGTGAAGCAGACATATTTAGTTATTTCCACAACTCAGTTGTGGAAAGGGTGATTAGGTCAATGGGAGCTATACAAATTCCCGAAACATTATTGAGTAAGATAATTGTTGGTCCCCCAACACAGCGGCAGCACGGGGACATATACACCAACGCTGCGCTGATTCTTGCTAAGTTTGGAAAGAAAAATCCAATGGAGTTTGCAAAGAGCCTATGCAGAGAATTTGAGGGTATAGATGGGGTGGAAAGTGCAAGTGTTGCTGAGCCGGGATTCATAAACTTGCGCTGTTATCCCCACGTTTGGCATGGGGTTATAAGGAATATAAATATTCTTGGTTCGCGGTATGGTATTACAAATTTAGGGAACGGAAAGAAAGTTAACGTAGAGTTTGTATCTGCAAATCCTACAGGTCCACTGCATATAGGCCATGCACGAGGCGCAGTTTTTGGGGATGTTCTGTCAAATCTTCTGAAATATGTGGGATATGATGTTACTAGGGAATATTATGTAAACGATGCTGGTGGGCAAATTGATGCCCTTATCTCTTCCGCTATATTGAGATATCAGGAAGCTATAGGCGAAGAAAATGTGACTATAGGGGATGGTCTATATCCAGGAGAATATCTTAAGCCAGTGGCCAATGCTTTGGTTGAGAAGTACGGACGTGATCTTTTGAGAAGAGAGGATCGATATGAAGTTGTTAGGAATTTTGCACTTAATAACCTTCTTGATTTGATAAAAGCAGATTTGGACCTCTTAGGGGTGAGGCACGACGTATTTGTTTCAGAAAAAGCCCTGCAGAACGAGAAAGTTATAGAAAAGTGTATAGAATATTTGCGTGAACGTGGCCTTGTATACGAGGGATTTTTAGATAAACCTAAAGGTGTTGAAGACGGGGTTGAGTGGCATTCTCGTAAACAGATGCTGTTCAAGTCGACTGATTTTGGAGATGACTCGGACAGAGCTCTTCAAAAAAGTGATGGTTCATGGACATACTTTGCTGGTGATATAGCATACCACTTTAACAAACTCTCAAGAGGGTTTGATCGCCTAATATTAGCTTTAGGATTTGACCACAAGGGTTACGTATCAAGAATAAAGGCCATTGTAAATGCTCTTAGCGATGGGAATGCAACAATAGACGTGAAGCTCTATAATATGGTGAACTTCTTAGAGAACGGAGTTCCCGTGAAGATGTCGAAAAGAAAAGGGGAATTTCTTACAGTGCGTGATGTTGTGGATGCAGTTGGTAGAGATGTCACTAGGTTTATGATGCTGACACGCAAAAACGATGTTGTTTTGGATTTTGACTTCGCAAAAGCTAGAGAAGAATCAAAAGATAGCCAGCTTTTTTATATACAGTATGCGCATGCCAGGGTAAAATCTGTGGAACGCAATTGTCGAGAGTTATTGCCATTAGAAGATACGGATTTCCATCGTGTATCATCAGACAATGAACTTTCTCTAGCGAAGCTTTTAGCAGTGTGGCCAAGAATAGTCAAATCTGCTGCGGCAAATTGTGAGCCGCACAATATTGCTTTCTACCTTGTAGAAGTAGCAGAAGCTTTTCACACAATTTGGGGCCAGGGAAACAAGAATGCTGACATGCGGTTTATCATTTATGGTGATAAACAAACAACTTCGGCTAGGATATATTTAGCAAGGGCTGCTGCAGCAGTAATATCTTCGGGATTGTCTATTTTCTCAATTGTTCCCGTAGATGAGATGCACTAGTTTGAAAAAATCCCGAGGTGTGTTTTATTGAAGACTTGATATTTGTTCCAGTAAGTGCTAGGTGGTGTGTGCCTGAGTAGCTTAAAGGTTATTGTATATCAATAGATATTGATGGAAGTCTTCAGCGATTTTGAAACACACATAGCATCGTATCTTCAAAAAAGCTTAAAACTTTCCCACATACATACATGAATGTGCTTGGGTTGTTTTAGTGGAAAAAAACCATGTTTTTTCGGTGATTCTGCTATAAACGAGCTACTCTAAAGATTTTCTGCTTTTTTAATACTGTTAAATAAGGTGAATCTACCCCAGTTGGTTGTGCATGAAAACCTCTGATACTCTGCACTGCAAGTTAGTGTCTGGCATGCTGTTTCCAGGGTCCATACGTTGTGCATCATCCAGCGCGGCTTCACATGCTGATGAGCTACTCGTGCAGTTCTTATACTGATTTGGTTTTTCGCATAGGCTATGCATGCCCAATGGTAAAAACTCGGCATTTTTTAAATCTTGGGGAACGCTCATTACGTAGTCTTTGCTCTTGAGCGTACTTTTACCATACAAGTGTGTCAGTATAAGCAGAGTAAATGTGTACGTCGCTCCTAACAGTACGGTTAATACAGGGGTGAAAACTATGTTTAATAAATAAAAGAAAAAACAAGTTGCTACTACAGCAGCGGAAATTGTTGGATAAAACAACCGGTACCGCAGTGTAGAGAAGAATGGCCTGTCAGCGAACTTTTTTATTATGCTTTTTCTTAGTTTACTGTCCCATGGTGAGATTTTATGCTTTTCTTCAACTTGATACGTACTTACCGGTTGATTTTCTTGTGGCTTCTTTACGTTGACTGCGGGACTTGACGGAAAGTGCATTGAAAAACGCCCATGATTTCTGTCTATTTTGCCAAAAAACTGCAAGTCTTCGTTTGCCCATGTGTGATTATGGAGTGTGTTTTCACAGTGTTGGTAACCAGACAGCAGTAAAAAATCTGACGTTGTTAGCACGTCCTTTCTGGGATCATGTACAAGCTTTGTCAGATGTCCCACACAATCAACTAACTGCTTATTGCGTAAAAAAACTTCTATATCTTCTACTCTGGGAAGTATACTTTCATACACCACCGTTTGTATATCATTAGATGTCTCGCAGTAGGGTAAGTTTGCTGTCACCACTCTGGCGATAGCGGGCTTTACTTGTTCAGCGAACTTGACACTCTGTATTTGTGCGCAAACTGCTCTCAACTCTTCAACGAAAACTTCCCAATTAAGATGATGTGATACTTCTTGAAGAGAGAGAAAAAGCGATCTTATATCATCGGCTATGTTGTACTCCTGGTGTAACTTTATACCTTCATCTGCACTTCTGAAGTACGGATTGTTGAGATTTATCTCTATATTTCCAGTATTGAGTAGACTGGGGCCGCTTTTACGCAACAAAATTATTTCATCACCGCTTATTTTTGCGCCAGGATACAGGACAAGCGTTGCAGCAGCGATGCGCTCCAAATTTTGGTTGGCATCTATAGTGATAGGGCAGTTACTCGTTACCGCTTTTATATTGTCATCGTTTGATACGCAATCAAGAAAACTATGTTCGTGGTCTGTGAGTAGTGTATGTATGTTCGCCCTTGTTAATGGGTACATTTTTTCTTTTTGCTTACCCAGCAGTTGAGCAATTTCTTTTTGGAGTTTGGGGCTTTGAAGCAGCAAAGTGTTCAAAGATGTTAAAGCAAGGCCTAACAGGTACTGATCATGTTCGTACAACGGATTAGCTCTATGCTGCGAATATGCTATAGCACAAGTGAGCAGCGTATTGTACAACCTTCTGGTATCGGAAATTGCATCTATGATAGGTTGAATAACAACTTGTTTCACTGTAAAAATATCTTTGGTCGCAGCATCGTGCATTTCGTACAAGAACTTATTGTAGTCGTGAGATTTCAAAGCATTGTACAAATTTTCCTTTTCCAATATGAAAAACATTGCACGGCTTCCGTCTTTATCGCCAAACTCGTTGTAGCGCTCAACCTCATCAACCAATGACCTATAAAGCAATCTTACTGCGGCGTCATCATGGAGTTCCTCATAAAGTTTTGTAATGCACCCGTAATAATGCTCATTCGTCAGAACGTGACAAACATGATCAGCTAAATTGCCAGCGTAAAGTCTTGTAACACCCTGCGTATAACTGCGCAGAGAAGCAAATCTACCAACGTATTGATTGCTATTTATTTGAGTTGTCTCACTAACGTCTCCTTCTACCTTATAACCATGACCATTTCTCTTAACGACATGCATATAGCTTATATATGTGCGCTGCTGCACCGCTTTTATATCTCCTCCCATATAGCTTTCGGGTATCAGCATTTTATATATAGGGTCACAGAATAAGGCATATACTGTTTTTGTATCCAGTTTTGCTGCGGAATACCTACTCAGACGCTTTGCAGCTAATTCAGACACTTCATATAAATTACTGCAGTTATGCCTCTCAGTATGCGTTTCGGATACAATATCCCCCGCTGCGGAATGCACGGATGTACATGTGTACATGTTGGACCCATGATGAGAGGTTAACATAAGGATTAAATCAATATCGTAAATATTAGCACTTATAAATGAAAAAACACCTGTGTTCTATAAGTTTTGTTTTTTTGAAAAGCAATGTTGCTAACTAATATGCATGTATGTAAAAACAAAATTAATATTTTAATTATCCAAGAAAAATAAAATTAATCATATTAATTTAGAGTGCTATGTTCGTTAACCAACAACAGAGGTCAATGCTTGCAGTGGTTTTTTGTTGGAAAATATAGCGCTTGTATTCGTCACGTATTTTATGCTCTAGAAGGTCAGTTCATAGCTAAACGTTTTTTTTGCACTGGGAGCGTGTGGGTATATATGTTTCTGAGTCCTGTACATCGTGATGGCAGAGTGAAACAGTTTGTGTACATTACAGTGCCATAATAAAAGATCGGTGTTAGTGTTCAACTAGTTTAGTGCTTCAAGATCATTGTATAGCAAAGCTTTTCTAAAGTTAGCTTCTGGATGCTAAAAATAACATAATGTACGTAGAAATAGGGATTTGTGCCTATTTTGAACAGGCTGGGAGGCAAGTATTAGAAAAGGTCATTTGGAGAGGAGATGTTGTATTTGAAATGGTAAAAATCGCTGTAGTGTAAGCTATACACCAGTTTCTATATGCTATTGGTTTTCACAAATTTGGTTGACTTTTGAAAAATTTTCATCTGCGATTTTTTGCTAGGTGTCTTTGCTAGGTGTCTTTGCTAGGTGTCTTTGCTAGGTGTCTTT
>JBGCXB010000038.1:0-5345 GCA_048496795.1 Aaplasma endosymbiont of Hyalomma asiaticum | reverse complement strand
GTTGATATTGTTAGGTTTGCTACTGAACTTAAGAACCTTCATGAAAAGATAGATAGGAAGTTGTGTAAGAATGGTTTGGCGAATTCGGAGAGCACAGGCGGTCAGTGCGGGCAGGAGGAAAATAAAAGAGGACTCAGAGGTGCGTTGAAAGGACAAGGTGAGGGAAAATGGCCAAACATATCGAGTACACGGAATGGCGTCGGGCATGGAACAGTGGATGCCACAGGGACTATTTCTAGCGAAATGGCAGGGTTCAATACTGAGGAGAAGGGAATAACCGCAGGGTTGTTTGCGAGAACTGTAGAGTGAAATTGAGAGATAGAAATCAAAGTCTAGTTTTTTCTGGTTCATCTTGCAAACCATGTGAATTCATTTGTTTCTCGTGCAAGGGTTTTTTCTTATACTTCCCAGGTATTTTGCCAAGATATGTTACCGGGTTTTATGTCACAAAGTAGTACAGGATTCCATCACGGACTTATAGAAAAACGGCTAAACTGTTTGTGGGATTCTGAGGAAATTTATAAATGGAAAGGCGGAAGAAAGAGCTTTGTTATCGATACACCTCCTCCAACGGTATCCGGAAGTTTGCATATGGGACATGTGTTTAGCTATTGCCATACGGATCTCATTGCAAGATACAAACGCATGTCAGGGATAGATGTCTTGTATCCTATGGGCTTTGATGATAATGGCCTGCCTACAGAACGGCTAGTCGAAAAGGTTTCTGGAATTAGAGCATCAAAGGTGTCGAGAAAAGAATTCATTGAGCGCTGTATGGATGTCTCACGTGAATTCAGGGAAAAATATAGGGCACTATTTAAGTCTCTCGGCATTAGCTGTGATTGGTCACTGGAATATCATACTATAAGTGAAGAAATTCGGAAGTTATCACAGGCTTCATTTCTCGATCTACATTCAAAAGGTGCGGTGTACCGAAAGCAGCTGCCGATCTTTTGGGATACTGTTGATCAAACCGCACTTGCTCATGCGGAGATAGAAGAACGGCAGGTGTCTTCCTTCATGAATACCGTGCGTTTCCATACGGAATCGGGCACAGATATAAACATCGCAACAACACGACCTGAGTTAATACCGGCGTGTGTTGCTGTGTTCTATAATCCAAACGATGAAAGATACCAGCATCTACGCAACCAAGGCGCTATAGTGCCAGTTGGAGGACAAAAAGTCCCTATTCTTTCGGACGACAGGGTAAAAATAGATAAAGGAACCGGGCTGGTCATGTGTAGCACTTTTGGTGACGAAACGGATGTGTATTGGTGGCGTACTCACAGTCTGAACACGAGAATTATAATTAACAAGTACGGATTGTTAAGTGATTTAGACAGGTTCATTGTTTCCGACACCAAAGTTCCTTTGGTGCAGTTCAATGGTATGAAAGTAAAAGATGCGCGAAAAGCAATATGTGATGCGCTAACCCAAAAGGGGCTACTCATATCACAAGAACCTATTGTTCACGCTGTCAAATGTGCAGAAAGGTCTGGAGCCCCTATAGAAATTTTGCCCAGTCATCAGTGGTTCATTCGGGTGGTAGAGCATAAAAGTGCGCTTATGGAAAAGGTTGCCGAGATCAATTGGTATCCGGAAAGTATGCGAAAACGTCTCGAAGTATGGATTGAAAATTTAAACTGGGACTGGTGTATATCTAGACAGAGGTACTTCGGTGTCCCGTTTCCAATATGGTATTCAAAGCGCGCTGGAGAGGAAGGAAAGGTTTTATTGCCTTTAGTTGAAGATTTGCCAGTAGATCCCACTCATGATTTGCCCCGGGGATATGGCAGGCATGAAGTGGATGCTGAAACTGATGTAATGGACACCTGGGCAACGAGTTCTATATCTCCGCAGTTTGTCGCGAAATCTTTTCAGGCTGAGTGCACATACAAAATGCAGCCTCCCGTCGATTTAAGGGCACAGAGCCACGAAATCATACGTTCGTGGGCGTTTTATACCATAATAAAGTCACACCTGCATAGCAGCACTATACCTTGGCAAAACATCATGATAAGCGGATGGTGTTTAGCAGAAGATAAGACAAAAATGAGTAAATCCAAGGGACCTGCACTGGACCCCGTTAAGATATTGGACAACTACGGGGCAGATGCTGTGAGATATTGGTCAGCAAAGTCACGTACTGGCGCTGATACATTGTTTTCTGAGGAGGTATTGAAGACGGGAAAGCGATTCATCACAAAATTATGGAATGCCAGCAGGTTGGTTGGTGTTTTGCCACGCGATGTTGCGCATCAGGGTGGCATCACGTCATCCGATATGTGGATAATTTCAAAACTACACAAAGCAGTTGAGCGCTGTACTAGTAGCTTTGATGCTTTTGAGTATTGTGCTGCCCTTTGTCATGCCGAAGAGTTTTTTTGGAAGGATTTCTGTGACAATTACTTGGAGTTAGTAAAACATCGTGCATATAACACCGCAGACCTTTATGGCCATTGTTCGGCTATTAATACCCTGTCCAAGGTATTCCGTGTTGTGTTGCAGTTACTAGCACCGTTTTTTCCCTATGTTACGGAAGAGGTATATCGCTCACTATACACATCAGGATCCGTACATATTAGCAGTTGGCCACAGGCACGTGATATCCCGTACAGTACCGATGCTGAGACAATTGGGGATACACTCATAAGTATAATAGAAGAGGTAAGAAAGAAAAAAACACAGTCGCAGGTTTCCTTAAAGTATCCAATAGCTGAACTAACTATAACGGGTCTCCGATCCGAGTTTCCCGAGGACATGCTGACAGACTTGAGGCATATGTGCAATGTTGAAAAGCTTTCATTGTCATACGGCGGGACGCAAGGGGTGTCTGTGCTTCTTGCTCCGCGCTGACAAGGAGATGGTGTAAACAAACTGATTTACGGGCACGGCTGTGGCATGAATTAAGGAACAATACCAATACCCTCACTAAACATATCATAGCAAGCATTGATCATCACCGATGTGGAGGAAATTGCTCTTATCTCTACTACTTCTCCTCCTTCCACAGTTCTCGCAAACAACCCTGCGGTTATTCCCTTCTCCTCGGTATTAAACCCCGCCATTTCGCCTGAGATCTTTTCTGTCGAGTCCACTGTATACGACTTATCTTGACCATTGACTCCTGATATCTTAGGCCATTTCTCAGCTCCCTTATCACCCAAAGCTGTTTTCAACCCGTACTTATCCCGGGCCGTGTTGCCATTCCCTGTCGTTCCACATTCCCCGGCATTGCTGCCTTTGGTCGCTCCCGTACCTTGTTTACATAACTGTTTGTCCATACTTTCGTGATGTGTCGCAATCTCATCAGCAAACCTAACAATATCAACACCCTTAGTCTTAGCTAGAGCAGTTTTGAGATCACTTGTACGCGTGTTAAGTACGTCATACGCCAGTTCCTTCGCTAATAGATATACTGCATCAGAGTCTTCTTCTTTATTACTTCCGGTTCCTCGGTTCCCCTTTATCTTGAACCTTTCATACCCTACTTCTAGTTCTACTCTCGCTCCTCCTATTCCGTATCCTACGCTCCCTTCCATCGCTACTAGCATATTATCTTTAAATCCTATCTTAGGATCTTGTGTTGTTCTATTAAAGCCTTCTCATTATGCCCTGATACATTCGCTGTTTGCCCTCGTAACTTTCCTGATCGAAGGGATCAACACAGCCTCTAGTGCCGCAACAAATGCAGTTCGGATTTGCGGAAAATCGATAAGTTTCTAGGCCTGTTTTTAATAAATCTACTCTACGTAATTTACCGATACTAGATTGTGATAAGCCTACAAGATATTTAATGACTTCTGAAGCCGATAGACTTCCAATCACCCCCACAGTCGCTCCGATAATACCTGAATGTGCGCAGTTTATATCTGTGCTCACAGGCCAGCCTTCAAAAAAACAGCGATAACAGGGTCTTCCCCCGGGGGTCACTAACATTATCTCGCCCTGAAAGCCTATGGCTACACTATGGACCAAAGCTACACTTCTCGAAACGCAAGCATCATTGAGAAAAATTTTAACTGCTAAGCGGTCAACACAATCAACAACTATATCAACGCCTTGCATTATTTTATCGAAGTTGCTCGGTCCAATAGCGACATTATGTCCAGTAACACTCACATCGCTGTTAAGTTCTTGCACAAAACAAACCGCGGCTGCTACCTTACTTTGTCCTATGTGAGTTTCTTTATAAATAGTTTGCCTGTTAAGATTTGAAGCCTTAACTGTATCATTGTCACACAATATGATCTTGCCAATTCCGCTAGCTGCCAAAATAGGTATTACAGCACACCCAAGACCACCACACCCTACAACAAGTACAGAGCTGTTTTGTAATCTCACCTGACCAGCATAGCCTATCTCAGGAACGAGCACCTGTTGATCATACCGCTGCTTTAGTAGGTTACTATACGAAGTAGACACAACACTCTCAAATTACAAAAGGCACACGGACGCGAGACATCTAGATTTGTCTACTTCCCGGTTTAGAAATTGGTATTTTAGCGAGATATTCAGGAACTTCACTATCTGAATAGTTCTTTATATCAAGAGATAGGAGACTCATGAATGGAAAAGGCATATGCACATTGCGCGAGCGGGTTATAATGCTCAGTTCGCCTACAACTACGCCCCCCATACTTGTTACCACATCGTAGACTTCTAGTGAAGACTTGCCTGTTGTGATAACGTCTTCGATTATCAGTATTCTATCCTTTTCCTTTATAGAAAAGCCTCTGCGCAAAGTAAAAAAACCTTCGACTCTTTCAAGAAAAACAAAATTTACTCCCAACAGTCTCGCAATTTCATATCCAAATAGGACTCCGCCCATTGCGGGTGCCACGACCATGTCCACTTTCAATAATTCTGCTCTTTCGCGCTGGACCTTTTTTAGCAATAGCCTGCACAAATGTTCACACACCGATGGGGACTCATGTAACTTCGCACACTGGATATAAGTATCTGAATGCAGTCCCGAAGTCAGCATAAAGTGACCTTTCAATATTGCAGATTTCTCCAACAATATGTTGAAAACATTATCACTATCATTTGTTTCGGCACTTGCTTCAAACACCTGCATAAAAATCCCTGTTTACCAACTCATACAGTGAATCATATCAGATAAGAACAACATTTTACACTGTGTGTACGGTCATTGAAGCATCTGAAGAACACAATTCTCTACTTGCGGTTGCTCCAGTTCCATAGCTAGCTGATACTAGCATAGGTGTCTACTCCTACTTTAGGCATATTAGCAGCGCCCGCTATACACAAGTTCTGAAAAGAAAAAAGAGGAATGAGAGGAAGACTTGTTATTGGATTGGCGGCGTTGATGGTGGGAT
>JBGCXB010000037.1:0-6000 GCA_048496795.1 Aaplasma endosymbiont of Hyalomma asiaticum | reverse complement strand
ACGCTCCCTTCCATCGCTACTAGCATATTATCTTTAAATCCTATCTTAGGATCTTCTTCTCTATCATTACTGGTATCCCTTCCACTGTTAGGCTATCTCCTCCTTCGGGAACTCTTGCAATTTCGAGCAAACACAATCCTATTTCTTCCACGGATGATACTATGTGCCCTATTTGTTCATCCTTATATTGAACTGCTACTCTGTCTTTAGGTAACGCCTCACCTGTCTTAGAAATTACAGTGTAGATCATCTTCTTTGTACCTACACGGTACATCCTTGCGACGGTCTCCTGGCCCATATAGCAGCCTTTGGTGTAACTTATTGCATTCAGCTTATCTAGTCCATAATGTAGCGGAAATGACTCTCCCCTTATCATGCTTTTGCGACAGTCCACCACTGTGTTGCTTTGCATCCTGTATTCGTACTCTTTCTCATCTTGTTCCGGTATAACTGCGCTATGTTCATTGGAACACTCCACTATATACCGCACGCCCATGTTTTCATGGCGAGGATCTTGAAACATGATAACTCCGGGCTCTAACATAAAAGTCTCACCACAAGAGCCAGTTTGTTTATTCGTATCTATTGCCACAAAATATTCATCACAGCTCCTCATTTTCACTTTTGACATCATTTTGTAAAGTCGGAGAAGTTCCAGCATTTCCTCGATGTCGCTTCTATAGCAGTCTAGTAAAAAGCAGGCTGCGCACTTGACCAGAAAAAAGTCAAACAAATATCTACCCTTTGAATTCAAAATCAAATTGTATATAGAAGAATTTGGCTTCATGGAGATGACATCGTTCGTAGTGATGTTATGAAGAAACTGTGCCGCATCAGGGCCAACCATTTTTATAATTCCACGATTTGCCAGCCTAAACATTACACCTCGTTGAACACAAAATTAAAAAGCTTAGGGAATAAGCACCACAACTCATTCATCCTGTAACGCTATCTACGGGCTTTATAGATTGTTGAAGTGCCCCACGATAAACCTGTTGCACCGCATTTATAGCTCCTAAAATTCCTCCTGTTACTATAAGCAAACTCCCGAACCACACCAGAAAAATAAGCGGTTTATAGCGAAACTGTACGGCAATTCCTCTATCAACATCAATATCTCCTATCACTATGTATAAGTCGGCAAGAAGGCTGTGATGTATGCTGCTAACGGGATTCCGAGTAACTTCAACGTGATAAAACCTGTTTTCAGGAAATAATGCTCCAACAAATTTGGCGTCCTCAACTCTAGTTACTATAAATTTTCCAATGAGAGCATCATAATATTCCTTTTTCACAACTTTAATATCAGATAACTCTGCCTGAAATCCTCCTACCCCAATATTATCACCCACACGCATGTACTTATGGCGCTCCAATTGGTTTGTACTAGAATAAACTACACCTATAACCAGTACGGCAACTCCAACATGAGCCAAAATCATGGAACATTTTCCCAGACGAAATTGCAATCGTGCTTCTTCACGCGTCAAGGGATATGGTAGTTTGTGAAAAAAGTCCTCAAAAATTGAAAGAAACAGGAAAATTGCCAACAAGACTATAACACCGGGCACCCCAAAGTACAGCGCTACCGGAAGCCCTATACCCGCAAAAGCGGATGATATTTTAAAACTAAGGTGGAAGGGCTTTTTACCATCCCAACTTAGGCATGGAAGGGTCACAAGAATGCATAACATGATGATAAGCAAAATACCAAAAACGCTATTGTAGTACGGTGAACCGACTGACACGGTGTCCCCGGTTAGTATTTCATGTAAAATGGGGTACACAGTTCCTGTGAATACTACAAAAAAACCCGTCAACAACAAGACCGTGTGCGCAACTAATGCTGTTATCTTTGAAATGTAGGAAAAATCACGCGATTCCTTCCGTTTTCTACACAGCAACGCGAACGCTGAGTAACATATGAACACTATGGCATTTATCATTATCATGAGGAAAAATCCTCTTGCTTCATCATCTGCAAAGGAATGAACAGAAATCAAAAACCCAGATCTAACTAAGAATGTGCTATAGAGGCTGCATAGAAACACAGAGCAGGCCAGAAAAAAAGTAAGATTACAATATATTCTGCTCTTACGCACAATAGGCATCATATGAATCAGTGCTGTTCCAATCAGCCATGGAAGCAATGCCAAATTTTCCACGGGATCCCAAGACCAAAAGCCTCCCCAACCCAGAATTCGGTATGCCCACCATCCACCCAGGGCAATCCCTAACGTAAGTAAAGACCACGCGGACAGTACCCAGCCTCGTAGTAATCTAGACCACTCTACAGGATCTATGTTGAGACGCAACGTTGCTAACGTAACGGATAAAACGGGACTAAACCCCGTGTATCCCCCAAAAAGAATAGGAGGATGAATGGAAAGGCCTATATCTTGTAACAATGGATTAAATCCTAGACCATCATCATCGAGATGGAAGATTCTGAGAAATGGATTAGCCAATAGAACGCTGAAACATGTGAAGGCTGTTATAATCAGGTGTTGGATGCTCGCTGAAGGTCCTCGAAGTTTGTCAGGAAGTATAAGCTCCATCAATGCCGCATATAAACTCATGAGCCATATAAAAAGTAAATACGATCCTTCATAGTTTCCCCAAACACCCGTAATTTTATACAGTAGCGGCTGCAGAGTATGTGAGTTTTGATATACATGTTCTAATGAAAAATCGTTTGAGATTCGAAAATACACCAGCAGCAACAGTGAGATACTGTGTAGCCCTAAAACTACAAAAGATAGAACCGGCCCCAGGCGCGGGTAAATTCGCCCAATAAGCGGGTAAAGCAGCGAACCAATACCTGCGAGGGCAAGAAAAGAACTGGATCCATCAATAGAGTACTGCATTGTGGTATATGCCAAGGAACACCCATTATATCATTGTGCGAGTCTATAACCAGTAGCAAGATTTACACAAACGTTCAAAAGCATCTAACATCCACGTCACAGATAGGTGCGTTTATACAAGACATGTGCCAAATCGAAATCCTTGGCCTTCGCATAACACGTTTATGCTTCAAGCAGAGTTTTGACATATTGGCAACATATCAAAGTCCCCCAGACGTCACGTACAATTACTACAAGAGCGCATCACTGTGGCACCAATTGAATTGACACTGGTACATCAATGTTGTAAACGGGGTTCCTGCTGTGGAGATTTTAGTTGAGTTGTTACCATGCCCGTGAAGATACTGATGCCGGCACTTTCACCTACCATGAGAAGTGGCACCGTGACACATTGGCATAAAAAAGAAGGAGACAGTATAAAACCCGGAGACATAATAGCCGATATAGAAACAGATAAGGCTGTAATAGAGTTTGAATATGCCGATGAACCCGGGGTGTTGTATAAGATCACCAAGACAAATGGTTCCAAGGATGTACCTGTGAATCAGGTAATTGCGTTGGTTAAAGTAGAAGATGACGATGAGGCCTCTTTGGTAGAGATGATATCAGCCATTACGGAGGGAGAAGGCGCGGATCAGAGCGTTACAAACACTATAGAGCCGCAGAATAGTGCTCAAGGGCGTCGTAGCCCCGTGCCCAATACTCAGACACAGGCCCTAGATTTTGCGAACACAAGCGGACCAAGCGGCTCTCTGCCCCGGGGTGCTGGCAGAATAAATGCGAGCCCTGTGGCTAAAAAACTTGCAGCGCAACTATCTTTGGATATCAGCAAAATAGTTGGCACCGGTCCATATGGTAGAGTAGTAAAAGCAGACGTGGTGAAGGCATCTTCCACATGCAACAGTGCAGCACAAGTCGAGGAAAATGCTGTTTCTGTAGAGGTGAGCGCTATGCGTCGTGTGGTATCCGAACGCCTAGTTGAAGTCAAACGTAATGTTCCCCATTTTTACCTAGCAGTAGATTGCATGGTAAGTGAGCTGCTGCAAGTACGTGCTCGAATCAACAGCGGCACCGATGTTTCAACTAAAATCACCGTGAATGATTTTATAATAAAGGCTACCGCTCTTGCATTACGTGAACATCCCGAAGTTAATGCTTCTTGGAATGGTGATTCTATACTGCATTATAAAAGCGTGGACGTCGCGTTCGCTGTCTCCATTGATGGAGGGTTGCTTACTCCTATAATTCCACAAACAGATAAATTAAGTATTTCTGAAATATCTAAAACTGTGAAAAGCCTTGCGACGCGCGCAAAAGAACGCAAGCTTCTTCCCCATGAATTTCAAGGCGGTGGGATAACGATATCGAATCTCGGTATGTTTGGCATCAAAGAGTTTTACGCAATAATAAATCCGCCCCAATCTTGCATAATAGCGGTTGGACAATCAGAAAAGCGAGCGGTTGTCATCGATGACAGTGTTGTTGTTGCTGATGTAATGTCAGTTACGCTATCCGTTGACCATAGGGTTATTGATGGAGCACTTGCTGCAAAGTTTCTCAATAAATTGAAATTCTATATTGAAAACCCACTGCTTGCACTCGCTCAGTAACCCAATAGTGATGCGCCCCCAATGCACACAGCCTGCCTCTGGGCGCTTGTGTCGCCAAAACACAGTAGTGTTTTTTCTGCTCCGTTGCACTATCGATGTATTATGGGCATTAAACCTTGCCCAAATGCCTATAGCACAATAGTTACAATGTAAAGTCACATGCATCTCACATGTGTATAGTTATGTTTCGTGTTGAAATTAGAGATCTCTGCTCTATAATTGTGGAACTTGTGCGTGTCGTTGTGCGGATTTCGCATCACATGTTTGTTCTTTAATGTATTGTTTACAGTAGTTTATGGGTTTTGAAAGGGTTTGCAGGGTTCTCGACTGTTATGACAGTGAGAATCCCGGTGTTAAGACTAATATTGCAAGAATGTTGTACCATGGCCGGCTTGCAGGCACTGGAAGACTACTGATACTGCCCGTAGACCAAGGATTTGAGCATGGCCCTGTTAGAAGTTTTGGGGTAAACCCTGATGCTTGCGATCCACACTACCATTTCAGACTTGCACTGGAATGTGGATTCAGTGCGTATGCAGCACCGCTGGGTATGTTGGAATGCGGTGCGTCGATTTTCGCCGGAAAGGTTCCAACCATTCTTAAACTTAACGGGTCTACTGCACTAACACCCAAAGGAGTACCGCCTGCTCAAACACTGACGGCGTCCGTGCGCGACGCGTTACGCTTGGGGTGTGTTGCGGTGGGATTGACCATATACCCAGGCTCGGAGTCGTTTTTTTCCATGGTACACACTGTGCGTGATTTGATTTCCGAGGCAAAAGCGTGTGGTCTTGCCGTTGTGTTATGGTCTTACCCACGGGGAGGAGACCTGTCAAAAAACGGGGAAACTGCTCTTGACGTTGTTGCTTATGCCGCCCACATCGCTGCAGCGTTGGGCGCGCACATAGTTAAGGTTAAGCTTCCAACTGCACATATAGAGAAGGATAATATAGAACCTGATGCGTTGTCCACACTGGCAAAACGTGTGGCATACATTAAGAGATGTTGCTTTGCTGGAAGAAGAATGGTAGTGTTCTCTGGCGGGGATACTAAGGACGATAGAAGCTTACTTGATGAAGTTGCGGCTGTGCGCGCAGGAGGCGGTGACGGGTCCATTATTGGGCGTAACACCTTCCAAAGAAACAGAAAGGATGCTGAGTTACTCGTATCTAGTATAGCAAAGCTATATGTAGATTAAGAAATGGCTGGGTGGCAGAGTGGTTATGCAGAGGACTGCAAATCCTTGTATATCGGTTCGATTCCGGTCCCGGCCTCCATTTGTGAGTGTGGCTATATTCTGAGCTTGGCCTTTAGGAGTTGCAGAACAACAGCGTGTTGTTATGTGCTCGCTTTGTCGAGCAGTAGCAAAAGTGAAACCGCAGCACAACGGAGAATGGTTTGCTTAATGCTGCTGGTTTCTTGTGTTGGGTTTGTTTTTTTTTGCTGCAGCCCCGTGGTGCTGGTCATGTTTTGATCACACCTCTGCGGGAATAGGATATGATGGAACACCCCCGCTTACACAT
>JBGCXB010000036.1:0-6467 GCA_048496795.1 Aaplasma endosymbiont of Hyalomma asiaticum | reverse complement strand
ACACCGTTGACAAAAAACACGGGTTATTTCCGCACCCCGCACACACAAAACAAGTATAAAATATTATTCTCTAAGCTTAGTCAAATTCGCCAGCATAAAGCTTTATGTGTAAGACGGTATACCTATACCTGAACACAAGTTGCAAAACGCACTCGAGAATACCATGACTATCACGTTTCCGTAATAATCCAGATTACGAGAATATCCGGTCCGTATATAGCCGATGCGTTGCTCCGGTGTGCTGCTGAGAACCAGAGTGACCTGTGGAACAAGCCACGTCATAGCGCTAGTGTCACCAAGAAGCATCTGGGGAGGGGGAGTGCGTGTGACGGAATTCAACCACACACTCTTCCAGAGTACGTAAACCTTGTTTTGATATTTTCAGCCCGACGACGGCACTTATCATGTGCTTAACGTAACACAGTTACGACGGCAACATGTTTTTCAGTTGAACCGTGGAAGATACGACGTATACTAAAACCCCCTTCTATTTCACTACTACCAATAACTCCCCTTATATTTACTTTCCCTATGTCGGCTACTTTAGTATCACATGAACCTCTGCCCTGTACGATGCTGGAGGGGGGGCACTGGCACTATTGACTATGACAGCATCAAGAATTTGTGGGACACTATTTTGGGCAACAGCATAACTTGGGGTATGATTTCTGTGCACTGCTGATAAGATACGTGAAGCATTGTTTTTTACATATTCTCCCACGGTAACACTTTGAGAAACAACAGTGGGGTCGAAGCGCACACGGTTCACTTTATTCGTTGTAGAGCTTGTTGTAGTACTTCTCAGCTCGGCCGAGGAATGAAGAGGAATGTGCGTGTTTTTTGCAGAATCACAACCTGGAGTTTTACTGCAACGGAAGTATGTATCCAGAACGAATCCTAAAGGAAGCTTGGTGCTGAGTCCTTCGATATCCTCACAGACACTAACTAAATGCCGTGCATTATTTACGGCTGTATGAGACCTGGATATCATGTAGAGCGCGAGCTTTTTGTCCATTTCACTGCATGAAACATCATCATTTGTTTTTTCATTCCAAATTTCACGAAGTAGATCATCAGCAACAGCGGTTAAGCATGGTGCACTCTTCTCACCGAGCGTTTTGTCATGGCCCAGGCGTACCAACAGCACATCACGTATTTTCTCAACAGATTTGTTTATTTTATTACCAATTGTTTTCTTATTAGAAATAAGGCTCTCTATTGTTGCGAGTTTTCCTCCGGCAAGAACTTCTGATACCTTACGGTGGACATGCTTTGCATTACATGGACTGTAGGGCTTCTCTTTGTGTTTTTTACTGTCTCCACAATCGAGTTCTAAGGAAACGTCCACAGCGAGTTTACATTCATATAGAAGCACTCTCACTACATCTGGCAAGTTAACCATATAGGACTGCATCGGTTTTCCTGTTGTGCCTGGTTTTCTGTTGTTTTTGTTTACACACGCAGAATATGCAGACAATTTCGCTAGAGTTGTTAATGCACCAACGGCGGTTTCCTGATTCTTGTTGTAATAACGATTATGAACCTTCTTGCAGTCGTTACGGTAATCCTTGCTGTTTCCTGTATAGCTAGACTTGTACGAGAAATACTTTAGATCAATCAGTAAGCACAGCACATTGTTAACTTCAGGCGGAAGCTCCCCACCGCACTCTTCAAAAAACTTCTTTAGTTCAGTTAATGAGCTTTTCATCATATCTGGCGGTAGATTGCAAAACATATTTATGTACAACGCCAACACTCTGTAATTCATGTTGAGAATTCCGGAGTCTTCACCAAATACGCTACGTGTATCTCCCAATGCTAGACTAATGAAAATATTTTTTACAAGGCTTTCAAAAACAGCTCTATGACTTTTTATTTCCTGTGAAATAGGGCAGGGAATGTCATTAATGGCCTCGCACCGACTCAGTGCATCGAGCACAATTTTTATATTTGTGCACTCAAGGCTACCATGAAAGCGACGGCTTTTTGAACTTTGAAGGCGGTACACAAACTTTTTTGCATGGTAAGCAATTGTGCTTGAACACAAAATCCCCGAAGGAAAAAAGTATTGCTGCAAGGGAGTCTTTTCTGTTGAGCTTGCGGCGACAGTTCCTGCAGAACCGCGGATAACCATATCGTATACGTCATCTACAATTTGTTTATTATTCTGTAAACCTAGTCCTACAGGCGATACAGAAGTTGTCACATTGTTGGTTGTCATTACCAACTTAGAGTTCTGCTGATCTGAATTTTGTGACACTGCATCGACCCATTCTCTTAGCAGACACTTTACCTGGGATAACAGCGTTTCCATACCTGACATCAGTTCTGTATCAGCACCGCTCTGTTCACCAGAGCGAAAGACCTTAATTCCAGACAATGCCGAATCAAAAAACTCCTTGCTAATGTTGTGGGCTTTACCGCAGAGCAGATCATCAAGTGCAGAGCACAACTTCCCGCTTAACCGACTGATCTCATGCGCATTTTCTTCACACAGTCTCATCAAGTCGCGATCAATTGTTTTTCTGCTTAACACAATCTCATATGACTTTTCTGCAATTTGAAGAAGGAACTTTGCTTCTAGGAGTCTTATTAATGAGAGTGTTTTAAAATTCGGCGCAGATTCTTGCTTTTTAGAAACAATATCCGCAAACAAACCCACTGCACTCTCAACTGCGGGCATATAAAGTGAGTCCACATCTTTGGGGTTGAGGTATTGTCTAAAACCATCAACTATTTGAAGCAGTCGAAAAAATCCATTCATTTTGATGGATTTTGCTTCATTTCCGGTAATCTTGTCACTTAACAGTTTAATAACAGACTTCCTTTGCGAAGAAGATAGGCTGCAAGCAAACGCAAACGCGACAAAACGCATTAATACATTTGTATTTAGCTCGAAATGTACGTTTGGGTTCTGGGAACCCTCTCCGTATTTTGCACACGCATCATCTTGTATCGCCAGATCATAGCATACATACCACATGACATTTCTGGCGATTATCCTGTATGAATCGCTCATCAAAGTGTCTTTCGCAGCGTTTAAAGTTACCCTAGTACCGGCAAGCCGCGCGCAGGAAAGTAAACTTCCGATATGTTTCAAGAATACGCTATATGCATCCAAGCAAGGTTTTATCTTGGTTGGGGATGCACACTTACCTGTTTTACCATCTTTACCAGAATGCTTTAAAACCACACCCTGACCAAGTACTATGTTTTTGGCTAAAGAGAAGGCACCCGGCATACTATCCTCGTTCTGTTATAAAACTATACTACAATGTCCAAGAGTGCGTTGCATGTTTCCCAGACGTTCTAAACGGCATCCCGCTGAATGTGGAGCGGCGCCAAGAGGGAGAAGGAACAATCCATATGTCCGTGCCCAATACAGAGTTCTCTTTTACTCGTGCTTTAGTCTCTTCAACATACAGCTTAGATCAAGGAATTTGCTTAATTTATCAAGTGTACGACACTCATATAGAGTTCACCATATTCAGCAAGTAACTTGTGTGAAACCTTTTCGTTTATGTCCACTGAGTAAGCGACCTAAAAAACTGCTTTTCGTGGTGCTATGTCCTATTCCTTCTTCTGCGGCGGAATCAGCTGAATCAGCCTCCCCACCCAGGAGCACTGTATCTGTGCGTGAGGACGTAGTTCCGCAAATACCGACATCGCTGAGACTGTTAGAAATTCCTTCACTCCCCACATCACAACCGTCATTCGTGTTTATAGTGGCACCAGTTGGGCGCGATAAATCGTTCACAGTGGAACTCGTGGCGTTACCTGTGTCCCCCCCCCCCGCACATTTTGGTATGGGAAACACCATAATTACACGTCGATATAGGTTCTAATCCTCTGTTAGATATTTGAGTCATAAGACTCCTCTGCTCGCCTGACGAGGCTTTTGGTGCGGCACATCTCATATTACTATCCTCTCGAAAACTACAAGTGTAAGACCACAATGCTACTTGATATAAGGAACTACATCCACCATCCGAGCCACCCGACAAAAACAACAAGCCCCGCTACCTAGTAGCGAACAGAAGCCTCCTCTCTGCTGCTCGGACGACAACAAGCACAGTTTCAATTGTTCCGAGTCCCTTTCAGGAAACACAAACTCACGTAAAGTATCAAATAATTTTCCCAATTTAGTCAAGTGTCTTTAATATCAACTCTTCCCGTTTAACGTACAATAGGTGCATGAGTTTGCTTTCCGGCATGGTTATGGAAAAGGAGACGGATAGTAAAATTTTGATTTTCTGTGACTCCACTCACGTTAACAACACTTACGTTCCCCTCATTATGGTCCTTACGTGAATATCTCCGCTGAGAGACCTCTTGTCCCCTAGCTATATCGATATCACTTAGTCTATTCGAAACACCCTCTTTTTCAACCCCTAAGCCGGAGACATGACCACCATTTACGGATACAGCCCCAATGTCTGCTTCCAATGCAGAGCACACGCGATCTACTACAGTTTTTCCTAAACCCACCGGACTGCTTCCAGCACGCACAATATTTGCTGTTGTCGCTCGCAGCGCAAAAGCGTCTACCATGCCACAGTTGTTCGATTCTAGTGCAGTATTAGCGCATGCAGGGCTTTTAGTAGCATAGCACCAGAAATAGTCCTTTAGCACATCATCTAATAAAGGCATACTGTCGGCCTTTTCAAATACAGGCCCATAGTTTTTCATTATGTCCAAAGCATGACTTGCCGACATATAAGATCTACATAGCAGATACGTAGCAAGCTGCCTGTCTATTTTTTTGCTAGGAAGGGTGGAGTTTGCATGCGTATCCCAAACTATATCATGCAGGGCCTTTACTGCACCAACTCTAGGGTGTTGTACTTTCGTTTTAGTACCCTTTTCCGCGACGAAGCGTTTTTTTAGGAGTTGACCTATTTTTTTCTTATATTTATCAATCTTAGTGAAGATTTTTACCTCATTATCGAGAAAATCTCTGATCGTTCTTAATTTTTTTCCGTGAATAACTTTAAATATCTTACTGCGAACCTGTTCTAAACATCTGCCATCACCCGCCTCAAGCCACTGTCTCTTATCCCACTTTACGCTGCCTCCACGATCAATAGCTAAAGATACATCTACCATATTTGTACATTCGCATAGAAGCGCTTTGATAATGTCTAGCCATTCTACGCGGCGGGCACACACCCCCCCTGTTTTTTTCTCAAGCTGCGGTATGGGTGCACATGCGTCATTACTGTTCTTTTTTTCCCACATGTTCGTTTTGTCGTAGTATGCAGAACGTGCAAAGAGCCTTGCTAAAGTTGTTAAAATTTCAATATATACTTTGGTGTTTGCGTTAAAGTGAGTTGTACTCTTTTCATCATTGTGACTGGCGGTATGCGCTGTGTAGCTGGCTGTGTAGGAAAAGTTCTTTAGGTCGGTCAACACGCATAAAATGTCATCAATTTGGGTTGGAAGGTTTTTCCCGTATTCAGCAAAGCACCCTACGAGTGTGGCACGCGCGTCATGCATTAAGATTGGTGGAAGGGCGCAAAAGAGGCTAATAAATAATCCAAGCACTCTGTAATTTACATGGCGTGTTCCTGGATCTTTCCCTAACACTCTATATACATCGCCGCACGCAAGATTGACGCAAACATTTAAGACTAAGTTTCCAAAAGTTTCAGCACTGTACGCGGATAGCGACGAGGCGAAACGTTTTCTACGGCGTTGTGGATATCCCATTTCTTCAAAGAACGTAATCCTCTCTGTGAGACTTGCATGCATGGCAGCTACGCTATTCAACTCAGAGTCCCCTACTAAACGGTAACTTTTTCTTTTTGAAATATCCTCCACAAACCCTCTGATATAGTGAGAAATTGCCTTGGAACACCGAACTCCTGATGTAAAAAGATCCTGCTGTTCTGGGGAAGGATTGCTTTTATCCACGCGCTGCTCTCGTATGGTAAACGAGATGTCCGAATGATCATGCTTCACCATATGGTATATGGCGGTAACGGTCTGTTTGTTATTTTTCAAACCCAACAACCCCACTCTCTGTACTTCGCTACTGGATAAGAAGGTTTTCGCGCCAACGGCACGTATTGCTGGATTACCATTCTTTAAATTAATAGATCTACCCACTTCTTCATTGAGTTGTGCCGCACCTCTTGACATATCATGGCTCTCTGGACTTTTCTTACGTAACCGTGATCTTGCACCCGCTATGGTCTCCTGCGTTATCACTGCACGTACGGGATTAGCTTCTTTAATGCTGTGAAGCTCTAAGCCGGCTTCCTGGTCCATGCCCATTATACAATTTATTGCGGCGTACAACTCTGAGTCAGCGAGTAAAACTTTCTCTGCGTTAGCTTTACACTTCTTCTTCAAGTTCTCCAGTTCTGTTGTTTTTGAAAGAACTTCGTAAGCTCCAGATGCGGTAAGCAAGAGAAACCTTGCATCAAGCAACATAAAAAGGATAGATGTTTTAGTATCAGGAAAGG
>JBGCXB010000035.1:0-6690 GCA_048496795.1 Aaplasma endosymbiont of Hyalomma asiaticum | reverse complement strand
CTTCTACTTCTAACCTAGCACGACCCATTACAAATCCCATGCTACCTTCCATAGCCATTAGTTACTGTATTTTAACTTTGTTAGCGATCTTGTATTTATATGTACGCAACATGGACTGCAGTGATCTGTAAGGCAGTGTTGTGTAAATATGACGCAGACCTTCTGAAGCAACAACTCAAAACTTCGACACTTGATTTCTATGTTCAGAAACAAGTTTGTTCTGCGCAAAGGCGATTAGCACTTCTTTTTGCTTAAAAGGTTACGTTGCTGTGGTAATATGGGGTGCGGTTTTCTATTAAATAAGCTGAACTGTTGGAGTGTTAAGTGAAAGTTACAACATCAAGGGTCAAGGACTTTCTCAGCAGCCCTGAAAAATGCGGTAGTGTACTTCTATACGGCAGTGATCACAGCAGGATTGACCTCTATTCGCAGAAAATAACACAACATGTTACAGGGGGAAGTAGTGAATTCTCAGTGCTCAGGGTAGATTTTTCGGAAGCATGCAAGGACCCCTACCAGCTGCATGTCAGCCTGACTACAATACCTATGTTTCACAGGAAAACCTTTGTAGTTCTAACGGATGCAAAAGAGACCTTGCCTTGTGACCTAAAATACGCAATTGATCACATAAACCCAGAATATTGTTATTTAGTTGTACAAGCAAAAGAGCTCACAGCTGCTTCAACGCTTAGATTGTACTATCACAATCACCCAACATATGCAGCAATTGCCTGCTATAAACAAGATAGTATCAGCGCTATAGTTGCAGATTTTTTGTCTGAAAACAAGATATCTCACAATAGGGAAACATTCTTAATTTTGTGTGATTTACTACAAAATAGTACAGCATGTATAAAGCCTGATTTGGAGAAACTGTTATTATATATGGGCACAAGAAAGGAACTTGTGTTGTCAGACCTCAACGAGTGTTTTGCGGCGGATTTAGACCCTGTACTGGATGATGTATGTTTTGCTATAGTGGAGGGCAATTTAGAAAGTTTTATAAAATTTACTGACGCGCTTTTTCAAAACAAAGTGCCCACCGTGCTGATAGTAAGGTCTAGTATAAAGTACTTCATAACATTGGAATACTTATCGCGGAAAACGAAGGATGGTTGCGACCTTGATGCGACAATAAAATCCTTCCATCCCCCCATATTTTTTAGGTTAGTACCTCAACTGAGAAAGCATGCAGCAAGTGTTCCCTATAAGGTCATCCAACTTATTCTACGCACATTACATGAGACTGAAGTGCAGTGCAAAGTCGCAGAAACGTCGCAAGAAACGGTGTTCAAATACTGTATGTACCCATTGATTTTAAATGTACAACGTTTAAGCAACAATATTACCACGGTTAATTCACGTTTTAATGCTGCGATTCTTCCGTGAAATGCGCAGTAATCTCGGATGATTCAACCGCTGCTGCTAGTACTGCAAGTTTTCCTATAGTATACCAAGCGAGTTTCTTTTTTGTTGAAACCTTGTTTTCAATATCTACAAAACCACAACCGGGAACATTGAGATTTTCAAACGTGCTTTTGGAAACGTTATACCTGTACAAGTAACAAGCCAAATCTGGCCCAATGTAATAAAGCAACGGTTCTGCAGCTAAATTGGTAAATTTTTCCGAAGTGGGAACACCCTCCTGTAATACAACACTTTTTATCGGGTTTCTCTCCTTCACACATCGCATTTTGTTGCGATTTTTTTTGTTTATTTGCAACACATCTTCTCCGCTACACACGGTGATGATTCCTCTTCCGTAAGTCCCATTGTCAGCTTTGATGAAGACATAAGGAGTTGCACGAATGCCATGCAAGGTAAACTTTTCACGAATTTCAGATATAAGTGCATCTACGCCACTGGCAACACGATCCAAGCCCTTTCGGCAAAGAAAATCAACGTCATCACAATGTGAAAATAACGCAGATATAAGCCATGGATCTATCCCAAACTCGTTACCGAACTCTGATACTAATCTTGCGTACGTTTTTAAATTGCAAGACTTCCGTCTGTTGAACCAACCTAGGTGCGGTGAAGGAACAACTTTTTGTGCTATTTTTCCCCTAAGAACCTCTGGTATACCACTAGTCAAGTCATTGTTCAGTACAATAATGTCAGGTACAAAACGCGAAACTGTTTGCAGCTGTCCGTCATGATTAATAATCTGCTGTACCCGTATCACTTCGCCACTTGCAGAATCCACGTCGGAATATTCTTTAATTTCAAATCCCCCGATTTCAGTGCGAAATCCCACACTGTTAAGCAAATCGCGTAGAACTATCACACTATCGATATATTTTTTGTTTCTTGTGTGCCCCTCAATAATTATTAGCACATGCCTTCCAGGATACTTTGACAAATTTTTCAACAATAGTTCGGCGGTGCGCTTTTTTGCTTCATTGCCTAAATTGTTGTATCCCGCTGGAAAAAAATTTACATCAATA
Organism: Aaplasma endosymbiont of Hyalomma asiaticum; assembly: GCA_048496795.1. GTDB lineage: Bacteria > Pseudomonadota > Alphaproteobacteria > Rickettsiales > Anaplasmataceae > Anaplasma. Next base: position 4,243 of record JBGCXB010000035.1, on the reverse strand, counting down.
GGCGAAATTTTATATCCAGAATTACGTATATCGACAGAAGAACTCAGAACTGCTGGGTACTCTAGGAATTTGGCCTCAAACCAATCCTCAACTAGCGCAATGCGAGACTCAAGCAAATCCTGTAATATCGTAAGATCAGCCAAAACAAACCCGATAAATCGTAAACACCAGCGACTATAACCTCCTTTCCTGAGGCAGCAATCAATTTATGTGAACACACACAAAATAACTCTTTAACGCAAGCCGTGCGTAATCTCACATGAATTGCAGTAAGACAACGGACCTACACATGTATGTCACAACGCCCATATTAAATAAACATACGCGCTCTCCGTCACACTCAACCGCAATGTGTAGCGTGCTAGAAGTTAGGAAAAACTATTCTACTTTCCCATATACAACTGTCTCGGTCTGCATATTTTTACTCCTTCGACACTATGAACCATTTCGTACCACTGCGATGCCCATCCAGTAGTTCTAGCTAATGCAAAAAACACAGTGTACATTTTGACAGGAACTCCTATAGCCCTCAGAACAATACCTGAATAAAAATCGACGTTAGGATAAAGCTTGCGTTCTATAAAATATGCATCTTCAAGAGCCCTGCGTTCCAATTCTTCAGCCACATCAAGTAACCTGTCGTTCTGCCCAAGCGTATTTAAAACTTCCCTACAAATTTCGCGTAATATCTTAGCTCTGGGATCATAACTCTTATATACCCGATGCCCAAACCCCATGAGCCTTACTTTATTTTTGTTGTCTTTAACTTTTTCTATAAATTCTGTCACGTTTTCCGGAACTGCAATTTCTTCCAACATCTTGATGACAGCCTCATTAGCACCACCATGTGCAGATCCCCAAAGAGAAGACGCTCCCGCACACAAACACGCAAATAAATCTGCCCCGGACGAACCGGCCATTCGTACTGTAGCTGTAGATGCATTTTGCTCATGGTCAGCATGCATTATGAAAATGGCGTCAAGTGCTTTGAAAATAACGCGACGCTTGGTCGTGTCCATATTTCCAAACAACATCTCTACAAAGTAAAGTGAGTACTCCAGATTCGTTGCTGCTTGAACAAACTCTTGATTTGAAACATGCCTGTGTATAGTCGCGACAATTCCTGGCGTTTTTGCCACAGCTATTGCTGCTAATTCCAGTGGATTTATCCCTCTACCGTGATAATGCGCAGCCAATGCCGCAAAACTTGCTATGAGTATTGTCATCGGGTGCGAGTTCCGAGGGAATGATCTGACCACATTCACTACGCTTTCAGGTAGCACATACTCATCCTGCAAAGATTTGGAAAATTCCTCAAGTTCTTGCGGTGAGGGTAGCACTCCTTTCAACAATAGGTACGCTATGCTACAGAAGCCACCTTTTACGTTGATCAAATCTTCTATTGCGATGCCTCGATAGCGTAGTATACCCTTATCGCCATCTATGAAGGTGATCTCAGACCTGCAAGCCGCAGTAGACATAAACCCCGGGTCGTATGTAAGCACTTTATGCTCTCTGTACAGAGCGGTGATATCTACAACTTCAACACCGTCTGTGCCACAAATAACCGGTAGGCTAATTCTACTATCTCCGTACTCTAAAACAGCACTTTTTACCATAAACACCACCTAGAAAATCAATAAGAAACTGTCTCTATTCCCACTCTATGGTCGCAGGTGGCTTAGAGGTTATATCGTACGCCACCCTGTTTATACCCTTCACACACCCCACTATTGCGCCGCTAACCCGCTGTAAGAACTCGAGAAATTTCAATTGTTTTTCCTTACTTTCTTTGAAAGGAAAACAATCTGCGGTCATACCATCACTAGACGTTACAGCTCTAAGACAACAAACATACCCGTATGTCCTACAATCACCCATAACTCCTACCGTACGTGCAGGCACTAAAACTGCGAACGCCTGCCATATATCGTGATAAAGCCCACTATCGCGCAGCATGTTAATGTATATATCATCAATTTCTCTAAGCAGGTCCAACCTCTCTTCAGTTACTTCTCCGATAATCCGCACAGCCAACCCCGGTCCAGGGAATGGATGCCTACTTATTATTTCATCAGGAATCTCAAGCTCTCTGCCTAGAGCCCTGACTTCGTCCTTAAACAAATACTTAAGAGGTTCAATAAGTGCTAAATTCATGCTTTCGGGAAGGCCTCCTACGTTGTGATGAGATTTAATCTTTACACCTGATCCACTTGCTCCTGACTCTATTACGTCCGGGTATATGGTGCCTTGCATAAGAAACCTAACATCTCCCAGTTTTCGGGCTTCGCGTTCGAAAATCTCAATAAAGGTCTTCCCAATAACCTTTCTCTTTTCTTCTGGATCCACAACTCCTGCTAGGCGTTCTACAAATAAGGATGACGCATCAACCAAAAGCACAGACATCTTGAGCTTATCGACAAAAAGCTTGCGTACTGTATCCACCTCACCCTTACGGAGGCAGCCCGTATCCACGAACACACACTTTAAATTATTGCCGATCGCCTTGTGTGTTAGCACGGACGCGACACTGGAATCAACTCCTCCACTTATAGCAGCTACAGCAAGCTCACTACCCACCAAGCTCCTTATATCATCAATCTGCGTCTGTAAAAAGGTACTGACGGACCAATCCCTTGTGCAGTTTACCATGGTTAAGAAGCTATTTAGTATATCCTTTCCATCACTTGTATGAGAAACCTCGGGGTGAAATTGCATGCCATAAATCTTTCGCGCATCATTACTGAGAAGAGCCACAGCACCTGTGATAGCGCTTCGTGCAACTACTTTAAATCCCGAAGGAATATCGTCCAATACACTGTCCGAATGACTCATCCACACATGGACAACATCACCTATATTCCAAACACCTTTCGTTATTGCGGATTCCTCCACAATTTCAAGAGGGGTATCTCCGTATTCTCTTGCCTGCTCGGGGTTTACTGTTATACCGAAACTATATGCAAGTATCTGAAACCCATAACATATTCCCAAAACAGGTATTCCGTGACGTGCGTTCATGTCCAAGATATCCGGGATTACTTTGGGTATTTCACACGAATCTGATACAGAATTGGGTCCACCCGAAAGTATAAACGCTTGTATCTGTTTTCCTTCTTCAATCAAGGTTCCAAAATCTGTGTCCACAGTGAAGACCTCGCTATATACCCCTAACTCTCTGATTCTTCGCGCAATTAATTGAGTGACTTGCGATCCAAAGTCTACTATGGCTACCGTGAACACTTTTCATTTACTCCAATACATTCTCGTGCATTGTAAGGCATTCGTTGCACATGGACAATGTCATTCCCTAGGAAGCACACTTGTTGATAACTTTAAAAGTAGAAACAAAAAATCGCGATGTGTCTGTAGGCCACTATCTGTTTGGGAACCTTGCTTAACTTTGCCGGTGCAACCCCGGTAGTGCTTTTTGTGACCAATTTGTAACTTTTTCGTCAAACGATATACTTTCGCGCTATCTTGTCAGGGCCGCTTGTTCATATCGAAAGTTATAAATTTATTAAATAATTTACAATACCCTACGGTGTAGCGAAAAACTTCTGGTTAATAGTATGAAATCCGAACCACGACACCGTACAGATACGGGGAATAAAGCTGTTTCTTCTGAGCCGAACAAAGATTATGGTGCAACACGCTTTCAGACAACAGAGCAGCAGGAAAGGGCAAACATAGGCGAACAACTCGTGTTATCAGCGGAAGAGATAGAGAATGTGATAAAGTGTATAGAGGAAGAATATGGGTCAGAACTAACGGACAGCATAAAGAAAGCAATGAGGGAGGAGATATCAACAGCAGTACCAGAACTGACAAAGGCGCTCGTTCCCTTAATAATGGAAGCAGGAAAAGGAGGGACCGAAGCAGGGAAACTGCAACAAGACTGGATAAAGATCTTTATGGAAGTAATGCTTCCACACATGCAAAAGATTGTGGCTTCGACACAGCAATAGATAACAGAACAAAATTGGGGTGGCACTCGCGAATAGCTCGCACAGTGCCACTTTAGTCGTTATCACAATGCCACCACTAAGTTCACATTGTAATGCATGTACACTCTAGTGTTGCCATGCTAATGACGTGCCGTATATGTGTATCGGTCCACGCCTATGATTCTGTCACTCTTGCTTGAGAATTCCATAGGGGTGATCTGTACAGGTCTGTTAATGTAACGTTCCCGAAGGAGGAGATAGCCTAACAGTGGAAGGGATACCAGTAATGATAGAGA
>JBGCXB010000034.1:0-6901 GCA_048496795.1 Aaplasma endosymbiont of Hyalomma asiaticum | reverse complement strand
GTGCTATAAAATTCTCCTGTCTTTGTGGAGTTATACGTTTTATGTTCAACTTAGCTACAAGCTTAAGCTCTTTTTTTAAATACATTCACTTACTTCTTTGTGTTATCCAGAACTGCTTTGAGAGGCTTTATGTAGATACCGCAAGAAGTGCATTTTTGTCCTTCTAGCTGGGGTTCTTGTTTGATATGTACCTGCGAACTTAACTATCTGATCATATGCATGCATCTGTATAAGGTTAGACTTTTTGTGGGGTATATGGGGCAGGACCGGGAGGATTTTGTGCAGTTTTATGGCTTGTATACATAGGAAAAGATAATATACTTTCGTGGACGAGGGTAAGGTGATTTTATGTCGAAGCAAAAGGCTCTTTCCACAAGAATAAAAAGCGTAAGATCTATACAGAAGACTACGCGGGTAATGCAGATGATTTCCGCATCAAAGTTTCGCGCAGCAAGGGAAAATCTTGGATATTCGAGGGGATACTGTGAAGCGCTGCTGCGGGAAATTGTGAGACACGGTTACAAAAACGAGAGAGGTAAGGCCGAGGCATCAGGAACACTTTTAATAGTTTTTTCATCTGACAGGGGATTGTGTGGAGGATACAACTACTCAGTATCAAAGTTTCTGCGGGAGTATTTGAAGACTGTAAAGTCGGAAGAAAAGATGAGCTTCTTTTTTGTAGGTAGGAAGGTCTATGATATGACCAAGAGTACTGTAGGCGACTATGGAGAGGTTCGGGGTGTTGTAACGCAACCCAGAAACACAGGCTTCTGTAGTTTCAAGGAGTTCTTGTATGATCTCGATATAGATTTTATGGGCTTTCAAAACGTAAAGGCGCTTTACAGTAAATTTCACACTATAAGTTCACATGAGCAAGTTGTTGAGAACATTCTCTTAGCTGGGGGTTCAGATCTAGAGTCTGCCAAGCCTGCGGGAACTAACAGAGAGAATTTAATTTGCGGTTATGACCCGGATTTTACATCTATAAGCAAAAGAATATGGTTCAATAGCTTTGTGGCTAAGTTCTACTTATCACTGTGTGAAAGTGTGACTTGTGAGCATTGCTGCCGCATGATGTCAATGGAGTCTGCCAATTCAAACACGCAAAGCATGTTGAGCAACTTGGTTTTAGAGTACAACCGCTCTAGACAGGCATCAATCACCACCGATTTAATAGAGGTGGTAAGTGGATGTGAGGCTGCGGTAAATGCATGATAGTAAAAGTTCCTTCAAGAGAGGAAGCTGAAGAAGCGGTTAGGGTGATAATTCGCTGGTTAGGGGATTCACCTGATAGAGAGGGTTTGCAGGAAACTCCTAGGAGGGTTTTAGACTCGTATAAAAGGTCATGTGACGGCTATTCTTTTAGAGCTTCGCTAGATGAATTTGCGTTGATTCCCAACGATGGGAACTGTTCAGATATGATCATAGTTAAAGAAATAGGTTTTTCCTCCAATTGTGAGCATCATCTTAGTCCGGTGATCGGAAAGGCGCATGTTTCTTATGTTCCCAGGGATAGTCTTATGGGGATAGGGAGCATAATAAAAGTAGTTGATGGGTTCGCTAGGAGGCTGCAACTCCAGGAACGTTTGGCTACACAAATAGCTCTGTTCCTTGAAAAAGTGCTTAATCCATTAGGCGTAGCTGTTCTGCTTGAAGCTGAGCACTTGTGTGTGTCATGTTACAGACATACTACTGGTGAAGGTGGATTACGTGTGCAGACGAGCCACATGCTTGGTGTTTTTAAAGAAAACGACAAATTGTGTAATGAGTTATTTTTGAGATTGAAACTGTAATTAGTAGGAGAATTAATTTGAGCATCTTAAATGCAGCCGAAGATATAATTAGACTGATTAAAGCACATGGAGTTGAAGGCGAAGTGGTGCTGAAAGAGTATGAGTCTCGCAAACTCACCAATAGGCTTCTGAAGCCTGAGGAAATGATTCAGAAACGGGGAAAACAAATTGGTATCAGGGTAGTAGATGGGAAAAGGCATTCATGTCTCTCTTCTAACGATCTAGAAAGCGTATCAGAACTCGTGGATGCTGCAGTAAAAATGGCTTCTCTTTCACCTGAGGATCCGTTTATATGCCTGAGTGAAGAAACCGGATCTCACATTGACAGCGGGAAAGATCTGATGCTGTATGACGACTCCCACGTGGATGTGGAGCACATAAGAGATATTCTCGTAGAAATGGAGGAAGAGGCTCTTGCAGTCGACGCTAGAATTGTAAATTCGGAAGGTGCTCATTTTTCCCAGTTGTCTTCCCAAACAATTCTTATGACGACCAAAGGCTTTTGTGGTTCTTATAGAAAATCATCATTTTCTTCATGTGTATCTGTAGTAGCTTCTGACAATAACAGGAAGATGGAAGTGGATTATAGTTTTTCGGTAAAGAGTCATTTTAACGACATAGAAAAGGCAAAAGTGCTGGGAAGAGAAGCGGCTGATAGAGCGCTAAGAAGACTTAATGCTCGTGAAATAAAAACATGTAAGATCCCGATAGTATTTGAAAATAGGGTTGCGTCTTCGCTTCTGTCTAATTTTGCTTCTGCGATAAACGGTAATTCAATCGCTGACAGAACGTCGTTTTTGGCTAAAAATTTGGGCAGTAGGCTTTTTGGTGACAATGTCAGCATCATTGACGATCCCGTAATGCCTCGAGGTATATCGTCGGCTCCTTTTGACGGAGAAGGCATAATAAGTAAGAAAAAAGATATTGTCCAAGATGGTGTTTTGCAGAGTTGGATTCTTGACATGCGGACATCTAAACAGTTGTCTCTCCTAACAACAGGTAATGCATCCCGAAGTGACAACGCTTCAGTATTTCCAACTGTGAGTAATTTTTACATTCCTGGTTCAGAAACACCAGTTAAGGATTTAATCTCTGACATTAAGAATGGTCTGTATGTTACTGATCTTTTTGGTTTTGGAATAAATTTTGCTACTGGTGATTACAGTCAGGGTGCTTTTGGGTTTATGATAGAAAACGGCGATATTACTTACCCTGTGAACGGCGTTACTATAGCTGGAAACATGCGTGATATGTTTTCTAGCATGCAGCCCGCAGATGACCTTTTGTTTTTTGGCTCAATCAATTCTCCTACATTACGTTTCAACGATATGGTTGTGTCAGGTACAGATTGATGAAAGAGGAAAAGAGAATAATTCACGTTCGAAATCGTATAACCAAGATGCATACAGTGGTAAAAAGAGAAAACCTGCCTGTATGTATGGTATACACTTCATCACTCTTCTTAGTTTGCTTGAGGAAGGCGTAAATGGAAAAATTGGAAATCTGTTTTCGAATTCATTTATTAGCTGATATCCGCTAGACCTTTCTTCTATTATTATTGAGTTCGGGTTCCACTTGTCTGTAATTTGGAGGAAATTAAAAGCTCTCGTATGTTCGAAAATGGCGTACGTAGGGGAGGGTATTTTTTGTCTAGGAATCCTGCAGCTTATGTTGGTGTGACTTCTAAAGAATGATATGTGTGATGCAGGAGGCATTGCATCCTCATGGGGATTTGTGTTTGTTGCGTAGGTTCAAGGTTTCAAGCTACTCATGGTAATGTGTATAGGAAATAATTTTCTTAAGGTCATTGTAGTTTTCATTGCAGCGCAACCCCAGATGACAACTAACCTATAGAACAAACGCTTAATTCGCTTTATCAACGGCCAGATGGACATGTAAGGAAATGTCGCAAAGCCGTTCCTATGCTATGCGTCTTATTAAAAAAACACGTACTCAATAAGTAGAATAATAAATAACCCTCGCATGCTTTACCACGTGGGACGAGGGTGATATGCCCCAGGCACATCTTTCCTTCTCTATTTGTAAGCAGTCGTTCAATACATCGGTAGTTTAAAACTACTTCAGCTCCTAACATCTTACCTCGAGAACTTAGAAGAACATCATGGCTATAACATGTTTTAAAAGCTCCATTCTTGAACAGTTCCGTGTCCACGCGCATTCACTTTATCTACTCACTGGAGAGGTGTAAAAATAGAATGCATGGAAACATTGCTTTTACAAACGAAATCTCTCAAAGCAGTTCTGGATAACACAAAGAAGTAAGTGAATGTATTTCAAAAAAAGAGCTTAAGCTTGTGGCTAAGTTGAACATAAAACGTATAACTCCACAAAGACAGGAGAATTTTATAGCACAATGATAAGAGGCACTATTTCAAAACGGACCAATATGAGAAACCCGCAGTGAAAGACATCCCAAAACAAATGAAAAGCATAGTATGGAGACAAATAGGAGTGGCCTTTAATACATTAGCAAATAGGGCTCTCTCTTGTACAGACGGAGCTAGAAAAATAAACTTCGTTTTAGCATGTGGAAAAGCATGATGAATACTGTGATGCTTTACCGTCTATTGCACAGGGGCCAACGCTCATTGTTAAGCACTAGCAGAATACAATCATTCACTCTCTATAGGTAAGTTAACTGATATGATCCTGCGTGATTTCATGCTAGCAGGTTGGTACAGCACTGCAACATATACATAAAAACGACCCAAAGCCAACGATGGGTCCTAAATAAGCGCAAACACTTCCGTATCAGTACATCAGCATACCGCCATTCACATGGATGGTTTGTCCAGTAATATATCTACTTTCGTCACTAGCAAGAAACAACGCCACAGAAGCTATTTCTTCTGCGGTTCCTATGCGCTTCATAGGTATGTTATTCAATATCCTTTCCCTTTGCTGTTCAGAAAGCACCTGAGTCATAGGTGTCTCTATGAACCCAGGAGCAATACAGTTGACCGTTATACCGCGGGGCGCAAACTCCAACGCTATGGATTTGCTCATTCCTATTATACCGGCTTTGGACGCCGTGTAATTTGCCTGTCCTGCATTCCCTGTAAAGCCAACTATGGAGGATATATTTATCACCCTCCCGCTTTTATTTTTCAGCATTGCTCTACAAGCATTTCTGTTTATCTTGAACACTGAAGTTAGGTTCACTGCTATCACCTTGTCCCAGTCCTCATCTGTTATGCGAAGCGCTAGTTTATCCATTGTTATCCCTGCACTGCAGATCACTCCATCAATTCCTGACATATGTTCCACTGCCTTATCCACAAGCGAGTCTACCCCTTCGGGATCCAGAAGATTACACTGCAAAACATGAGCGCCGTTCTTACACAGAGAAGCAACTTTTTCCAATGCTGACAATCTCGTCCCAGAAACACAAAGCTGAGCCCCAGCATTTGAAAGAACTGTGGATATTGCAAGCCCTATACCCCCTGAAGCCCCAACAACAAGAAACCTTTTACCAAGTAGATCAAACATGCTCCAACTCCTACAATTCTGGCTACAAATAACAACACAGTACTAACGAACGCTAACTAATTTGTTTGATAAGTGCAATATTATTTGATAACATCGCGGTGTTTTTCTTGCTTTTTAAGCCCTCGTGGATTGGCTTTTTGTTTCTCGTTAAGTTTTATAGGGGCGTTTCTTTAAAGTTGTGCAGCGTGCGGGTTGTGGAGATGCAAGTAAGGAAGAAATGTTCGCTGTGTTGTTAGTGTTTCAGGAGATGGTAGTACATGATGATGAGTTCGTTGCAGTTGCCTAATGAGCTACGTAAGCGTATGCAGGGGTTGTACAATGCTGATGAGAAAAGTTACGTTAGATATTTTACTGAGCGCGCTGAGGTCTCACCGGACTCAAAAGTAAGGGTGCACAATTTATCAAAGCAAATAATAGAAAAGGTTCGTTCCGGAAGGAGTAGCACAATCATAGATGCATTTATGCAAGAATATGGACTCTCAACGGAAGAGGGTGTTGCTCTTATGTGTCTAGCAGAGTCACTCCTCAGGATTCCTGATGAATGCACTATCGACGACATGATAAGAGATAAGATAGCGTGTACCACTTGGAATAAACACATAGGTAGCTCTTCTTCCATATTTGTGAATGCATCTACAATTGCATTGTGCGTAGGCGCGAGAATATTGAGGGAAGTGGACGATTCCAGGTGGTACGGTGTACTTGGAAATATGTTAAAAAACATGGGGGAGCCGATAATAAGAAAGGCTGCTCTTCAAGCTATGTGTGTTCTGGGAAAACACTTTGTTATGGGACGCGATATTGGTGACGCTGTCGCCAGAAGTAACGAGGCAAAACAATTGTGTTCTTTTGATCTTTTAGGTGAATCTGCCCGCACTACGCAGGATGCAGAAAAGTATTTTTCGGCGTATTTAGATGCAGTTGAAGTAATAGGCAAAACTACATTTGGCGATGATATATCATCGAGACATGGAATATCGGTCAAACTTTCTGCATTGCACCCCAGATATGAATTTGGGCAAATAGACTATGTATTGGACGATATATCAGGGAAATTGATAGAGTTGTGTCAGATAGCGAAAAGGCACAATATTGGTGTGTTGATTGATGCTGAGGAGGCAAGAAGACTTGAAGCTTCTCTAATTGTGTTGGAAAGGGTATTTTTTGATAAATCTCTTGATAACTGGGAAGGGTTAGGACTGGCTGTACAAGCTTATCAAAAACGTGCACTGGGCGTTCTGGACATCGTTGAGGATATGGCTGTAAGGGCTAATAAAAAAATGATGGTGAGGTTGGTAAAGGGAGCGTACTGGGATTACGAAATAAAAAACGCCCAAGAGTTAGGCTTGGATGGGTATCCGGTATTTACCAGAAGAGCGTACACTGACGTATCGTATTTTACTTGTGTGCAGAAAATACTGAGTAAGCCAAATACTTTTTTTCCATGTTTTGCTACACACAATGCCCATACTTTATCCTCCGTGTTAGAAGCCGCTGACAAGGATCATCCAGGCTTTGAGTTTCAGAGATTGCATGGAATGGCTCAAGGCTTATACAACTACGTCACGGGAGAGGTAGCCCCAAATATAAAGTGCAGG
>JBGCXB010000033.1:0-7187 GCA_048496795.1 Aaplasma endosymbiont of Hyalomma asiaticum | reverse complement strand
ATTAAGCATGGCGTATGACACCGGATCCAAAGCTGGTAATTGGCCACTGACTGAGAGACACAAAGAGTTAAACAACGCTATACCCGTTGCTGGAAATATTGCCAAATTTCTCACACCAAAAGAACAATCGGGCGTAGCAAAGCTCCTTATGGAAGTGGTTGAGGGAGCTGAGGTGGTTGTTATGAAGGCAATCTCCTCCACATCGGTGATGATCAATGCTTGCTATGATATGTTTAGTGAGGGTATTGGTATTGTTCCTTCAGACCCTTCTTCTCCTCGGTATTAAACCCTGCCATTTCGCCTGAGATCTTTTCTGTCGAGTCCACTGTATACGACTTATCATGATTATCGACTCCAGATATCTTAGGCCATTTCTCAGCTCCCTTATCACCCAAAGCTGTTTTCAACCCGTACTTATCCCGGGCCGTGTTGCCATTCCCTGTCGTTCCACATTCCCCGGCATTGCTGCCTTTGGTCGCTCCCGTACCTTGTTTACATAACTGTTTGTCCATACTTTCGTGATGTGTCGCAATCTCATCAGCAAACCTAACAATATCAACACCCTTAGTCTTAGCTAGAGCAGTTCTGAGATCACTTGTACGCGTGTTAAGTACGTCATACGCCAGTTCCTTCGCTAATATAGGTTTGCATTTAAATTTAGATTCCTATTAAGCTCTTGGCAAATTCTCGTGCTGAAAAATCTCCCAAGTCGTCTATACCCTCGCCGGTACCTACAGCATGCAAACGCAAATCGTACTTTGCGGCAATTCGGATAACAATGCCGCCTTTTGCTGTCCCATCAAGTTTAGTTAGGATCAGGCCATTGACATCGACAAAACGAGAAAAGACCTCGACCTGTGTGAATGCATTTTGTCCCACGGTTGCGTCCAGTACTAGCACCACATTGTGTGGAGCACTCTCGTCTAGTCTGCGGATTACTCGACTAATCTTGGCCAACTCCTCCATTAGGTTTTTGTGATTATGCAGCCGCCCCGCAGTATCTATGAGCACAACATCTATTTGTTCTTTTTTGGCTTGATCAACTGTTTTATAGGCTACACTGGCTGCATCCGAACCTATTCCACCTGACACCATTGGACATGATATTCTCTTTGCCCATGCAGATAACTGCTCAACAGCCGCAGCCCTAAAAGTATCGCATGCACCTATAATGACAGATTTGTTTTCCTGCTGAAATTTGCGGGCCAATTTTGCTACTGTAGTTGTTTTTCCACTTCCGTTAACTCCGCATAACAGAATAACGTGTGGAGCATTTTTTATAACTATTGGGCAAACTTTCTCCTGCAAAAAATCCTCTATTTCTTCTACCAGCTTTTGTTTTACCTGTAACTCAGCAGGGCCACTGAATTGTAAATCTGCCACACGCTGTGTAAAACGTACGGCTGCTTCCATACCCATGTCGGTAGAAATTAGCAGGTTCTCAAGTGCTTTAAGCGTTTTCTGATCAGTCTTCGCACCGAACTTAAAGATATCTTTGATTCCCTCATTAAGCCTGGCAGAGGTTTTTGACAGGCCTCTCTTCAGGCCCTTCCAGAAACCCTCACTTTTTTCCATAGACCCGTCCCAATCTTTCCTCACCTACGGAATACATGCTATCATTGCCGGGTGTATTGCTGTAAAATATTATGCAAGAATACTTCGTTACGTCCTGCGGAACAGACATTGGAAAAACCTACATAACCACGGCACTATGCTGGCATTTTAGAAGAATTGGCGGCACTGTGCAAGCTATTAAGCCTATCGTAACGGGTTGGCAATGCGGCGCCCCCGAAGTTTCTGACACAGGGAAAATCATAAAGAGCCTGGGGTTTGACGTCACTAACGAGCACATTGAAAGAGTTTCACCTTGGAGGTTTTGTTACCCTTGTGCTCCCAATATAGCTGCTCGTATGGAAAATAAGACCATTATCTACGAAGAAGTTGTTGCATTTTGTAATAAAAATCGCACTGCAGTTCCCAACAGTACATTGCTCATCGAAGGAGCTGGTGGTGTTATGTCGCCGATTACCGAGGACAAAACTTGTATTGATCTGATACGGGATTTGAACGTGGATGTAATTTTAGTAGTTGGATCTTACCTTGGCGCGATAAGCCATATTTTAACCGCCTTGGAGGTTTTGCGTGGTAAAACAAACGTACATATAGTCCTAACCGTACAACACGGCGACGACCGCTATCATAGGAATATAATTGAGTTTGTAAGAAAATATTCTGGCAGAGAGATCTACTTGCAGGAGTTCTTGCCGGGAAACGAGCACGACGAGTGGATAAAAACCTCACCGGAAGTGGTAGATTTCATACTAGGGAGGCGAAAGGAAGACGTACTTGTGAGAACATAACAACACAGGGATAAAAACTGAAAGTGAACACGCACTCAACACGGGCTTGATGCCACCCACAACCAGACAGTTAAAGTGAAAAATTGACGGCACCTACACGGAGCTCCCGTATCAAATCAATATGGCGATTCAAACGCGTACATTAAGCAACGTTTATCATGTAAAAAAACACCCTGCTACATAAGGTCATCATCGTCAATATCGCGACTGCTATAAAGCTTCTGCTGGCGCTCCCGTCGCTCTTGCTCCTCAATACAATACAAAGTTACTGGATTCGCCTTTAATCTACCCAACCCTATTTTTTCTCCCGTTTCTTCGCAATAGCCGTACAATCCTTCGTCAATACGTTTTAGAGCCTTGTCTATTTCTAAAGTGAGCTCATCATTACGATTGCATGCCTGTAAAGTCAGGTCAGTTTCGTACTCTCTAGTGGCCATGTCTGTCAAGTCGGCATCTACATGCGTTAGAAGTACTTCTTTTGTTTTTTCTTCTGATTCTTTTTTTAGGGCTGCACGCCACTCAATGAGCTTTTGCCGAAAGTAGTCCAGCTGTCGCGGATTCATATAGTTTTCATCATCGTCATCATCGAAGACGTAATCTTGCTGCAACACAATCCCCCTCCAGTGTTAATGTGTAAGCGACACAGATCCTAAGAATGCTTGATTAATATTTGGTGTATTACTATGCTGCAAAAAAGCATCATTGTGTTACGCTGACGTGTCGTACTTGAGAAATTTTATGCAAGAACTGCGAGTGATAGCCTGCAGAGGGAGCAGCTCTGTGCATGTTGCGATATTGTTTGCCGTTTTAGTGGGGACAGCCTTATTTGTACTACCGCATGAGTGTGCAAAAAAAAGCATGACTTGTATTTTTTGGGTTTGCAGTGTTTCAGTAATGCAGATATCCATGAGAGCAATGTTCGAGGAAGACTACCGCAGTGGAATCTTAGAACAGTTGCTCATACAGGATATACTGCCAGAAGTAATGGTCACGACAAAAATACTTGCCCATTGGTTAGGAATATCAGTTCCCATCTGTGCAGTGTCTATGATTACGGATTTTGTTGTTTTTGGAGACAGCATCTATCAAGTACTCGGTCTCGGGACAACACTTTGCGCCACATTGCTTGTCGTGAACTTCGTGTCTTCCGTTGGACACACGCTTGTTCTTGGCGGTGAAGGAGGCCTTGTGATAGCACAACTACTTACGTTCCCCATAGTTATACCTATAGCAATTTACTTTGACCTTTTGCTACAAATGTTCGGCGGTGCGGTTTCTTCTGCTCATTTATACTTGATGATACTGCTAGGAGTTGGCATGATTTGCCTAATTCCCATAAGCGTACTGTTTGTATTATCGGCTATCAAGCTCGCCGTAGAGCAAAATTGACTTTTGGCAGATATATCCTATCATAACAGTTATCGGGTGATTAGCTCAGGTGGTAGAGCGTTTGCTTGACGTGCAAAAGGTCACTGGTTCGAGTCCAGTATTACCCACCATTATTAGGTATGTAATGACCAGTTGCGATAGCAATTATTCTGCGCGTGTGCACTTACGCATGGTGCTTGCCATTATAGTTGTTGCGGTGACGTTGGTAGCAGAGACCATCGGCGGCATGATGTCTAATTCGCTCGCATTACTTTCCGATGCGGGACATGTGTTTACAGATTTAGCGGCTTTGATTCTTAGCTGTGTTGCTTATAGGCTTACAACAAAAAAGGCTGATACACAGCGATCCTACGGGTATCACAGGTTTCAGGTCATGGCTGCATTCGTCAACGGAGTGTCGCTATTTGTAATTGCAGTTTTGATAGTGTTTGAATCGATAAAGCGGTTTCTAAACCCCGTCTCGGTGCACTGGAAACTAATGCTGATAGTATCACTGTGCGGGTTTGTTGCGAATGTGCTGGTGTTCGCAATAATGTACAGAAAACACGAACACAATGTAAACATCCGAAGTGCAGTTTTACACGTTATAGGTGATCTTCTGGGCTCTGTCGCTGCGATCCTCTCTTCTGTGATCATAATGTTAAGTGGGTGGCAAGTTGTGGACCCACTTTTATCGATGGTCGTGTGCGGGATAATGTTTTCGGGTGCATTTAACGTGGTTAGAAATTCTAGCAATATATTGCTAGAGGGCAAACCATACAACATAGATATTGAAGAAATAAAAAAATATCTTCTTAGTGAAGTCCCGGCTATATCGGATGTGCATCATGTTCACTTATGGTCACTGACGGCAGATTATCCTATAATGACCATGCACGTCAGGATATCAGAAAATACACCTTCCATATCGAAAGCAATGCACATAGTAAAAACAATAAAGGAGTTGTTACAAGGGAAGTTTGGAATAAAACATGTAACCGTAGAGGTAGAGTGTAGCGAGCACGAGAGCATAGCGTAAAATGTTTCAGTATGTGGCTATGTTAACGTTCGGATAAGAAGTAAAGGCTAGCATAGTAAAAAATGTAGATGTATCCATGAAAAATTTTCCTTATATGTGTCAAGTGTTGGTGGCTGTGCTGTCTTTAGTGTTGTTTCCAGCTTTTTCGAGCAGTTTCAACACATGCACCGAAAATCGTCCTGTATGTGCATTTGTGGAAGATCTGAAAGCTAAGGTTTATGAGATTGTTTCTACAGATCAAGGCGTTGATGCGGCTCTTGAATTGCTTGCTTCCGAGGTGTTGGACTTAAAACATATGGCGAAATTTGCAATGGGTCGACACTGGAAAACGTCAACTGCAGAGCAAAAAGAACGATTCCTGTCCGCATACGGTAAATACGTCAGCAAAGTGTACACCACGCAACTGCGTACGTATTCATCCTACCGTATGAAAATTATGACCGCACGTGCTAGCAGCGATAGCACATATGCAGTTAGAGTTCGCATGATTGATGCAGACAACAGAGATGATTTTGTTACGTTGGAATTCCAAATCGCGTTGTGTGATGGATATTTCAAAATAAAAGATGTGAAACTTAATAATTCTGTCAGCCTTGCTATAAGCCACAGGTCCTTGATAGATAAGATGGTAGAAAAATCCGGTATCGAAGGAGCTATAGCCCGCTTTCGTCAGGGATAATCGAATCGTGTACAGCATCGAGATTAGGTTCAAGTATAATATCTATCGTAGCGAAGGAACTGGCGTATGACGTACTTAACACGCGTACAAGTGATCTCAAAACTGCTCTAGCTAAGACTAAGGGTGTTGATATTGTTAGGTTTGCTACTGAACTTAAGAACCTTCATGAAAAGATAGATAAGAAGTTGTGTACGAATAACGGCGTGCTTGGAGGATCAAGTCACACGCCCGGAAAATGTGGGGATGAGAATAATAAGTCTGGTCTGAAGGCGTATATAGGAAAGCCGGGAGCTGCTGAGAAATGGCCTAAGATATCATATGAGGGCAGTGAGTATAATAAGGACTCGACAGAAAAGATCTCAGGCGAAATGGCGGGGTTTAATACCGAGGAGAAGGGAATAACCGCAGGGTTGTTTGCGAGAACTGTGGAAGGAGGAGAAGTAGTAGAGATAAGAGCAATTTCCTCCACATCGGTGATGATCAATGCTTGCTATTACATAGCTCACATATCTGCTTCATGTATAAGTAATGAAAAAGATAATTTAGTAATAAAACTGACGAGTTACGTGCGGCTGGTGAAAACCAGACTAAGAAATGCCAATACAACCAAAACTAGAGGGTGTAAGCGCCTATATATCGACAAACTAAACATCACAAAAACAAGGTCTATAGGGATATTAAAGTTAAACTTGTTGAAATATGCTCATCTATCCAACCTATCATTTATAGGTTAAAAAATTACATGTATAAATTCAAAATAAAGTGCTTGACACCCTTGTTGGAGGGGTGCAAAAAGTACCCGTGCCTGTAACTGTGAAGGGCAAAAAATAAAAAATTGTAATTTTATGGTTGTTTCCTGGCACGGGGGATTCTCATGCTAAAAAACTGTCTTCGTGTACTCACAAGTATTAGTTCCATAATGTGCCGGTGGTTACGTAGATACAAAAACACATCAACAATAGCTTTTGTTGAAAAGCATATCACTCGTATTCTTTCGTCTTACAATGTTGGGATTTCAGTTATATTGCTGAGCGTTTCACGGTTTGAAAGTAATCTCATTTTCTTCAGAAACAACATAATCTTTGCTGCTTGTGTTTTTTATTTGATGAGAGATATACAATCTCACATCAAACTCTTCGCATATTCTCTTTACAAGCTTACTTGCATATTAAGTCGTTCACCGATGCTTCGCAAAAAAAACAGGGTTGCAAATTCGGGTGGTAGGAAGGTTTTATATGCTGACCTCTCTTATTACTTTCTCCGCGTTTGTCTCCACCCTAGGCAGCACAATAAAGAGAAAGATTGTACAGGCCACACTATGCAAATGACGCGGTACATTGCCGCGTAATGACATACATGTTATTGCTTTGTGGTATAAGAATGGAACAAATTCAACAATATAGACAGCATAGAATATGGGCCAATGTGCTGAAGCATTGTGCCTATTTTTCCGTGTTGTGTGTGTCTAGTGCTCTAATAAGTGTACGCAGCGCATATGCTGAAAAACAAATAAATTGGGGGTATGTAAAAAAGCCTTGGTACGTAAGTGTTAGCTATAGCCCAGCATTTGAGAAGATTAGTGGGTTTGAGATTAAGGAAAGTTTCGGTGAAACCAGAGCAGTATATCCGTATAAGAAAGATGGGAAGAGCGTAAAGTTAAAGGCGGAGAACTTCGATTGGACGACGCAAGATCCTAAGATAGGATTTAAAGATAATATGCTAGTAGCGATGGAAGGGAGCG
>JBGCXB010000032.1:0-7937 GCA_048496795.1 Aaplasma endosymbiont of Hyalomma asiaticum | reverse complement strand
GCCTTTGTACAAACACTATTACATTACAGATTACTTTTGTTGGGGCATCTGCTGTTCCGGATTGAGCAGCAGCTACTCTTGGTGCCAGCGGTATGATGCCTAGTAGGAGGGTGAGTATGACTGTATTTGTTCTAGTGGGAACTACACGACCTCAAACCACTCAATCCTGTTCGTTATGCGACCAGTGGGCGCTTATAGGTTTACCCAATGTTCTTATAACTCTGCTGTAAGCCCCATTTATATTAGCAACAACTAGCGAGACATTCGGTTCTGCTTTTTGGTCCGAGGATTCATGTTTGGTAAATAATATTGCTTTCCCATTTGGTGCCCAGGACGGGCTATCTAGAAGATAACCCACAGCCAAAGTCTGTTCTTTGCTACCGTCAGGACGCATTATGCCTATACTGCAACTATTCCCCTTGACTTTGGTAAACGCGATCAAATCACCCCTTGGCGACCATACAGGCGTCATATATTTTCCTGCTCCTGAGCTAATTTTCTTTTGGTCACTTCCATCAGAGTTCATAATGTAAAGATGTGGTGTTCCAGTGCGATCAGAAGAAAAAACCACATATTTGCCATCAGGGGAGTGCGAAGCAGAAATGTTAACGAACTCATTGTCAGTTAACTGAATAGGCCTTTTTTCCTCCAGACCTAAAGTGTAAACATTGGCGCTTCCATCTTTTGATTCGGAAAACAATATCGCATCACTAGTGGGAGAAAATTCGGCAGAGATACCAATGCCACCCAAACTAGCAACAGTGGTTGTCGTTTCGTGCTCGGTATCATACAACACTATTTCCCCTGAAGATTTTGTGTTGAGTATATAGACCACCAGCTTTCCATTTGGTGATAGTTTCGGGGAAGACACTACTCCCTTTTTATTACCCACGGCGATGTAGGTATTGCTTTTGCCATCTTGATCCATGACGGATATTTTCCTACTGCTGTTTAACTCAGATAAGTACACTATTTTCGTATCGAAATGCCCACTATCGCCAGTTACTCTACTGTATATATGGTCCGCCATTATATGCGCAGCTCTGCGCCAACTTCCGACCTCAAAATTGAAAGATTTTCCAGACAGCTGTTTTCCCGAAGCCACATCCCACAGGAAAAGTTTTACCCTTATTCTTCCAGGAGAAAATTCCTGCGCACTGCCAGTGAGAAATATATCGTGCTCTAGCTGTGTCCACGTATTGGAATTAGGCACACCTCCCGGGGAAACGCTTAGATCATATGAAATTGCTGGCTGCGCGTTGAATATCCCCGTTCCATTCAGATCACTCATAATTACATCTGTGCAGCTATCGCTTATTTTCCTTTCTACGTCGCTTAAGAAACGCAACTGAGAAAAAGCAACGGTAACTTTCTTCGTATTACCGCGAGTTATCTTTAAGTGCAACGGGATGGAATCGCCGTGGAAGGGTATAAAGAAAAAAAACGTGCAGAAAACAATTACGCCGACCTGAATCTTACCGAACATACTCTAATTGCACTTCGACCAATGGCTTTCCTTTTAGGATATCTTTGAAAAACCCAAAAACCAAGTTTCTTATATAGCTCTTGACATTCTTAGGTTGTCTCTCCATCAGACCTGTACCAATCTTTCTCGCAACTTCACTAAGTATAACGCGATCCTCAGTGCTATCTAATGCACCTGGCGCAATCACAACAGGCTCCTTTATGAGCTGGTTTTCTCTGTTCATAAGTAAAGTCACAACTACAATTCCAGCATCGCGCATTTTCCTACGTGCACTCAAGACACTACTGCTTGAGTCACGAAGAAAACTTCCATCGATTCCCAGAACACCGCTACAAACTGAACCCACTGTCTCACCATGCACAAGATCTATAACGTCTCCTGGGGAAGATACTATACAACGTCCTATGCCGCATTCCTTCGCAAGCTTCTTATGTTCATACATATGCATATACTCACCATGGACGGGTAGGCACATTTTCGGTCTTGTCAGAGAGTATAAAGTACGAACCTCCGATCTTGAGGGATGTCCGGAAACATGCACTGACCTCGTGAATTCTGTGACTACCTCCACCCCGTGCCTTACTAACTTGTTAAACACGCGGAATATACGCTTTTCATTTCCAGGAATAATCTTTGAAGAAAAAATCGCGGTGTCACCGCTTTCCAAGGTAGCTAATGGATGGGATCCATCTGCTATACGCGCAGTAGCCGCGAGAGGCTCACCCTGACAACCCGTACATAGGTACAAGATTTCACTTTTTGGTAAGCGAGCAGCTTCACGAGCGTCTAAGAAGCTCCCATCATCCTTTAAGTATCCACAGTCTATTGCCGCGCTTATCGCTCTTTCAAGAGACCTACCAACGACCACCACCTTTCTTCCAGATGATCTTGCTACTTTTTCTAGTGTACAAATCCTAGCCACATTAGACGCGAACAGAGATATTGCAACGCGATTTTTACTACTCTCTACTATGCTCAGTATATTGTCGTAGAGACTACCTTCCGATCCCGATATGCCTTCTGTGAATATGTTTGTCGAGTCCGATACCACAGCCAAAAGCCCCTCATCTCCCAAACGCTTTAGCTTTTCCGTATCTGATACTAAGCCAATGACCGGATTGCTGTCCAACTTCCAGTCTCCAGTGTGCAACACACACCCCATATCGGTGCGCAACGCTATTGAGTGCATTTCTGGTATTGAATGCGTCATACGCACAAACTCCAGCGAGAAAGGTCCCAGCTCCAAAGTTTTGTCTGGATCCACCTCTTCTATAGGGATTTCCATAGAAAATTGCGCCAGCTTGGAACGCAAAAACGACGCAGTGAACTTTGTAGCGTATACAGGACATCTTAAATCTTCCCACAAGTACGGGATCGCTCCCATATGATCCTCATGAGCGTGTGTTAGAACAATGCCCAAGAGATCCCTTTGTCTTTCCCTTATGAAGCTTATATCCGCTACTACCATGTCAACGCCCGGCATGACATCACCGTCAGCAAACCCTGCACCCAAATCGACTACTATCCACTTGCCATGAGCATGATAGAGAGCGACGTTCATACCAATTTTCCCTACACCCCCAAGGGGTAGAAACAAAAACCTACCGTCGTCGAAATCCATTTTTCAAAAGTATAAACGTCATAGAACATCCCATAAGTAGCACAAATGCCAGTATCTTTAAAGAAAAAAACGTCATTATAGCATAAGGAAGCCGCGAATATAGCGCCTTAGTCTTTATGACGAAGAGTATGGTACTTTACTGTTAAGGATCGAGATGATACAGGTATTAGTGAACACGCAAGCAGTGGCGAACTATTTTTATGATTGGTGAGTTTATGCAACATGACAGTGTGTTTCTTTGTATAAAACAAACAAGAATGCTCTGTGTGCTGCTAAATGCCGTCGGGTTTGCACTGTTAATGGTTCATAATTGCTACAATGTGGGAGTCAAAAAGATAGCTGTGGCGCTCATGGGCATAGCAACAGCATCACTATTCGCGCTACTATCGTTTGTAAAGCTCTACATTCCTGAACTAGGGGCAAACTACGTAGGAATGCTTAAGAGTGATGACACAGAAGAGGCCTGCGTCGTAAATGGGGCAATATTCAAAAAATTTACAATCGCTGACAGGGCTTTTGTTGTGATTACTAGTCTTTTGTTGTCTTGTTGCGCGGCTGAGAAATTTGTCTCTTCCGATAATGCCCTCAAAACATTACTTGTGATAGAAGCAGCGATATGCGGGATAGCCCTATCAGTGTGGACTGGATATATAGCCCTCAGGACCACATACTGGGCAATAGGAACTTGTTGCATGTGTGCTTTTCAAGATTCTTTGTCCGGGAAAAAGGAGCCAGATTTGCTTGACAACATCGCTATTAGCCTGCTTGAGAACCGCGGTCGCGTAATATTGTGACCGTAGCACAGCTGCACTGTACGATGACGCATCGAAAACACCAGGTTTGTTCATGTTTTAGTAAGTGGAAGTTACAGTTTAGCTCATATGCAACATTACGGACGTGAATGCACAGCTGTTTTCATATTGCATGGAACAGGTATGAAAACAGAGCAGTATTTGGTGACTAAGAAAAGTAAAGTAGTTTATGTGCATGAGCTCTAAATTATAACTCTACAATTAACAATAGTTTTTCCCTAACTAGGAGGGGGAGGGGTGAGAGGAGAGGAGTTTCTCTTTCCTTCCTCTCCTTCCTTCTTCCCTCCTTCCTCATCATACAGATGGTGATGGGGAGGGTTTATTATTTGGGTGGTACAGTTTGGCCGTCTGCCTTGCATTTGAAATCATCAACACCGGCGGTTATGTCAGTGTCAACACCTTTGGCAAACTTTACAATCAACGTGCTAGCACCAAAGAATATAGCAGTGAATACAACAAGCATAACTATAGCAGCCCAGGCTAACTTACCAAAGATTGCCATTATAGCTGCACCAAGTATCACTCCTGTCATGATGGGTAATCCCAGCCTTTGTACAAACACTATTACATTACAGATTACTTTTGTTGGGGCATCTGCTGTGGCTGCATTAGCAGCAGCTACTATTGGTGCCATCGGTGTGATGCCTAGTAGGAGGGTGCGATGCACCATAACCTATAACTAAAACCGCATCTACTTGCGCAGAGAATATATGACCTATTAGATTAATGACGAGGTCCTTTCCCGAATTTTATCTTAAGTTCCTTAGCATTGTTTTGGGGCAGTTCACGTCGGGAGCCTATAAAATATTGCAATTAATGACTTATTCGCAACACACTTTGCGCCACGTCAAGAAAATAGACGAAAAAAATCAGAATTGTATTGACGGAGTGTTACGATTCCCTTATAAGTGGAGCTGCTTTCGCTATCTCCGGGTGCGTGGGTAGCGCTTTTCATGGTGATTTAGGTTTTTTCATGCCCACGATTAATCAGCTGGTGCGTCGCCCCAGGAAGCCTAGGGAGTCAGCCAATAAGGCTCCGGCTCTTCAGCGCAATCCTCAGAAAAGGGCTGTATGCGTAAAGGTTTATACTACTACCCCTAAGAAACCGAACTCTGCGCTTCGTAAGGTTGCAAGGGTAAGAATTGCAGGTTATGGTAGCGAGGTTATAGCTTATATTCCTGGTGAGGGTCATAATCTTCAAGAGCACTCTGTGGTTTTGATAAGAGGCGGTCGTGTAAAAGACTTGCCAGGTGTTCGTTATCATATCGTGCGGGGAGCGTTGGATACCAAGGGTGTTCAGGGGAGAAAGAAGGCCCGCTCTAAGTACGGTGTTAAGCGTGGGGGCTAGTTTTTTTGTGGTAATGTATGTCTCGTCGTAAAAGAGTCGCAAGAAGGGCTATAGCTGCAGAGGGGTATTTGGGCAGTGTTCTTTTGGCTCGTTTTGTAAACGTTGTTATGTGTCAGGGGAAGAAGGCTCTGGCGGAGAAAATTGTGTTCGGTGCGCTGAGGATGGCGGAGTTACGTTTCCCTGGTGAGAGCGGGGTTGCTATATTCAACGCCGCTGTCGCCAACGTGATGCCTAAGATGGAAGTTCGTTCGAGAAGAGTAGGTGGTGTGACTTACCAGATCCCTGTAGAGGTGAGAGAGGATAGATCCGTGTCCCTGGCTTTGCGCTGGATTGTCAAGGCTGCTCGTGCTAGTAGAAAGCGTACTAATAAGACGTATGCGGCATGTTTGTGTCATGAGCTCCTAGAAGCGTACAACAAGCGCGGTGGTGCGTGCAAGATTAAGGAGGAGAAGTATAGAATGGCCGAGGCGAATAAAGCTTTTTCTCATTTTAGATTTTAGTAAGTTTGTTGTATTCTTAGAGAGGAGTGTGGGGGGTGAGTAGAAAGGGTGATTTGTCTAGGTGTAGGAATATAGGGATAATGGCGCACATAGACGCCGGTAAGACTACCACAACAGAGCGCATACTCTTCTACACTGGAAAGCAAAATCGAATAGGCGAAGTGCACGAGGGGGCTGCGTCTATGGACTGGATGGAGCAAGAGCGCGAGCGGGGCATCACTATAACTTCTGCGGCAACTACATGTTTTTGGGATGGTTGTAGAATAAACATTATTGATACGCCAGGGCACGTTGATTTCACTGTAGAGGTTGAAAGGTCTCTTAGAGTTTTGGATGGTGCAGTAGCAGTGTTTGATGGTGTTGCGGGTGTTGAGCCGCAATCTGAAACCGTATGGCGTCAGGCTGATAGGTATGATGTGCCGCGTATCTGTTTCGTGAACAAGATGGACAGAGTTGGGGCTGACTTTTACGCCTGTGTTGATATGATAATAGATCGCTTGGGTGCGGTTCCGCTGGTTCTACAATTGCCTATAGGTGTTGATAAGAGTTTCGTCGGCGTTGTTGATTTGCTTGAAATGCGGTCGATAACTTGGGAGGAGGATTCTCTAGGTGCTAAGTTCAGCTACGGTGAGATACCTGCCCATATGCTGGAGGAAGCTAATAAATACAGAGCAAGGCTTGTAGAAACGGCTGTCGAGGTGAATGATGAGGCTATGAACATGTACCTCGAGGGGCAAGAGGTTTCTGTATCTCTTTTGAAGAGTTGCATAAGGGCTGGGGTGATAAAGTCCAAGTTTGTTCCTGTGCTTTGTGGGTCAGCTTTCAAAAACAAAGGTGTGCAGCCGTTGCTTGACGCTGTTGTTGATTATCTTCCTGCTCCAAGCGATATACCTAAGATAGAGGGTGTGAGTGCTAAGAATTCTGATGAAGTTGTGGAGATAGAAACTTCTGAAAATGGTAAGTTCGTTGCTTTGGCGTTTAAGGTCATGGTGGACAGGTTTGTTGGGAGTCTTACGTTTGTTCGGGTTTACTCGGGCAAGCTGACCGGAAAGACTGTTGTGCTTAATTCGACAAAAGGGGATGTCGAATCAGTGGGAAGAATTTTGCTGATGCACGCAAACAATCGGGAAGATATAACAGAAATAAAGGCCGGGGATATAGCTGCTCTTGCTGGTCTTAAGAAGACGACGACGGGCGATACTTTATGTGATCAAAGTTTTCCCGTGATACTCGAAAAGATGGACTTCCCGGAGTCGGTGATGGAGATAGCCATTGAGCCTGTATCAACTGCGGATCAGGAGAAGATGGGTACGGCGTTGAGTAGGTTGGTGGCCGAAGATCCTTCTTTGAAAGTGTTTGTTAACAGCGAAAGTGGGCAGACCATACTAAAGGGAATGGGTGAGCTGCACTTAGAGATTATAGTTGACAGGATGAAGAGGGAATTTGGCGTTGAGGCTACGGTTGGGGCTCCCCAGGTTGCTTACCGTGAAACAATAACTAAGGCTGCGGAGATTGAGTACATTCATAAGAAGCAAACGGGTGGTGCGGGTCAGTTTGCCAAGGTTAACATATTATTTGAACCCTTGCCGCCGGGTTCGGGTTTTGAATTCGAGAATAAAATTACTTGTGGGGCAATTCCAAAAGAGTATATCCCGGGCGTTCAGAGCGGTCTTGAGCTAATAAAGGAGACAGGCATGATCGCGGGGTATCCTGTTATTGATTTCAAGGCGACGCTTTTTGATGGGGCCTTTCACGAAGTTGACTCGAGCCCTCTTGCCTTTGAGCTTGCTGCAAAGGGGGCATTTAGAGAAATGGCAACAAAAGCAGCTCCAGTTCTGCTCGAGCCTATAATGAGGGTGGAGATTATCACCCCTGATGAGTACATGGGGGATGTGATTGGTGATGTGAATAGCCGTCGGGGGAAGGTTTCTGAGATGCAGGATCGTCACAATGCTAAGTTGATCACTGCGTTTATTCCGTTGGGTAGCATGTTTGGCTATGTGAAGGATTTACGTTCTATGTCTCAAGGTAGAGCCCAGTATAGTATGTTTTTCGCTCACTACGAGAGGGTGCCTGAGAACGTTGTTGTTAATAGTGTGAAGAGATAGGTGTTGTTATGACAGAAGGAAGGAAGCCACATATAAACGTAGGGACGATAGGGCATGTAGAT
>JBGCXB010000031.1:0-8917 GCA_048496795.1 Aaplasma endosymbiont of Hyalomma asiaticum | reverse complement strand
TTTCATGTCTCTTCTTATATTATATCGGCTCCTCTTTCCTGCTGTTGTGAATTGTTACTCAGGCTTGGAATTTGATACTTTCTCTCACCCGAAATATGAGCTACACTGTCTGTTGTTTTGATTAGAAAGACTAGGCATATGGCAGTCCCAATAACTGTTGCTTATGGAGACGGTATAGGACCAGAAATAATGGAAGCAGTGCTTTTCATTTTGAAAGAGTCACACGCTGACATAGCCGTTGAATCAGCAGAAATAGGAAGTGCTCTGTATCAACGCGATTGGCCCTGCGGTATCTCGCCTTCGTCATGGGCATCCATAGAAAGGACCAAAATACTTTTGAAAGCACCAACATTGACGCCACAGGGTGGCGGACATAAAAGCCTGAATGTAGCCCTGCGAAAAAATCTTGGGTTATATGCTAACATTCGACCTTGCGTTTCGTACTCGCCTGTCGTCCCATCTGTGCATCCAAATCTCGACATTGTAGTGGTACGTGAAAACGAGGAGGATACCTATTGCGGGGTGGAATACCGACTTTCAAACGATGCGTATGAGTGTGCGAAAATTGCCACTAGGTTTTCATCTGAAAGATTATGTGAACACGCGTTTGCATTCGCGAAAAACCACAACAGAAAGAAGGTCACCTGCTTAGTCAAGGACAACATAATGAAAATGACAGATGGCACTTTTAGGAAAGCCTTCGACAAAGTTGCCGCAATGTACCCGGAGATAAAATCTGATCGTTACATTGTCGATATAGGTATGGCCAAGGTAGCTGTGAACCCAGAGGATTTTGATGTTGTAGTCACAACTAATCTCTACGGTGACATACTGTCAGACGTAGTATCTCTAGCCTCTGGCTCTATAGGTTTGTCTGGAAGTGCAAATATTGGAGATAACTACTCCATGTTTGAGGCTGTACACGGGTCGGCTCCTGATATAGCGGGACAAAACTTAGCAAACCCCTCGGGGCTACTAAATGCAGCCATACAAATGCTGGTACATATAGGGCAGGTAGATAAAGCCAAAATAATAAGCAATGCGCTCCTCAAGACACTTGAAGACGGGACCCACACGGCCGACATATATAATGCAAAGACAAGTTCTAGCAAGGCTTCAACAACTGATTTTGCGCGTGCAATCGTGGACAATCTTGGAGCATCACCGACAACGTTGCGAGGAATATCCATAAACGAGAATTACGTCAAAGCTGCGGCACATCGGTATACCGCAAGCTTATCCTCTATCGAAACTGCGGGAATAGACATAACACTAAGATGGGATGCTAGCGCAAGTTTAGCGGAATTGGTAGATTCTTTGTCCGCTGCTGAGACGCCCATGAAATTGCGCATGATTTATGCAAAAGGTATGGAGTTATGGCCCGCATGCCCCCATGCATACCCCTATACTGACCTTTTATCTTGCAGGTTTTATTGCAATGAAGGTATTGGTGCAACGTCACATTTAGGACCAATGTTGATGTTCCTTGAAGGTCTAGGTCTTGACGTAGTAAAGACGGTGAAGTTGTGCTCATACGATAATGAGGTAGGTTTTTTCGCACCATAACTTCCGGCGTTTGCGCATTGGAATAGCTGGAGCAGGCACAAGACAAAATCTGTGCTGGGTGTGTTGTAGAAAAAACATATGTGGTGTGCGTGGTAGCTAGAAGTAACATGTTACAAGAGATAACAGAAGAAGTCGTATTGGGTGTTGGTTTAAGTGGGGCAAAGTGGATAGTCCACAATCCACCGTACCGTGATGTTGTCGCAATAAAACAAAGGTTTGGACTTTGTGAGATAGTAGCTCAGGTTTTAGCAATAAAACGCATACCCCCCGAGGAAGTGTTGGATTTTTTGTATCCCACGCTAAAGCTACTTTTGCCTGATCCGTTTCATCTTTTGGATATGGAAAAAGCCGTTAACAGAATACTCGTGGCAATCCAAAAAAAAGAAAAGGTGGTGGTTTTTGGTGATTACGATGTTGATGGAGCAACGGCTTCAGCACTCCTTAAGAGGTACTTCAATAGTATAGGTCTTGATATTAGCATTTACATACCTGACCGTATCACTGAGGGCTATGGTCCAAATAAAGAAGCTTTTTTAAAGCTCAAAAAAGAAGGAAATAGTCTGTGCATCACGGTGGACTGTGGTACAGTGGCGTATGAGCCCATATCCGTCGCCCAAGATGTTGGCCTTGATGTAATAGTAGTAGATCACCACATAGGTTCTGTGACTTTACCAAAAGCGCTTGCTATTATTAACCCTAACCGACTTGATGAGAAGTCAACTTGCACATATCTTTCCGGCGTTGGAACGGCATTTATGCTCCTTGTAGCATTGCATAAGGTCCTGAGACAGAAAGGAGTTTTCCAACGAGTAAAAGAGCCTGAGTTGCTCAATTATCTTGATCTCGTAGCTCTGGGGACAGTATGCGACGTTATGCCTATGTTAAAACTTAACAGAGCATACGTAAGGCATGGACTAAAAATACTTTCACGGCGCGGTAATACAGGGCTACGAATTCTTTCTGATGCGCTGGGTATATCGGAAAAGCCGAATACACATCACTTGGGATTCAGCATAGGGCCGCATATAAACGCTGGAGGAAGAGTTGGTAATTCGGGCTTGGGTGCAAAGCTTTTGTCAAGTGACGATGAAATAGAATGTAGCAGAATTGTTGCAACACTATTGGATTTAAATGCTGAAAGAAAAGAAATAGAAAACAACAGTTTTCTCGAAGCTGCATCATGTGCAGAAAGTCTCGTCGCCGAAGGAAAAAACATAATAATGGTCGCAGGCAATTGGCATGTCGGAATTATAGGAATAGTGGCTGGCCGGCTCAAGGAACGCTTTTTTTTACCTACCATTGTTATTTCATTGGATGGAGATACGGGCAAAGCAAGTGCTAGATCTGTTGCTGGCGTAGATATTGGGGCCGCGGTATTGTCTGCAAAACTTGAAAATCTAATACCTGAAGGTGGCGGACATGCTATGGCCGCAGGGTTCTCTGTAAAAAAAGACCAGCTTGGTAAGCTATACGATTTTTTTCTGGACAGATTTAAAGATGTTAACATACAAAAAGCTATGTACTCCTATGGGGTATTATCCACAGACGCCGTTTCTCTGACCTTATGTAAGGAGCTTCAGTTGTTGGAACCATTTGGACCAGGAAATACAGAACCTAGGTTTATTTTGAAAAATGTGCTCATCAAAAGTCCTTCTGTTGTCGGAGGAAGCCATGTAAGGTGTTTAATAGACGGAGATGGAAGTACTCTGGTACGTGGTATATGTTTCAGATGTACAGAAACTGAGGTGGGATCTGTTCTACTGCATTGTTGTACACGCGTTAGTTTAATAGGAAAGGTCAACATAAATCATTGGCGTGGGAATGAATATGTGCAGTTTATAATCGAAGACGTATCATTGTCGCTTTAGCGGGTGGATTCCCATGAAACTTTACGGAATTTATTAGTCCTCTTGAGTGCAACCCGTAACAGCAAGGCTCTAGAGCGAAAGCATACTTCCTTTGTTTTTTATTCCCTTCTTCAGCATATATATTACTGTAAACAGTAACATTTTATTGTAAACGTGATTTCAACCAAGTTGCCCGACCGTTTAGCTGCGTGTAGCGTATTTTTCGTGTAGCATTCAATGATTGCCCAACCAAATATCAAATCGGAACTCACAAAAAAATCAGCGATACCACATTTGGTTAAACTTTCATGCAATGACTGAGTCACCCATTTACTGAGCCTTCTGTTTTAGTTTTACAAATATTCATGACGTTGTTGCATGCCAAAAAGACACAATTTGCTGGTTTTTAGAGCTAAATTTGTTAGCATCTAGAATACTATGGGATCCAAATGATAAATAAACTAATAGGCAACCCTGAACTGAAGAGCGTAATAGACGCTATAGAGCGTTTCGATGGCAGCGTCAGACTAGTGGGTGGCTGTGTAAGAGATAGCATAATTGGTAGAGAAACCACCGATGTAGATCTCGCAACAGACCTGGTACCCGAAACCGTGTTGTCAGCACTGAAAGCGGCAAAAATAAAGGCTGTACCGACAGGCATATCTCATGGAACAGTAACCGCTATTGTTAGAAAAACACCTTACGAAATAACCACGCTCAGATCTGACACCAAGTGCGACGGAAGACATGCATCAGTAGTGTTTACTGACAGCTGGTTAGAAGATGCATCACGAAGAGATTTTACGTTTAACGCAATGTATTGCGACAAATACGGGAAGATTTACGACTATTTTTCAGGAATTCAAGATCTATGTGACAGAAGGGTTAACTTTATTGGAGATGCAGAAGAAAGAATAAATGAAGATTTTCTACGCATACTCAGGGTATTTAGATTTCATGCATCGATATGTAGCAACAGCCCCCTAAGCAATGAAATTATGAATGTTTGCGGAAAGTATGCAGAAAGCCTATCCCGGCTATCAAAAGAACGCATAAGAAGTGAATTCTTTAAACTCTTGGCATGTGCAAACTGCGGCAACACACTGCAAGCCATGCAAGAATGTGGTGTACTTTCACAAATTGTACCTTATAACTTGGGCATCAGTAATGTTTCTTCAATTCACATCGCTTTGAGAAGACCAATTACTAAGCTTGCTTTAATGTTGAGATCAGGAAATGAACACGTTCCAGTTGAAGAGTTAACCCAGGGTGTAACAGATCTTCTGCGTCTGTCTAGAAAAGAGAAAAAGATTTTGGGATTGCTTCTGTCCACAAATATAGAGTTCCCAATAAACAAAGTCCAGCAGCATAAATATCTTAATTTACTGGACCCAGAAACACATAAAGACGTGCTTATCGTGAACTGCTTGCAAAATACAACATTACCTGAAAGTATATTATTAGAACATTTAGACTACGTATCTTCGTTGGTGCACGCGAGAATGCCTGTTTCGGGAAAAGATTTGGTAGACATAGGGTACCCCGAAGGCAAATTCCTGGGTCAAGCCCTTGAAATCCTTAGGGGCATATGGGAAAAGGATCCACAAAACACGTCAAAGGAACACTTGCTGAGAGTGGCACGAGCCCTTGTGGAAAAGCCTCGTGCACCCGTCAAATAGCTCAAATAAAAATTGGAAATCACTGCGTTGTTTTATCTGCTTAAGATTTCGCACTCTCTAAAAAAGAAGCCGATTTCTCTCGCAGCATTCTCTGGGCTATCAGACCCATGCACACAATTTGCTGATATACCCTCAGCAAAGTCACCCCTTATTGTGCCTGCGTCAGCAGCTTTTGGATCCGTAGCTCCCATAACGCGCCTGTACACACTAATAGCGGACTCACCTTCCAGCACCTGCACTATAACAGGCCCCGAAGTCATAAACCATACAAGATCATTAAAAAAAGGCCTAGTCCTATGTATGTCATAAAACTCCCTAGCCTCTTCATCTGACAATTTACACATTCGCTGCGCTATAACCTTTAGCCCTGCAGCTTCTATGTATGAGATAACACCACCTATGATACTGCGTTCAATAACATCAGGCTTCAATATAGAAAGCGTCCTTTCCAGCACTCTAGAGCCTCCAAGCATAAAACCACTCATGGTAACATACAACAATGTTCCCCCGCAAGTAGGTTAGTACACCCTACTCGAAAACAACGGAAAAAATTTCGCCATTTGCATCTGTTATTTATGCTTTTATTGCTAATTTAGCATACTATTCACAGTTTTACTATCATTACTACACGTTAAATAACTGTTGCATTACTATTATGTATGATTTATCCTAAGTTATCTGAGTAACACATGGGATAATGTTTATGACTTCTCAATCACAAAACCAAAGTTCCATCCCCATAACCGTAGAGGGGAAAGTTAGACCACATCCAGTAGACGAATACGTGGGAAGAGAAATAAAGAAACAACGCATAATGAAAGGAATGAGTCAAAACCAACTTGCCAGCAGATTGGGCATTACTTTTCAACAAGTGCAAAAATATGAAAAGGGTACGAATCGTATAGTTATCAGCAGATTGTATGAACTCGCTCGTGTTCTTGGAATCGAGATCAACGATCTAATATCAAAGCTACAAAGCGATCTTCGTTCTATCACGGAAGGGACCGAAATATCAGGAACTTCCCTTTTGAAGGACAGTGACGAAACTTCTTTGGAAGAGTTTAACCACAATTATAATGACGGCAAGGAAGTTTTGATGCTTGTTAGAGCATATCGGAGAATAAAAAGCGAAAAAATGCGCGGTGCTATACATACTCTGGTGAAGGTCATGTGCGCTGAACAATCTAGTGATGATTATGAGAATTCCTACATGGATCCAGACTATGAACCCGAAACTAATACTGGGGGTTAACTTAGGGATTATCAACAGGATTGCGTGAAGAGCACCGGCTGTTCTTGTATCACGATGGTATTTCTGTGTGGGCAGTACGTTTCCTGTTTTAGTAGTGCTGCTCACATGGTACCATAAGCATGCAAGTACTGAAAAAACGGTTTAAAGGGTCTGATAATTGCACTGGAGGCCTTCCCAGAATTATTTAATAACTCCTTGATACGTATCCGATGTTCATATTAAAGAGCGTTAATGTCTTTTGACACATGGCGTTTGTTTGCCTATGATGGCGTCATAATGGGCTCCTGAGGTTTGTATAGTTCGCTATGAAGAAAGAAATCCGTGTATTGTGTGTTGTGCCTGCTGTGGTGACTGTTCTTATGTCATTATCACCTTCACTTACGTTTGCTTCTCCCAAACCCATAGACTTTTCTCTCCATGCAAGTGCGTCGGGGTTCTACTCAAGTGTCCAGTACAAGTATGCTGCACCCCGTTTTGGTAAGCTGTCCTTGGTAGCCAATGGCAAGGCTCTTGGAATGTTTTCAGTTGATGATGGAGACACGGTGAAAGATGTGGGTGTGCACACCAACTTTCTTGGTACTTATTCACCCTCTTTCAGAAAAAGTAAAAAGGCATTCGCGGTTTCTGCTGGGTATTCCGCTGGTAATGCACGGTTTGAGGCTGAAGGGATATACCAAAAGTTTGATGTTGAAGATGAAAAGTATAAAACGAAAGAAAATGCATATTCATTCGCGGCTTCATTAAGAGATGAAACAAAAGCGGCAACCGCGGTCAATCCTCAAGAAAAACATTACGTATCATTATCAAATAAAGATGTGGCCGTGGCGGCTCTAATTGCTAACGCGTGTTACGATCTGATACCCGAGGATGGCTACGTTTCCCCTAGTGCCTGCGTTGGGGCGGGGCTTGGGTTTACTAAGTTTCTAGGTATTACAGAACAAAGGTGGATATACCAGGCAAAGGTAGGGCTACAATACTTCATTTCCGGTAAAACTGTAATTTTTGCGTCTGCCTATGTAAACAAGTTAGAAGAAAAAAAGTTTGAGGGAGTGCGTGTGAAACATCACATCTCTCACACAACATCTGTATCTGGGGAACAGAAAAAAGAGCAGGAGCCAATTAAGATAACGGAGAAGATAGACTATTTACTGTATCCTGACGCAGATATGTCTCTCTTTTACTATGGGGTGGAATGCGGAGTAAGGCTTATTCTCTAGAATGAGAGCCATAATCGTAAAGTAAATAAGGAAAAACATACCCTGTCTCGCACGCCATGTGTGCTGCATGGCGTATGGCTTACACTAATAAATCGTTAAATTACACCACTAAATTGCAAAATATATCGCTAGTTCTCTTGACTTAATTCTTTTTTAGTATACCTTATCGGTGTGCCGGTTGCGTTTGAGCCCTTGACGGCGTGCAGTTTGGTGTGTTTTGGTCTTTGGGAATTGTGTGGCTATGTTGCGTGGGAGGATCGGTTTCTGGCGTTTCAGTTTCGGGCTTCTTCTGGTGTTGGTTGAGGTTGTCCGGGCCGCCTCCGTACATGCCTCGGGTTTTTATGCTTCCGTGGGTTTGGGCGGGGGGCTGCCTGACTTTGATCCTGCCGAAACAATGAAAATTGAGAGGCTAATAGAACAACCTGTGAGTCTCGGTGACAGTGTGTGGGCAGCACTGCGAGGAATGCCAAAGTACAGACCTGAGTATATGGGCGAGAGCAGCTTTAGAGGGGAGCTTGGTTATCGGCAAGACCACGGGGGTGTACTGGGGTTGGAGGTGGTGCGGGATAGCTTCCGAGTCCGTGGTGCGCTTCGGGATAATGACTGCGAGGAGAGACTTGGGAGGAGAAGGTGTTTCGGGATAAAGAGACGCGTGTCGGGCCCGAGAGGACAAGGCGATGTGGTGTACGAAACTGCAAAGTTCACAGCTCGTGATCCCGGAGTGGTTGTAGAGGCCATAACTGTGAACGTGTGTCAAACTCCGATGCGACATGGCGATTATGGACTGGTGTTGTATGGCTGCGTAAAGGCTGGAATAGGAACGGTAGAGGCGTGGGGCGTAAGAGGGAAGCTACGGCCGCTTATGGGATGCAAAGTTGGAGCGGAGTTCAGAATTAGAAGAAAGATAAGCGTGTACGGGGAAGCGTACTACCACGGCTTGAGTGATATGGTCGGGAAGGTTGGTGTTGAACGAAATGGAAAGGTAAATGTGTGGAGAGAGATGATAAAAACAGAGTTGAGAGGTTTAAAATACGTGGGTGGAACGTGGGGGCTTCGGGTGGCGTTCTGAGAAATATGTGAAAGAGATGGAAGCGGAGGAAGAGATACCTTGTGGGTGTGTGCGAACATGGCTGCTAAAGACGGAGGGGTGTCGAGAGAAAAAGATGCGCAGATCGATAAGGGAAATAAGTGAACAGCGTTGAAGGAAGACGGCGGAGGCAAGACGTTGTCCGATAAAAAAGAAGAGGATAAGAATAGCGAAGAACGAAACTTGAGGAGGAGTGGAAGCTATGAAGAAGGAGAAAAGAGGAATGAGAGGAAGACTTGTTATTGGATTGGCGGCGTTGATGGTGGGAT
>JBGCXB010000030.1:0-9599 GCA_048496795.1 Aaplasma endosymbiont of Hyalomma asiaticum | reverse complement strand
TTTCATGTCTCTTCTTATATTATATCGGCTCCTCTTTCCTGCTGTTGTGAATTGTGTGTGCTAGGGATTCGTGTTATAGATTCGATCACGCTGCCTGTAGGAGAAGAAAATAATGAGGTTGTCATGGGTACTTGCCATAAAGTACCTAAATGCTAAGAGCGGAAGATGGCTCTGCTCAGCTCTGAGCATTCTTTCTGTTTCTGGTATTGCTTTGAGTGTAGCGATTCTGATTTCTGTCATGGCAGTGATGAATGGTTTTTCTTCCAAACTATTACGTGATGTGCTTGGTATGAATGGGCACGTTGTTGTTCATTGCCATAGAGATGCAATAGATGAGATTGCCAACTTGCTAAGAGTTGCGGATATAAATGCAATGTTGACTCCCGTGATTGAGGGGCAGGTGATTTTAAAGGCGCGGCGTGGTACTGCGGGTGCGGTGCTTCGAGGATTACCTACGACGGTTTTAAAAGATAGACTATCGTCGTACTTGGCCAGTATAAACTTTGATAATGATCTGGAAAATGGCATTTATTTAGGGTCCCGATTGGCCGAAAACTTATCTTTAAACTGCGGTGACGAAATTACGGTGCTGTCAGCTGGTGATCTTTTTACTTGGGGCAGCAATCTATCATATGTTAAAAAGTTCAAGGTTCTAGGTATTTTTCACTTGGGAATTCTAGATTATGACAGTACTTTTGCTTTCATGCATATCGACAGCGCGGAGGGTCTTTTTACTCACGGAGATTATGTACAATTTGTAGAGTTGAAGTTGAACGAAAATGAGGTTTCCCTTTCGTCAGATGTTGCGAAGATGATTGCTGAGGAAACACGATTTGCTGTCGATGACTGGAAAGTTGTGCATGGGCATTATTTTAGGGCACTAGAATTAGAAAGAAATGCAATGTTCTTCATTTTAACTTTAATGCTGTTGGTGGCTACGTTAAACATCGTTTCAGGCATTTCGCTGTTAGTGCAAAATAAGTCCCGGGCTATTGCTATGCTGCGGTCCATGGGCATGAGCAAGTTTGCTATCGCTGGAATATTTTGTATATGTGGTCTAACATTAGGGACGCTGGGGACTCTCTTGGGTTGCTTTGTGGGCACGTTGTTTGCGTTAAACTTGGGTAAAATTGGTGACTTGTTTGGAGGTTTTGAGAAAGATGCGTTCTTAGATTCTATAGCGTACTGCCTGGACGGAATTCAGACTAAGTCGGTTCTGTTTGATGCTGGGTGCATAGCTGCGATGGCTCTCGGTATTTCGCTCTTAGCTGCTCTGCCACCTGCTATTTTGGCTTCACGCAGAGATCCTGTAGATATACTTAAGTATGAGTGAGTAATGCGAAAAGAAACTTGCTGCTGGTTTGTCGTATTCGGTATTCTGTCGTTATGGTCGTGTTGCGCGGTGTATTTCGTAACAGTCTTGGAAAATGAAGTGCTAGGTTTGCGGCATAGTCTGGTAGAAACTAGTAAACGCGTGACATCCGTTGCTGACTCTAATACTAGAATAGTCGCGACACTTGACGACTTAATTACACAGGTTGACAATTTAAAGTCATTGATGGTCAAGATGAAGTCATCGATGCCGCCTAAAACTGTCATTGTTAACAAAGACGGGTGCGTAAAATCGGATTGCTTGGCTAAAGTGTTATTGATGGTTTGGGAACTGAGAAGGTCCTTCTCGTTGGGCACAATGTCAAGTGATGCTATACGATCAGTGCGTCCTTTACTGGTTGAGCTTAATGATGAAGACATAGACAACAGTCTGGGAGCTCTTGAAAGTTTTGCTAATAAAAAGGGGTATCGAGAACTAAAATCTTCGTTGCCCACGTTGAAAAACGCGTTGCGACAAACAAAAAATGTTGGTTTTTTGTCTTATCTTGCTAAGTGGGTGAAAATAGAGTCACTCGATGACCCAATAATGCAGGATTTTACCGATCTTGAAATGCTCGTAGATACTGGCGCGTGGGAGCAGGCATTGGAATTGGTATTGAACAGCAAACTTATGGCTGTGCCAAAGATACAGTCATGGGTAAAGGATCTGGAGTTGGTGTTGAGCATTGAGAGTCACCTCGCAGTGATTCACAATAAGCTTATTGAGCACGTCAACAAGACACATGAGGGTCTATGATTACTTACATTCTGCTTTTCGTTGTGGTTGCGTTGCTTGCAAGCTTTTTGGTGCAGGATTACGAGGGGATTTTCTTCAAACTGGAAATACCTGGCTATAGCATCGAAGCGAACATGGTATTCGTTATTCTTTTGGCATGCATATTGGTATTGATGCTGGTTCTGATAGTGCGTGCCTGCCTCGCATTTGCGTTGTTTGTTCATAGACTGAAGTGCAGAGCAATGTCGAAGCAATACGAAAATATTGGTCGATGTTATGCTTATCTGAGTATAGGAGAGCTAGAAGATATAAAACAAATTGAGAATATTCCTATAAAACAACATAGTCAGAATCATGCTGTTTTGTCGCTACTAAAGGGGTGTGCTTGTTTCCGTCTAGGTCAATACGAAGTTGCTGAGAAGTATTTTACGCTCTTACCGCATCGTGGTCTGACAGACGGAAAGTTTGGTGTGTGGCTGGTACGAATTTTAGAATCTGAACAAAGCAGAGACTGTAAGCTCAGAGTGCTACATAGGTTGATCAGTGTATTTAACACTATGCTTTGGGTATCGCTACTGAAGCTGGAAGCTGCCCGAATTGAATGTAGATGGAAGGACGTCCTGGGGGAGCTAAAATTTATTTTCAAGAATGGGATCCCGCACCCTTACGACCTTAAGAGTCTGCACGATATTGCGCATTATAAACTTGCAGAGACTTGCTACAAGTATGGCAATTACAGAGAGGGTCTAGGGTGGTTAAGAAACGTGGAAGGATTGCAGGCAACCATACTGACAGCGAAGCTTCATATAAAACTAAATAACATAAAAAAAGCCGTAGTTAAACTTGAGGAGCGTTATAAAGAAGACCCGCACCCTGAAATTGCAGATTTATACCTAGCAATATCTCCCGACTGCAACGTGGCCATAGAGAAGCTTTATGGCTTGGTGCCAGAGTGTTATGTTAGCACGGTGTTGGCCATAAGGAGGTATATAAGCCTAAAGCAATATAACGCTGCAGAGCAACATCTAAAGCGGGCGGTTGAAAAGTACCGGTATGTGCAGTTGTATTGCACAATGTTAGAGGTCATGGTTCGCTTGGGAGATCTGGGTGAGATAACGTACTGGATCGAAGCAATGAAAAAGGAAGCAATTCCTGATATGCATTGGGAGTGTTATAGTTGCTTGATGAAATTGGACGCATGGCATCACGAGTGTTGGAAGTGTGGAAAATTCGCTTCTATTCGATGGGTGGAAGGTTAAAGATCGGATGCAGCGTTGATTCATAATCATAGTTCAAAAAACGGTACTCCTGATTTGGTGGTGAGATAATGATCGCAGAGTCACTGCTTGTATTCACCGTAACTTGGTGGATTGCTATGTTTATTTCCCTTCCAATTTGTGTGGAGGTCGATGAATCGGAAAATAGACCTAAGGGTTGTGCAAGTAGCTCACCAAAAAAAGCACATTTGCTCATGAAAATGGCCATTGTCACCGGTATATCCATAGCAGTAACAGCATTATATTGTTATATGAAGCACCTAGGATACGTGGATGCAATGTTTGCTATCCTTTACCAGCTTTCTCCATAAGCATAAAAAGTGTGAACGTCTCGCTCATTCGAAAACATAGTAGCTTTTTCGTTGCTTATGACTAGCGATAAAAAGCTCAGCGGGAAACTGCTTGACTGGGTATAAGGTGTACGTGATAATACGACTGTTTTTCCCTATTCGTTGTTGTTGGTGTTGTGAGTCTGCAGGGTGGTGGGTATGCTGTGTGCAGCTATGCACGTGTACTGTTGGATCTGGTAATTAAAGATAGTTCCGACAGTGTTGCCGGTGAGGTTCGTGCGTTGCTGGGGGCTTTAGAAGATGCGCGTGTGCATGCGTTTGTTGCAAGTCCGGCTATTTCTGTAGCGGCCAAAGTGTCCGTGTTGCGTGATGCAGGAGCAGAAATAGGTATCAGTACCATCCTTTTGAATTTTGTATGTGTTGTAATTGAGGACGGGTTGTTTGCTGATCTAAGCAGAATCCTCGAAAGATTTTTGGCCCTTTTAAGGAAAAAAAGGGGTAGGATGAACATTGAGATAGTGACGGCATCACACTTAACTGACACAGAAAAACAAAGAATATTAGCATTGCTAAGGGAAGAGTATGGCGAGCCTGAAACTGTTACCGAAAGGGTAGATCCTGAAATACTAGGGGGATTTATTGTGAGAGGAGATTCGTTTGTTTTAGATGCTTCTTTCGCCGAACAGTTGCGTGCTTTATGCCATGTAAGTAAGAAGGCTGCTTTTAATATCTAGTGATTTATAGGATAAGACATGAGTTGTGTATCTTCGGGTGAGGTTCTAAGGATTCTAAGAGAGAGAATAGAAAACTTTGGAGAGCCCGCAAGAACTAGGAGTGTTGGTGAGGTGCTTTCCGTAAGAGACGGAATAGCGGTTGTTTACGGTCTTGACAGTGCAGGATTCGGCGAGACGGTGGTGTTTTCATCTGGAACACATGGTGTAATTTCTGGGCTAGAGCGAGATGTAGTAAGCGTAGTAATTTTCGGAGAAGATAGAGGAGTCAAGGAGGGTGACTACGTAGAGTGTACTGGTCAACTTATGAAGATACCTGTGGGGTTTTCTCTTCTTGGTCGCGTTGTAAGTCCTCTTGGTACGCCGCTTGACGGACAGGGTGATGTGTCTGGATATGATGACGAGTACCCTGTTGAGGTAAAGGCTCCTGGAGTCATGGCAAGACAACCAGTGTGCGAGCCCCTACAAACGGGAATAAAGGCGATAGACATGTTGATACCCATCGGGCGTGGACAGAGAGAATTGATCATAGGTGACCGTAAAACGGGAAAAACCGCGATAGCGTTGGATACAATAATAAACCAGAAGTCGCACAATGATCGTGCAGGTAAAAAGGACAAAGTGTACTGTATATACGTAGCGATTGGTCAGAAGAATTCTTCAATAGCCCGTGTCGTGGCTAAGTTGGAGGAAATGGGCGCAATGGACTATACGATTGTTGTGGCAACCGGAGCATCAGATTCTGTCCCGGTGCAGTATTTAGCTCCTTACGCCGCATGTGCAATGGGTGAGTTTTTTAGAGATCGTGGCATGCACTGTCTCATTGTATACGATGATCTTTCAAAACATGCCATAGCATATCGGCAAATGTCTTTGCTGTTGAGAAGGCCCCCTGGTAGAGAAGCATATCCTGGTGATGTTTTCTTTATACATTCGAGACTTTTGGAGCGTGCGGCCAAGTTGTCAGACAAGTTGGGAGGAGGCTCGTTGACAGCGCTTCCCATTATCGAGACGCAGGCGGGAGATGTTTCCGCTTACATTCCGACAAATGTCATTTCCATAACTGACGGACAAATCTTTCTAGAGTCAGAACTGTTCCATAAGGGTTTCAGGCCAGCGATAAATGTCGGGTTATCAGTTTCTCGTGTGGGATCAGCTGCGCAGGTCAAGTCTGTGAAAAAAGTTGCGGGCTCGCTGAAATTGTCACTCGCTCAGTACCGTGAACTCGAGGATTTTGCAAAATTTGGTTCGGATCTTGATGAAAACTCTCAGTCTGTGCTGGAGAAGGGGAGAAGGATGATGGAGCTGTTGAAGCAGGGACAGTATTCTCCTCTGTCTGTTGCAGACCAGGTTGTAGCGATTCTGGCTGGATCGGATGAGTGCATTGGGAAGATCCCGGTGAGTGAGGTGCGCAGGTTTGAGCAAGGCTTACTTGAGAAGTTGCACGCGAATCATGAAGATCTTATGGCTAGCTTGTCAGAAGATATTGCTAGTGATATAAGAAGTAAGCTATTGGAGGTAATTAGGGGGTTTGCGGCAGATTTTTGACTATGTTAGTATGGGTGCTGTATGAGTGACTACGTGACTACAAGGTTTCCTATAACAAAAAGAGGCTACCAGCAATTGGAGTCAGAGCTAGAGGCTCTAAAAAGTGAGAGGCCGAAGATAATTAAGTCCATCTCAGACGCAAGGGAGTTAGGGGATCTATCGGAGAATGCTGAGTACCACGCCGCGCGCGAACGTCAGGGTCTTGTAGAAAGTAAGATAATGGAGCTTGAATCTAAAAGGTCTCGAGCAGAGGTGATAGAGGTGTCAGAGTTATCCGGCGATGCCGTAATGTTTGGCGCTACTGTCACTGTGTCAGTATATGACGAGCAGAATGATTCCTCAAGCGTTGTGAAATACCAAATAGTTGGTGAGTACGAAGCTGATGTTTCCAAGAATATGATATCAATAAAGTCGCCTTTAGTATTGGCGCTGCTGGGAAAGAAGGAAGGGGATAGTGTTGAGCTGAAGACTCCTCGTGGCGACTATCGAGTATATCAGATTATGAAGATCGAGTTTGTATAGAATTTAAGGTTTATTATGAGTTTAGCGCCGAGTACGGCTTCAGGTATTTTTTCTTCTATCGAGGAGGTTGTTAGAGATGCCGCGCTGGGGAGGGTTTTTATACTTTTAGACGACGAAGAAAGAGAAAACGAGGGTGATCTGGTGGTTCTGGCTGATAAGGTCAGTGCTGAAGCTATTAGTATGATGATAAAGTATGGCAGCGGTATTGTTTGTCTTGCCTTGTCCGACTATCACGCTAAGAAGTTGGAGTTGGATTTGATGCCGCGGAGAAATGCGAATGAAGGTTGCCCTGCTTTCACTGTGTCGATAGATGCGAGGTACAACATAGCCACTGGTGTATCATCGAAGGACAGGGCGACAACAATATTGGCGGCGATATCGCCGATAAGTAAGCCAGATGATATTGTGACACCGGGTCATGTGTTTCCTATAGTGTCGCATTCTGGTGGAGTTCGGACAAGAGCGGGACACACAGAAGCAAGTGTGGAGATTGCTAAGCTAGCAGGAGGAGAACATGCTGCAGTGATATGTGAACTTATGAACCCTGATGGAACGATGGCGCGTCAGCCAGAAATAATTGAATTTGCCACTGAACATGGAATAAAGGTAACAACAATCAAGATGCTCACAGAATATCTGAGCGTCACATGAGAAATGTATGAATGTAGTTGCTGAAAATCGCAAGGTAAGGTTTAACTATCAGGTTATTGACGAATATGATGCGGGGATTGTTTTATTGGGAAGCGAAGTAAAATCGCTGCGTCAACATAAGGTGAGCATGGGTGACTCTTATATTTTAGAGGCAGGAATGGAGTTATGGGTGCATAACCTTCATATTTCGAGTTACAACATGTCTAGTAACCGAAATCATTCACCGTTAAGAGTGCGTAAACTTCTATTACGCAAGCGTGAGATATGCAAGATTGCTGGTCTTTTAAAGATATCTGGAATTACTGTTGTCCCCAGGACCATTTTTTTTAATCATAAAGGATTAGCTAAAATGCGGATAGCAGTAGTTAAAGGCAAAAAACTGTATGATAAAAGGGAGTCTATTAAAACGCGCGAGTGGAATCGCGAAAAAAGCAGAGCATTGAAGCGTGATATCTAGATAAGCAAAAAACACACGTATTTGTCGTGCTCTCACGTGTGAGTTGATTATTCATATAGTGTAAGTTTACAACATAATGAGCGTGGCATGGTGGTGCTTTTCTAGCATTATGTCTATGTTAAGCACTAATACATACTTTCATAATATATTTATGGTATACAGCAAAATCAGAGTTACATATCAGATTTAACACATTTTTAAATATAGTATACTTCTTGTAGCTAACGCACACTGGTATTGAAAAAAATACAACTGCTTCTGTAGCGCGAGTTTACATCTTTTTTGGTTTCCAGAACAGTATCAGTACTATTTTTAGATATGGAGATTGTGAAAGTTCTATTTAAATAAAAATACTGGATGCTCGTTCATTTCCAGACCTTATAAATTATTCAGAATTTGCTCTATGAGACTTCCACCACTTCCGTTTGTGTGTTAAACTACCTCGTGTTTTTTATGATTTATCAAAAGGATTACTATGAATTACAGAGAATTACTTGTGGGGAGCTTGTCCGCAGCTGCTATCTGCGCATGCTCCCTTTTAATTAGTGGATCCTCTTTTGCGTCTTCTGTCAGTCGTGACTCTACTTCTGATTCCAGTAGTGTAATGAATGGCAGCTTTTACGTAAGCGGTAGTTACAGCCCCGCGTTTCCCTCAATCACTTCTTTCGACATTCGCGAAGCGGGCAAAGAGGTTTCTTATATAAAAAGTTACAGCAAAGCAGAAAATGCTCTAAACATTGCTGCACATGCTAACTTCAACCAAGCAGGTCATACATTCAAATTTGCAAAAAGCTTGTTAACCTCATTTGAAGGGGCAACTGGTTATGCTATGGGTGGTGCCAGAGTGGAAATAGAGGCAGGTTATAAAAAGTTTGCTTCTGTTGCAGATGGTGAATACAGACATGCTGATGCTCATAACTATGTTGCCATCGGACGTGCAGATGTTTTAGACGCAAACAACTATTTCGTAATGAAAATAGATAGCGTTACTGACACTTCTGTCATGCTAAACGCTTGTTATGATGTTATGCACACTGACTTGCCAGTTTCTCCATACGTATGCGCCGGGTTGGGAGCGAGTTTTATAGAGATAGCAAAACATGCTATTAGCAAGTTTGCATACCAAGGTAAAGTAGGTGTTAGTTACCAGTTGACTCCAGAAATATCTCTGGTTGCCGGTGGGTACTACCACGGACTTTTCGACGAACAATATGACAGCATTCCGGCAAGCAATCGCGTAAGTATAGCAGGTGAAGCAGCAGCTAACGTGAAAGCAAACATTGCTAATTATGGGTTCAACTTGGGAGCAAGATTCGCTTTCAATTAGTTAAAATTGCATGTGGTAGGGATCTAGCGCATCTTTACCACATGTTTTGAAGTACAAACCCGTATCACAGGAACCATCTATAGCGAACGGCTTTTGCGTGGGTGCATCTCTATGGTAATAACCACCCACAAAAGCAGCTATTTCAGGAGTGAGTTGATAGCTCAAACCAGCTTTGACCTTATAAGCTAACTTTGGAGTATAGAACCCATCTATTATTCCTATGAAGTTTCCTCCTACACCCACACAAGCATAAGGAACAATACCAATACCCTCACTAAACATATCATAGCAAGCATTGATCATCACCGATGTGGAGGAAATTGCTCTTATCTCTACTACTTCTCCTCCTTCTACAGTTCTCGCAAACAACCCTGCGGTTATTCCCTTCTCCTCGGTATTAAACCCTGCCATTTCCCCTGAGATCTTTTCAGTAGCATCTGCTGTATTCGCGTTGTCACCAGACGAATGCGAAGATATTCTTGGCCACTTCGCTTCTCCTGCTCTACCTAGTGCTGCCTTTAACCCGTA
Organism: Aaplasma endosymbiont of Hyalomma asiaticum; assembly: GCA_048496795.1. GTDB lineage: Bacteria > Pseudomonadota > Alphaproteobacteria > Rickettsiales > Anaplasmataceae > Anaplasma. Next base: position 161 of record JBGCXB010000030.1, on the reverse strand, counting down.
TTTGTTGCCGGTGCCGTTTTGCGTCCTACACTTACCCTCATCATTTTTTGTACTCGCAGTGCCGTTTACACACAACTTCTTGTCAATATCCGGGTGATGGGTATCGATCTCAGTAGCAAACCTAACAATATCAACACCCTTAGTCTTAGCTAGAGCAGTTT
>JBGCXB010000029.1:0-9906 GCA_048496795.1 Aaplasma endosymbiont of Hyalomma asiaticum | reverse complement strand
CTGCCTCTTCATGGACAACATTTATTATGTCATACACGAGAATTGAACCTATGATTTTGTGCCTTTAAGATCTACTGCCACGTGAGACAACACGACGTAGAACATAAATCAACGCTGTCCCAAGTACTCGCAAGTCTGTTGTGATTTGAGATATAATGCAGCAACTTTAATCTTGTGAAGATGTGCGTTGATAACCAAGGCATGCGTATAGCAAATCCATACCAAAGATTTGTAATTGAATGAAAGCAAGTGCTACCATAGGCAGGAGCTTACGAAATCCATAGAGCATGTTAGGCTAGATTCCTCATGTAAACACATGTTGTTCTAGTACGTTTTGCGGATCTAACACTTAATCATTCTTTTATTAGCTATTAACATGACTTTTCCTCTGTTATATGTGCATTTTGCTGATAAATATGCAACAAGCTGTATCATCGCTACATAATTAGCGTTCGTACGTCACGCCTGGGCTTATTGGTCATTTTGTACAATGTCGTGCATAGCACAAAGAGGACATGCCTGTTTTTGATTTGAGTATATTGTGGAGCTTATCTTGAAAGAGTAAGTTTCTATAGGAGAGTAGTAACCGTACACGCAGCAAAGCCCGTTACTCTTGCTAGGTTACCTATAAGCATACAGTCTTGTTTAGGATAAAATGATAACGCGCGTGCCGTTTCGCGTTTTACAAGATCCGTGACCCTTAAGTTATGGTACCCAGGACAATGCTATGTGCATTTGGTGAAATGGGAAACCGATCTGGAACTACTAGGGGAAGAAAGTGTCGATGAGGGATCAGTGCGTTGCAAATTACCTGAGGACGTAGCAGATTCTGCTATTGTTTTTTCTCGTAAGGATTGATCATAACGTTGCAGAACAGCATCTGAGTACGTTCTCAAGTTGTCTGACTTATTAGTTACAGAAGAAATATGCAAAGCATTGCTGCACAGTTTACTAAACAGTAAGTTCTTTATTTGTCTGGCTTCGGGGGCCACTTTTTCTATTATATCCCTTGTGTCTATTTGGTTATTACACGAATAATAGCTTAGTGAGGGCCTCAATTCTTTGCACTTTGCACAACCTTCCATTATATCTATGTGGACGCACACTGAGCTTATAATTATTTTTCTTAGGCTATTTGCAATGGGTATAAATCTTGGTGCAAGCAGGTCTTCGTCGGCGATTTTGTGTGCCAGAATCCCTGCGGAGTTCATAGTTATGGAAGAACAAAGCCTGAAGCTTTCTAAGGCATCTACAGGAGAATATTCTGATAAAAGGCGTAACGTAAATGCTATCAGAGTGTAACAGCACACTATTCTGTCGTATGTGTCTTTTTTTACAACCTTTTGAAGACTATATAGAGATTCATAAACAGTCTGTGCAGACATAGTAGCAGCGTCAAAAAGATTAGCATTTTCTGCAGTCGGTACTAAGTTGCGATTATGTGGAATCCTATGTAGAATGTCAGCCGCGTGAGACAGTGACAAAGTTACATTTGCAACTTTGGCAGTCGTATAATGATTATCATACGGCATATTTCCTTTGAAGAGTAGCGTGTGGTGCACGGCATTAATCTTTAACAGTGTACGAGTCATGATCGAATAAACCACGCCTCGTAACATTATAGTTTTAGTTTGAGAACTTAGTTTTAGAGATTGATCCAACGTCATATTTAGCGCAGCAGAAGCACGTTGCATGACCTTACGCACCGCTACCACATCTCGTGTCAACAGCTTTGTATCAATATGCTTGTCGCTACACGTGATAACACTCCGCTCAATGTCTTCAATATCTACCAACGAATTTTTCAGGACCTTTGTAACGTGTTCAAGAGCACCTTTTTTATTCAGTGTTTGTGCATTTATCCTTGAATAATAGGCCGCGTTACGCTGCATTGAAATCAGAGGAGTACACTGATTGCTATTTTTATGCTTTTCATCATTTGCAGTACTGGACGACGACATTAACATACTGGACTCCGGCGCATTGTACATTGTGCAAACCTTCACACAATGCCCTGTTTGCCGCATAGGAGCAGATTTCTACGTAACACACGCCAGCAAGGATAACTGTAAAAGCCAATCGTGACAAACAATGACCTACATGTGGTTCAAAATCAACACCATTTATCCGTGCATACGCGCAAGATCAAGTTGTGGCTGTTTTTTACCTCCTTTAATTCGGGCCATCAGAATTACAAACCACAAGCTCTGGCGACAGTCTTTGCCAAGTTGACACCGCAATATTACCACAATGTGCTGCTATAAATATCGCAACTAAAATCGCGTTCTTTTCCATGAACAACCTCTTGCGCAACAACATCACCTGTGTTCGACTCTAGCTCGTAACAATTCTGAACTTGTTTATTGATTCTAAACCAACTCCCTTTATCCTGATTCCGTAACTTGAGCCCGTATGCTTACACGATTAATGTCCAGCAGACATCTGCGTAGCGCTTGGTGAGCGTGCTACTATCTCTTTATTTTTTGTTTTTGCATTTATCCCCTGCTTGACCTTTTTCTATCTCCGGTGTGTACTTCCGCTTTTTGTTTTTGCGTCTCAGCAAACGAAAACGCTCATTCAAACAAGTGAAGATCTGTTGCAGCACGAAGGACCAAATCCGCACAAGCACGCACATCGACCACCACGAGGCGCGCACATCACTCCAGTGGAAAACACCACCTTCTCCCAATCACTCCCATGTTTTCTGTTGCACGCCTTTCGCATGCTTTCTTGACATCTTGTTTACCATCCCACAAAGCAAGCACATACGCAAGACGGACAGCACCACCTCAGGATTACTCCGTAACAAACCCTTCATTCACTACATCGAAGGAAGACGACCACCGCTCCCCACAGTTTACTGCGCTCCAGTTCATTCATTTGTTACATGAACTGGAGCGCACTTGTCATGACCTCCTACGACAGAGCCCGCTCTTCTAGTATCAAATACCCCATTTGCACTCTACATGCTCCATACATCTGTTGTGTAATCACTAACCGCCTTTTTATTATGCTGTGTGCCACTAGGGGATGTGAGCACAGTCGATGGTATCTTCTCGTTCCCTTTGTCTCCTCCCTTCTTCTGCGTATGTGATCCTTCGCCACTATCTTCACAACCAATCACGATCCCCCTTTCATCCGGCACTCGATTCATAATTCTCTCTTGACACTTCTTGATAGCATAAGCAGTGAACGCATTACTCTTAGAGTGCTCGTCTTCGGACGTCGCAGCATGACCCATGTTACGTCGTCCACTATACAACTTATTCCTTACACGAACCACTCCTGACGAAATTGCTTGGGCAGCCTGCACGACGTCAAGCCCTGTGTCCGGACTCCGATCTGGTGCTGCATCTGATCCGACGACCACTACCTCGTCTTTCACTCTACTTTGTAGTGCATGATTGCGAGTTATATATGTGTTAACGAATACCGCGCTATTAACGATATCTTTGAGAGCTTTTGCATGGGACACATTCCCTCTGTCGCTCACATCAGCATCTTCTATCATTCCGGAAAGGACCCCAGCGGCGTTTATAGCAACGGAGTGGCAATACCTCAAGTCTTCCAACCTATCTGAACTACTAAGTGATAGAAGGCTAGAGACATCCGATATCATCATAACGCACCCCAGTATTCTATCGGCGATATCACTATTTACCATCTCTGCAAGCTGGCTCAACGACTCCGATATGATATGCGTTATTCTTGCCGATGCACTAAAGAAATCAACATCCCTACGTTCTAACTGCGTGCTCCCACGTGCCAGCACTTGCACGGAGTGCGCAGCACAAGACAACGCCATGACTACTTTTTCAATGTTAACAACCAGCACACTACTATCACCACCTTCTCCTCTTCCATGCTCCAAAAGAAGTGCTTGGTACACAACATGTGCCTTAAACATGGCACTAACCAACAAAGATAACGTTGTTCCGCTAAGCACCTGCACCCTACTTTCTTCTTCCAAAAACCTGCTCCCTGGTCCCATGGAACACGTCAGTGAGCCTCTGGCACTGTCAACAATATCTGACACATCGCTTATGCCCCCGACCCAAAGAGCAGACATAGGTGACGAACAACCAAGACTTACCCCTTGACCGCTTACAGGAAACAGTCTCTCTTTTATCTTACCTAGGCCCTTTATAGCGTCGTCTAGGACGTTATTAATGCGCGATAAAGCAGAACCTCTATCCGCGGCCCCGATAAGCTCTAGCACACTCTTATACCGCTGCCAAGAGGAAGAAGAACTGCACACACCACCTTCGCTTATAGCTGGTAACATACTGCACCCCAACAAACACAAACCAGGATCTTAACCAAGTGCCACCACAACACAGGCAAACACCACTACAAAACAACAATGCAGCAGCACCGCATATTCATAAAATGCCACGGTGAAAACACGCAGAAGACACCCGATGCATTATCGCACAACTCAGGAGGGAGTGTCACGCTTTTTGTAGATATGAAATCAACATTTTTAGTTTGGTATAAACGAAGTCTATTTCTGTATACGCGAAATATCTTCGCGACCGCGTCTTGCTAAACATCATACGGAATGAGGGAATCATGATAACAGATTGGTAATCCTAAAAGCAGGGTTGTATATTATCGTAATACTCAGTGTACGTTTGTTTTTCTTACATGCACGCTATTATATCAGTTGTCTTTATTGAATTTTTACAAAAAACACTTCTCGCTATTTGCGCCAGGTATTTGGCCAATTACCGACACATGCTGTAACGTATCTCTTGCTCGTATATTGTAAAAACAAACTAAGTGGAGAGATATAATGTGTCACACATACATAATGGGAACGTTTATTTAGGCAAAAAACACTGTTTGCTATAACTAGTTGGGGAATGAAGGCTGCCGCGCTATGCTATCTAGATACTGCACTAATGATAAAACCCGTGCTGGTGCACTTCTGTATCAGGTACTCAGGATTTTTATGTCGCTTGTAAAGCGGTAACAGCACACTAATAATTAGTGCGGAGGCCTTTATGGAGAAGGAAATTAAAACCATTGGGACAATGCGTTAAGAAAGACAATCGTTGCCTGCTGTGAATAAAAACATTATTCCGTGTATATACACTGAGTGTGCGGATGCGCTCATTCAAATTGTCCGCGGAGTAATTTTCTAACTTCATAGAATTATTCGTTCGGATTATTAGTAATGAGCTCTTACGCTTTGTGACAAGTTCGTAGGTAGTTAAATGCTATAATCACGTGGTTTGCTTCGGTCGCACCAAATTCGGGTTGGATCGTCCCGTTGTTTGCTATGCAGTTGAACCGTTGCGTGGGTGGCTTGTCTGCAGCTAAAACTCAATGCGTGGTCTATAGGGATACGCGATACTGCAAGGACTTCAAAATGGCGCCCTTCGGGTGCAGTTAGAATCTAGAAAATTCACAAATGATATATAACGAAAACAGGCCGAAGAGTGGGGCACTCGCGCGTAATCCAGGGTATTATCTAGAGATCCGCGCGAGTAGTAGTGCACAAGGGGAAGGGGCAAAAACCAATCTAGTGCGGAAGGGTAACGCAACGTATTATCTGATTGCTCTTTCCCAATGCGAAATAGAAAAGAACACACACCATGTTGCTGATGTGCGTGGTTTCCGCAAGCTTAGCCCCACTCACACATTCCTGCCACGACGCGTATTCAACACACTCCGCACACTGACGTCAGCATTACTACTATTAGGAACGCCACCCTCGTTTTTTATGCCTTCAATTTGTTTGATGCTTTCTGCACACATTGCACACACCATGTTTATCGCATCACGTGCTCGCCGAGTAAGGTAAGAAAACTGCTCTTTATCTAGGGGTGAGGGAATACTGTGCTTGTGTAAATTTTCTTGTGCGACCTCTAAGCTCGATAAAATAAATAGGTAACTACTTTTGGTCGTTTTTCCACTACGATCGTCAAACTTGTCGGAAGATATTTTTAACATATCGCCAGCCAAGGACAACGCATTGTCGACACTCTTTGCGTACTCATGCTCCTCCAATCCATGTTTCTTGCATATGCTATGCATTAGCCTCATACAGCATATACATGACAACATCCCGTATAAAACAACGCACACATCGTGTTGCACTAGAATTTGCGCATTAGGAGCGTTCTGCCGTTGCAATTCAATTTCGGACATAAAAACCTCAATAACTTGGCTTGCCATTTTAAAGGAGGTCTTTTGATAACTGTTAGCAGCTTCACTGTTATGATACTGTATATATGCAATAACATAGTCAACTTGTTTGAGCGCTTTTTGCAAGACAGTAACAATAAGGTTGCGATATCTCGTTTCGAGTTGTGTTCCACTTGCTGCAACACCAAGGAAGCTGTAGCTGTTTTGCTGTTGAACTATGTCTTCTGAGATACATCTAGATGCGCACGCAAACGCACCAAACGAACAAAGCAACGCCTCCTTTTCCATCTGCGAAGCTCCCGTCTCTCCCCAGGCGACAATAATCGTATCTAACGCGTCTGCCAAAGCGTTAACGAGCATTGCTACTCTAGGAAACACACACCCAGGGCCCTGCACAAGCGAGTCTGTACAATAACGATACCGTTTTACTAGGTCTCCTTCTATAGTTTGGCGGTACCGATAAACTTCTACAGCGCGAGAAACTAACGCTGCTGACCTTGTGACAAGAAAGCTAGCTTTGATTATTTCAGGACGTTTCACCCCGTATAAAATAAGCTTAGAATTCGCCAACGCCAAACCTCCCAGCGTACGCAATATATCCATACATATGATATCACGTCTAGCATCACTATTTTTTCTTCCCCTTAAGGGTAGGAATTCACTACTTCCCTTTAGTGTTCTACAGGATAATTCAATATCACGGATCAGCTCCATCAATTCTCTATGTAACCCCGTGGGCAAACAGCAATCCACATAATTCGCTTCATGTGCGACTGCACCAATAATACTAGATGCTTTCTTGAGAAGCAGTAATGCCGATAGCTTAGCTTTCTCTTCCGAGAATGTTTTATCGTTGTTCAAACCACTGACTTCGCGAGTACCATCTGACGCGAGGGAGGAGTAGATTTTCATAATTACATACCGTTAAATGCTGTTAAGTTGAAAACATTAGCTAATGTCTGGGGGCAATTTTTCTCACAAACTCTTATGCTAGCGCACAAACCTGCAACGTATTTGTACAAGCTCTTACATGTCCAATATCTTAGAGAAACGAGCCGTCAAAACCTCGCCGCGGGGGGGGGGGACTACCTGATGTCCAAACACACATTACTTTTAGATTTCTTTTCTTATACCGTAGCAAGAAAAAACAAATTAAATGCCGCGACTATGCGACAAAGTATGTCCATTGTCTACATTATTACCTTTTTTCACAACATCAGCTACTGTGGACGACAACACCACCAGCGATGACTTTACCTTTTCTGCATTTTCCGCAACTGGGGATGGACAACTAGCATCCACGCTAACGCTCCTTGAACTACTATCGTTTTCCGCAAAGCAGCCCCCGTTGTGGTGTTGGCACCTTTCCACTTTTGTGTCACCATTGGAGGAAAGAAGTATTTTCAACTCGCATGCATAGCTATTCGAGATCGCATCATCGTCGCTGTTTGTAAAGCCGTTGCTTTTTTCTCTTTCCCTCTCATGTTGAGAGGTTCCCTTTTCGTACGCATCATTTGAAACCGTTTTAATAGAATTGGTAGAACATTCTTGCACATTCACAAACAGATCACTACGTATTTTGGTTTTCATACCTAATGGAGCTTCTTCTACGTTGTCCAGTGAGGGATTATAAGTTGGTATCGAATGTTGGCTACCGCTGTCTTGTGCTAAATACTCTTCCCCAAATAGCGAACCGCATGCCATGTTTCCAGATATGTCATCGCAATACTGTGACTGAGTGTCTTCGGATCGACCAGCCATACACGAAACCACGTAGTCAGAAAACGACAATATCCATACGAGCAATTTCACTATGCATGCAATAATGGCTTTCAACACTCCACATACACTATCAAGAAGGGGTCCCTTTTTCACCTCGAATGACTCTCTTAGTGCGACTAGCGATGACTTAGCGGTCGTTTGGAGCAACCGTCTGTTTTCAGGAAGCTCTCCAGGGAATAGCATAACACCAGAAACTTCGGTATGCCAGTTGTGGCTATACAATTCCCTTTTTCCATCTAATCTGTCTAATATTCTGTTCACCAAAGTGGAAACTGACCCGAGTGATTTCAAGGCGCGCTTTTTTTCTTCAGGTGAGAAAGGTTGATTATCCACGCTGTTTACTACATGTCTTAGACTTTCAAGAGCGAAATAAGACGCATCGCTAACACAACCCATGATAAGTTCGTTAACAACGTCACTATTCTCCGAAAATGAACATTCACACGCACCTACAAGAGCGTACATCAAACTCCACTTCAAATCTCTCATATGCCTTTCTATGGTGGCACCTTTCTCCTCAAGGGTTCTTTCGTTGTGTGAGCTATCAAGATACCAAAGTTCAAACAAGCTTGCATGAAGCACTGCTTCCAGAAGCTCGGTTCTCACAAACAATACGTCACCTGTGCGTTCATCGGACTTTTTCAGTGGTGTGAGCAATAAGCCTTCATATGACATGGGCGCCGCTGAAGACCTTTCCTTTTCACTACCCACAAACACGCGCTCGTGCACACTAATGTAAACACCAACGGCGTATTCTATAATGCTCTTCAAACCGTTTGCCATAGGGACAAGCGTCGTGTCACGCATACTCGTATACCCCACATCATTAGCCAAGATTTTGGCGGAACGCACAACATCTGCTGCACATGGTTTCACGTTGGATACACAGCCTGTGGGTGTAAACGGTGAGACAAGAAGTGAAGCACTAGCCATAAGCATTGTGCAGCGTTGAATTCTATCGGCCATTTCTTGATTCACAAGCATAGCAAGCTGTCGTAACGATTCAGTGATAACCAATACTGACCGTGTAGAAGTGTTAAGCAGAGCAATGTCCTTACTAGACGCGGATACCTTTTCACAGCAAAGTCTGTGCACTGTGTTTGTAAGGTGAGCCAATGACATTATAGCATTCTCAGCATTAATGCTTAGACTGTAATTATGGTATACAGAACCATCACCGTTATAAAGCGTGCTGTACATTGTGTGCATTTCAACAATGCAGCCGCATAATTTCGGTGACAATGACAAGATGTCGTGAGACCAAGTGTTATAAGATGACAAATTGAAGCCTCTGTTGCACGTTTTCAGTATACCACCTATAACATCCCTTGCGTTGTCAACTACACGTTTTGCCGCATTCACGCCACACTTCAAGCCAGAAGGCTGCGGGTGACCACTAAGCTCTACAGATACGTTACTACATTCAAATATCGCTATGTCATTCAAAATCTCCTGGAGACTATTCTCCACGTTATCTATCACGGATAACATGCTCTTCAGTGCCGCTTCACTTAGTGTATAGAACTCTGTTTTTGAATAGCACAATGAGTTCTTCTGCATTGACGAAAGAGCATTAACAGTCTTTGAGCGTGTCTTGCATAACGACCCTTTGACCTGTGACTCTGGAAACATAGACTCCTCCATGAATGAAATCACCGAAAGAAAGCGCGCCCCACACGCGCGGGCGAGCCCGCCACAAACAATGAATGGGAATCAAGAATGACCGCGTTAAGCGCACCGCAACTTGCGATCAACGCTATACATTGTAACACAACTCTGGCGGGAGCGCACGCTGTTTACAAAAATACTGTGAAAAATCATCGAAAACATTTCGTATAGTAGCGCATATACAAAATGTTATCCGATATGCTATGCCATAGACTTCATCTATGAACATTCATTGATCAAGCCCCCCCCCCTAAACAGTGAGGGAGAGAGAAGTGCAAGTGATAAGGAAGAAAGTTTAGCAGT
>JBGCXB010000028.1:0-10155 GCA_048496795.1 Aaplasma endosymbiont of Hyalomma asiaticum | reverse complement strand
AGATCCTTCCCAACAGCCACTTCGCCATCCATTTGAAATGCGGATTTTAGCAACACATACCCCTAGTCACGCAACCTACTGTGTTTCAGCCTAACATAGCTCACAACCTGCTTAACACCGCGGACACGCTTCGCAACAGAGATTACAGAGTTCAGCTCCTTCTGACTCTGTGCTATGCCCATGAGGTATACGACACCTCCAACTGTATTAACGCTATAGTTCATCGACTTAATTCCTGCACGTGCCACAAGGCGTGCACGGACTTGCACGCTTATTGCGCTATCGACCGCATACCCTTTTACACCTGTAGCTCCATCTGCAACAGTGACCTCGTTTACCACCTCCTTGACATCTTTCTGCTGCCAAGCAACTTTTTCGGCTTGTATCCTCTTTTCAGGAGAATCAACCATTCCTACAAGCAAAACCCTGCCCTCGCTAACTTTCGCAGTAACTGTGGAGAATATACCCCTGCTGAACAGTTCCTTGTTTATCCCTATGAGAATAGCAGCATCGTCTATAACATCACCCACAGAGCGCTCCTGCATTGCCACAACAGCACCTGTAGCAACCGCTACACCCGCAAAAACCGCACTACAGCCCGTCTGTGTGCTTACGAGGATAAATGCCAGTAAAAACGCCCCGAGCCTTCTGCCCATCTACATTATAACCAACGCACAACGCTCGTTTTATAAATAAATTGAGCTTATGTGTAAACTAAATAATATCTTATAGGCAATGTAGCTGAACACGCAGTTTACCTGTATTTAGTACTCTGACACCGTTGCGCACCGCATTGGTGCACTACGGTTTGTAAGGCTTGTTAGGATAGATGCACAGCACACAAGGCGCCATACCAAACACACAAGAGGTAGAACGGGGTCTCGGTACACCTATGCTGTGTTTATTATTGTCCACTTTGGCCGCAGTTCCATGAAATAGCGGGCAGAATTAAGAAATGAATACAAAATTTCCATAGCGTTTCAGAGTATTGTGATAGAAAATGCAGACGTAATCTGTCTCTCTGAGTATTTAGCATGAACATATACAGGACCCACTTGTGTAACGAACTTTCTTTAGAGCACGTCGGGCGTGAAGTGGTCCTATCAGGGTGGGTATATAGGAAGCGCGACCATGGAGGAGTGTTGTTCATAGACCTTAGAGATTTTTACGGGGTGACTCAGTTAGTATTAAATGAGTTGTCTGATCCAGAACTTTTCAACCAAGCGTGCGCAACCGGGATAGAAAGCGTAATCACGGTAAAGGGCACTGTTACCGCTCGAGAAGAGGGTACTATAAACGCTTCTCTTGGAACAGGATATATTGAAGTTGTTGTACACACATTAATAGCAGAGTCTCTGGCAGAAACATTGCCTATCCACGTGGCGACAAGTACAAGCTATCCCGAAGACCTAAGGCTCAAGTATCGCTTCCTTGACCTCAGGTGTGATAAGGTCAAGAACAACATGTTGCTGCGGTCTGCAGTAGTGTCAGAGATACGAAAAGAAATGGAAAGTCAGGGGTTTGTAGAAATACAAACACCGATCCTGACAGCATCTTCCCCTGAAGGAGCACGAGACTATCTAGTTCCCAGCAGAGTACACAAAGGGAAATTTTACGCGCTGCCACAGGCTCCCCAGCTGTTCAAGCAGCTTCTCATGGCCGGCGGTATTGACAAGTATTTCCAAATAGCCCCGTGTTTTCGTGATGAGGATGCACGTGCAGATAGGTCTCCGGGAGAATTTTACCAGCTCGACATGGAGATGGCTTTTGTTACACAAGAGGACGTCTTCAGGGTAATAGAGCCTGTATTGAAGAGAGTCTTTACAAAGTATGCTGGCAACAAAAGGGTCTGCGAGGAGTTCCCTAGAATAACTTACAAAGACGCCATGCTTAGATATGGTTCTGATAAACCAGATTTGAGAAACCCGATAACAATTTCAGACGTGTCAGAAGTGTTTCGCAATTCGGGTTTTAAGACGTTCAAAGATGGAGTAGAGAGAGGAATGGTCGTGCGCGCCATCCCGGCGCCACAAGCTACTGATCGTCCTCGCAGTTTTTTCGACAGCAAAGTAGATCACGCTAAGGCTATCGGAGGCAAGGGATTGGGCTACATCACCTTCGATGCATCAGGCGCCGCAAAGGGTCCTGTTGCCAAGTTTTTGAGCGAGACAGAGTTACAAAGCATCATGTCACAAACCGGGGTTGGGCCGGGAGATTGTGTATTTTTTGTATCAGATCATCCTGTTAAAGCTGCTGAGATTTCTGGCAATATAAGGGAGGTTTTGGGAAAAGAATTAGACCTCATAGAAGAAGACATGTTCAGATTCTGTTGGGTCGTAGATTTTCCCTATTTTCAGTATGAAAATGGAAGACTAGGGTTTTCTCACAACCCGTTTTCAATGCCTCAGGGAGGAATGTACTCACTATTGAATCAAGACCCTTTGGACATAGTAGCCTACCAGTACGACATAGTATGCAACGGCATTGAGATTTCTAGTGGCGCAATAAGAAACCATAACCTTGATCTACTATACAAAGCGTTTTCTATGGTGGGATATAGCAAGGAAGAAGTAGATATCGAGTTCGGATCCCTTACTAGTGCATTTAGGTACGGAGTTCCCCCACATGGAGGTATTGCACCAGGAATTGATAGAATAGTGATGTTGCTCGCAGATGCTCCCAACATAAGAGAGGTAATATGTTTTCCATTGACGCAGACCGGCGAAGACTTACTGATGAATGCTCCATCTGAGGTGTCTCCAAAACATTTGAAAGAGCTGTCTATTGTTCTTAACGTAGTAAAAGACAAATAGTACATACTCAGCAACTGTGCGGAACGCTGGGTATAGATTAGCGGAAGTTTGTGTTGGATGGATGCCCGCTTTGCATGCCCAGCATAATGTCAGGTAGTTCCTTTGCTTTTAGAACATACCAACAGGACTTGTTCATAAACAAACCACCTGGATCTACGGAACACAGAAGCAAGTGTTATACAGCCCTCCAAGTAGCCAAAAACAACCTGGCGCCGCTACTCATACAGGATAATAAAACACGAACACTGTCTCGCTGGACCATAGTCCGCACAATCTACCAACAGAAGCGATTAGCAGTGCGTGGTACGTCAGATGTAGTAGTTCCGAACTAGAGCAAATTCATTGAAAAAATTATTGAGGCAGGGGAATACCTGGATCACAACAAACACATTTCTGAAGAAAAAAATTATGGCCACGATAGCGCAGCATCAGACAATATCCACAACCTAAGCCTTTCCATTTTTCTGACCTTAGAACGCAATGTTAGTGAACTCACAAATCTGTTTTTCCCCGAACGATAGAGTTGTGAACAAGTATATTATTGAAGATCCCTGATCCGGAAACACCGCGCATATGCTTTATATTCGTAATATCCACAATTTTATGTACAGAACCTACATTTTTAACTTAACATTAACCCTTGCGTTGTTGAATACTACTTTTGTGCATTGATGAAATATTCTGAAATGGACATAAAACCCCCCGTAGCAGTTGTGTTTGACTGGTGTAATACCATAGTAAGAACTGATGGTATCGATTTGGAAATACTGCAAGAAGTTATGAAGTCTATGCAGTGCGACCACATTGAACTGTCAGGTATTCCACATAGTAAGATAGAGGGCTACCTAGCTGGAGTACTAGGTACACAATGGAAAAAGGCAGCAGAAAAGTATGAGGGCATACTGCGTACGCGCAAAAATGTCCCCGGTCCCCTCCCTAATGACAATGTACCTGAGCTGCTGGAGTTTTTACACAAAAAAAACATTAGCATGGCTATAGTAAGCAATAAACAGGGAGCCCGCTTGAGGAGTGAGGTGCAGAGCCTTGGACTGTCAAAGTATTTTGCTGCGGTTTTGGGAGCCGGGGATACTGTGGAAAGTAAGCCCTCACCAGAACCCGTTTTTGCAGCGTTAGAAGTCATCGGGGTTCCTCCAAGCAATAGAGTATTTTTTGTTGGCGACAGCACAACAGACATAGAAAGCGCTAGACGAGCTCAGTGTTGTCCGATCGCCTATGATAATGCCTCAATAAAAGGGGTTTTGTCCTTTTCTAATTTCAGGGATTTTGGTGATTTCGTTGCTGGGTTATTGGGCTAGAAAACGTGCAGAAACTCGTCGTTGCAAGCATTTTCAGAAGAGTACTCGCTAGCGTGATAGACTTGGGGATTGCATCGGTTGCTTTCTTGCCAGTAGTGGTTATCTTTCCAGGAAATGATCTAATACTGTTTCTGTCCTTCATGACAATCACGTGTTTCTACTATCATTTCTCCGTGAAATGGCAAGGCTCTTCAGTGGGGCAAAGACTCATGGGGCTACTTGTAGTTACAAATTGTGGGAATAGTATAAATACGCGAATAATGCTTGATAGAACAGTTTTTCAATTTCTCTGCCCCAGCGTAGGAATATCACTTATGCAGATAGTAAGCATTGCCGACCTGGGAAACATTTCCCTGGCAGTAGTGCTGCTCCTACAGGTGTGCTTGACCATTTTTTGGGGATATTGGTACACAGCAGCTATTTTTTCACCCATGAAACAAACTTTTCATGATTTACTCTGCAACACTATCGTTGTAGTGAAGTCGAAACAATGACAGCACCCGGCCCCTTATTCTGATATTTCCCCACAAAGGCTTTTTGCAATGTCGAAAAAAATTGCTCATAAAAACCAGAAACGTGCTCCAAGTTTTATAAATACTAAAAAACAAATATATTGTGAGAGTTGCCTACACGTACACAGTAAAAACCAAAATTCCATAGCTCCCTGGCACTTTCTTTTCTATGTCTATGTATAGTTGCGCTCTTCTGTATTAGGGCTTATATTGTGTGCATGGAAGTAACGCGGTGCGTTCCTTATCTCTATCTCTTAAAGTCTGGTAAAAAACATATGGACAAAAGGCTGATTTACCACTTCGGAAGAAGTAGGTGTGATGGTGGGGCTCATTTGGCACACTTGCTTGGAGGAAAAGGAGCAGGTTTGGCTGAAATGTGTAAAATTGGTATAAACGTTCCCCCTGGGTTTACTATTGCAACGTCTGTGTGTGATTTGTACCAGGAAAAGAGCAAACTGTTTCTTGAAGTGTTGGAAAAGCTCCCTGCTGCCCTTAAGTGTCTGGGCGATGAGGTATCACTAGAGTTTGGCAACCCTGCCTGTCCTTTATTGGTATCTGTGCGGTCAGGAAGCACACAGTCAATGCCAGGGATGCTCGATACAATCCTTAATGTAGGAATTAACGACGCAATCGCGGACAGTTTGATCACCCGGCACAGTCCCGGGTTTGTGTACGACAGTTACCGGCGTCTAATTCATATGTACGCCACGTCTGTGTTACAGCTGGATGACAAGTTATTTGATGAGCCCTATAGAGAGATGCAGCTAGATTTGCGACTGCCTGCTAACCAACCGGTTTCCGATCCCGGTGCTCTTTGTGAATTGGTAGAAAAATACAAACAAATCGTCCGCACGAACGTTGGGCAAGAGTTCCCACAGAATGTACATGAACAGTTGCGTAACGCAATAAGTGCCGTATTCAGGTCGTGGATGAACAATCGTGCAATAGCGTACAGGAATATGTACGGTATCTCTTCCAAAATAGGCACAGCCGTGAATGTGCAGTCAATGGTATTCGGAAATATTAGCAGTAATTCAGCAACGGGAGTGGTTTTCACTCGTAATCCATCTACCGGAGCCAAAGAAATATTTGGTGAATTTCTGCTGAATGCCCAAGGTGAAGACATAGTTTCGGGACAAAAAGATCCCTCTCCAATAAAACAGATGGAAAATGTGATGCCTGAAGTTTATCGCGAACTAACCGAAATATGCGGCAAGCTAGAGAAGCATAATAGAGACATGCAAGACATCGAGTTTACTGTCCAGGAGGGAAAGCTGTGGATTTTACAGACTCGTCGCGGAAAGCGTAGCGCCCAAGCTGCTGTGCAATTGGCCGTTAGCCTTGTCAAAGAGGGCCTTATTTCTAAGGAAGATGCAGTAATGAGTATTGACTCAGTGACTCTGGGAGGCCTTCTCCATCCAATAATTCAGGAAAAATGTAACAATGTTGTTGTCTGCAGAGGGTTGCCTGCATCGCCAGGAGCTGCTTCTGGTCATGTTGCCTTTACTTCCAGTGATGCTGAGAAACTGAAGAAGCAAGGTAAAAACGTAATATTGGTGCGCCAAGAAACTAGCCCAGAAGATATTAGCGGTATGATCTCTGCTGCCGGAGTTCTTACTCTTCGTGGCGGGATGACATCTCACGCTGCGGTCGTTGCTCGAGGCATGGGAAAACCGTGTATATGTGGTGCAAACAGCTTATGTATAGACGAAAGCGGGCAGTTTTTCTTCAATGAAGACAATGTAAGAGTAAACAAGGACGATAGCATCACCATAAATGGAAGTACTGGTGAAGTTATGTTAGGAGCAGTAAAGACTGTTACTCCCACGCTTCCGGACGCTTTTTACGAGCTTATGAGTTGGGTAGATGGTATAAGAACCGTTGGGGTTATGGCTAATGCTGACACAGTAGAGGATATGGCAACTGCTCAATCTTTTGGGTCAGACGGCGTTGGGCTGTGCCGAACGGAACACATGTTTTTCTCGGACGATAGAATCGTCTCCGTGCGAGAAATGATATTGGCGAACGATAGACAAGAAAGGGATAAGGCTCTCAAGAAAATTGAAATCATGCAAAAAGATGATTTCAAAAAGATGTTTCGATACATGCAGGGAAAAAAGCAGTTTACAATAAGATTACTGGATCCCCCCTTGCACGAGTTTTTGCCTACAAGTGCAGAAGCCCTGGAAAGCATAGCTTCTGGGATGGGGAGGTCCCTGGAATATGTGAGGCATAGAGTATCGTCATTGTTGGAGAAAAACCCCATGTTGGGACACCGGGGTTGCAGACTAGCTATTTCTTATCCAGAAATATATGAAATGCAAATCCGTGCAATTTTCCGTGCAGCCAAAGAACTTCGTGACGAAGAAAAAATCTCTATAGAACCAGAGATAATGATACCGTTCGTTATGTATGAAGAAGAAATTGTACTCATAAGTGAAACGGTAAAGCGCATTGCGGCACAATACAATGATATACCTCACAGTATTGGCGCAATGATAGAGCTGCCTAGAGCAGCATTGTTGGCTGATGTTCTAGGTAAGCATGTTAAGTTTTTTAGCTTCGGAACTAATGACTTGACGCAAACCACCTTGGGAATTTCTAGAGACGATTCGTCGAAGTTTGTCGAGCATTATATAGACGCGAGAGTGCTTAGCGCTGATCCGTTTGAGTTGTTGGATATCAATGGTGTAGGGAAACTTATCCAAATTGCTATGGAGCTCATACACAAGTCGCCGATAAAGATAAAGACAGGGTTATGTGGTGAACACGGAGGCACTCTTGAAGCAATGAGTTTGTGCTACAAGTTGGGGATCGACTACGTTTCGTGCTCGCCTTACAAGGTGCCGATCGCAAAGCTATTGTCGGCGCAGTGCGCGATACGCAATAAGTTATCATAGAGAAGTTTAGGCGACGAATAACGCAACGTGCAGTGTTGTGTGAAAGGAGCCATGGTAGCCAAGAAATTGTCACGGGTGCAAAGTGTTTTACTTCTCATCATTTTGTTGCTATTAATGTGCCCTAGCGCTGTGTATTGAGTGGTTGTGGGTTTTCTTTTTCGCTCCGATGTATTGTTTTTGGTCGTGCTCTCGCTACCGTTCGTGGCTGCTGCGCTTATATTGTGTACAAAGAGAGTATTGTATTCCCAAGAGGTCATCTCAATTGTATTTTCATTTGCGCTTATCCCCATAACGCTTTCGTTATACAATTTGGAATCACAAAATCCTGGCAGTACTGCTTTGCTGTATCAAGTGTCTCACGCTGCGATGCTGATATTGAAGCCTGAAGCTTTGGGCATGGCGTTTGGAATACTAGTTTCCCTTTTGTGGGCGGTAACCACAATTTACACAGTGGGATACATGAACAAAGTATATGGGGTGGGTGAAGACCGCGCCACCTTTTATGCTGCTTTTGCATCTAGTATCGGCTGTACAATGGGGATAGCGTTCTCCGGTAATTTGGTAACGCTTTTTATCTTTTATGAAACGCTTACGATTTGTACTTATCCCCTGATAATACATGGCAAGAGTCCCACATCACTGGCGTCCGGTAACATGTACATTAAGGCTCTAATGTGCTCGTCTGTATCGTTGTTTTTGCCAGCAATAGCGTTAATACACGGTGTTGACGCTGAAGCGGCCCTTTTTGACACTTCACATTTCATTGCGGGCAAATATCCCCGTCTGATTCCAGTGATTTCCTTGATGCTTTGCTATGGTGTGGCAAAGGCAGCAATAATGCCCTTGCATGTATGGCTACCGAGAGCTATGGTGGCACCAACACCTGTAAGCGCACTACTACATGCAGTGGCAGTGGTAAAATCTGGAGTGTTCACGATAGTAAAAGTCACAGTGTATGTGCTGGGACTAAAAGGAATGTACAATTACACAAATCATTCCCTAGAAGGTGGATCAGGTTTGTCTCATGGCAATATACTAATGTACCTTTCCGCCGTTACCATTGTTTGCGGATCTTTATTCGCCACCAAACAAACAAATCTAAAGAAGATGCTTGCGTACTCTACTGTTTCTCAATTGTCATATGTATTGCTCGCTCTATCTATGTATACCCATGGAGCGTTGTACGCGGCAGTCTTTCAGCTAGTGAGTCACGCATTAGCAAAAATAACGTTATTTTTTGCTGTAGGAGCCATATATGCAGTGTCAGGCAAGACGGAAATAGAAGATATGTGTGGTATGGGGCGTAAAATGCCATTAACCCTGTCTGCTTTTACTTTGGGAGCATTTGCCATGATTGGAATACCGCCGGCATCAACTTTGTGGGGAAAACATTTCATACTTTCAGAAGCGGTAGCTTTGGATAGTTATCTTGTAATTTTCACTGTAATTGCAAGCACACTGCTGAACACTATTTATTTTATTCCTGTGATATACAAGGCATTCTTTGGTATACCTGAAATAGGAAGGATAAGGGAGGCCCCATTGCCAATATTAGTCGCTATGTTGGCCACGTCAGCAGGAATAGTCAGCTTATTTTTTAATCCTGACTTGGTATCTTGTGTCCTTTCTGATATGGGGTTTAGCAATAT
This sequence comes from Aaplasma endosymbiont of Hyalomma asiaticum, assembly GCA_048496795.1. Taxonomy (GTDB): domain Bacteria; phylum Pseudomonadota; class Alphaproteobacteria; order Rickettsiales; family Anaplasmataceae; genus Anaplasma. Next base: position 965 of record JBGCXB010000028.1, on the reverse strand, counting down.
TCCTGGCTAAAACAGAAACCAATCTAATCTTTGTACATCGGATATACGTAAGCCTCATGGCTTACTCGCACAGCTGTAAAATAAGACGTTCATTTTAAAGAATTTAATTCTTTTTTGTACACTATGTACTTAAAATAAAAGTTCTCGTGAGGCTGGTTACTGCGGTTTTACCGGCATTATTTGTATTGACTTGGTATGTCGATTGAACTAGCCTTTTCGTAACGCAACGCAGTTCTTAATTGTACGGTTAGATGTGGGTGGCTATAATTTCAATAGGGTCGCTACTGCCATTCTCTTGGCGTCCTTCATTATTCTTGTCGTAAGTAATGTAGTAGATATTGTATACGTTCCCGACTATGGAAGTCCACGGGGGTACAGTGTTGATGTTCCGGATTCGCAGTCTGGAAGTTCTGTAGATGGGTCGTCAGCAACGGTAGAAGTGGACATTGGCGATCTAATTAGTAAGGCAGATGCCTCAAAAGGAAAGATTATAGCAAAAAAGTGTTCCGCGTGTCACACGCTCACTAAGGGTGGCGGCAACCGCGTGGGACCTAATCTGTGGTCGATAATAGGGGCAAAAAAATGTAGTTCTCCTGGGTTTTCTTATTCAGAGGCGCTGCGAAGCAAAGGTGGCAACTGGAGCGAAGAGGAGCTTTTTGAGTTCTTGTCTAACCCTAGAGACTATGCAAAGGGAACGCGTATGGCGTTCGCTGGATTGTCTAAGCCGAAGGACATAGCCGATTTATTGGCATATTTTAAGTCACTTGAAAAGGATGGCTCGTCGTAAGTTGCAGTCCACAAACAGCAGTATGCGTTTCTACGTAAGCGAGGTGGCTTGCCTTTCTCAGTGGCCCAGAGCTAAGGTGCAGGACGTGAGGAGACTTACCATTCGACAATGCGCTAGCATATACCGGAATACATCAGCCCGTTGATGATAGAAACAATATGGGTTCCTTCGTCATTTG
>JBGCXB010000027.1:0-10272 GCA_048496795.1 Aaplasma endosymbiont of Hyalomma asiaticum | reverse complement strand
CATTGTTCCTTCATCTGCTAGGGTGAAAACTGGTGATTCTGTCAGGGTAGGGGATGAGTGAGTCATTTTCGACATTTTTCATGTGCTGCTGATACTGCAGAAGTATGTATGCTTACTCCCTTGATCTAAGGCTTGGTAGTAGATGGAAGTAGAAACAGTACGTATGGTTTCACTTAATGTAAGTACGGATAGTATGCACCTGCACGGGGTACGGCCCAAATTTTGCTTGAGTTGCAGTGCCCTTAGAGCTAGAATTCACCTTCGTTTTGGAGGGTATTTATGGCTGAGAGGGGAAATGATATAAGGCCTGGTCAGGTGCTTGATCATAATGGTGCCCTACACTTAGTTGTGAAGACTATGCATACACAGCCTGGAAAGGGCGGGGCGTACATACAGGCAGAGCTTAAAAACCTTAAAACTGGATCTAAGTATCAGGAGAGGTTTCGTGCGGATGGTTTGGTGAAGCGTGCTATAATAGAGGAGGTTAACTATCAGTATATTTTTGGTGATACAAATCTGCTCACTTTGATGCACACGGAGAACTACGAGCAGATCTCCATGCCGATTGAGATGCTAGGCGATAAGAGTGTGTATTTGCGCGAGAATATGGTTCTTACTTTGCTTTTTCATCAGGGACAGATTATATCTGCCAAAGTGCCTGATTATGTGGTACTAGAGGTTGTGGAGGCTGAATCTGTTGTTAAGGGTCAGACGGCGTCTTCGTCTTATAAGTCTGCGGTTTTGGAAAATGGCCGTAGGGTTAGTGTCCCACCCTTTATAAAGGTGGGAGAGAAGATAGTTATTTACACTCCTGACGATACTTATTACGAGAGGGCAAGAAGTTAGGTATGGCAGCTATATACTCGGCTGTTATTGGTGTAATGCTCAGAGCAGTGCGCAGGTCTTCTAAAGGCTTGGTGAGAGATTTTAACGAGATTAGGTACTTGAAGTCGTCATACACAGCCGCTAGCGAATTTACGCGTGCGGCATACACTAGGTCTAGTAAAATAATAGCTGAAGAGCTTAGCGAGTACAAGCAAGGGCTGGAGATGCTCTACGATGGGTCTCGTGATGCCAAGAATCCGGGACAAACGTTTTGGTTTGTCAGTACTATAGACAGTAGGACGAATTTTATGAGTGGTTTGCCATATTTTGCGACTATGGTTGCCCTTTTTAAAAATGGAGAAGTTATTGCTGCGGTAGTTGATGCTCCAGTATTACGAGAGACTTACTACGCAGAAAAGGGTTTTGGTTCATTTTCAGAGAGTAGCCAAAGTAGATATGCCCGAATGTATGTAACGAAGAGAGAAAATATCTGTGCTGCGGTAGTAGACTGTACTGCAGGGTGTACAAAGGTAAGAAGTATTGTGCACGGTTTAGCATCAAATCACGTAGTTTTGCGGTCTATGGGTTCGGTGATTCTGGGGTTTTCTTATCTGTGTGCAGGGTGCTACGATGCTGTTGTATATTCGGGAATCAACGAACATAAGGCAAGTGTGGGTAAGCTTTTCATTGAAGGTAGCAAGGGCAGTGTTTTTGAGAAGAATGGTCTTTTTGTCGCGGGGAACTTTTTTGTATGCGACTTTATTGAGAAAGAAGTTATCTCCCGAACGTGAGTAAAGTCTACCACATAGTTGATGTTGAAGATGCGGTACGTTTTGACAGATACTTACGGAGAATGTTTCCCGGTATTACACAGGCATTGATTGAAAAGTTACTTCGCAAGGGCTTGATTTTACTTAATGACAGCATTGTTCCTTCATCTGCTAGGGTGAAAACTGGTGATTCTGTCAGGGTAGGGGATATTAATTTTGTTTCGTCTTACAACAAAAAAGAAGCAAAGGATGTGAATGCATCACTTCTGGAATTAATAAGGAGCAACATAATATATAAAGACGAATATGTTATCGCAGTGAACAAGCCATCAGGCCTCAACGTTCAAGGGGGTACAAAGATTAGGGAAAGTATTGGTGATTTGTTACATAAAGTGATACATGGGGAGCAGTTGCACATAGTTCATAGGTTGGATAAGGATACAAGCGGTGTTCTTGTGCTTGCTCGTAAAATGTCTGTTGCTAGAAGCTTATCAGAAGAGCTACGTTGCAGGAGAGTAAAAAAAGAGTATTTAGCTATTACTGAGGGGGTGCCGTTGTGTGCCAGCGGAATAATTGATTTGCCTATATTATATAAGAGACATTCATCGAAAGTAGGGAGTGTAGCAGTGGCCAAGGATGCAGAGACCTCTTTTTTCATTGTGAAATCATCAGGAAATTACTCCATAATGCTGCTTCAACCGGTTACTGGTAGAAAACACCAACTGAGAATACATCTGTCACAGAATAAATGTCCTATAATAGGTGATTCGAAGTACAATGAGGAGGGATTAAGTAGGGACAGGCTACATTTGCACGCGCTAAGGATGACATTTGAGATTTTCAATAAAAATATCACTATAACCGCACCTGTACCTATGTACATTAAAGACACAGTACGCACTCTTTTTGGATGTTCTTTGGAAAGTACCGGAATAACTGCGTGAACTTTTCCAATTATCGTTGCAGTGGCAGACATTATCCATGGAGGATATGTTTACACACCGGTTATTTCCAGACAAGAAGGCCTGTATCGTTTTAGAAAGACATTGTTGAAAGTAGTAACTTTTATTATCAATGAAAGAGAACACCAATGTGTTAACATTTTACTTAACATGCATTTACTATCTTCAAACACCACTAGTCCATAACGTACTGCACCGCGGATTTCACTTGATAATGTAACTATGCGTTGAGGTCCGATATTACCGCATTTCTTGTCTTCTTCGCTTCGTATAAAAGTTCATCGGCTCTCGCGAGCAGATTTTTATAATCGTGTTCAGCAGTAGCCCTGTTTAACCCTGATACTCCTATGCTCAAAGTCTTATTCAGTGGGCCTGCGCTTGTATTAAAAGGTTTACTCCCGATTTTATGGCGTAATCTCTCGGCAACGGCAACGGCTTCTTTAATGTCAGTTTCCGGAAGGATAACGACGAATTCTTCTCCTCCAAACCTTGCCAGAAGGTCAGATACTCTGAGGTTATCAAAAACCCTCTCACACATCTGTTGAAGGATTTCATCCCCAACTGTGTGCCCCAGGCTATCGTTGACCTGTTTAAAATGGTCAACATCCATTATCATCAAGGAAAGATCCTTGTTCTTTTCTCGCGATACATTGATAATATTATGAAAATACATGTCAAAGTATCTTCTGTTGTAGCATCCGGTAAGAGGGTCCTTGATAGACATTTCTGCGTTGCTTTTCAAGTGCATTCTTAGCGCGTCCTGGTATCTTTTTCTTTTAATCTGTAGACTCACTCGAGCAATGAGTTCGTTGTTGCAAATCGGCACTGTTATAAAATCACTTATTCCTATTCCTGATGCTTTGTCCAGCACGGATTTATCTTCGCCTTCGTCCAGCAAAAGCAATATTGGAGTGTAGCGAGTTTCCTTGTTATTGCGGAAATTGGAACATTGTCTAAGCCCATCACCTGCAAAGTGCAAGTCTATTATTATCAGGTCATAATCTGTCGCATTGGTAAGATTAATGCTTTGCGCAGAGTCACTTAGAATGACTGTTTCACGAAAGTTTTTTTGTAAAATATTATTTATACCATCTGCACGAATACTATCTTCATCCATGATAAGGATCTTTCCGTCCTCAATTTGGTTTGCATAACTCATGATATTTCCGTCTACAGCACTCATGTCTGTAGTGGTTTTTCCCCTGAGCCTTAATTCATCTACCAGGATTTTAAATCTAGTAAGAGACCTTATTCTAGAAAATAATGCAACATCATCAATTGGTTTCGTGAGAAAATCGTCGGCTCCCGCCTTTAAACCATTTACTCTATTTTCTGTTGTATTATCCAGGGCAGTTACCATTACAATTGGTATATACGTGATGGCGGGGTCAGCACGTAGCCTTTTACAGGTTTCGTGTCCATCCATGCCCGGCATCATAACATCTAGCAGTATTATGTCGGGATGGTGCTCTTGTGCCATTTTTATTGCCTCGGGGCCGCTCATTGCCGTAAGCACACTATAATATTCTCCAGTAAGCTTAGCCTGCAGGAGCTTAACATTTGAGAGTAAATCATCTACTACAAGTATTTTTGCCGTCATACTCATTTACCAACACATTACGAATTTTAATGCAACTTTTGGGTGTGTTCGTTTACATAGTTGCAAAAAATACAACACATCATAAACGTACGCTTTCTTGCTCGGATATCAGGCCCTAAGAGCGAAAAGTACATTTACAAAAATAGTCAATTTCCTAATTTCCCGTATATGAGACTTATTTATTGTCCCTGTTCTTACCCAGCGTAGGATCTACTACAGTTGATATTCCTTGATCAGATGAAGCATTAGTGCAACTGCCACTAGTGACAGATTCTCTGTTTCTATTGTCAAGTTTCACAAGATTTCCTATATCGTACGCTTCATAAATTTTTCCGTCGTCTCCCACTATACGTTTTTCTCCTCTGGAAATGCTGGTAAGGTCTTCTGACTCTGTGCCATCGACTTCACATATATCTCTGAAAGACGCAAATATCTCTGCACGAACCTCGTCAAACTTTTTGTAGTACGCCCTGCACGTGCTCACCACGCTAGGAAGCTTCTTAGGATCTGTTACTAGGCACCCCACTACGACCACTAACAAGATTTCTGACAGCCCAATGCTAAACATTACAGTCCTTTTCAACTGTAAAGACGTTCAATGACCTTATTATCAAAACAAGCTTACTAAGATCGAGTTGCGCGGAATTAATGTCTTCTAAAAATCTGTAGTATCCATCAAGTTGATTTTTGTGTTGAGTGCACCAAGCAGCAACAGATGTCCTTGCTATTTCCTCGATATTCTTTTGCGAGATGGATTGTTGAGGAATCATGTGTTTTATGATGTTTCCTGCGATTATGGACTGATAGTCACTTAAGTCATCTAACAAATTTCTTATGGCTATACGCTGCCAGTAAGAAGAAACGGTATCCATTTGAGTTGCCAGGTCCCTTATCCTACTAAAACTCAAGACCGACCGGAGCCTGAAATATATGCGCGCGACAGTGGCCATTTCCATTCCGGAGCTTTCTGCAAGGTATATTATGTCCATGCCGTATATAGAGAATTCAAGCCCTCCTATTCTGTGCGCAATTTTGGGACTCATATTTGTTTTTGGCAAACTTACGCATGCATGGTGATAAGCTTCCAAAAACTCATCACACAATACATCGCAGAGACCACCCTCTAGCAGCAAAGCTTGAGCCGATAGGCTATCAAGTCTCTTTTCGATATCAGAGAATTTATGCATGTGGCGAAACAGCCAGAACGTTGCCTGGCCAACAAATTTTTGTACTTTCTTTACAATTTCGACATAGTCATTGGCATCTATACAGCCATCTATCCTGTCCAATTCGCTCCATATGTCTTGCAGGTTGTATACACGAGTTATTATCACATACACCCTTGCTATCATGTCCATTGAGATACCCATACTTTCTATGTGACTAGCGAATACACATCCCATCCTGTTCACGATATCATTAGAAATACAGGTAGCCATGATTTCATTCTTTAACTTGTGTTTTTTGATATATTTTTCGAATCTATCTCTTATGCCTACAGGGAAGTAGGAAAGCAGATATTGAGATTCATACACACTATCTAATCCGCGATGAGAAAGAAGATTTGACTTTATTATTTCTCCTTTTATAAACATCCTGGTATACGCCATGAGTACCGCAATCTGCGGCGCAGTAAACCCCCGCGATTCCGAAATCATTTTTTGTATTTCTTCATCGCCAGGCAAGAACTCTATGGACCTGTCCAACATTTTCATCTTTTCCAAGTACTGCATTATTCTATGATGCTGCTCTACACGCTTCGCAGCTTGCATACATTCAAGCATCAAGGCCCTGGTTTCTAGCTTGTTGTGCCGCTCCAAAATTATATTTGGTATATCGTGCAACATATCATCGAGTATTTTATTCCGCTCACTTAAGGATATGTAACTATCACGCACCGCGGTCTCCAAGCATATCTTCAAGTTCACCTCAAAATCCGAGCAGATGACACCACCTGAGTTATCGGTAAAATCAGTATTGATTCTGCCCCCCTCTTCTGCATACTCAACTCTACCAAGCTGTGTGCAACCCAGGTTGCCTCCTTCAACCACCATTGCAGCTCTTACGTCCACACCATTTATACGTAGTCTGCTGTTTGCTTTATCCCCAACTACGGCGTTACTTTCTTTTGAGGATTTTATATAGGTTCCTATCCCTCCATTCCAGATCATATCAACTGGGGCCTTGAGCATATGTCGTATAAGACATGTGGGGGTAATGCTGTTCTCTTCATTTTCGCTAATTCCAAGGCATTGCCTTATTTCCGGTGTCAGCTCAATTGATTTTGACTGTCGGCAAAATACTCCACCGCCTCTTGATATAAGTTCGGGTCTATAGTCTTTCCATGATGATCCAGGAATGTTAAATAGCCTTTTCCGCTCAATAAAACTTTTTTCTGGATCTGGTGTGGGGTCTACGAATATGTGCTGGTGGTTGAACGCACCCAATAGGCAAATTTTATCAGATAACAACATTCCGTTTCCGAAAACATCGCCGGACATATCACCAATTCCCACTACCGAAAAACGATCACGCTTCGTGTCTTTACCCATCACCCAGAAGTGTCTTTGTGCGGCGACCCAAGCACCTCTTGCAGTAATACCAATCTTCTTGTGATCAAACCCTACAGACCCTCCGGAGGCAAATGCATCTCCTAGCCAATAGTTATACTCCGATGAAACTTGATTTGCGTAGTCCGAAAAGGACGCTGTGCCTTTATCCGCAGCCACCACAAGATATGAATCGTCATCATCGTAAAGCACAACCTTATTCGGTGATACACACTTTCCATCAACTATATTGTCAGTTATATCTAGGATACCGCGCAGAAAATTCTTGTAGCACTCAATAGCATACTCCACTGAGCCAGCTTTTCGGGCTTTGCCCTTTAGTATAAAACCGCCCTTAGACCCCACAGGAACTATTACCGAATTTTTCGTCATCTGAGCTTTCATTAGCCCCAAAACTTCAGTACGAAAATCCTCAGACCTATCCGACCATCTTATGCCACCACGGGCTACTTTGCCACCACGCAAGTGTATACCCTCAAACTCATTGGAATACACGTATATTTCACGGAACGGTCGGGGCAGGGGCATGTCCGGGACAGCACAAGAATCGAACTTTATTGACAAATATCTTCTATCGTCCTGATAGTAATTTGTGCGTAGTATTGCCATGACTAGGCTATACATACTCTTGAGTATGTAGTCATGCACAACATCTGAGACCTGCGTGAACAGCTCTTCTATAGACTTCTTTACAGTGGATATTTCATCTTCTCTGTTCACAGAGAGATCTGGGTCAAACCGTGCTTTAAATAGATTTACAAATAACCTGACCATATCAGGATAACGCCGTACCACCTTCTGAATGTAAGACTGGCTATAGTTAAAGGACACCTGCTTCAAATATCGGCTCAGTGCTCTTACAAGCAGAACCTCCTTCCACTGGAGGTTAGCAGATATGACCAGGCTATTGAAATAGTCATTTTCTGTTTCTTTACAGAAGACTTTCTTTAGCACTATTTCAAACTGACTCTTTATTATGTGGTGGTCAAGTGACCTATGAGCATTGGACAGAACAAAGTGGTGCATTCTAACGCACTTTCCGCGCACGCTTATGTCGTAGCTGTAATGAAGTGACATCTTCGCACCCATTTTCTTCACTATGTCTAGGACTTTCGATAGGTGTAAGTCGCCTTCAAGCGGGACATATATCTTGAGTTGGTACTGACTATAATCATCAAGCAGGTACAGGTCTACCTCGCCTATGCCCGACTCAAGTACTTTGTGAACCTTGAGTATGTCGTGACAAGCGCTTTTGGGCACAAAATACTCTTGATAACTCTTGGGAAAAGAATTTGTGTATTCTAGGAACTTACTTCCCATCTTATCTAGAATAACCTGACGCAGCTTATCTTCCCAACGTTCAGTAGCTTCCACTACAAGCTTCTCCACTTCCTTTTCCGACATGGAGCACCGGGCGGTACCATTGACCTTTACAGTAAACTGCAGTCTTACAAGATCAGACTCGTTGTACATGTTGTAATATTTTCCAACAACTTTTCCAGCCAGAGCGCCCTCAAGAACTAACGCTATTCTGTCAGCAAGCTCAGTACTTGCACGGCTTTTAGGAATGAATATTATGCACACAATGAAGTTCACATTATCTCTCAACGTGAACAGCTTCACTTTGGGATTGCTGGAAAGAAACAGGATTCCCATTGAAATTTGAAAGAGCTCTTTTGCTGAAAAACGTAAAAGCTCTTCCCTTGAAAACTTCTGTATTATTGTGAAGAGCGCCTTGCCATTATGACCGTGCCGGACAAACCCAGATCTTTCCTCTACATATTCTACCTTTTTTCTTATTATCGGTATGTCGTGAACGTTTTGAAACGCAACATACGAAGTTAAAAATCCGTAAAAACAACACTCTCTTTCCACGTGTCCATGTGAATCAAAAGTTCTCAACCCCACGCAAATCATGTATTCATGTCGGTGTACGTGGGATACTAGGTTTGACTGTGTTACGTATAAACTTTCGCCAGGATGTGGGGATGTTTTCGGGGTTCCGCTCGAGCTCTCCATTCCCGTTAGGCCCAGGCTACGGCCCGGAGCTAGGGTGAGGTGCTCATCATGGGGGAGCCTTGTATACTCTTCATATCCCAGGAATACGAAGTTCCCGGAGCTGAGCCACTTGAGGAAGTCGTACACCTCGCTGTTCTTCTTGTCTTGCGCATAGCGCGGCAGCAGTTCCTCTAGGCGGCTTAACATGGGGCGCCAGTCCTTGACACATCTTGTCACGTAGTGGAGGGCCTTTTCCACTTCCATACGCAGCATTTCCTGTGATTCAACATTTGCGTTTCCAACCACGAAATACGCCACCGATTCGCATGATCCGTCTTCTTCAGAACATCGTGCGGGAAGCATGTCTACTCCCACTATACCACTCTCATCTCGCTTTATGTTGAGAACCGAGTTCGTATAGTGGTAAATGGGAAAGTTATGCTTCTTTATAGCTATTATGATCGAGTCTACTATAAAAGGTAAGTTGTCGTTTGCTGTTTCGATTATTGTAAGAGATTCATCAGGAAAGTTTGGTCTACTGGTCGAGAAAACTCGCACCATACAGCTCCCAGGTTTTCGTTTGTCAATAAACTTGTACAAATCCTGTGCTATCAGCAGAAGAAACTCGCTGCCCAGTTCCATGTCTGTGCTGTAAGAAAAGTTGTAAAACTTCTCTATAAAACTTCTAAGCAGGCGATAATGTGAATCGTGCGGTAATTTTTGATTCAAAGCTTTGAGAACAGATGGAACTACGTGCCCATCAAAGCTACAAGCACTGTCTTTACTAGTGTGCATCTTAAACGTACGTTAATAAACCAACGGCTTAGACAAAACCAAACGCCAGGATAGCATACCTCACGTCGGTTAAAACACAATTAATTTGACGAAATTACTGTTCACATATCCTCGAACAGACCCCAACAAGAGGAAGAGAACAGACCACAGCATAGGAAACGTCATGTACAGCAAAGTTACGCGACGTGCACAAGCACACGAATCGTCTGTGAACCTGAGTAAATCAAATAAACCAAAGAGTAAAGAGATTATTTATGAAGTTTGTTGCTTTTTCCTCAGATAAAAACACCAAGGTTGCAAACATATAAAAATATGTGCTCGTTGTACTAGTATTTGTACACAATTTACCCAAAAGTTACCACGTACCATCTAGCGTTGAAATTTTGGCCAAATACCAGATAAGTTTAATGTTTCACAGATGACAAAAGCATTTCGGTTACTTCCATGTATTTTAGGCTATTGCAGCCCTCTATATGTACGGAGAACACGGGGATAAATCGTAAGTATGGCAAATTTTTCTTAAGCACAATTATTTAGCCGCACATCTCCCTTAATAAATGTGTAAATTTAGGTAACAGAGCATGTGTTTAAGAGTGTACGTACATGCAATTTAGCTATACATGCCGATATGATTATGATATCCTCCGAGCCGGTTCGTGTTTCTCATGGATTGCTTATGGTTGCAGACAAGGGCAGGAGAGCCGTATCCGATATACTTGAAGAAGTAAGTGTGCAAGGAGGAGCAGATACTG
>JBGCXB010000026.1:0-11258 GCA_048496795.1 Aaplasma endosymbiont of Hyalomma asiaticum | reverse complement strand
GAAGACACAACTTCTAAATTTACCACATGTTATGTTCTGTCAGGACTTGCTACATATTCCTGCCTTGTCTTTGGCGGAGAGATTAGCCCAAATTTCCTCTTCTCTCGGGTTAAAAAAGGTATTTTTTGCAGATTCTGGGTCTATGTCTGTAGAAATAGCGATGAAGCTTGCTGTTCAGTATTGGCATAGCAAGGGGAAATGCGAGAAGAGTAGGTTTATACATTTCAAGAATTCTTATCATGGGGATAGCATGGGGTGTATGTCGGTTTCCGATCCCAGTGCCATTCATGGCATGGCTTTTTCAAGTTATTACAAAAATCAATACTTATTTCCTATTCCCGCCACGAAAGAAGAAGGGGAATCGCTGAAGCGCGAAATAATGAACATTTCCCATAATGTCGCAGGAATGATAGTTGAACCAATTTTACAGGCAGCAGGGGGAATGATATTGCATTCTCCGGACGTTTTGAATGTGTTGAAGAGAATATCTGAGGAGTGCAAAATATTGTTTATAGCTGATGAGGTCGCTACGGGATTCTATAGAACAGGTACTATGTTCGCATCCCAACAGGCTGGTATTCTACCTGATATTATGACTTTAGGGAAAGCTCTGGGCGGAGGCTTGTGCCCAATTTCAGCTACTATTGTTACGAATGATGTTGCTGAACCTTTTGTTGGTGATTGCGGCAAGTTCATGCACGGTAATACTTTTATGGCAAATCCGCTTTCTTGTGTGGCGGCAAACGCATCATTGGATTTATTTGTGAGCGGTCAGTATGAGTCAAAGGTGCTAGAGATAGAAAAGAAGATGAAGCGGGAATTAAAAGAGTTAAGTACCCTGGATTATGTGCATAATGTCAGGATAAAAGGGGCTGTTGCGGCTTTAAATGTTGCGCATGAATATGTAGAAAAATTTGTTATGAATTTGTCGAAAAAGCTATATGATCTCGGAATATGGTTACGTCCTATAAAAGACGTAGTGTACCTAATGCCTCCACTTGTCATATCAGACGACGAACTTTCAATTCTTCTTGCAGCGTTTAAGCGACTTATTTACAGTATTGTGGACGAAAGATAGGTATGGCATTGGCTAAGAGGAGAGGGGGATAGGGTTGCTTTCTTCATCAGTAACTAGCTTACAGCTAATGCTGTTTGTGATATATCATTGTTGTACTGCGTGAAAAGTGTTTGTATTCCCTTTTACGGAAAAGTCGGTTAGACAATAACTTGTGCTTACATATATGTGTGTGAAAGAAAAGACTGAGCTGTCTACAAAAAGACGACGAACTGGATAAGATAAGTGGTGTAGAATGGAGCTTTGAGGGAAGGAATAAGTAAAGTAATAGGAAAGAGGATAGAGAGCACGATAGTAATGCTGTTTGGGCTTCATAATCCAATGTAATGTGTAAAAAAATACATTCAATCACGGTCAAAACGATGGCAGAAAAGCTATGGTAAGGATTGCTAAACATTTCTTCAGGGTAGCCTTTAATTAAGTAGGCAAAATTCCTCTCCCTCATACAAGGTATGCGCACGTATGGTATCGGAAATAATGGTTATTTTGCCTGTTTCTGTGTTTCTTATATGAAAAGAACAAATTCTAGTTAAGAAGTAGAGGAATAAGCAAGAAAGAGCTCAGAATTAATATTGATATTTTGTTAGAAATATAGAATAATTGCCCGCTGTTCTGTGGGAGAGGTGGCCGAGAGGCTGAAGGCGGCGGTTTGCTAAACCGTTATACAAGTAACATTGTATCGAGGGTTCGAATCCCTCTCTCTCCGCCAGTTTTCGTGGTTAGCATTCTTGAGAGGTTCATTTGTAGGTGAGGTTGTCCTGTTGTGTAGTGCATCATGACATGGAGGAATAGTGTGAATGATGAAAGATTACGTAGCAAGACGTGCGTACAAAGGATGCAAAAAGGCAGGCCTGGCTGTTGAGGATTTCGTTCTGAGACGCTGCCAGATTTGGAATGTGAGCAAAATTGAGGTTAAGTTATTCCTTAACTGGAGGGTTATTGCAGGCAATCATATTGCTGATATTGCGCGTCCGGAAAAGGTAGTCTTTACTGATAGTGCTGGTATTTTGTATCTACATGTCAAAAGCGGCGGTCACGCGATGTTCTTACAATACGCTGCTCCAGGTATCATAGAGAAGATTTCTGTGTACTTTGGGTTCAAGGTAATACACTCCATAAAAGTTAGACAGTGAAGACTTTTTTGTTCTCTGATTTTAGTCCGGTATTCCCTAGTGTTTTGCAGGTAGTTGGAACTTGGGTAGTTTTCAGTTTCGTTCCAGAATAGGGCTAAATGGCAGTAGCCTTCTCGTTTTGGTAAATACTGATTCACGGAGCGGCGGGGTGTTTTATGTGTTTACAATCGACACTTATTCCCGAATAAGGCGTTTAATGCGATATTGGGGTTGACATTAGCGTTATCTAGGAAAGCAAACGTTTTTTGTGCTACGACATGTCTATAGTAGCGGAGAGAAAATTTCCAACATTACTGGAATGGATTGTATTTTTAGGATAACAGGCAGCATTAGTGGCGGATATGCACTGAACACAGCGACATTATGGAAATCAAGCTACACAAGCACTTGGTGTGTTTAGGTATAAGAGAAGCAAATGATCAAGAAGAGAAGGAGCAATAGCTAGGGAGAAAGCAAGCAATGACCGCGCTGTGATTTTAGGGCATAAGCTGGGAAAAAACTTTCCCTACTCTTTGTGAAAAACCGGAAGGTTTCTTTTGTCATTTTCACCAATAAGCCTACGATTTCCTGAAGTCCACAATTTGTCATTATATCTTCGGTGACGGGTAGAAGCATTTCCTGCTGCGTTTTTCATATTTACCTATTTAGGATTGTAGTCATGCAGCTATTGCGGCCTTTATGATGGGGAAGGAAGAGGAAAATATGTCAACAATGCCTATTACTACCGATTCCTGACGTCATTTAGGAAGAAACTGTACTTGTCTATCTTAATAAGTAAGCGCTGCTGCTTTTCTCATCATAGCTGTCTTCCTTTTCGACACGTTATTCTCTAACTTACATCCTAATTAATCATACAGATTTCTTGGGTCTTAATTTGTACCTTTTGTGTGTAGGTGAATGAAAATCCTCTGAATAATGCGGTACTAGCTCATTTTATGTTCAAATGTTTCAGGAAAGATCATCAGTTATATTGGGTATGAAGCGTATGATAAATTCATATAGGAATCGCTTAATGGGACATCAAAAAAATGGTCTTTAACTTTTTAATCAAACACTGATTGCGCTACAGTATGTATATTTTTATTGCATAGCTACTAACGGTTATTTGAGACTTTTTTGCCAGTGAGGTTGTTACAACATGAGTTATTTTCGCATAAGAAGAAAATATGTTTATGAAACAGCAGCTACAACAAACTCGTGAAACCTAGCGGAGAAGAGTACAGGAATGTTATTCTTGCTATGTGGGCATAGAGAAGCGACAGGAATGTGGGGGTTCCCGTGAAACGGAAATGAGAAAAGGCAATTTTGTGTGGTCTCTCTTATTATTAGATGCATGAAAGCTAAAGCGATTCTGTATGTTTCTAGGATTTTTCATATGACATGGCAGATGAGAATTTTACTTTTTCATTGTCTGTTTTACCACATAGGTACTAGACGTATGCACACAGATTTGGCCCTTAGGTGGTGGGTTGCAATGACGTTTTCCTCCTATGTCTGCGAATTTTCAAAACAAGCTGCGCATGTTAACAGTGCGAAAAGTGCTCTTAAAAGCACATTTCATCACATAAAAACTCCAGAAAGAATATCCGCATATGTGGATGCAAGGGGGAGTTACAACTTCATCAATGATTTTCCAGAGCACAGGGAGGTGGGAAGTACTATACCTGTTTGAGATAATGGTTCCATGGACGTGAATAGAAAGTGTTTACCTAAAGCTCCCTGACTCCTGTAGGGAATTTGACAGTGTACAAATCTCTTTGACAGAGAGCGACTCAGCTCTTATATCATGAGGTATGGAACACTTTTGCAAGACGGAGTCGATATCTTTCACGTAAAGTTTTAGAACGTTTCTAATGTTTTTTCTCTTGCAGTGAAAGAGAAGTTTTAGCACTTTCTGTAGGTGCTTATAGTCTACAGAATATCTTTGAGCTGGTAACGGAGTTATCTCCACGACAGAAGAGAATACTTTTGGCGATGGTGTAAACACCTCAGGAGGTAGATCTTCAATTTTCCTTACATCGCATAAAAGCTGCACTAGGACAGATAATATTGAATAGCTTTTTGTTCGGGGTAATGCCACCAGTCTTGAAGCAACCTCCCTTTGGAACATCAGTATCAATTTTTCATAATTACGTATGTGGCCCAGCAATTTAAGTAACAAAACTACTGATATATTATAGGGTAAATTCGCTATCATCTTTGTTGGTGTTTTAGATGTAAGATCTTCAATATCAGCTTCCAGTATGTCTTCGAATATGCACTCGTACTCTGGGTAAGCATCTTGTAACCTATTATGCACGGCTATGAGACGTTTGTCTTTTTCTATGGCCACAAGCTTCTTAACTCCTTTGTTTAGTATAATCTTGGTCATTATCCCTAAACCAGGCCCTACCTCTACAATATTGTGGTCTTTTATATTACCGGCATAAGAGACTATTCTTCCTGCTATGTGAGGGTCAGATAGAAAATTTTGTCCCAATGATTTCCTTGTTCTATGCCTCACGGTTATTACCTAAACTATTGTTAACGCACTGCCGGGATAATAGCATCAATTTAACTGTTTGACTTTTACCGTAACATGTATATCATACTACCGCTATGATGAGGGGATATGTTTCCCGCCATCGTTCGCCGGCTTAGCTTTAATTGGTAGAGCGTCTGATTTGTAATCAGAGGGTTGTCGGTTCGAGTCCGGCAGCCGGCTCTTGCTTGCTCGATTGTGCTTGTGGAGCATATGCCCTTTCTTGTGATTGCAAATTGGAAGACTAATGGAAGCGCAGCGACGGCGCGCGAGTTTGTGGAGGCGATATGTCCTGCTTATACGTCTCCTGAGTGTTGTAGAAGTTACAGAGTTGTCTTGTGTCCGCCATTTACTGCAATGCCTTTCTTGTCGTCGTACGTTCAAGATATGGATCTTGGGGGGCAGGATTGCTTTTCTAAAGCAGGTAAGAGTTGTACAGGGGAAATAAGTCCATCTATGTTGCGTGAGTGCGGGTGTAAGTATGTGATACTCGGGCACTCTGACAGACGTCAGATTCTGAATGAGGATAATTCTTGTATTAAACTCAAGGCTACAGGGGCAATAGAGGAGGGGCTAACGCCAATAATATGTGTAGGGGAAACAAAAAGTGAGAGGGATCGCGGTGACTCGGCAAGTGTCCTGTTTGATCAGTGCAGCTCTTGCTTTCCTGACAATGGAGAGTTTATCGTTGCATACGAACCTGTTTGGGCAATCGGAGGCTTATCAATTCCTGAACTGAGTGTTATAGATGACGCTTTCAAGGTTATAAGATCTCATAATCCTAAGCATAAGATCGTCTATGGTGGCTCAGTAAATGGAAGTAACATATTCTCCTTAAAGAATGGTATCAGTGGGATTGATGGAGTTTTGGTTGGAAATGCTAGTTTGAATGTGGATAGCTTTGGTAGGATTTTAGACAATTTGATGGAATGCTTGTAGGTTCTGTATGCTTAGAGTAATTGTTACGGGCTTTGTGACACTTTGTAGCTTTTCTTTTTTCTTTTTTAGTAATGTTGCGCTTTCTGAATCAAAGCAGCGGGACTTCGTCTTGATAGGAACCGGGTCAATGATGGGTGTGTACTACCCAATGGGTGGAGGAATATGTAAGTTCATTGTTGCTGTACATGATGAAAACGATTCAGATGAAAAAAAGAAGCTCATTTGTTCTACCGCTTCAACTGCTGGGAGTGTATATAACCTGAACTCAATGAGACGTGGGACTATGGATGTGGGCGTAGCCCAGTCTGATATAGGATATTATGCTTACAAAGGCGAAAATCTTTATAATGGCGTACCACCTATGAAAGACCTCAGGCTCTTAGCTTATATGCATAGAGAGTACTTGACCTTGATTGTAAAGCGTAACTCCGGAATAAAGACAATAGACGATATTAAGGGCAAAAGAGTCAATATCGGAGCCCCAGGAACCGGGGTGCGTTCAGCTATGTTAAGCCTTATAAAAACAAAAGGTTGGACGACAAAGGACTTTCTCGTAACTTCAGATCTAAAATCTTCGGAGCAGGTACAGGCTCTTTGCGATGGGAAGATAGATGTGATTTCTGATTTTGTAGGACATCCCAATGCTGCTATGCAAGAAGCTGTTGCAACATGTGATGCTGTTGCTCTGGTGCTTGATAGTGGACTGATATCGCAACTTGTTGAGCAGTATCCATATTATCATAGAGGCGTAGTACCAATGGGTACGTATATGAATATGCGGTATGATATACATACTATTTCTGTTAGGGCATCGATGTTTGCTACGACAGAGCTTTCAGATGATATGGCATATTTGGTAGTCAAATCTGTAGCTTCTAACTTATCCCGACTTAAAGATGTGAGTGGCGCTCTAAGGGATCTTACTATTTCTGACCTTGTGGGAGGAGATTCACAAAATGCAACTGGAAGTGGGGCAA
The DNA here is from genome assembly GCA_048496795.1 of Aaplasma endosymbiont of Hyalomma asiaticum. Taxonomy (GTDB): domain Bacteria; phylum Pseudomonadota; class Alphaproteobacteria; order Rickettsiales; family Anaplasmataceae; genus Anaplasma. The sequence goes on along the minus strand of JBGCXB010000026.1, from coordinate 4,613 downwards.
AGTCAGCAGTTCCTTTACACAGTGGTGCTGAAAAGTTCTATAGAGATTCGGGTCTGCTGTAGAAAAAACAAATGGAAAATATAATTTTGGGTATAGAGACTAGCTGCGACGAAACAGCGGTTGCTTTGGTAACTGATAAGGGTGATGTGTTAGCGCATGAAGTTTTGTCACAGGTAGAGCATGCGTCATTTGGTGGTATTGTGCCTGAGATAGCCGCAAGAGCACATTACAACTTTCTGCATGTTTTGGTAAAGCGGGCAATGGCAAGTGCGAAATTAGAATTTCATGATCTTGCAGGAATTGCGGTGACTACAGGTCCTGGCCTTATAGGCTCGTTGATTGTTGGGGTCATGTTTTCAAAGGCAATTGCATATGTAACGGGGAAGCCAATTATTGCTATCAATCACCTGGAAGCACATGCCCTGGTTGCACGCATGACAAATAACATAGAATTTCCGTTTTTAGTTCTTCTAATTTCAGGTGGGCACTGTCAATTTGTGATTGCACATGATGTGGGGAGTTATACCAAGCTTGGAGGAACCATAGACGACTCACTGGGAGAAGCATTTGATAAAGTGTCTCGTATGTTAGGATTGGGCTATCCCGGAGGAGCAATGGTTGAAAGGAAAGCGCTTGAAGGAAATGGAAAGAGATTCTTTTTTCCACGTGCTCTGAGTACAAGATTGGGATGTGACTTCTCATTTTCAGGGTTAAAGACGGCTGTTTTTAATACCCTAGAAAAAGAGAAGAAGATAGGGGAAGATACTATCTGCGATATATGTGCGTCATTTCAAGAATGCGTAAAAGACATATTAGTGAGTCGGATATGTAACGCAGTGAAGGAGGCAAAGCAAGCTAGTATAGGCATAAATAAGTTTGTTGTTACAGGTGGTGTTGCATCAAATGATTTTATAAGAAATGCGATATCAGAATGTGCAAGCAATTTGGAAATGGACCCCGTTTTTCCTGAACGTGAACTATGCACCGATAACGGAATTATGGTCAGCTGGGCTGGAGTTGAGAACTTCAAAAAAGGTCACATATCTATGTCCCTCGACTTTGCTCCTAGGGCTCGTTGGCATCTAGAGAGTATGAGATGATCCTTTATGTTTTTGTAGGCTTTTGTTTGTTACGACTATTGTTTTCGCAAGCATGTCATGCCAGGCTCTCTTTTTTGCATCAAAATTTGACCAAATAATTCCTATTCCCAAAGGAATACCCGAGAGTATGACACAGAAGAAGCGCTTCGTTGCTTGTTTAAAGTTTACGGAATCTAGAGAATTTTCATCTATAACTCTTAAGCCCATCAGGAAAGTTCCAATGGTTGTAGAAAATTTTACCCACATATATACATAATAGGTATATATAATAAGAAACTGAATTGCTTGAAGAGAAACTGCTTTGAACAGGTACTTATTTTTTAATATAGCTTCTTCTTGTCGCAACTTTCCTCCCATGCGGTACTTTTCTACTGCCTTGAACGTGGCTTCATTTTTTGGAAAAGCATACAAAAAACACCCGTGCAATACTTGCAGGACAACTCCTACTATGACTAAGTCTGCCAATGCTCCTAGGCATCTACGAATTCCTGAAACATAGTGCAGCTCTCCTTCTCCGTACTTACGTGGCTGCCCAAATGGATGGGCCACAACATTAGAAGCCCATGATAACAATTTCTGTATCCGTGTTTTCATATAGAATCCTCTAGACAAAGCTCCTACCGGAACAACTCATAACATTAAACCTTTTTATGGAGAATCACATGACTTTTCATCTAAATATCTCAGGGTTAGCGGCTTATGTTAACATAGGTGTTTATAACTGGGAAAGGGTGTTGCAGCAGAAGGTGGAAATAAACGTAAGCATATCCCCTGTGGATAAAAAAGGTGACCGCTACATAGACTATTCGGTTTTTACAAAAAAGCTTGTTACGCTCTTGTCAGGGCAGTATTTTTTCCTGCTTGAAGACGCTGTTGAGGCCCTTTCAGGGTACATAGCATGTGAATATCCATTCATCACATACTGTCACATAGAGATGCGCAAACCGGCGGTAACTTTCGGATGTTCAAAGAGCATTTCCATAGCACATGAATGGAGTAGGTAGAAAAAGATAGCCTTCCTTGACAACGCTATGTTGTTTGCTATACTCCGCGGAGTCTTTGTTTTCTTTAGGTTGTATGCGCTCTTCTCGTCCACTTAAGGTTTCTTTGGTTGGTGCTGGTAATATAGGTGGATCGCTTGCCTATATGCTTGCTTCCAGCGGTTTGTTCCAGGAGATAATGCTAATAGATGCAGTTGATGGGATGCCGAGGGGTAAGATGCTGGACATAAGCCAGTCTTTAGCGGTCGATTGTGTGGATGTTTCCATAGAAAGCAGTGCGGATTGTGCAGCTTTGCGGGGTTCACACGCAGTCGTGGTTACTGCGGGGCTTCCGAGAAAAGAAGGTATGAGCAGAGAGGACTTGCTCACGAGCAATGCCGGCATAATAGGCGGTATTGCTAAGGAGATAGGGAAATATGCGCCTGAAGCTTTTGTTATAGTGGTGACGAATCCTCTTGATGCAATGGTATGGCATATGCATAGGTGTTCTGGCTTGCCTGCACATAGAGTTGTTGGCATGGCTGGAATTCTCGATTCGGCCAGATTTTCTTTCTTTTTGGCTAAGCACATGGGTGTTTCGGTGGGTAGTGTGTCGTCCATTGTTTTAGGAGGACATGGCGACCTTATGCTGCCTTTGCTCCGGCACTCCACAGTGGGTGGTGTTTCTGTGTCAGATCTCATTGATGCTGGGCGCATAAGCCGTGACGATATAGAGAAAATTGTTGAGAGGACGCGGAAGGGTGGAGAGGAAATTGTGAAACTCTTGAGAAGTGGCTCTGCCTATTATGCTCCTGCTTCTTCTTGCGCTCTTATGTTGAGGTCTTACGTTCTTAACAAGCGTATGATATTGCCGTGTTCCGCGCGTTTGGATGGGGAATATGGGTTTTGCAATGGGCTTTTCGCCGGAGTTCCAGTTGTAATAGGGTCAGGTGGTGTTGAAGAAATAATAGAGTACCCTCTCACCCAAGACGAGCGTGATGTTTTTTCAAAGTCGCTTAAGTTGATCAGCGAATCTGTGGATATCATATCGGGGTAGGGTTCTACCAGTCTGTGGTTTTCCTTAGGTCCTTTGTATACAGTTAATAAGCCCAGACCCGAAGCGAGTTTTTTTCTGTCCGGCTACAATAACGCCGCCCGCGCGGGGTGGCTCTCCATTTGAAGGGATGTTTTGTTGTTCTCATTGTATACGGGGTGTCTTTTGCTACGTTTGAGTACTAGAAGTAAGCGGAGCGACGCCTGTTTTTTTATGTGCTCGAGTAAGTACGTATGCTTTGGTGATCTTGTCCGGGGACTGCCGAGACACGAAGGTGCTTCGCATTTAAGAAAAAGAAGGTGCAAAAGAGAGTTTTTTTACTCTTTCCAAATGGCGTCCTCCTGAAAATTTAGTGGTCAAAAACGTATGCAGAATAGACTTAGCAGCATCGTTTGCTATATACCGCGAACCAAAACATAGCACGTTAGCGTTGTTGTGCTCCCGTGCAAGCTGTGCATACGTTTTGTCATGACATAGCGCAGCACGAACATGCCGATAACGATTTGCCGCTATACTCATCCCTATTCCTGTACCACATACAAGAACACCGAAGCTTGTTTCTGAAACCCCTTGCGCCACCATTGCAACATAATCAGGATAATCAACTACCACTCCGTCATCACAGCCACAATCCACTACGGCGCAACCAATACCCTCCAAGTATTCCTTTAGGGAAAGTCTGAGCTCTACCCCTGCATGGTCGGAAGAGATAAAAACCCTTTTTACTACTAACACCTTATATTTCTACTACGACATAAACAAAACCACCAAAACGGCGTAACTCCGTTCTGTTCTTTATCACACAGGCGCAACCGTACTATAAGGTTAAACTAGTTTCCCGGCCATACTTTTTTGTTCTGTTTACTATATTTTTCTTTACAATGAGTCTTTTAAAGTGTATTACCTGCATTGTTCTTATACTCTAAGTAATAAAGTGAGGCTGCGGCGCGTGTTGTGGCCTTGCGGGTTTTCGCTTGTAAATTGTGTTTTTGAGGGAGTGTGGTGTATGGGTTATGATGATCCTGGGTCGATGATAGATTCGACTTTGAGCCACCTGGATGCTACTAGAACTTATGCAGAGTCGTTTCGGGGTGACGTTATGAATGCATTTAGGTCTGGAGCAATAACAGAGCGGCAGTTCAGATGCATGAGGGATCGCGTAGAGGTGTTCTTGAGTAAGATTTCGTTGTATGAGAGCATTTTTGAGCGCCTTAAGGATGCGTATATAGCAGTAAAGTAGGCGTTGTATTTTGTTGTAGTCCGGGTTTTCGCCGTGTGATGATGTGTGTCGTTTCTGTTTGGGATTCTGTCTTTTGTCGCTAGTGGATAGGGGAGTTTTGTGTTTGCTTGCGTGAGCGGGGCCTGTTAGTGTGTTTATGTTCTGCGTTTCTTTTTCCTTCAAGGCGGGTTTCGTCGCTATGTTAATAGTGAATATAATCGTAACACTTACAGCATAATCCAAAGTTGGGATACTGCAAC
>JBGCXB010000025.1:0-11803 GCA_048496795.1 Aaplasma endosymbiont of Hyalomma asiaticum | reverse complement strand
CCTTTCCTGATACTAAAACATCTATCCTTTTTATGTTGCTTGATGCAAGGTTTCTTTTACGTGCCGCAGGCGGTGTTTATGAAGCTTTGCTAGTGAGCAGAATGGTGAAAACTTCCTCAATCCACATAAAGGAACGTAGCTTTTTACCAGAATTAAGAAGGATTATGCGCATCGAAAAACGAATTCTGGATGCTCTTGATTATGTACGGGATTTCAGCATTTCAGACAACATAGGTAGGCATACCGGGCTTATGGAATTATATGAAACACTGAATGACCTGAATAAGGGTTTTAACAACACTATAGAGGAAAACATATGTGGAATGGACTCATTGTCAAATAGGTTGAAATTAACATGTACATGCTGCACAGAACTGCTACGCGAAATGCGTAAAAACAAAGGTAGAAATTCAAATGCAAGGACTGTAGTCCTATCAGATGACTTGCACCATAATTTAAGTTGTGCTTCCAATTTAGGAATAAGCATCCAGAATCATAAACAGGTAATATGCGATGTGTACAGAATGGTGGTACAGGGTTCAGCGGACGTATTAACCAGCATGCCCTCCCCCTTGGCCGCCGGAGATGGGGAAAAATCCTATTCAATTATGCAACATGTTTTTCAAGCTGTTGTTCTATGTTCTAGCGTAGTCTCATATAATGCAGAAAAACTCGTGGCTGCTCTTCTGAGCGAAACAAGTCGCCGTACTCTTAGCAATACAGAATTAGGGTCGCTGTGGGCTCTGCAGTCTATGCTAGGCGTATTATGCAGGAGTGATGGGGGGGGGGACGCGAGTGAATGCTCACTGAGACATGCAAGAGCATTCGGTACCTTATCAGCAAATCTTTGTATCAGTATAGCTCTGGACGACGCTAGTAGGGTGTTTGGAGAAAATTCAAAATCTCAACACATGAACTATAGGATACTAGGGTTGTTTGTAGACCTCTTCTGCACTGTCCCACTAACCTTAATGAGTAATTCACTCATGGAAATAAAAAAGATTTTTAATGGTCATAATGAAGAGCTTCCGCACGAAGTAGAAAATGTCCTGTTTATGTTGACTGATCTAAAGTATTTCTCCTATGCATCTAATTATGCTGAGGAAGAGGAAATTTATAGTGCTGGAGAATACAATGTACGCCCTTGTTACTATAATGCTGATAAAAAAGCTGCTTCCGGCTTGATGGAAGCTTTAGTGAAACTGTTGGCATACTCCTTCATTCATAACAAAAAAAACTCTGGCAAAATCGATAAACGATCACTGGGCAATTCACATTTAGTAGACTGGATAGATGTGTTAAAGGTGCTTCTATACGAACATATACACTTAGCAAGTGTGTCGTCAATGTTATCTCACGGGATAAATGTTCTGCAAGATAAAAAGCTGCAATTTTTCGACGCAGAATTTACATGCCGCGATATATCTAAAATTATTATGGAAGGAAAACCTGATACCACTGGAAACCTTTATGATAATACTGCAGAAATTCGTGACAAAATTAGCAAATCAGTGAAAGGAATAAGGAGCATGTTAAGTCCAAACGTGAAAAAATTATGTAGTGAAGATAGTACAAAGCGCATGGATGCCATTCAAGCTTTGCACAGTAGAGTTTGGGATAACAACAAAAGTAAAAGTCTTCATTGCGACGAATTAGATAAGCAGCTGGCTAATTACGTGCTGTTCCGATCATACGCATCTGCTAGCTTAGCATTGGACATTGTTGATTCCTGCATATGGAAATCTCATGAAAAGCCTTCCCTCGATATTATCTTAATCCGCTACTTCAGTTGCGCTGAAACTAAGTCTCCTGGCGCTGCTTGTAATTATGGTGTGCGAGGTGCAGAATCGGAAAAAACGGCTTCCAAACCGGTGGTATACCTAGGAAATCCTGCAAGTTTCGTAGCAGAGGAAGTTTCTAACAGTCTTGATGCAGTTGAAGTTGGAATAGTGCACGATCTTCATTCCCTGCACCCAACAAGCAGGAGCGTTTTGGAACACCCACCACTTTAGTCAGTGCGATAAATGCGTGTTTTGTATTATGAGGGCAACAATTGGTCATAAAACGAACATTGGAACAAGTTGTATATTTATTGCTAATTTATATTACCATTAATGTCAGTATGTCGTTAGTTAAACGTGTACTAGAAGGTAGTTTCGGCACTTGACTATAGCTAGATTATCTGGCATCGTACGGAGTGTGTGTTGTCGCAATTGTATTCCATGACATGTCCGGGGCGGGTTGTGTGCAGGGCACGTAGTTGCTTGAAGCACCCGCCGCAAGAGTGGGGTAGTCTGAACCATGTCGGGTAATTTGTAGCTGGGTTTATGAGGTTGTGATATGAGGATTTTCTCGCGAAAGAGGGATAGTGGCTTGTTACCAAAAGAGCGCTCTTGGGAGGAAGAGTTCAATTGCTGTGTCATGGGTTTTCACACGTATCGAAAAAAGAGCGCTAGGCGTCGTTTTGGCAGTGTGACTTTCCGTCCCTCCCAGGGCCACGCGCTTGACATGCATGATGTATTCTTCGGAATGTCAGACAGCTTGCTACTCTACAAGAAAATCGTGGACGACAAAATCAACATGCGTGCTGCGCAAGACTATGTAAAACGAAACATGTACCGATCCCTAGCGCAGAGTTCATTGGGATACATATGCTATGACCTAGCTTCTCGTGTTCACGATGAGTTTGGCTCTTCATGCGGTTTTTATACTAAGAGTGAGGGATTATATCACACAACGGAGCGCCTGATGAGGTTTATAGCGTTGTCGTTTGCAAATGTTTTGTCAGGCGCTCAAAGACGAGCTGTTCTGGGATCGCTGGATGTTATGCTGAGGGAAGAAGATACTGGAGAATTCCTGGAACTACTGGGCGTTATTGACTACTTGGTGCTTTACTTATACCCGGATAGAAAAGATTCGCAGTTCATGGGTGTCGTTGAGAGGATAGCGAAATCACTCATGGGATCCTTTTATGGAAGCAAGACGGAAATACAGTCTGAAAAAGAAGACATCGCGATCCTGGCCCTAGAGGCGGCCTTCCTCAAGAATGCTGCGTCTGATGCTTACAGTCATATCGCAAGAAGGACGGAGGAGGTGGATCAAGATCTCAAAGCGCAGTGTATGGAGTGTCTGAAAAGAGCCGCTGCCTCAGAAAAAGAATTGTACGCTGTTGCGGGAATGATTCTCGATGATAGCGTACAGAAGAATGGGGGTTATTATCATAGGGGCTTTGAAGAATCAAGCGTGTTCTCGAAGTCATCGCACTGCAATGATTATGCTTCTTATTGCACGCTCGAAGGTGCCGTGGAGGGAATGGAATCCGTGTTGTGTCAGGCCAAAGAGCTCACAGAATCGTGTAAGGTGTTGTTTACAGATCTGAAAAAAGGGAAAGCGATCAGTGAATCCGTCAGCAGTGGTAGTTCACATGATAGTGGATTTAGTAACGTGTCAAGTGCTTCCAGTAGAAGCAGTTTATCTTCGGGTAGGGTAAGTTTAGAAAGCGGTGCTGGTTCACGTAAGGCGCGTGATGTTTATGCAGTTCTACGCGGGTCAGTTGATGAGCATCAGCTGACGAGCTCGTGGGTAAAAGAAGTCGATATAGAGGGTTGTGCGTTACCCTACAATAGGAGGCTGTGCGTAGGAGTTGTTGCTTCGCTTGCAAAAAAGTATCTGGACGATATTAGCCAAAGAGAGAGTAATCGAATACCAGGAGATATAGAGATAAACTCGACGAAAGCCGCATACACGATGTTTGAACGTGCTGTTGCGTCTTCGAGTAACGACTATGTAGATGATTGTATGAGTGGGGGATACGGTATAGTTTTGGGGACCATCTTGGTGAACCTATCGTGTGGTGACGTATCTAGAGTTACGGGAAGAGATCGGAGTGCCAGGGAAATAAACTTTAGGTTGTTAGCATTGTACGTTCATATGTTGTGCAATCTCCCACCGGCGGGAATGAAAAGTGCGCTTCATGATCTTAGGGTCTCTTTCGAGAAATATGGAAAAGAATTTCCTGAAGATATCTACGATGTACTCTGTATGTTGGTTGATGTGAAGCGTGCTTCATTCAAGTTAGGCTATACGGAATATGAAGAAAGTTCGGTCCGCAGTTCTGACAACGAATCATACGAGGTCAAGGTTACTGGCTTGTTGGCTATAATTATGGGGTATTATTTCTTCTGCCATGGGAAAGAAGATATCGGAACGAGGGGGGGGGGAATAAGTGGATCGTGCAGTGTGCTAAGTGAAATATCGTGGCTTGATGTGGCTGGGATGCTTCTACTTGAAAGTACGCTATATATGAAGATTGGTATGCGGCTCAAGTCTACTGCTCAAGGAAGAGGAGCTAATTATAAGAATCAGTCTAAAGATGTGATGTCGTTGTGTGAAAAAGTATTTGAGTTGGAAAAATTGAGACGGGATGTTACTGCTAGCTATTGCGATACGACACGCATTGATAAAAAGGGGAATGAAGTTTTCGACAAGATGAAAAAGTATTTGAAGAGTGTGGAAAAACAGTTAGCTGATCACTCAAGTGAATGGAAAATGAAAAGCAAGGATGCTTCTTCAGATTATCTCGCAGATGCTATGAAGTCTTTGAGTAATAGAATCTGGAACAAGGGGAAAAACGAATTGATGTCGGGCACGAAAATTGACGCTCAGCTCATCAGTTACATGTTATGTAGAGCATGCGTGTCTGCAAAGCACGCGATAGATATAGTAGGTTCCGAACAATGGAAGCAAAGGAACTACGATATGCCTACAATGCGGCGTGTTACTGATGTGATTTTTGGCTGCGAAATTATGGATCCACACGCATCAGTAGGATCTGATGGGGGTTGTGGAAATATGTCTCGTGTACAATACGCTTCCAGTGGTGATGCATCAGAGAAAGTGTCTAGCAACGCTGGTAGCGTAAGAATAGAGATGTTAGTGCCTAATATGAAATGTTTGTGAGTATTAGTGCAGTGTGCTATACATGGGATGTTATAGACGAAGTGCTGGTGTTGCACGGTAGAAAGGGTGTGTCGTCTCCGGAGGGCTATGTAGCCCGTGGTGTGGTCTCTTGGCAAGAGTTGAGAAGACAGTTTGGTGTATGTTCAGCGTGTAGAATATGGGGGCTCGTGCGGTTAGATTTTCTGTGAAGTCCTATAGCTGAAAAAGGTTGAGGGTTGTTTTTCGCTCTGCAGGAACAGTCTTAATAGTATTTATGCGTAACCCGGAATAGAGATGAGGTAGTTCGCATGTCAGCGTTAGCGTAGTTTTTTGTGGTAGAATTGAGGATAACATGCCTAAAAACTTACTTTCTGATGTAAGTACTCTCCAAGTGAACCCCGTTGGGTTAGAAAGTGAGTTTCTAAAACGTATGAAAGGCGGTGCACTAATACCAGACGCTGGGGCTCAAAGGTGTGACGCGGGGTTTCGCGCTTACAGAATTTGTCCAGCTCCGCTGAGCGTGTTAGGTGAGGTATGTATTGCTAGTAATAGCGTGTCGCATGGCGAAACTCGTGACCTGCTTGTGCTCAACTCGTACAAACGAATAAGCCAGCATGTGCTTGGGTATATATGCTATGATCTAGCAACCCAGGCGCATGATAAACACTGTACAGATCAGGGGGGAGGTAGTGCAGTAACCTTATTGCTCCCCATCAGACTACTGCGCTTTATAGTATTTGCATTTGCATGCAGTCTGTCATCGACACATAGGATGCGTATTGGTAAATCTCTCAAAGAAAAGCTACAAAAAGCTGAGCGAGAACTGCGTAATGGAAATTATTATTTCCGACTGTTAGATGTGGTCGACGGATTTCGAATGTATGACGGCATGAGGGACATAGATTCGGGGTATGAACACATTATAGAGAGTGCAGTTGACTTGTTAGTAAACATCGCTTCGGGAAAAATAGAGATTTCGCCGGATGCTAGGACGAGTTTGATGATTGTGTTACTGGAAACTCGGTATATGCTGAGGGCATTGTATTGCGCTTACTTAACTCTGCCTAAAGACCGGGGAGTGGTGGCAGCTTTGAAGGAGATTTCAGCGTGCGACGTTGAGTTGCAGCGTATACTGCGCGTTGTGATGAGAAATATTGTTTGCGACGTCAGTGAGCAGCAGTTTAACTTAAGAGAAAATTTATCATCAGAAATGCTTTGCTACCCAGAAGTTGTAGAGGGTGCCCACATGCTGATTAGCCAGATAAATAGCCAGCTGCAATATCTAAACAATGCCTTCAGAGCGCAAATGTACTTTCGTCCAGAATGTGTAACCGGGGGCCCAGACATTTGTGCGTTACAGTTGGCTTTGCATAACGAGGGGATTGTGCGTGAGATACATGAAATGGTCACACGTGGTGCGACATGTTCACTTGCCACACTATCCAGCTGGAGCTTTGGGAAGAGTGGTGGAGAGCGCCTTAGTCCCGTTAAACTGCCATCCCCGCTTACTACGGGAATTATGTGTTCAAGCGCAGTTGCTCACAATGCAAAAAAGTTTGTGCTGCGCCTACTGAACATGCAAGTTGAGCGCACACCTGGAACCTTAGAAAACAACAACCTGGCGGCAATTAGTTCGTTAATAGAGTGGCTTATTGGGGTTGATACGTATTCCATAGAAGATTTAGTATTGTGTAGAACATACGGCCACAGGGTGGTTTTCCGAAACCTAGCAGTAAATATCGTGGTTAACGTTGCGCTTGGTGATCTACCTAGAGCATTAGGGAAAGACACGAGTATGAACGACATCAACTATAGAGTGTTAGCGCAGTACATTAACTTGTTCTGCAATTTCCCACCCAACATGATGAGGGCTTTACGAGTAGACCTGAGAGCACTATTTGAGAAGCATGATACAGGCCTTGGAAAGGAAATTGATGACGTTCTGTGCATGTTAACCGATCTGAAGAGTTTTGCTTATCGCTCCAGTTATACCCAAAGTCCATTAGATTACGTTAACGATACTAAAAATGTATGTCCCTGCTACTACAATGATAATAAAAAGGTTGCTATTGATGTTTTCAGGACTTTAGGAACATTACTGGCGCATTCATCCAAAAAACGAGCCCCTCTCGTAACTGGGGACGTATGGCATCGTTGTCGTGAATGTGATGCTGTTAGATGGATGGATGTTCTTAATGTGCTGTTGTACGAGTGCACTACTTTGTTAGATCTTGCTGTAGTTCTCAAAGCAAGAATGGACGCGAAAGAAGGACTTTTAATAGATTGTTCGAGGAAAGAACTTCCCGCATATATGTGGTCAATAAAATTGAGAAAAATCATAGGCAGTTATGCTACAGAGGATTCTTGTAGCAATAGAACGAGGTTTCTCAAGAAAATTGGTAAATTTATAAAAAAGGTGGACAGACTATTGGAGAAATGCACGAAACATGGAATGTTGCTAAACAGGACACCTGTCGAGCACTTGGGTTTTGTTGTACAACGGTTTCACGACATAGTTTGGGACAGAAAAAACAAGGGTCTTCTCGGAAAGGAGGTTGATGAGCAACTTATCCAATCTATACTGCTCAGATCGTATATATCTGCAAGATACGCGTTTGACATCGTATATTTTAGAGTGCAGAATTTGGGATGCATGCCTTCTTTGGTGAACTATATACTCAACGAATACTTCCACTGCTGCAGAGCACCTATTAATAGACCCACACATACAAACGTACAACAAGTACAGAGCGTTACGACAACATATAAGTTGTGTAGCGCTACGCGAACCGTGGCGGGAAACGTGCCACCTAAATATGATGCAGGTGTTGCAAAGTATAGCATTTTGCGTGTACACACCGAGTTGAAAGCAGAGCAAGAAAACACATCTATGGACATTATTACATCAAACACTCTTTCAACAAAAAAAGGATGCGTTTTACACAAACCTCTGTTGGTTGATACGACAGTGACACCAGAATCATCCGGCACCTCCTTTCAGAGGGTAGAGAAGAAAAAATGGACACAGAAACGCCCGCGTGTTGTTTCCCGAGTACTCGTCACGACAGAATTAAAAAACTCCAGTCAAGAAAAATCAACACAGTGCAATAAAAAAAAGAATGGTATAGAAGAAGGCAGAAAGGTTTGTAACGAGCATGACATGCAAGAAGTTCGCCGAATAGAAGCGCTTTCACCGTGCGCATCATCACCAACGAAAAAGTTGTCCTCGACTCAACTAGATGGAGTTGTGGTCTCGAACGCTTCAGAAGCTTTCGTTTCCCCCCCCCCTCCAGCATCGTACAGGACAGAGGTTCATGTGATACTAAAGTAGCCGACATAGGGAAAGTAAATATAAGGGGAGTTATTGGTAGTAGTGAAATAGAAGGGGGTTTTAGTATACGTCGTATCTTCCACGGTTCAACTGAAAAACATGTTGCCGTAACAGTAATCCGTTGAACCAAGTTGTAGTGAACTTCTTCACTATATGGTGTTCGGTGCCGCGGCGGTATGAGGAGCTGTATGTGTACTAGTATATCGCACCTCTGACGTGACTGCAATACCGGCGGTTACAAAGTATGAAATTCTGGCTGGAGTTGATTTGTATGTTGGCGTGGCCTGCATGTCATTTATAACGATTCAAGCCATAGTATGATAATATTCTCTCTGTTGTGCAGTATGGAGCATGCATATATGTTCGCTAACCGCTTGGAGCGCGTTGCCTGTATTGGGCCGTTTCAGTGCGTATCTGCCCTATTTTCGTGACCTCACGAGTGAATTACATCCTACGTTGCCGTTCGGAGTATAACATTTGTATTTACAAAAAGACAATGTTCCGAAGATGCTACTCTGTTTACCGACCATTACTATGCATGCAATCACTAAAATGCAACCTAATAAGGATACTATAAACAGCAATAATATTTTCTGACTCTTCGCTAAACAGATAAATTGTAACAATGTTTCGGATAAGAGCAGCGTCAGCTCACCAAAAAACTACAAAAATGCCGCCCTATACCTGAAACAAAAAGAAAGATACCTGGCTTCAGTTGGCAATATCAGTGACTGAACAAATCGTACGTCCACTGCCATACGCATATTACGCGTTTAGTTCTTAAGCGTTGTGTATTTATCCAGGTTAAAAATAGTGTATCTGAAAATCGGAACAATTTTCTTCGATGTCTAATGGAAACTCCCATGCCTGACGATTCACCACACTACGGTATCATCAAATCCACATCGTTAGTCTACAAACCAGCAACTTTACAGTAATCAGATACGCAAATATTTTTTCAAAGCATTGGAATCGCACATTTTTACAAAAAGTGCCCCATCTGCTGCCATCTATTATGACCATGACTCAGCTTCATGAAAAATCTCTTTTTCATATTTTCGTTAACCATGTCACTCTACTAATAATACACGACAAAGTGTGACATAAAAATGTTGGAGTATACGCGGAAAATTGAAATCAACATACTTCCTTCAAAACTTAGAGAATTTGCCCCTATGCGTTGAAAAGGTTGTTGATTTTATATCACATTATTGTCAACAAACGTGACAATGCTACCTGAATTGTGTTACAATGTGTGGTTGTTCCTTGTAAATTGCAATTGATTTCCTCTGGTGCTTTAGACGGCAGTGGTAAGTCACTGAACTGTGACTGCTACTTCAGTTTGTGTTTTTGGAAAACGACTTGGAGGGGAGTCTATGTTTCGGATGTCATCGGCCTCTGGATCTACCGATAATAGCGTGTCGGCTGCGCTTGGATTTATGAAGCAGAACGCGCTGGATTACTCAAAAGCAGATATAAAAACTCTCAACAACAGCGCGAAGGTGTACCTGTTGAGGGTGTTGGGCGATGCCGAAGCAAGTTTAAAAGACCTGGAAAGAAGGTTGGAGACTTTTGAAGCAACAGAAGAAGAGACAGGACTGCCAACAGCATCGTATGTGGAGATCCTTAGAAAAAAAGTGCAGGAGGTCAGGGATATCCTTGTCGGTGCCAAGTGTGGTCTGGAAAGACTGGAACCATCCTGCTCTTCTGAAGAGTGGCTACACCAAGTTTTATCGCCACAACTGAGAAGTTCCGTGTCTAAAATATCGGAAATGCTAATGGCTCTTTGGCACACAGAGTCGTGTTCGATTTGCGGCAACGATAGCTTCAGTATATTTCTGGAGAGCACTATTCTTTCATTATCTCACCTGGCCAGTACTATAGATAACATAGGACATAGCCCAGTTGAAACTTCAGGCAGGCATCTCGACTTCATGAATACGGCTACGCGTGCCGCATATGTTATCGCCGAGTCAATGCGCGAGATTGCTACAGTCACTTCCCCCGAATTTGCAGACCGTATACACCGAGAAATCATGTTGGTCACAGAGGTGTCGAGCCTTGTTTCGCCGTATACACGTCCTCACAGCATAGTAGATTTTTGCCACTACTCCTCCTGTATTGTGTGCTCTGCTGGCGCCCTTATGCGAGAAGTTCCTGACGCTAATATCCGTGAACAGGCTCGTGTACCTATAGTAAACGGGCTGAAAAGCATTATTGCTGCTGCGGTATATGTTTATTGGAGCACTTTAGAGCAAATGCTCATAGAAAAGGAGGTATTGATCAGCGAGTTGGGAATACTATTTCATGAAGGAAGCAGAAGAACTCATAAGGGTTTACTATCTTATAGTAAGAAACCATACGAAAATGGCGCCGAATGCGTAGTGTTTTTGAGAATGGAACTCCTTGAATGTGTGCTGAACATCAATATGTTTGAGCGGAAATACTTAAAGCTCATTGCCGAAAGCGGTGCTCTAATATCAAATGTAGAAAGCGATGCTGTGAAAGGACATGTCAGAGATCTGAAGCAAGGCATGCTGTATGCCCTTATAGGAGCCTGTGAGTATACGGGGAGAATTGGCGATGGCATGATGACAGAAACTTCCCTTCTGCATAGTATATACATCTCCGCACTCTACTCCCTTCAGAGCCTTGAATGCGTGTTACAATGTCTTGGTTCCCAAACTATTAAAAAAGATCAGAATGCCGCGTTGTTGCGTCCCCTAGGATCCGTTGCAGCTTTACTCAACAGAGCATTGGACAGATTAGACGAGAGCAGGGAATTGTATAATCATAATTGGGACCCGGTGGTTTCAGGCGTTATGTTATTTCCTGAGGAGCTTCCTAAAAATAGAAAGTTGTTTAAAACGACGGCTAAGTCTCCTGTGGAAGCCGTGATATTGTCATACAGAGTAAAAAGAGGTTTTCTTGGCATTTTAAAACAAGCCATAGAATTGGTTATAGAATGCTTGGTGAAATTGTGCACCGGGATATATGGATTTATAAAGCTAGTGTGTAACTTTATATTATGTATTGCGAATCGTTCAAGAAAGACAATATCTCAGCACGGGGTCGCACTCGACAGTTTAAGCATGAGTTCTGTGTGCGTAACAGAAGAGCTTACACATGACCTATGCGATTTAGATCATGAAAAGAAAACGTCTGTTACTTCAGGAATAATTGATAGGGAACGCATACAAGAGCATGAGGCATTTTCTGATTTGCACAGTGAATTCTGCCCTCTAGACACGAAAACTCTTTGTTATAGCAGAATTGTTGATCAACGCGTAAATCCGTCCAGTACACTTGCGTGTACGAATAGCTCAGAACCGATTGGTGAAATCTTGCAGCGATAGTCGTGAATCACTTTCTGCGAACGCATCTACCGTAATTCTGCGTTATGCCTTCGCGCGCAAAAAACTGGCAGTTATTTTTACAACACGTTCTCGTTTGTTTATTGTTGAACAGTATGCAAGTGCTCTCCAGCACGACACCAAGATATCCAGGTATGCCCTGTGCTGTATGTACAGTGAA
>JBGCXB010000024.1:0-12093 GCA_048496795.1 Aaplasma endosymbiont of Hyalomma asiaticum | reverse complement strand
TGAATTTGCTTGGTTTCAGAAATGTAAGGAGCACGACGGTTTTATATGGGGAGATGTCGTTACAACAATAGGTGCTATCTACCGAGGACGAATATTAGTAAAAGAAGACAAAATCTTACAATAAACACAGCTCCGTGTCGGAGTCTTTGTTTAAAGATGTACCAGACTTCTTATTTTCTGTACAACCTAATTGCTACCCATGTATAAAGCAAATATGCCACTATTTCCCTTGACCTGCTGCAGTGTAATGCGCATTTTGAGGTTCCGTACTCGTTTAGAGCACGTTCACAGTAAAGGATGAAAGCGCTTTATATACTTAAAGGACGTAATCCTTGCCGAGCATACACAATTCTTGCTAGGCAGATGCATGTACATTTTTTCCTTGTGATGTTAGACACTGTTTTCTTTTCATCTGTGGATAAATGTCATAATTGATGGTTTGTGTGTTGTCTGAGGCGGCAAACAGCGATACCTACGTGATGTAGGTGCACGTTTAGCGTGTAGCCGCTTGAACAAGCTAGCTCCTTACCCTTTGCTGTCCTTTATTTCTTGCATTTGTTATCCACCTACAAGTCCCATCTTAACACTTTCAATGCTAGTTAGCAGTGTGACACGCACACACTCTCTTTCACATAGAAGGCACAGCACAAAATCTTGAACACGTCGCAGGTTGCCCGATTGAGAACACTTCTAACATCATAACCATTGTACAGCACGTTTACGATTATTACACTTTTGAGGTTGAAAGAGCAGGAAAACCTAATCTGCGGCTGTTATATAATATTTTTCAAGTAGGTGCGTTTTTTAGATATGGGTGCACGGCAGCCTCATGTTTTCTTAGTACGTACTATGCCGGTTTTCTAAATAAGCCATACTCCAGCGTATGTTTTATCACCATTCAGTAATACAGGCTAACATGTATTACTGAGAGTTGTGGATATATCTTAAAAGTAGCAATAAAAACATATTTTCTTCGGGTATATCGCCATTAAAATAAAATTTTTAACTATCCTTTCATAATACTTTTTGTTAAACTATACGTACGGTATGGTAGAGACATGAATCGTGTATAGGGAAAGTTAGTAACTACAACTTTGTTAATATTTATATTAATACTTAGACTTGTATAAATATCAAAATTTGATGTAGAAACATTGGGTAGCTCTACTCGAACGTTTTATACATCAGGCCATATTTGCGTAAATAACTTTTTCTACACACGTATGCGATTTTCGTGTGCTGATGGTTTTGCGCGAAAGCAGCGTTATAAGTTAGTTTTGGCTTGTACTTTCGTGTATATCAGTCTGCAGATTCATATATTTCCGATGATTATGCGTGCTAGATAGCGATTGAAGGCTGCGTATGTCGAGAAATAACGTGGCTTCATGGTGCGTTGCACGGTTTTATAAATGTGCGTTGTTCTGTTTATCTTGAATATTAGGATATTTCAGTAGAAGCGTACATTTAATTTTAGTGGTCATGAATATTGGTTTTTTATGAAAAAAGACGAAAAAAAAGAAGTACCCCTTGAGTCTAGGGACGGGAAAGAAGATGGAATGAGTTTACAGGAAAGTAGTGTTGTCGCTGATTCTGATGGAGATATACCGAAGACTGATGCAAGAAACGAAGTTGGCCATATTTCAAATAAGTTTCAAGAGACTGTGCAACAAAAAAGCAGAGTACGGAGTGCAAAAAAGGTCTTCATTATATCCCTATCAATTACGTTGATTTTTGCTCTTCTGTCTCTAGCAGCGATGGCCGCTTTTGTTTACTTTATCGCACCTACTACCATGGGTGTGGCAATGGTTTCTACCATTGGCATATTAAGCGCTGTATTTATATTTGTATCGATATTTGTTGCATTTTATATCTCATTTGAGCTACGTGGTGTTAAGGAAAAAATAGAAGAATTTCAGCATGAACTAGAGGAAGAGCCTCTATTAGAGCTACAACATGAACAAGAAAAAGCTCAATCAAGTACTCCACAGGAATCAGTGGCTATTGAAGGAGTAGGAGAAACTGTGTCACCGATTCTCCCTGCTGGTGATGTTTCCGAAGAGGGAAAAGAAGCTCGGACAAATGTTGCGCGAGAATTACAGGAACAAAGCAACGCTTCGGGCAATAATAGTGTTGCTTATGGAAAGAGTGCGCGTTTTCCTCAGCAGCAACGAATTGATCAGGCAGCCACGGTTAGTACTACAGCGGTTGGTGATGCAAAGAAGGATAGTCAAGGTCATGATGTGCATAGGACAACTGATGCTGGAGCGCACAATAGAGAACAAAGCGAACTAAATACGCAAAACAAAACTTTAAGTCAGAAAGTTACAACACAAACTAAACGTGTTACGTTTGCTCCTGATACCACCATTTCTCAAAGAGTATCACGACATTCTGCAAGTGCTTCTGATGAGAATATGGGAATTGTAGCAGCATCTCCATCTTCAGAAAGCAATTTAGTGGTGCAACAAAAAACAGATGAGCAAGTTTTGCAACTTGATACGGTAGAAACAGCCGCTTCTGTAGCAATGCGTCGCGAAGAGGAGGGTAGAACATATAAACAAATTCATGTTTCTGATGGATTTTTACGTGTGTATGTCCCTGAGAAAGATGCAGCAGTAGCTGCAGTACGAAGTAGCGTAAGAGCATACGTGAGGATTAACACAGATAACAGTGCAGCGCCTGCGGATAAAACAAAGCTTAAGGAAATACTTAGTAGCGATGCGACACACAATCTATCGTACAGGTACAATAAGACACAGAATAAGTTTTATGTAGCAGTTAATGGATTAAGATTTGAAGTTGACAACATTACGCTATTTACAATGGGAAGAGAACCCACAGATGATGAAATTAGTGAATTGCGCAAGTCTTTATCAGGTAAAGAACAGGTTTTAATAGAACTTACATATTCTAGTCCCTGTATTCCAAAAAAAGGGGATTTGGGTCTCTATGAAACAACTGGGTATGCGGGAGGAGAATGCACAGCTGAATTCCTATCGCGGGGCTATGTTGATATGCAACAGTCATATGGCAACATTTATCTTACCCTCATGTCTTATAATGAGTTTCAAGAAAAGCCGTGGAAGCTCAGTCATGCCAGACAGTTTATTTCGTACTGTCGAGACGAGATGTTCAGTGTAAAAGCTAGGGACATAAATGTTAAGCGTTGTGTGGCGTCTATGATCATGGATAATGAAATGGCGTTTAAAAAGATAGGGCAAAGAAAAGAGTTGACTAGCAATTATAGAAATATAATAGGGTCCATTTTGGATAATGCCGGAAAACTTAGGGATACACACATCGATGTGGGTGCAGTTGAAGAAGTTAACAGCAGACTTTGTTTGATGCATTCAATGTTTTCGCGTGACGACGAAGTATTTGAAAAACTGTCCTCCTACAATCAACGGGTTACATATGAGTTCATAGTAGATAATCGTTTTAGGGAAACTGTGTCCTTGCTTGCTATGCAGGCTGTACATGACAAAATCGTCGCAGATCCGGAAGTGAAAATAACACCGGACGATTTTCCATACATTTGTAGGGTCATTCCGGGACTAACAGATGCAGCTTTTTACTTTATGAGAGCATGTTTGCATCCCACAAAGACGTATGATGTTTTGGATGATCATATGATGTCTTTATGTACCATAGGGAAATTCAAGAAAACGGAAACAGGGAAGCTATGTGCCACACAGAAAGCAGATCTACTGCTGGAGGAAAAAGATAGCACTAAGAACTTGATGCCTGGAGAACAAGCATTAGTATTCGATGTGCTGAGCAATATAAGAGTGAGAGTTCACACTCCAGAGAATACTAAAGTAAGTAGCAGAGATGAGGTTATTGATAGTATTCGTAAAAATGATAATAAAGAATTAAGTCTAGATACAGATGGCGTATTTCACTACATAAACAGTGGGCTAAGTCATACAGGGAGAAGAGCGGCAATAGCGGAAAGTTTTTCTGGCGCTGTTAAATCCATTCTAAACGGAAAGGACGTGTTTCCTATTGTGAGTGGAAAGCCAATGAGAACAAGACACTATAACACTGTTTCCGATTCTATAAATGCCCTACTGCTGGAAGGTGATAGTGGAAGGTTTAAGAATTTACTACACTACAATCCGTATCGTGCTCTTAGTTTTGCACCGCATGTTGGAGAATCAAAGGGTGTTCTCCTGAGTCCAGAATTTGATACAACACTCGATCGTATTGCTAATTTTTTCAGTACAAGTGTTTTTTCTAGGATTTCAGGAAAACAGAAAGCGGCAAGCCCAGAGAGTGTCAAAGCTGTGGCAAGTACATCCGATGTGAACAAGCCAGTGGTAGTCGATTCTGCTAGTCCTGTAAGGAGTGGTGCCTCACCTACCGCAGCTGGTGGAAAGCAGTCAGAAGAGCAGAAAGCGGCAAGCCCAGAGAGTGTCAAAGCTGTGGCAAGTACATCCGATATGAACAAGCCAGTGGTAGTCGATTCTGCTAGTCCCGTAAGGAGTGGTGCCTCACCTACCGCAGCTGGTGGAAAGCAGTATGGTCTTTTAAGCGAAAAGACGCATTCTATTGCTGCTGATACAGCTGCAGTTAGGGTTCCTTCTAGCGATAGAACACGAGAAACATTCACTCTCTCTCGTGTTGTGCCATATGCTTCTCCGAAAGATGCAATTGCATATGCATCAGAGCACCAACTTATTGAAAATCACACCGAGTTTACCTTGTTTATTCGGACTCAGGATACGAACATACAACATATTGACGTCCAATATCCCGTTCAAAAAGTAGGTAACATTCTCATGTCACTTACTTTTACGCCCGGTGGGCTTATTAGAAACAAGTCACTACGTTGCACTGTGGGAAGCTCGAGTATCAACGTATTACCAGACAGAGATGGGTTTTGTATGGTATTAGTAAAAGGTGACCCCGGGGTTGTATATGATGACGCCCACGCTGGATCCGAATGCAGAACAGTAATGTTTAGGTTTTATGCGGATATTAACGCGGATCTCGTGAATATTCCTTCTGATGAAGAAATAGGTATAAAACCGAAACTTATTCCTCTCTTCAAGGACGGTAAGGCGATTGATGGTAAATGTGTTCTCGGTCTCAATGCTGTAGACACGCCTGTAACAAGAGAAGTTCTTCTTTCCGAAATGGTGCGTCTTACTCCCTTAGTAGGTAGTTACGAAGACGGATATCACTGGCATCACTGGAGTAATGATATGGCGATGATATACGGCATTTACCACAATACTATCGCCAAAGACGGTGTTTCTCTCCAAGCAGTGGCTGATGCTACTACCCACGGTAACAAGTTTTTTGCTTTTCTTAAAAATGAAAAAGTTTATGGCGTATTGATGGAGTGTTTTAGTAGCATAGGAAGGTATAAGAAAAAGTATAAGAACAACGATGAAGTGAGGGAGGGGGGAACCCCGCAGGAGCTTCTTGCTTTAGCGTACTCTATGTCTAGAACGGGTGGTAATAGTGCCTATACAAGCAAAGCTGTGGTTGACGCTAAAAGTGATGGAAAACTTTTGGTGAAGTTTTTGTCGGATGACAAATTCCGTAATCTGGTTATTTCGGCTGTATTTTCTCATGTTTTGATGGGAAAACCCGAATACGTAAGGAGCAGGTCGCCATTGGCTAGTGAACAATTTCCTCTTCTATTTCGCCAAATACCGGGTTTAACCAGTTGCGTCAAATCAATGGTTAATGTTGTATTTCCTCCTAAACAAAAATTCAGTGGAAACACAGATTTCTTGTATCCTGTCGCTCTTCTTGATAGGTCCCTAGTGCGGAAAGCTTGTTATGGTAAAGATATTGATAAGCTGGAAAAATTTGTAAGTGAAGTTGACAAAATAGCTGGTTCACAACCAATAGCTGTGTTTGCGTTCTTTCTTAAAATCGCAGCAAAAAATGTGGCAAGTGATGATAAGTTAGAACCTGGAGAAAGAGACCACAAAATTTTACCTTTTGAGTGTGAATCTCTAGAAGTTTTGAAGCATTATGTTAGTTGTTGCGAAAGGGGAGATGTAGACTCTGTTATTAAGGTAATGGAATCCAGTTATGATGTGCTAATACACAATGACGCAAGCAGAGATGTGTACTCAGAAAGCGAAAGTACACGATCTAATAGTGTGACACTCCGTGTTCTTCAGGAGATTATGACTTACGCTATTGTTAAATATGTCTTGGGACGCTTTAATCCAAAAACAGAGCTAGGGATGAGAAAAAACATGTGTGATTTTCTGTCCAGTGCTGACGCATTTCGCAGTAATTTGCAGACGGATGTGGCCCGTTTTGTTGCTTCCGAGGACTTTACAACAACTACATTGTTTACAGAGCATTTCCCTGAGAAAATAGGTGTTACTCGTACCGTGACCCCGTATTGTTGTACTACCTTAAAAACTTTGTGTCCGCCAGAGAAAAAAGAGGCCATTATTACTGAGGCTTCTGTCTGTTCAGAAGATGCAACACAGGAAAGGACAAGGTAGCCAGCATCCATCCTAGCTAACAAGAGAGTTTTCGATTTGTTAGTCGATCTCTCTTGTTATGTGTTGTAAGCACGCATTTATTTTTGTGATTTATACGTGCCCGTTCTTCCAAGCGCCCTATTTTGTTTTATTTTGCTGTACATGCAGTTTGTGGTATTTGCGAAACAATATAAAAATAATAAACAAAATACGGGTATTTTTCTGTAGTTTTATGTTTATTTTTGCGCAATTTACGGAAAAATAACTCTCTACCATCGACCAAAAACACTGATCATGCTTGAAAGCAACAAATACTTAATGTACTGTTTGAGAGCGTTTGCTGTTGTATTGCACGCAAGTTGTTAAATTTATAAGATATTGCGGTATAGGAGAGGATGACGAGCACAAGTAAAGCTTACGCGCGTGGCGGTTTGTGCCCAGGAGAAAAGGGTGTTTCTAGTGTTGAAAATTTGGAGAAATGTGGCTGGATTCTGCTTGGTACGGGAGTTAGCGTAGCTATTGTTTCGACAATAGTTATCGTTTTAGTTGCCGCCGCTGGTAAGAACACCGATAAGAGCAGTAGGGTGTATGCAGTGTTCCTGTACATGGTAGCCGCGGCGCTTGTCGCGGTTATGATACAGGTGATGTTTGAGGTGTGTAAGGGTTACATTGCGTGTGGTAAAAGTTACTCAGGTAAATCCCAGGACAAAAGCCGTAAGGTTTCTGGTGACGGTCCTTCGTTGGATTACAAACATGAGGTTATACACGATGATGTAGTGAGTACGCAGGAAGCGATCCGTATAGAGGACGGTGGTGGAAAAGTGCAGGATGCTTACCTTAAGAAGCAACACGGCAGCGACTGTATTTCTTGTAGGCCTGGTGATGCATCAGATCTTCTAGCTGCCAGGAAATGGTATCTCCCTTATGTGCGTTCTGAGGTGGTTGACAATGTTGGTAAGGCAGGTAGCCATGAAAGAGAGGCACCGAATAGTGGTGATGGAATAAAGAATTGCGAAAGGCTATTTAGTTCCGTTGCTGTGGGGACTGCCGACGTAATAGAGTTCAGGTCTTTCGGCAACAATAAGGTAATATACGGGGTGAACAGCAGCAGGATTCACGACTTCGCTTGGGTGAATGGAGTATGGAAGTCCTTCAGCGAAGGACGAGTGTTCGTAAGAGGTACTGGCACTGGGGAGAATCGTACTGTTGCCCTTCAGATAGGTGATTTGCGTTTGGTCTGGCCCGATTTTGAGGTTTTTGCTCATAAGGGAAAGGATGTGTTGTGGCAGGAGCTTAAATACGACATAAATTTGATATGCGATCTCAGATTTCCGCCCGGGTATGATATGCAGCCAGGGGGAGTACTTCTTGTCATTCCTGAAGAGAGTAAAGATGGTCTGCATGAAACGAGGGGGGAGATCTTTTATAAGGTTAGCATGCACGCAACTTACAACAATTTGGTTGGTCTCATGTTCTCATACGAGAACGCTCGCAACAATGTGGGGGAGTCTCTTTTCCTTCGATACCTGGGTGTGTATAACGACTTTTTTGATTTGAGTATGCTGGTCCGTAGGGACATCGAGGATGATGGACGCGTAACGTTGCGGATAAACAGTGACTTGTTTTTCGGATCTCGTATAGGCAGACAGCTTGCAACTGACATGGTGCGGTATAGGGAAGGGTTTCTGCGTGCAATAAGTATGTATAGTAAGAGAGAAAGTCACTTAGCTGCATTGTGTTGTTTTTTCGAAAGAATCGGGAATATGATACCGAAGTGTTTCCACGTGCATGATGACGACATGAGGTCAGGGACTCTGTTTGATTTTATGGGTAGCATATACGCTTTGTCTTGTGGCCGCAGCAGCGGGTACTTTGTAGATCCATCTTCTGCAAGGATTCAGGCGTTATACTATGTATTTTTTTCCAGTAGTGTTCTTCGCGCGGCCTGTATTTTCCAGGATATCAGCAGCAAGTTTGATGCATTGCATACGCACGAACAGTCGTATTTTAGTAGTTGTATTAAAGGCCTCGCTGAGAGCATAAATGCATTGCTGAGACTGTTTAGCTACATTCGAGATTCTGATGCCCATGATAGGATTGGTCAAATGTACAGTAGGGGCTCTGATATAGAAAAGGCTGTTTTGTGGGCGGTATTGTTGAGCTCCTTGAAATTTGGTGGTGTTATAGAACGTGTGTTAAGGGAGAAGGAAAAAGATGCATCATTCAATGAAAAGATGGCAGAGCATCGGTATAGGAGGTTGTTATCGAATGATCCTAGCGGGTTTTGTGTAATGTCATTAGACGCAATTAGTATTGCGCGTTCCAATGATATCCTATCCTCTCTAGTTCCTTATGCGGTTGCAGAAACGCTTGTTGCATTTTTAGAAGGAAGTAGAGGAGAACGTATACTCAGGCAAATCACCGGGGAGCGTGTGCAAAGCAAGGGTGATGAGCAAGATTATAGTAGCCTCAAGGATCTTAGTGATTGGGCCGTTGTTCGCTTTATCACAAGGGATTTTCCTTCAAATGATTTTGGTGGCCTGCTTAGCGCAGCTTTCAGTGCTCATGTACTTCCGCTTTCTGGTAGCAATAATTTTTGTAGCATTGTACTGCCAGTGTCTTTTCAAAAGGGGATATGTGGAAGTAATAGTGATTGCACAACGAAAGCAATAGTAGAAGAATACATGGCGCTGTCGTCTGATTGTTGCAAGGCGACAAACAGTGTCAGTACTTCATTACAAAACCTGAGTGTGAGCACTCAAGCTGAGAAGATTACTTCTGCGGTGTGTTTATAGAGCGTTTGCCGTGGCTTTGGGTAAAAAATTGATGGGTCGGTTAATGCTGTGATTAATTTGAACAAAATAGCGTTGCCGCTTTTCCTGCAGCTGCTAGTAATGTGTTGTGACTCTCGCTCTATTGTTGTACATTTTAGATAGTTGTAAAGTGGATGTGTATTTGAACCTGCAGTAGGGGAACGAATGAAATGATACTGGGTGTGTGCGTTTCTTCCCATAGAGGATTATATTAAACAGTTGTGTGGGAGTTGGGAGTCCAGTCTTCCTCTGTTTTTTCCCTTCAATAATACCGTAACAGTATTGCGTGCTAATTGGAGTCTGTTCAAATTCTGGTGTGTTGCTTGTACATGTTGTAGGCTGTTGTGAGCGCGCGACGCTTGGTTTGGTTGTTAATCTCATACGATGAATAGATGAATTGGAGCTCTGTAAATTGTGAGTAGCAGAGGCCGTTTTTGTGATATGGTGAAAGTTGCGAAGTATTTAAACTTAAGTTACCATCGCGCGTTTGGGCATATGCTTGCTTTATGCGGCTGTGTGGTCTCAACTGTACAGAGATGCTTAAAGCCTAGGTGATATATCTCTTTCCATATTTTCATTATTCTATGTGTAACCGTATTAGAAATGTTTTCTGTTCACGGTGTTCATAATTAGTGCGAGTAACTAACTTTGTTGTCGCAAAAAAGAGTTTCTGTGCGGGCTGTCTCTTGCTGTGGAAGCTAATGGAACATCATTTTGTTTTATCCTATTTTTGTGGATACGTATTTTGTGTCAGGTTGTGATAGATGGAGCATGTGTTCATTATGTACTGAGGCTTTTTCTACTTAATATTGCACTAAGGTGATCAATTCTTGTGGCATTTTCTCCTTGATCCGCTGTTGCTTCCTTTTCATTCTGTGGGGTTGCATTCTCGAAATCTTTTGACAATGTTGTTACTTGATTGTGGGATTCTATAAGAATCTCAGGATTTACTTTTTGTTTTTCCATTTATATAACCTTCATAAGTAGGGTATTCGTTTATTTCTTAAGTTGTGATAAAAGCGTTAAAAGATTGCTGTTGCGAATGAAAACAGCTTTCTCTTTTTTGTATCATTTCTTAAGGTATTTTTCGTTCGGTTTCTTATTGATTTAACGTGCGATACAGGCTGCCATCGGATCTAAGCTTATAGGCTCAACACTGTGTGGTGACAGCTCGTCAACGTTTTTTACTTTTGCTATCTTTACGGATACTTCGCTAACATTTGCTGAAATTCTTTCTGTTATACCTACAATACGCCCACCAAAAGCCGCAGCATATTTTTGAGAAACTACTTCTCTTGCCTTTTCTATTATTGTTCCTATGCTTGTAATGTTTCCTTCTTCACGAGGGTCGCATTCTGCAAATGAACGCAGAACACCGTATGCATAAGTATCTGTTGCTACGTTTTCGAGTAATTCCTTGTTTAGCGTGATACAGTGTAATTTTTTGTTAGATATTTTACACGTATCGATAAATCCGTGTATTACGTGCATTTTTGATGATAAATCCTTGCTTGACGATATAGCTTTCTTGAAAAAGGTGTTGGTAGGGTGATTGCCCTTTGATGTAGGATAACAAGCGATTATTTCCTCAACTCCTATAGCCATTGTATCCAACCCTGAGTCCCTGTTAAGTATTTCGTGTAAGTTTTCATATTCAAACGCCCTTTCCTTAACCAGTTCAAGTGCATCTACCTTCAGTGATTCGGCATCCTCTTCCGATATTGGCAAAGGCGCGGTAAAGTCGAATGTTCCCAACGCACTGATAAACTTTTCTATATTTTCAAGATTATCATTGCCTTTCGTGTGTTCAAAGTGAGAACGATATAGACCCCGAGCCGTCTTTTTGAGCGATTCAGATGCTGCATGAGGGATAAGATATGAAAAATGCTCTGCAAGATATGTTGCCTTTCTAAGATTTTGCCTCATATCAGCGGAGGAAAGGTATTTTTTGAGCAATATTACCAGAAAAGATTTTCTGTCTATGCTCATTTTAAGAGCTTTCCACAGGAAAGAATCATCATTGTCCATCGGTATGGGATTATACTCCACATATCTTCTTGATTTTAAGTTCAATGATATGCTTTTTCCCTTTTCAGGAGATACAAATAACGCCTCCAACCCTCTTTTAAACGACTTTCCAGATACAAGAAGTGTTACATGTGGCTTTTCATCAGTGCCTTTTTCTTTGTCTCTACCGCTGTTAAAACTTTCAACACCTATTTTTCTAACGGCTTTGTAATTTTTTCCCTGGCCTACTATCATTTTATCCAATACAGCAGTCATTTCATACCGCGTCTCATTGGGACTTCTGCCATTTTCACATATTTTTATACTGTGAACAGGTGCGTCATACATAGTGACGATTCCCTTTTTCTCATTTTCAAAAAAGTAGACACATATCTTATTCCTGTATCCTCCTCTATGAGGCGATGATACAGCCGACATCCCCATGAAAGACGTACATAATAAATTTATTACACTCCTCACATCACCGAGTAGTTGTGCTTTTTGCATGAATTTGAGCATTACTGCAGCCATAACCACAGAAGACAATGCACACACATCATCAGGCAACATCATAGGCTGCTTCACTTGATTCATATTTATTACCAAAATGTCATTTTTAACACAGTACACTACTATTTAATTGTGAATTTTATATTAAAAAATGCCTATTGCCATAATATATACATCCAATTTTAGTAATAATTATTAATATCTTACAGTAATTTATAAAAATATGACGCATAAATTAACTATTATTAATTTCCACCCGACGACCAAATGAGAGATAGAGGGATCGGAGGTATCGCCAGATCTGT
>JBGCXB010000023.1:0-13246 GCA_048496795.1 Aaplasma endosymbiont of Hyalomma asiaticum | reverse complement strand
GCTCCGATGTCAGTATGTTGGGCTGACACTACGGTGCTGGTGTCGTCCTACGCACTTTTGGGTTGCGGTGCTTGCATGCGATTAAGGAGAACTAACTGTGGTTTTATGAATGGTTGCGGTTATGCCAATGAAGGGATTTGCATGGCATTTTCGTTGACTGTTTTGTGTTGTGATGCTATTGAGCATTTGACGCGTGGTTGGTAATGATGGATATCACTCAGGGTATGGAACTTCGTCAAGTTGAAGGTGGTTTTGCGAGTAGGGTAGGATTATGCCCCTCTGCATGTGTTATAGGATCAGTAGAGTTTTTGTGGGCTCTTTTCCAGTTGTTTATAGCGTCACCACTGCCGTTCTGGTTGGCATCGCAATATGGTGTGGATTGGGTTGTCCTTACAGGGGTGAAGGCACGGGCGATACACCTGGCTTTTGCATTGTTTTTGTTATTTCTTGTTATTCCTCCGCTGCGCAAGTCTGAAAAGCATACCCCCCGGATTTTTGACTGGATGTTTGCTGTTGTAGCTATGGGTGCAGTTTTGCACGTAGTGGTTTTTTACGATGAGCTGTCTACTAGGGTTGCAATGCCCAGTAATATGGACATGATAGCAGCGCTTTTGGGTATGTTTTTGTTGTTTGATGCAGCAAGACGTGCCATAGGGTTGCCAATAGTCGCTGTGGCAACATCGTTTTTGTTGTATGCAACCTTCGGGCACGTGATGCCTGATGTTATAGCACACAAGGGTCATGACTTGGTGTCAGTTATATCGCACGAATGGTTCACCTCCGAAGGAATATTTGGTGTGGCATTAGGCGTGTCGTGCAATTTTGTGTTCTTGTACGTTATGTTTGGAGCGCTCTTGGATAAGGCTGGCGCTGGTGGATTCTTCATGAGATTGTCGATAGCATTGCTCAAAGGGTCCGTTGGGGGCTCAGCAAAAGCTGCGGTGATAGGTTCTGGGTTTATGGGCATGATGTCGGGATCTTCTGTTGCCAATACGATCACCGTTGGTACATTTACTATTCCTCTGATGAAGAGAATGGGTATAACTCCGGAAAAAGCTGCCGCGATAGAGGTTTCTGCAGGTATAAATGGGCAAATTACTCCTCCAGTGATGGGAGCTGCGGCCTTTCTGATGGCGGAGTTTTTATCGTTGCCTTACTCGGATATTGTGAAACATGCTTTGGTGCCTGCTCTCATGGTTTATGTAGGGTTGTTGGTTATCGTTCATTTTGAAGCATGCAGGCTAGAGGACAAGAAAGGCGTTATTGCAAGGGATGCTCGAAAGAAGAGTCCTATCCTTGCGGTGCTGCTCAAGGCTGCACTATGTGTCACGTCACTGGTGATATTGTTTGGGTTTGTACATGCTATTATCAACGGGGTTACAATAGGAAGTTTTCATGTTCCCGGTGTGAGGGATATATTTCAGGGAGCAAGCATATACGCGATTGCGGCCATTCTTGTAATAACTTATATTGCTGTTCTTGTTTATCGGCCTGTGAGTGTGGTGCCTCAAGGTATTGATGACGAGCATGCTGATGAAGCTGTGTTGTCTGAGAGCGTTTGGGAAATATTCAAGCAGGGTCTGCATTATTTCATACCTGTGGTGGTGTTGGTGTGGATGCTTGTGGTGGAGAGGGTTTCTTCATCATTGGCGTGCTTTTGGACTAATGTGTTTCTTATGTTCATGTTGTTGACAGAAGGAGTTGTTGACTCTTTGCGCAGAAAGGATGGGGGTATTTTGTGTTCTGTTGCAGAGGGCTTTAAGAGGATATGTTCTGCTATGGTGACTAGTTCTAAGAATATGCTTGCTATTGCGGTTGCCACTGCTACTGCGGGCATAGTTGTTGGAGTAGTTGGTCTGACGGGCTTTGGCCTGGTTATAGGGTCCTTTGTTGATGTTATAGCGGGAAGCAACGTATTTATTGCGCTTTTAGTAACCGCGATAATCTGTATTGTTTTAGGAATGGGTATGCCCACCACGGGCTGCTACATAATTGTTTCAACGTTAGTTGTTCCTATCCTTACGGTAATGGTGCACAAAAATGGTCTGCAAGCGCCGCCTGTAGCGTTGCACTTATTCGTTTTTTACTTTGGTCTGATGGCTGATGTGACACCCCCTGTTGGGATTGCGTCATACGCTGCCGCAGCTATAGCTAGGGCCAACGCGTTTAAGACGGGGGTGCAGTCATTTTTGTACAACATAAAGACCATGGTGATACCGTTTGTTTTTGTTTTTAACAGTGACGTTATACTCCACAGTGTAGATAACGTGTGGCATGCCGCTTTCGATATAGGTTTGCTGTTATTGGGTATTATTTTGCTTTCTGCTGGAATGCAGGGTTTTTTCTTGAGGCGCAACAAACTCTATGAGTCTGTGGCACTTGTTGTATTGGCTGTGACATTTGTTATGCCTGAGTATGTGGCAAGCTTTTTTCATGACCCTTCTATAAGCATATCAACCAGGGATGTGAGTGGGAATATCCTTGCCATGTCTAGGTCTGTATCCATAAGAAGGGGGGATACTGTGACAATCAATTTTGATCGATATTCCAGTGGAAGGTTAAGTAGCGGGTATGTAGTAGTGCCAATAAAAGATAGTTTTGATGGGACGGTGTCCAGAATGCTTGGTGATGTTTTCGGCATCAGGGTTCGGGCTGACGATAAGGCGTTTATTACTTCGGATGTGAGCGTGAAAAGTTATGCGTACAAAGATATAGATCCTGGAGATTCCATAACAGGATTGGTATTAAGGAAGAAAAACAAACACGGTTACTACGTGTGCGGGATAGCTCTTTTAGTCCTGGGCCTGCTGATGTACCGTCAGATGCGCAGTAGAAGGGCCTTGTAATGCAGTAGGGGCGGCTATGGTTTTGGACATAACGGTAGGCCTGGTTGTTCTGTTCCTGATGGTACTGGGGTTCATTAGGGGTTTTATTAAGGAGGCTTTTGGTATCGCGGGCTTGGTTGCGGCTGTGGGCGCCACGGTTGTGTATCGTGATTATTTTTTTGATATATACAGTGCCCGTGTGCAGTCTGATACGCTAGCTGGTTTTTTTTCAGGGATTACCGTATTCGTGGGTGCAATGACGTCTGCCATTCTTGTAAATAGCGTTATTATGCGTATCCTTTCTTCGCTGAGGCATGGGGTTTTAGATAAGACTGCGGGGGCAGTCGTAGGTTTTGCTAAGGGGCTTGTGATATCGTACTTCATATTTTTTGCGGTGGAGACCTTTTTGTATGTGTTTGCCCCTCAGCCCAAAGATGGTGATGAAAGTACGGTGGCAGAATTGCCAAGTTGGTTTGTTGACACGTATTCATATGGCGTTTTTTCTGTCACTAGTTGGTACATGGGAAGTTCCATTTCTGATGAGACGTACGATAAGATTTCCATAGTGGTGCATGAGCTTATTGACAAAAAGAGAATAGGGCGCGCTATGATAAAACATGGACACGCAGATGAAGACTAGCTGTGATATTTCTTGATTGTGCCGGGCTGTCGTATATAATATCCAGATGGTTTTTTGGTTCATGGGAGGTTGCGTAGTGCCTTTTTACGAGTTTGCTTTTATAGCGCAGCAGGGTCTTACTCAGTATGAGCTTGAGGGTCTTTCAAAGGGGTTAACTGCTTTGTTGGTGAAGATCGGGGCTGAGCTCGTGAAGTATGAGTACTGGGGGCTTCTGGACTTTGCTTATAGCATAGCTAAAAATAACAAAGGGCATTATTGCATGATGTATATACGTGCTGAGCCTGCCGCCATGGATGAGTTTAAGCGTAAAATTGGGCTTAATGAGGATGTATTGCGGTTTTTATGTTTGAGAGTGGAGAAGGTCCCTGAGGGGAGGTCTGCCATGATGGGTTCTGATCAAGATTAGGAGGTTTTCTGTGTCGCATGGGGGTAGTAGAAAGCATGGGGAGTCGGGAAGTGGTTCGTATTCTCCTCTTGTTTATTTAAAGAGACCTTATTTCAGAAAGTCGAGATCCTGCCCTTTGGCGCAGTGTCCGGATGAGGATATAGACTACAAGAATAAGGTTTTACTATCTAAGTTTATTTCTGAGTACGGTAGGGTTCTGCCGAGTAGAATTACATCTGTATCTGCTAAGAAGCAGAAGCTGCTGGCTCGTGCAATAAAAAAGGCTAGGTATCTTGCTTTGTTACCTTACTGCTAGTTGTTGAATGTGGGTCTTTTAATGTTATCTGTAATTCTGAAGTCCAGCATAAGAGGGCTGGGCAAGGCGGGAGAGGTCGCTAAAGTTAAACCCGGGTATGCCAGATACCTGCTATCTGATGGAAAAGCTGTTAGGGCTACGAAGAAGAATATGGAGCTTTTGGCGGAGAAGTTCTCCGTGATAAAAGAAGAAAGCGATAGAAAGCTTGCGGAAGCGGAGAAGGTGGCGGAGTCTCTTCGTGCTCAATGTCTTGTTATGGTGAGGCAGGCTTCAGATGACGGTAAGCTTTTTGGCTCGGTTACTGTGCGTGATATTGCTAAGATGCTCTGTGGTCTGGGGTATGGTATCCATCCTAAGGATGTGTTTTTTGGCGAAGTAATAAAGCGTGTTGGCGAATATGAGGTGAATGTGGAGTTACATGCTGACCTGGTGGTTGTGGTGCAGCTGCATGTGGTGAGAAATGAAGCGGACGCTGAGCGAGTAAAGATTAACATTGCTCGTGAGAAGAAAAGTAAGGCAGAGGCGGCTTCTGCTGAAAAGGGGGCAACTGTTGAGGAACCTGGGCAGCCACAACATGATCAAGGCGAGGGTTCGTCCGCAGAAGTTGTCTGAGGGGGATTATGGTTGGATACATTGGTGCTTCCAGTATAGCAGAGTTTGATCCGGATGTAGCGGGTTGTATATCTGCAGAGTTAAGCAGGCAGAATAACTTGCTGCAGATGATTGCGTCGGAAAATTTTGTCAGCAATGCCGTGCTGCAGGCGCAGGGATCTGTTCTTACGAATAAGTACGCTGAGGGATACCCAGGAAGCAGATATTATTGTGGGTGTTCTGAGGTAGATGTCGCGGAAAATATAGCTGTGGAGAGGTTGTGTAAGCTTTTTGGGTGTAGGTATGCTAATGTGCAGCCCCACTCAGGGTCTCAGGCAAACCAGCAGGTGTTTATGGCGCTTTTAAAGCCTGGGGACACTGTTCTGGGTATGTCTCTTCATTGTGGGGGTCATCTTACTCATGGAGCTGCGCCTAATGTTTCTGGAAAGTGGTTTAATGCTGTTCCTTATGACGTTTGTCCGAGTACTGGCCTGCTAGATATGGATGAAATCGAAAAAATCGCTATGGAGGTACGCCCCGTGCTAATAGTTGCTGGCGCTTCCTCTTATCCGAGGCGTATAGACTTTAAAGCTTTCAGGCGAATAGCTGACAAGGTAGGGGCATATCTTCTCGCTGATATAGCTCATTACTCAGGTTTGATTGCAAGTGGGTGTTATCCATCGCCGTTTGGCCATGCGCATGTTGTCACTTCTACTACGCACAAAACGCTGCGTGGACCAAGGGGTGGGGTGATAATGACTGACGATGAGGAAGTCTACAAGAAAGTCAAGGCTGCGGTTTTTCCTGGCATGCAAGGTGGTGCTCTGATGCATGTTATTGCTGCCAAGGCTGTTGCTTTCCGCGAAGCATTGCAGCCGGAGTTCAAGCAATACATAGAGCAGGTAATAGATAATGCCCGGGCGCTCGCTAAGGTATTGGACTCTGGAGGATTGAGTATAGTGACGGGTGGAACAGATAGTCACATGGTTGTTGTTGACTTAAGGCCGAAGCGCATGGTGGGCAGGGATGTGGCGCTGTCGCTCGAAAGAGCTGGAATTGTTTGCAATAAGAATGCTGTACCTTTTGATTTGGAAAAACCATGGATAACTTCTGGAATTAGGCTCGGTACCGCTGCTGAGACTTCAAGGGGGCTTGGGGTGCGTGATTTTGAAAAGATTGGTGGCCTAGTTCTGAAAATCGTAAATGCCATGGAATCTCAGCCTGATAATATTTCTTCTGTGGGGGCGGAGGTCAGGGCAGAGGTTTCTAATTTGGTGCGAGGCTTGCCCTATGTTATGTAACAAGAGGGTAGGTGGGTTATTTGTTGCGCTGATCATTTAACGCATGCATGTCGCTGTTAACAGTGTGTATCCCCCCCATTGGTTTAGGTTTCAGAAAGATTCAGTGTGGTTGTCTGGAAGTCGGTCGTCGCTAGGTGTGGATTAGCAACAGTGAGTTCAGCGTGTGTGTTTGTGATATCGGGATGTTCTAATGGTAGACGAGCGAATGGCGGCATGGGTATCGGCAAAAAGCATGATTGATGCTGTGGGGATGATTGCTGAGGAGATGGAAAGGTGCGGCGCTGACATATGTTGTGATATACGAGAAGGTGTTGTAGAGATTTCTAATGAAAGTGCCACATACCTTGTGAGTTGGCATGAGCCTTCATCACAATTGTGGGTTGCCTCGCCTAATAGCGGTTCAGTGCGCTTTAGCTACGACAGAAGCACAGGGTTGTGGCAGGATGATAGGACTAAGCAAGAGCTATTGGCTTTTGTGGGGCAGGAGGTCCGGGGGATTTTTGGGATATTCGGAACGTAGGTATTTGATGAGAATTCTGCTGTCCTATTTAACTCCTTACAAGAGGTACTTCTTTTTCGCATATCTAGCTATTCTTGTTTCTTCAGGTGCGATACTTGCTTTTGGAAAAGGGCTTAGCACCTTAATAGATGAGGGTTTACTTGGAGATTCTGCGGGACTGGGGCCTTTGGTGTGGATAGTGATTTTGGTTTTTCTGATTGCTATATGTTCATTTTTCCGTCTTTGGTTCTGTGGAAAGGGTGCAGAATGTGTTGTAAGAAATCTAAGGCTCCAACTGTATAACAAAATTATTACTCTCTCGCCCAGTGTTTTAGGAAATACTAGCACTGCAACGTTGATGACTCGTCTCATGGCAGATACCTCAACAATACATGAAGTGTTAAGTGGAAGCGTGCTAGTAATATTCAGAAACATTACAGTGCTTGTAAGTAGCATATGTATGCTAATGCACACTAACATGCAGCTTACTTTGCGTACTGCGTTAGTGATCCCTGTGTTGCTGCTTATTGTGGTGTTTTGGGGAAAAAGGGTAAAAAAAGCCGGGCTGTTTCTTCGTGAAAAAACAGACAAACTTACGAATTTGGGTGAAGAGACATGTAGAGGAATAAGTGCAATCCAAGCATTGGTAGCCGAAGAACATATGAAGTCCGAGTTCACAGGTGTGTTAGCAGCGGTGTCCGAAGCAACGCACAAGTACGTGTTATTGAGAGCTGTATTTGTGGCTTTGATCATTGCTTCAGTGACTGGATCAGTGGGCTTGGTTTTATGGATAGGGCTTAAGGCTGTAGTTGCTAACAGTGTTAGTGCCGGCACACTGCTTTCTTTTATCTTCTACTCAGCGCTTGCTGCTGGGGCCGTCAATGGCTTAGGTGACAACATGCATGAGTTGCAAAAAGCTTCAGGGGTTGCTTGTGACATTTCCGTATTGCTTAACATGAATTCCGGTATGGAAGACGATGATAATTGTGAGGAAATACACGATGTTTCTGAGTCAGTAGGTATAAACAATGTTACGTTTTACTATCCTGGGAAGAGAGGTGTAGCTGTTCTAAAAAATATAACTCTATCTATGAAAAGAGGAGAGAATATTGCGATAGTAGGGCATTCAGGTAGTGGTAAAACCACAATACTTGACCTGTTGTTAAGGTTTTATGACGTAAGTGAAGGTAGCATCACTGTAGATGGGAAAGACATAAGGAATATTTCATTAAAGAGTTTGAGGTCGCTTTTTTGTGTTGTCCCACAAAATCCTGTTGTGTTTTCAGGTACCATATTGGACAATATAACTTACGGGGTACAAGATTTCACAGATGAGCAACTGCAAAAAGCCGTTGAGGGGGCAAGTATTGCGGATTTTGTAAACAGCTTGCCTGAAAAATTAAATACCTTTGTCGGGGAGAAGGGTATGTGTCTTTCTGAGGGGCAAAAACAGCGCATTGTAATAGCTCGCGCAATACTGAGGTGTCCAAAAGTTTTAGTTTTAGACGAAGCGACTTCTGCGTTGGATTCCGACAATGAATATAAGGTTCAAAATGTTTTGCGAGAAATGATGCGAGGCAAGTTGACCATAACTATTGCTCACAGATTGTCTACTGTTGTTGATGCTGACAAGATAGTCGTCATGCATAATGGCGTCATTCACGAAGTAGGAACACACAACGAGCTTATGCGGGATGACAGCAGCGTATACGCTAGGATGTTTAAGCTTCAGCATAGGGTGGGGGACAACATATAAATTGAGGCTTTTTTTAAAAATGTGAAGTGGTTCCGCCTTGGGAAATTTCTTGAAGAGTTGACTGAGCACAAGTCGGTTTAACGTTTTTGACATGTGTGCTTGACGGCTACGATGAGTACCAAAGCTATCGTAAATGTTGCTCTATGCGCAGCGGATCTGTAGGAGATCTAAAGTTGTATTGACTCCATGGGGGATTGTGGTAGCTTAAAGTAGTTTCCTTTTTTGTGTTTTGTTGTGGGGATATCAAAGTCCGCGTACGAGATTATAGACCACGAGTACGACGTTGTGGTTGTGGGTGCTGGTGGTGCTGGGCTCCGTGCTGTTATGGGGATGACGGCGGCAGGGCTTTCTGTGGCGTGCGTGTCTAAGGTATTTCCAACGCGTAGTCATACTGTTGCTGCGCAGGGTGGTATAAGTGCTGCATTGGGAAACGTTACCGAAGATGATTGGCGATGGCACATGTTTGATACGGTCAAGGGTTCAGACTGGTTAGGAGATCAGGATGCGATAGAATACATGTGTAAGAATGCCATGCAGTCCGTAGTTGAGCTTGAGCACTATGGTGTTCCTTTCTCCAGGACGGTTAATGGTAAAATATATCAGCGACCGTTTGGGGGTATGACTACAGAATATGGTAAGGGTAAACCTGCTGTCCGTACGTGCGCTGCGTCTGATAAGACTGGGCACGCGATACTGCACACTTTATACCAGCAGTCTTTGAAGTTTAACGCGAAGTTTTTTGTGGAGTATTTTGCTATAGATCTCATCATGAGTGAGGATAATAGCGCTTGCACGGGTGTTATTGCATGGTCTTTGTGTGATGGGATTATACACAGATTCCGTGCGCATGCTGTGGTTTTGGCAACAGGTGGTTACGGAAGAGTCTATTTTTCGGCCACAAGCGCCCATACATGTACTGGTGACGGGGGAGGGATGGCTGCTCGTGTTGGATTGCCTCTGGAGGACATGGAATTTGTGCAGTTTCACCCGACTGGGATATATGGGTCTGGATGTTTGATGACAGAAGGTTGTAGAGGTGAGGGGGGATACCTGCTTAACTCTGCGGGTGAGAGGTTTATGGAAAGATATGCTCCGAAAGCAAAGGATCTTGCGTCTCGTGATGTTGTAAGCAGATCAATGACCATGGAGATACGTGAAGGCAGAGGGGTAGGAGAGCTAAAGGACCACATATATTTGTCGATAGCGCACCTCGATCCTGATGTTATCAAGGAGAGGCTTCCTGGTATAAGTGAGACGGCAAAGACGTTTGCTGGAGTGGATGTGACAAAAGAGCCGATCCCGGTCATCCCTACTGTACACTATAACATGGGTGGCATTCCCACAAACTATCACGGCGAAGTCCTTTCCTATATGCCAGATGTAGGCGGTTATGGAGTTGTCGAGGGGCTGTTTGCCATAGGTGAGGCTGCCTGCGTTTCAGTGCACGGTGCAAATAGGTTGGGGTCAAATTCCTTGTTGGATTTGGTAGTGTTCGGGAGAGCTGCTGCAATTAGGGCAAGTGAGATTATTAAGCCAGGTATCGTTCACCGTCCTATAAGAAAGGATCTAGAAGAGGGTATACTGGATAGATTTGACCGCATGCGTTATGCAAGTGGGGGGCTTAGGGTTGCTGAGATACGTTCTGGTATGCAACGAGTTATGCAAGATCACGCAGCAGTATTTCGTACAGCTGAGGTCCTGAACGAGGGGAAAGAGAAAATACGTGAAGTTGCTGCAATGATGAAAGATGTGTCTGTTTCTGATAGGAGTATGATATGGAACAGTGATCTTGTGGAAGCTCTAGAGCTGGCGAATATGATACCGCAGGCGGTGATTACGGTGGATTGCGCAGCCAATCGTACAGAAAGCAGGGGGGCTCATGCCAGAGAGGATTTTCCTGAGCGAGACGATGATAACTGGATGAAGCACACTATGGCTTGGTATAACTGCGATACGCATGATGTTAAGATAGGCTATAAAGACGTAGCGACTTATACCTTGACAGGTGAGGTTGAGTATTTTCCTCCCCAGAAGAGAGTTTATTAATTAGGGTTAATCGCATGGTGCAGCTGTCTTTGCCAAAAAATTCTAAGATCAACCCTAACGGTAAGGTCTATAATGCAGCGGAGGGCGCAAAACGGGTAAGGTGTTTCAAGATATATAGGTGGTCACCTGATGATGACGAGAATCCCCGAATTGATACCTACTACATAGATATGGATAAATGCGGGCAGATGGTTCTGGATGCACTGATAAAGGTGAAGAACGAGTACGACTCAACTTTGACCTTCAGGCGGTCATGCAGAGAGGGGATATGTGGATCATGCGCAATGAACATAGGTGGTTCTAACACTTTGGCATGCACAAAATATATATCCGACATTAAAGGTGATGTGAAAATTTTTCCATTGCCACATATGAATGTCATTAAGGACTTAGTGCCGGATTTGAGCAATTTTTATAAGCAGTACCAGTCAATAAGTCCCTGGTTAAAGTCAAGGGGTACTAGGTCAAATAAGGAAGAGCACCTTCAAAGTATTGAAGATAGGAGCAGGTTGGATAAAGTTTACGATTGCATTTTATGTGCAAGTTGTAGTACTAGTTGTCCTAGTTATTGGTGGAATTCTGATAAATATTTGGGGCCTGCAGCTTTGTTGCAGGCGTATAGGTGGCTGGTGGATAGTAGAGATGATGCTACGGAGGAAAGACTGGAGTTTTTGGAAGATGCATTCAAGCTATACAGGTGCCACACTATAATGAACTGTACTAAGACATGTCCCAAGGACCTGAATCCTGCAAAGGCAATAGCGAAAATCAAACAAATGATGGTGAAGAGATTGGAGCTGTAGTAGATGGTGAGGGAAGGTGCGGAATGTACAAAGCGAATAGTGGTACCTGAGCTCGAAAACATATTATACGTGGAGCATAAGGTTCTCGGTCGCGGGTTTATTCGAGTCATTGATTACATGGGGTCGGATTCCTCTATCGTCCAGGCTGCTCGTGTGTCATATGGAAAGGGTACCAAACAACTGAGTCAGGATGCGGCGCTTATAGGGTACCTTATGAGGCATGCACATACGTCGCCGTTTGAAATGTGTGAGATCAAATTGCATGTTAAGTTACCGATTTTTGTCGCAAGACAATGGGTAAGGCACCGTACTGCTAACATAAACGAGTGTTCAGCTAGATATTCTGTGGTTGAAAGTGAATTCTACATACCTGAGCACGGTAGTGTTGCAGAGCAGTCCGCGAACAATGCGCAGGGTAGGGGTGATACCCTTCCTCCTGAAATTGCGAATTCCATAATCGAGATGTTTAAAAATAATTCTGAGCAGGCGTATTCGTGTTACGATTCTATGCTAGACCAGGGTGTTGCTAGAGAATTAGCTCGAATGAGTTTAACGCTGAATTGCTATACTCACTGGTACTGGAAGGTGGATTTGCATAATTTGCTAAGGTTTGTCATGTTGAGATCTGGGAGTGGAGCTCAGTATGAAATTAGGGCCTACGCGCAGAAAATTTTAGAGATCATCAGTCTTTGGGTTCCTATGGTGCACAAAGCTTTCGTCGAACATTGTTTGGAAGCTAAGACGTTGTCAAGAAGTGCGCTGTCTGTAGTAAGGGCGCTGTTAAAGGGAGAGAAAGTCACAAGAGAGGATACCACTATGAGCAAGAGGGAGTGGAGTGAGCTAATGGCTACTTTGCACCTAAATGATAATGCTGAGACGTAGGGTTCTGTAATCTTTTGAACGAAAAAAGGGGGTTTCTGATTTTTGATGTGTTCTAGATGGTTTTCTCTGTAGTTTTCCTAGGATGCGTTATGTTGTGCCAGTGATACCCTGCTAGAAATTGTGTGCATTGCTTGCGGAAAATTTGAGGGCATGCCAGGGGAGCCAGGTCTGGCTTTTTGGTTAAATCTTCTTGCAACAGAATGGCATGCGAAGGGTTGTTGTATGCATATTTGTTGTGGAGTTTATTATTATGTTGCGAGAAACTGTGATATTGGCGCTTGTGATAATGGCTATAGCCATTTGCGATATATCATATGACATGTACGCCGCGGGTCTTCCTACAATAGGGGCATATTTTGCCGTTCCCCAGACGGTTGTTCAGTTGACGATAAGCCTCAATCTTGTAGGAGGGTCAGTTGCGGGAATTATATATGGACCACTCTCCGACCATTATGGCCGGAGGCCCGTGATGTTGACGGGTATCACCATTTTCATGTTAGCCAGTATAGGTTGCTGTTTTGCCAATACTATCGGTGCACTAATAGCTTTGAGGTTTATTCAAGGGTTAGGTGCTGGAGTGGCTGGTGTTGTAGGATTTGCAGTAGTGAACGACATGTATACAGGGGAGGAGTCTGCTAAACGTCTCTCTATAGTGAATATGGTAGTTTCCTTTTCTCCTGTAGTGGGGCCAATAGTGGGTAGCTACATTTTATCTTGTGGCTACGAATGGAGAGTGCTTTTTGTGCTGGTTTCAATCATTGCAGTTGTGCTGCTTATTACTCTGGCATATGGGTTTGTGGAAACTATACAAAATAAACGCGGAAAGCTATCACTTTCTTCTATTGTTTCAGAATACGTCTCTCTGTTTAAAAACTATCGGTTTTTAAGTTTTGCTCTCATTCAGAGCCTAACTATAATGTGGGTATGGGCGTCAATGGCGAATTTGCCATTTGTGTTTATTGAGGGAATGAATTTACCCGTGAAGTATTATGGATACCTGGTAGCAATAAGTGTGCTATCGTATATGGGTGGAGCATTTGCCAATAGAAGACTAATGGGCAAGTTTGGATTAAGGCGCATGATTACTATGGGTCTTGCACTCGTTATTATTCCGGATTCCATTGTTATAGCGTGTCATTACAAACTTCCGGAATACATCAGCCCGTTGATGATAGAAACAATATGGGTTCCTTCGTCATTTG
>JBGCXB010000022.1:0-14895 GCA_048496795.1 Aaplasma endosymbiont of Hyalomma asiaticum | reverse complement strand
GTGTCTTTGCTAGGTGTCTTTGCTAGGTGTCTTTGCTAGGTGTCTTTGCTAGGTGTCTTTGCTAGGTGGCATAGGGCGAACATTCGTATGGTAGACTTTTGTAATTTTTTATGACTCATACTATAAAGTTAAAATCGTATGCCGGCCACGTAGCTACGAAGTGTCCATAATATCCAAGAAAGGTAGTTGAACCATTTTATGAGGATAGGGCTATGTTTTTGTTGGGGATGTATAAACAATGCTCATGTGTGTTATTTTTATAAAACTGGATCAACGCGCA
Source organism: Aaplasma endosymbiont of Hyalomma asiaticum (assembly GCA_048496795.1). Taxonomy (GTDB): domain Bacteria; phylum Pseudomonadota; class Alphaproteobacteria; order Rickettsiales; family Anaplasmataceae; genus Anaplasma. Next base: position 14,615 of record JBGCXB010000022.1, on the reverse strand, counting down.
GTGTGCTTCTGACAGGTTGTCTCGTGAATATATAGTTGGACAGTTTTACTCGGTCTGCAGCGGTTAAGGGACTTAATACGTTTATTATTATGCAGTGGACAGGAAACAGTTGTAGTTATTGCTTGGAGGGTTATTTCCTACTTGGAATACAAAAAGTACTAAAACTACGTGTACGAGTACGAATTGATGGTAATGTGTGGGCTCTAGAGAGGACTCCGTACATTGAGTTATGCAAGCACATGAAAGATATCTCACGCATTATGGGTTTTGTGGCATTGTAAAATCACTCAATCTTTACAGAATGCCAGTGTGAAAAACTGGAACACATTTTTAATAACGTTCATGGTTTTACTTTAACTTGTAACTGTAAACAACGTTGCTTAAAAAGGCACGGACATAATTAAAACAACCCCGCATTCATATCTCTGTCATATCTGCGTAAGGCCTGAGAGCCCGTGCGTTTTTGTTATAAAGGCTGCAACATGTGTACGATATCAGGATATGGTAACTTGTTCTACTGCCTTGTGCCGCACTTGAAGGCGTTTTTCTACTTATTTACCTCTATCTTTCTAATCTGTGGGCACAGAGAGGCGTGTTAGGCAAATCCATTTCTGTGCCGGTAGGACCGCGATAGTTTGTGAGTATTTCATGTTCAGCATGAATATCGCCGCTTGCTTCCATCATATCGTTATATTGTGGAACTTCACTATCAAAAATAGCTTTGTAATAGTGCCATACTATGTATGAGGCGCTCGAAATTATACTGAAAATTGCAGCTAGTGCTAGGGCTACGGGGACAGCAATTGGTGAGAATAACAGGACGTGTGGAAATTCTATGCTAAAAGCTTGTTGCGGGTCTAGTGTTTTAAAAAAAGCTATAAGGTACGATAGTGGGACGGTAACAGATAAAGCAGATAAAATTAAGAAAGTACAGTTTTGTTTCGCTGTTTTTTTTTCATCATCGTGCTTTTTGGCATATGAGTGCATGTATAACACCGTACACGGTATTGTTATAAACAGCAAAAACAAAGGTATTGTCATTAGCACACACGAGGGAGTAAGCGACGGCATCCATAAGAACGAAGATGCGCCGAATGTCAAAAACGATAGAAAAACAAATCCCACTAATGAAAGAATAAAAATAATGGTTATAAGCACAAGAATTATAGCCATTATTGCCGTTAAGATCAGCCTGGTGCGGTGACGTTTTTTAATTACGCTACGTAACACGAGAACACTTATTATTAATTACTAAAAGCTTACGTGTATCAGCAATAAGTTGAGCATGCTGTACTATCCATTCTATCAGAAAACGAAAGAAATATTTAATATTTTTACACAGTAAAAACAGCTTTGACTACGCGTTCGGGACGATATGCACAGGTTTTGTATATGGATGATTTGTCTGCATACTGAAGGATAAAGTTCTATTTCAAAGTGAAAATTTTTATTATTTCTAAGGCATTATGCCTTTAACTATGGTTTCTTTCACATTACACGGATATGTCGGCCATCGGCTAGGACCTTTTGATTATAAGGAGATTCTCTCCTATCAAGGTCTTGGCTATGACAGTATTCACATTGTTTATTGCCTTTGTTACTCCGTAGCCACCGAACTTTTTTGTCTATCTGCACACTTAGAAATATCAAGGTATGTACCTATGAAGGTCATTGTGGATGAGAATTGGACTGCGTGATTATTATTAAAAACATGACCATCTGGGAGTTAACAGGGATAAAACAACGTGTTGGTTGTTAGGATATGAGATACTATGTTCCCAATGGACAGCGGGCGGAGGTGAGGGAGGTGCTCTTTTTGTTTAAACCTGCTTCACGTGATGACAGAAAACAGCAATTAATCACAATAGAACTAACATGCTTTTTCTGTGTCAACTCTGTGTGTAAAATAACGAAGAATATGGCAAACCTATGAAACACCTTAACGGTACTTATGTGCAGCAGACACTCAAAGCACATGAGTAAGAAAATGGGTGTTACGTATAAACTGTTGCGTGATCGTTACGCTTTCAATCCTGCAAGCGTGTTGTTTTTTGCACTAGGTGATGAAGGCACATGAGCATCACTTTTTACTATGATTAAGAGATATGCATTAAGATTAAGCTGTTTCGCAATATATCAACATAAAGTGCATAAGAGGCAAGTTAATGTCACTGCATCAAACAAAGGGCTTTCCACAATCTACGCGAGGAAGAGAAGATTATGGGCCTGACTGCTACATGAAACTACTTGGGCAAGGAGATGCATGTGCTGTCCTTCACCTCGGTTTTTTTTCCAACATATACATAGCCCACTATGAAGTGGGCTATGATGGAAGTAACAAGTTCACCAAAGAAAGCTTTCTTTGAGACCTATAAGCGTGTTACACACGGTACAGGCATCAACATGAGCGGTTCTTCTTCCTTGATATCAGCGCGCGCATCGGTAACACTAATACCATCGTTGAGAGAAGATGTTAGATCGTCGCTGTCAAGGCAAACGTAGGAGTTATCACTGTGGTGACGAGCAACGTCTCCTCTAAGCACCGCATCAACTGCTTCTGGACGTTGTTCTGAATTTTTTCCAGCATCCTTCATGCATACAGAAACTGTAATACCGCCAGGATTGCTAACTATTTGTTGTGGTTGTGTATCTGAGACAGACTCCCCACTCATGGTGTGTCTTTCGGCCCATCCCCACGCTACGCTGTCAGAACACAACAGCGCAACTGCTAGGCACATACCAGATATCCCCAGCAAAAATGCATATGTAACCACGAGAGAAGTAGGGCTTGTAAGGAAAGGAGATAAGAACGGAGTTGATACGCCCACAGATGTCACAATTGCGAGAACAAACAAAAACACAGCACAAAATAACGCGACTACAACTGATAATTCCTTTTTCCACGAAAACAGCGATCTCGACTTTTTATTCCTATTTATCAGAACTTTTCTGCCTCCTTCTGTATCCTGCATAGGTGATCCTTGGTTAAGAAGATTACTGTTACCTCTGCTATCCGACATACATGATTGCCGGTGTTCAGGACTGACGCCGTAATCAAATCCACCTTCTTGTGTTCCAATACTATCGCACACAAGGTGACTGACTGTCTGGCATTGCTTTTTTTGATAACTCTCGACTTCATAGTTGTCAGCGCCATTTTGTGCTTCGGGTGCATGCGCTACAGCATGTTTTTCCACTATTTTTTCTGCATTGTGAGCATGAGTATCGCATCTTTCATTCCTCAATCTCCCACTTCCCAGCGCTTCTCTACCATCAGATTTTTTGTTTGTCGCTGGGTTGCTGATATCGCTACTGATACAATCAAGTGAGTTTTTTTTGAATGTGCAAGGCCGATTCTCAGCATAACCCCGACTCTCTGCTGCTTGCTGCGTAGCATTTTCTTTTCTGCCGATGTCTGCATGTACACCTAACGGTGGGCCAGATGCATAACTAGCGTGTTGAGTATCATGTTTCTCATCGGAAGCGCTAAAACGTGTGCATTCCCCATCTTTTTTAGTCATATCTTCACAAGTACGGAAGTGAGATCCATCTTTCTGTTCCACATGTTTGTATGGTGCTGACGGTGTTGCGAAACTATAGTATGCACTATCGGATATCTTGCTGCCGGTATTGTTATTATCCACTGGAGTGTGTGTAGCAGACGAGTTTCTATGACACACTGTTTTTGTACTGCTGCTCAAGAAACTTTCCAATTCCCGATTAGCGGCGCCATCAAGCGATCTACTGCTGCTAATTTTCCCTAAGGTTTCCCTCGCAGCATTACTTTGATGTGCTACAGTGCTTTCTTCGCCGGCATTGTGTTGATTTGCTCCCTCTGGAAAACTGGAACAAAAGTCTGGATTCTCTCCCAATTGATAGGGTTGTACGGAAACATCGAGCATTTTATGTGACGTTTTTAAGCTGCTATTAGCTGTTACCTCTTCACACTCTGCTACAGAACGAGTGCTTTCTGAGGAGGGGGTGCTTTCTTGTTCCGCTGACTTTTCCATTCCATAATCAGAAGGGGCTTCTGCTCCTAATGTGGGGCTTCCACATCCTACATAATGTATAAGATTTTCTGGCTGCATTGGTAACTCAGCACTGTTAATACCACTCGCATGGGTCAGGTCTTCATCTTGACTTTTCATGGTTCCATCATAGGCATAACTCTTGTACGCTAGCGCGCTTCTGTCCCCCGAACTTGTAGATACAAACTTAGCGAAATCTTTCACGCTCTGTCCTATAAATCCGTGCTCTAGGAGATCTTTCTCAATGGCATCTACTAAACTACTCCTGCAGGGGTGATAGAATCGCTCTAGAGCAATCCAAACTTTTTCCAGATTTACAAGCACATCGCTTGTAACGGTGCCACTATTAGGCAAGCTCTCTTTTTTGATACCAAAATATTGTAGCACGTGCATCGCTGATGCATACTCATCGCGATGACTGTTGACATCGACCTTTTTAAGACGCAGCCACAGGATAAACAAATCGCGTGTCTTAGATCCCCAACGCGCTGGGTAGGCATCTTCTTCATTGATGGGATTGTCCTCCCTATCAACGCTAATCATCGTTTCTATTAGTTCAGTAGCTGTCACACGAAGACTGGGCCTTGATGCAATTCTAGATAGATTGCATAGCACACGCTTCAAGTTCGCATAACCAGCTTCGGTTAGAAAGTCAGCATTAGGTAGATCCTCTTTAGACACGTTCTGACTAAGTGACCGCAGGGTCTCATTGAACACGCTCTGATGCTTTTTTATAGATAGCCTTAATGAAAGCAATTCGAATACATCCGCCTCATTTTTTTCTTCTGTACTGCTCGACCTATCAGAACTAAATGCAGAGCGCGAGATAGATCTACCAACCACATCATCGGCTTGGGGATTGTTTTGATCACTGCTTACGGATCTTAGCATAGACCTTACCTATTTATAAAACATGACAAGAGAGCACTGCCTTAATTGCAGTAACATACAAATCTCTAAACAAAGCAACGCACCAATACCTAAAACAACTATAAACTAGAGAACCAAACCAATAACATTAAGGAGGGGACAACAAGCATGATAAGGCGGCACACCCATACAAGCAATTTACCATTATTTGAGGCATAAATACAACTTTTATTTTGTATAGAGCGAATGAACTCAAACGGGCAGGGTATGCGTAGCGACACTAAGCCGCAAGCATTTCGCAAAAATCTGGAGTGGTAGTTATCATGTTGTATAAGTATTTCTTTATCTAAATAACCTCGTGTAGTTTAATACACTGCACTGATGGTGAAGAATTTTGCTGTTTAGGAAGCTACAGAATTATCGTAGAAAATTTCTCTCTAACGAACGCAGATTGTCTTGTGCCGTTAATTTACAAGAGATAGCTAAAAGCTAGGTCAGGTTGTGTGTTCTAGTCTAGTCAAATGCATCTACATGAGGGCTAAGATCATAATGGATTGCTTACCGGTTAAGAAAAGATCTATAGTAACACGTGGCACACTGTCTATTACTTAGTAATAAGGTCTGCGTTTCTGATTAACATTTATTCTGTTTGCAGATAATGGGTGGTATATACTGCTGTCATTTCTAGTATGTGCTTTAGTGTGCTAAACAACCGGTGTATGTAGCTTCATGATGAAGATTTAACCCAGGGGAGTTCTAGCAATGCTTAGGCAGGAAAGACTAAAGGAGTAGTACGGGGGTATTGGGGTTTTAAAAACCTAATATTTGTCCTGAAAAATCATATTCTAATTTTGGGTGCTTTACTGTAGTCTGCCATACATCGTGCATGTTTTGTGTGGCATTTACGAGCAATAAGAGGTGTACTAAATAAAGGACGCTGCAAAGGTGATCACAGCAGCAGTACTTAGCATTCTGGTATAGTCACGCTTTGTTACGGTTCCACAGTGGATTTATGAAACGTTGTGTTTATCACACACAAGTGAAAAATTTTGTTCCTATGTAGTAGAACTAAGACGAAGGGTTGGTACGAAACGATCATACTAATTAAATAATTATGGTGTTGAATACCTTGCCACCGTAAGTAGTTTCTTAGCAGTGAGTTGCATATGAAATACTGATTTTTATTTAGCAGTAAGGATTGAGGTTTTTAGTTGGAGATAAAAAATGGGAGAAAAGAGATGCATTAAGAATTAACTTTATTATTCAGTGTACAGAGAAGTGTGTTATACACTTCTTGTATCGGAGTGATGCTACATTCTTGAGAGTTACATCTAGTGCTGGTGATTGAAGATAACTTGACGTACAAGTTGCTGTTGGGGTGATATTTTAGAAAAAGCATGGTAGACATTAGCGCTAATACTGCATGTTAGTAGCCGGAGTCATGATTTAACTCTTTTATAATCATCCGGAACAATAGAACACACATACAGTACCAGGAGACCAGACATGTAAATGTGGTCTCCTGGACCTGAAGTATTCTACTTTTTGCGGACAAAGCTCGTAGCTGCTTCTACTCGAACTGAGGCATCATTTTCTGAACACGCAATAGTAGATGCAGGTGCAGCCTGTAATACAGTGTCAGGAAATACAGAAGCAGTTTTCTGATCTGTAAAAACCTGTTCTTTTGCTTGGTCACAAGCCATAGTGGCGGACAACTGGCCTTCTAGGTTTCTGTATGCTGTATTAGTTAAAAAATTCCCAGCACTTTGTGAAAATAAGCCCAAGGCAATCACTGAACATAACAGCAGACAAACAGCAATGCACGGTACGGAAGTAGTGAAACTTAACCCTACACTCTTGGTAGGTGCAGTGACAAAATACTCTCCATAGGCAAAGAGGGCGCAACAGAGTGACATACATACTGCAAGCGTTGCCCCTCTGCTAGCGTATGAAACCTTTGTACAAGTTATGTGTAAATTTTCTCCGAGAGCCGCTGCTCTTGTGGTTCCATCAACGAAAGTAAGAAGCAGTGAATTCGCTGCAGATACAAGCATAATCCAGTTGCACGAAAATTGTATGATACTTGGCGCAATAGAAATGAAGCCGCTTCCCAGGGCAAGAATGCAGCAAGTATTTATTGTCAGAATGAAGAAGTACATAAAAGTCAGGAGCCAAACAACTGCTGATATTACTTGACAGGTATGGTTAGAATAAAGAGCGAACTTTACTGCTTTATTTTCACTGCTTTTTGTAGCATCAATAACTTCTCCCTTGTCTGCGGTAGTACTGCCGTCAGGTCTTTCTGAGCGGCGCGTAGTGTTTAGGATTTTCCGCACATTACTGTCACTAAAGACACGATGAGAGGCACCGCGGGTCATCTGAGTCTTCTCCGAATTAGTGATGCTTTTCTTTGTACCAATACCGGCGCTACATTCTGGGGCATTGGCACGGGTTGCCACAGATACAAGGGTAGAAGCACCGCATGCTGCAGGCACCTGGTGAGAAGCACTGTCTTTTTCTATAGCAGAACTGTTTTGGGGGGCTGTAGCGAGATGCTTTTTTGTTTTTTGTTCCGCATCATCTATATTAGATATGGCCTCATGTCCTGACCGCGGGGCTGCCGTGTCTTTATCTTGCTTGCCATCGCTATGCACATTATTATCCTGTGACATGCGTGTTACATCTTGCTCGTTTGTCTTAGGCTCTAGCAGGTGTGGTGACCCTTGTGGGTTTGCACTACCATCTGCACCACGAGTTTCTGCAGCCCTTTGTGAGGAACTGTGTTCTCCGGAAACCTCATTACTAGATTCAGATGCTGCCCCCTCTTGTGCTTCAACAGCTGGAACCAGTACCGCAGCGTCTTTTTGTTGCCTATCTTCACCTGAATGTGATTCAGCTAGTTCTTTAGCGGCTACTTCTGTAGTTCCGAGTTTAGGCGCAAACTCATGCTGTACTCTTCCTTCTTGATCTCCTTCATTAGAAGTTTGGTTACTAAGTGAATGAAGTTGATGCGCAGCAGACGCTCCCTCCGAATTTTCCTCCTTATTAGCTGCAGTTATTGTCCCCTGGGGTTCGAGCGGCTTTTCTTCGGTTGTGCAATTAGAGAACGCAGCGGATAGGAACACTTCTTGTTCTTCTTGATCTGCTTTTTTCTCTTCGTCAAGCGCTTTTTTAAACGCAGCTCCAGTTGTCATTATTTTTTTTACTGCCGAATCCAATCTTTCCGATATAACCTTTGCTTTTTCTATAGAGATCTCAGGTTTTTCTGCATCTATATTCCCTATTATTGCTTTACTAATCTCTTGAATTTCTTCATCAACTATTTCTGTAATTTCTTGAATATGTTTCGATATCTCACTGTCCACTATTGTGTGACTTCCTTCCTGCATTTGTATTTCGACGGGTGCCACGGAGAATTTGCACTCGTCGTCGCTACTCATAACTAGAGCAGCTGTTCGTAAAGATTTTAATATTTTTTCGCTGTGCCCATTGCACTTTCCTTTTTCTAATTCTTGCATAAGCTCTACAGCTTTTTGCATTACTTGTATTGATTCAATTACCGATAGGAGTGAAGTTTTCTCTTTCTCCCCAGACCCTTCTATTTTTTCTAGTGGTTTTTCATGTATTAACGCAAAGTTTTCTGCGTTTAATGCTTCATATCCAGATTTCTTCGCTTCGGCTATTGCACCACTCATTGCAGACTCAACCTCTTTTACCGCTGCTATAATTGATGCGATTTTTTCTTTTTGTATAAATAAAAAATTAATATTTGACTTTAGCATTAGTTCCTCATCTATGTTACCTTCCTGATATATAGGAAAATCAGAAATTTCATGTTCCACTTTTTTTTCTACGCCCTCATCAGGACATTCTTCTTTTTTTGTTGTATGTTTTTTGAGAACATCAGAACCTCTATTCTTAAGTTTGTTTTTCTTTGACATTTTACCTCCACATTTTTGGCAACTGACAGGTGTATTTAATTTTTGCTGATACTCCAAAACGCAAGCCATCTTGATCAGCAATTGGTCGTGGATTATTTGTCAACAGCAGAGAAAGCCAAACCACCAACTCAAATTACCTTGATCCTTGTCGGAAAGCGTGGAAAAAGGCTACAAAGTAAGGGAGAAGATTAAGGAACTCTCTACCATTACGTCAAAGCCACGCACATACCGGTTTGTCAAAACTCCCAAAACGCGCAGACATGCATCTCACTTTTATGGCTACAACAATACACCACATAAGTACAGCTATATCTGAGTACAACACTTTTTTAAAAAATAAAAGAATTCTTTTATTTTTTAAATTTTCTTGCACTTAGCACAGGCACCATGTAGCCTTAACGAACGGTTAACTTCTTGTACAAACTGCTGCGAGGGAATTGGGGAGTGCCTCGCAGTGATGAAAGCTATTATACGTGAATCGCGATTGTTCTCATCAGCTTAATTGTTAAGACGATTAATAATGATTTTGTCTATGGTGATAAGGATTTTGAGTTGTGGTAACATTTTTGCCGTTTTAGTAAGCTGTCGGGCCTTTGCGAAACCTAGGGAGAACATCATAAAAGAATAAAGTAGTCTTCAGCAGAAATCCTTCGGGGTAAATTTGCCAAACCAGACGTGGAGTTAAGGGGGACTGTTTCTGGCGGATATGACAAAATCTACTCGAGTGGTAACTCGTAAAAAATTCGGTTTTCTATAGCTAAACGATGATCAACTTCGAAAAACGGCGCACGTTCAAATGCAATTATCAGTTTGCTTACTTCAGGAAAGAGACAGAAAACACACATCGCAACCAGGTTTGATAAATGCAACGTCCCGTGACTATACGCTCACGCTTCAATATTCGCACTGCGCAGCTAACTGCTACCAGGAATGGGGTCCGTTGTTAGCATGAGACGCAATTAGAATTCAGACCGCCGGATGTGAATTATTTCTAAACTTGATGGCAACTATGTACATTTCTGTTGACCCACTTCTGCTAGATTTAGGTTTGCAGTATGATACTTTACTGAAGTGGCTCGTCAAAGACTGAAAAAACTCCTTTTCATATTCTCCTTGCAAAATTTTGGTCACAAAGCTCCCACCCGGCTTTAAGTACTCAACAGCAATATCTCTAGCTTTTTCGCACAAGTTTATGATGTTTGCATGGTCAACTTGTCTATGACCGCAGGCTGATGGTGCCATATCAGATAAGACCACATCAAACTTCTTTCCGTTCAACTTTGCACGAAGCAAGTCGATTTCGGACTCTATATTATACTGCAGAAAGGTAACATCGGGAACATATTCCATCTTCTGTATGTCAACGGCCACTATCATTTGTGAGTTGTCAGCAGAAGTAGATGTCTTTTGTACAGCAACCTGTACCCACCCACCTGGAAAAGAGCCAAGATCTAGCACAGACATCCCACGCTCTAGGAGCTTAAACTTTTCATTTATATCCAGCAATTTATATGCAGACCTCGACCTATAGCCTTCCTTTTTTGCCAGGAGAACATAACGATCATTGACCTGTCTACGGATCCAGTTTGTAGAGGAAACCGTCCGACCTTTAGCAGTTTTTACCTTAACTATGATATACCTAAAGCTAGCCTAAACACACACTCTATAGTAAGGAATTTACGCTCCATAGTTAAGATATATCTTTGCCATTATTGAAACTTAGTCGTAGAGGCCATGTAAGAAAAAATGCTCATATTCTAGTATATCTGTGCAGGGCACTATGTGGTGTAAATAGTATTGAAAAATTAGCAAACATAGAATGTTATTTTTGCTCTTGGTAGAGATGTTGACACCCGAACTTATATGATTTACCATGGCCGGAATTCGGGGTGTGGCGTAGCTTGGTAGCGCACTTGGTTTGGGACCAAGGGGTCGGGAGTTCAAATCTCTCCACCCCGACTTGTGTTTCTGTGTATTGTGACTTTGGTAGCCTTTTCCCGTTGTGCTAGGTCAGGTTCTAGTAGCCGCTATGGCCTTTTTCTGTTCTTATGGGCCTAGTCTGCCTGCGTTATACATACGGGTCTTCGTATTGTTGATGTGCTTTTGCATTATTTACATGGGCGAGGGCAAGTACGAATTTCGATACTTTGTGCACTATTCTCGTGTTTATCCACACATGTGACAGCCCCTCCGTTTGTCGTGTTACGTTTTTATAGCTGTTTCTGCGTATCAATGGAAATGGTACTTAAGATAGTTGTATGTTTCATGTTATTGTGTAGGTTAAGCAAATTGAATAGCAGAATAGCCTACGCGATTTGAATATGAATGCGATTAGCATCGTAATTTGGATAGCAGGGGCTTGCTAAGCAACTTGTAGTTAACACATAACGAGCAGTATAACAGAAAGACTTAAAAAACGCATGCACCCACGGGGCGTATCTACGCAACAGTGTACTCATATAGGTTTTTTTCGATGCGGATTATTGCTCATCATGAAGGACACGAGGGAGCAACAAATACTTTTTGCAGACTTGGCGAAATATAATTTCAGATGTTTATTGGTGATCTTTACGAGGACCCAGTACTTGTGCAGTTTCATCTTCCTTATACACGATGCTTTGAATTGCTTTGGTGGGTGGGGGCGTACTTGATTTGAGAATGATAGTTTTTGTATGGTCGGTAATTAAATTTTTTTCGTTTACTAGCATCACGTTCGTTTTTTTCCATCATTATTGTACTGAGGAGCCCATTATTTTATTTGTGCTTCTTTAATAAAGTTTCCTGTGAGAAAGCTACTTCGTATTTACCCGGGTGGTATTGTTTTTTTCTTTTATTCATCAACCTTGGAATTGTATTTTAAACTATTCTGCCAACGGAAAAGAGATGGTTATGGTGCACTATGAATTCAGGTTTTCTGCGTTCTGAACTTGACCTTCAACCACATATACATGAGAGTTTCTGTTTTTGAGAACGACAATGCATTTATTGAGACATGTTGCTTGTATCTGATTTACAACACGTGAAAATTAGTTGACTATTATAGATAGAAGGACGTTTGAGCCGGATGATGTGTTACGAGCTGCCACCGTGCCATTGATTGCAGGGAAGATGGTATAATAAAATTGAGATATAAAAATTTCTTTTTTATCTGTCTGTTTTTCCCGGTAATTTTTACATTACGGTTGTGTTGTGATATGAAGCGTGGATACAAAAAGGTTGGCTTCTGATTCCGAGATAAAGTTGAAAGAAGAAAAAGATAGCTTGAGAAGACACTACAGGGCACTTAGAAAGGGGGCGCCCTATAAAAATGAGGCAGCCGAAGCGTTGAAAAAGAATTTTATTAGTTTTTTTTCTTTATATTCATTATCGGGGAAAATTGTATCAGGATACGTTCCTATGGATGGGGAAATAGATGTGTTTCCTCTTATGAGGTATATAGGCAGTACATCTGCTGTGGTCCTGGTGCCAATAGTAAAAGAAGATAGCATACTTCTAACATTCAGAAAGTGGGAGGAATGCCCCAATTTACTGGGGGAAATAGACGCTATTCCTAGTATAGTGATTGTTCCATTGGTGGCATTCGATGTAGCGCTAAGTAGGCTAGGTTTTGGGGGTGGGTATTATGACCGTACGATCAACTTTCTACGAAAGAACAACCGCGAGAGCAAGTTTATAGGGGTCGCATATGAAATACAGCTGTGTGATCATATCCCTGTAAACGAGCATGATCAAAAATTAGATGCGGTTATTACAGATAAGACGATATATTCTTAGGCTTTCTGCGCCTCGTATTTGTCCCTCGATATAAGTGGCAATGCATGCGGTATGTGTGCTGCCGTACGGCGGACCGCCTAGATATGACAGAATCAGCAAGTTGGACTGTACTTTAGTCGCCGTAGCTGTCTTCAAGGATAACTTAAAGTGTTATTATAGAACAGTGCTATAACATCCTCTTATTATACATGAATTTATTTATTATTCAGTCATTGCATATGACAATTGTATTGTGTTCTACGGTGATGTGAAAACAAATCCGAAACACATAGCGATCAGAAAAGTATATTTTCCATCTTTGTGAACGAATCTGGGTAGAACTCTCCAGCCGATAAGCAAAATGCACAAACAGTTTGAATTCCTCTTAAACATAGTTTTGTGTTTATTTGGTCTATTTTAGCGTTAAGGCTTATGATCTGTGTCACAAATAGAACACACCGCTTCATTTACAGTATAAGTTACAAGCTAGATTTGTTCCTTGTTACGTACTTTGTCATCTAAGTTCTGAAGCGTATTGACGCAACGAGAATGAACCTGCTTGATGTGTCCTTATAAGCATATATAGTGGCGGAACGTGCCCTTCTCCTTGTTCTAACAGCACGTTTAGTGATTGTACGGATGATACCCTAGATGATTTCATATATCATACCCGAGTCTTTTTATTTTTTAGATACACTCGGCCTGGTACACTGTGTTCATTTGAAAAAACGAAACGCCTCGGTTTTGTTTGAGTATAACTAAATATGTTTATGGTTAGGTAATTTTGAGCAACACATCAATGTTTTGTTTTTGTCTTGAACAATAAAAGACCGCTTCTATATCACATTGACTATGTGGCCATGTAATAAAAATGTGTGTACAATCCCCGGACAATCTCGATCCAAAAAGTACTTAATGAATACCCACGAACCTGTCATGCTTAAAGAAATGCTGGAGTTGTTATCCCCTAAAGAAGGATCAATATATGTTGATGCTACTTTTGGGGGAGGCGGCTACAGCAAAGGAATACTAGAGAGTGCAAAATGCAGTGTTTTAGGTATGGATCAGGATTCCACTGTTGAGTGGTTTTACAAGACTTTACACGATGAATTTCCTGGCAGAGTCAGATTTTGTGTTTGCAGATTCAGCAAATTACAAGAAGCAGTGGTGTTTTCATTAGGTATTGAAAATATTGACGGAATAGTATTCGATGTTGGTGTTTCAAGCATGCAGCTAGGAGCACCGGATAGGGGGTTTTCGTTTATGCATGATGGTCCGTTAGATATGAGAATGGGGCAGTCGGTAACAGAGAGAAGTGCCGAGATGTTTGTGCGCTCTTTACCGGAGAAAGACATGGCAGATGTCATTTTTTACTATGGAGGTGAAAGGTTATCTAGAAGAGTTGCAAGAGCAATTGCTAGTTCCCGGAGCAAAATAAACAGCACACGCGATCTGGCAAATATTGTTAGATCCGTTGTTCCTCGAAGCAAGGCCCATCCCATTGACCCCGCAACACGAACTTTTCAGGCCATAAGAATATGGGTAAACGATGAGCTTACAGAGTTAAAAGCAGGCCTTATAGCTGCATCTAGGATTTTGAATATAGGCGGAAAGATTGTAGTTACTTCCTTTCATTCCTTAGAAGATAGAATAGTGAAACAGGAGTTTAGTTCTCTATGTTCTAGTGGGAGATTCAGGTTATTGAACAGAAAAGTTATCAGACCTTCAGAAGAGGAGATAAGGGCGAACAGCAGGGCAAGATCTGCGAAGATGCGAGCGATTATAAGAGAGTACTAACACAGCGTATCACCTGTAGTACAAGAAGAGCAATACGTGCTTTGTATTGTGATATTTGCTCCAAAATTATTGAGCAATTACAGTAATTTATTCCGAAAACTTAAAGTCAAGTATTAGTTTAATTATGCAGCTTGTGAAGCACTGTTTGTTTGAGATGCTGTTTTGTATGTACGTCCAAAAGCACCCTTAGCAATATTCAAACTAATCTCAACCTGTTCTGAAGTTG
>JBGCXB010000021.1:0-17217 GCA_048496795.1 Aaplasma endosymbiont of Hyalomma asiaticum | reverse complement strand
GTCACTTATAGCGTTGTTAGCGCCCAGGGCCGATGTCGATCCCACCATCAACGCCTCAAACACAACCACGCTGCGTCTACGCGTAACAAAACTACAAAAACCATTGCAATGCTGGTTGAACAACTTGTCAGTTGAGACGTAAACTGTCATAGGGACTATCCAGTGAGAACGCTGGAACGTCGACGTAAAAAACCTGCGCCCGATCCTCATCAACGAACTGATACCATCCATTCATGACACCTGACGGGGTGTTAAGACATGTACCGCTAGTGTATTCGAAAAACGCCCCTGGCCTGAGCACTGGTTGACTACCGGCTACCCCTGCCCCACTTACCTCGTTTACTATACCTTTGGAATCAATTATCTTCCAGTTACGCTTAAGAAGCTGGACTGTGGAGTCACTCTTGTTGTTTATCCTTACACTATACAGCCATATGTAGCAGTTCTCGTGCGGCATGGAGTGTTCCTCCAAATAACTCGGGGTTACCTCTACCTCTATAAGCCCAGTCATACTGCCTCTTTCCAGCACCACCATAGCACTGCACCCCCATACATAATGCCCGCACCTTGCAAAAAACAGCCATAATGCTTCAGTTCGTAATTGCAGAACGAACGCACTGGCTCTATAATTCATTATAGTTGCTTTTCTTCTTTACATCAATTTCTATCACATGCAAACACGTCGCTCACATAAAAACCAATTTGGCCCGTGTGTAGGAATTATTGGCGGGGGTCAATTGGGCAGAATGCTTGTTGCTGCCGCTGCCAAGCTCGGCTACAGAACATGCGTATATGCAGAAAGTGAGCTCGACCCCGCTGTATGTGTGACTAATTTTTCTGTTGTGGGAAGCTTTAGTAACAACAAAACTCTGCAGGAATTTGCATCGTGCGTAGATGTAGCAATAGTGGAGTTCGAGAACATACCCATATCTTTCATGGAAGAAATTCAACAAACAGTTAGGGTTTGTCCTGGCAGGAGGGCTTTGTATATTGCACAAAACAGAATACGGGAAAAAGAGCACATAAAATCCCTGGGTTGGGCCGTAGCTGACTTCGCTACTGTATCAAGCCCAGCAGAGTTGCAAAGTGCACTGCAAGTTATTGGTTACCCTTCTGTGCTTAAAACAGCAGAATCTGGATATGACGGAAAAGGGCAGTATATATTGAAAGACCCTAAAGACACCGAGATACTGTCCCACATTACCCATGACCAGTGCTATGTCTTAGAGAAGTTGGTAGACATCAGAGAAGAGCTGTCAATCATAGTGGCTGTAGATGGTAATGGCTATCATGAATTTTTCCCAATAGCAAAAAATACACATGTCGATGGCGTGTTGTATAGTTCCGTCGCGCCTGCTGGTATTTCTAGATCTATGGAACTACAGATACAAAAAGTTGCCTTATCCGTAGCAATCTCCTTAGAGCTGGTAGGCATACTCGCAATAGAGTTCTTTGTTACCGGCGATAATAGGCTACTGGTAAATGAAATAGCTCCACGCCCTCATAACTCTGGGCACTGGAGTATAGATGCTTGCAATGTGAGTCAGTTCGAACAGTTAGTGCGTATAGCTTGTGGGTTACCACTCAGAAAAGTACATATGACCTCTCCGTGTATGATGCAGAACATCTTTGGTGATAACATCCTTAACAGCGAAATATATGAAGACCCCCGAAATAGTATTTCTCTATACGGAAAGCTGCCCCGTGCAAGAAGAAAGATGGGGCATATCAACACATTGATGTACTAGCGTTCGGTGGTGGCTTTTGTATCTTTTGATAGAACACAGCAATGATCCCCAACAACAGCTGAGGTGGTTCACCAGGCGTGTGCGTACGACCCTTGAGCCGTACCCCGTATTGGAACCAAACCCATCTTGATAGCTGGCATGGGCACAACTTGTACCATTATTTCTCACGCTCGTTAATTTTCCGCCTTTTCCCAGCGCTCACACGTTATCATCACCGCACCATCTTCACCCACACCTGGCTCATCTCTATCCCCGTTGCTTATTACATTAGCAGCACTTTTCCAGCATCCCCCCATTCCTGGAATTAGTGCATATTTACTGTCCCTTCCGTCATTACGGTGTCTTTTCCATCGACAAAATTGCCTTGGAAGGCTGCGTCCTTCAAAGTATCTCCTGTCGTTAACAATTCTCAATATAGGATCATCTGGTGCTTTATCGTTTTCTTCCTTTAGGTTCATTTCTAGCGAAAATTTAGTGAACATTGCATTGTGACTTTCGAGAAGACCAATCGCCGCATCATCATGCGCTAGAACATCACCATAGATTGTTCTGTAATAAACCATAATGTTTTTAGCCATGGTATAGCCGGGCTTTCTCACTTTCTCACTCCCCCCACCCACAGCTCTCGCAATTTCGTAGCAATCATCGTCGAGCAATAACTCATAGAAACTACTTCTGCAGCTCTCACCTTGTGTTCCGCACCTTTGCCATCTTACAACCCGCTTCTTCTTTCTGGAATCTCCATATTGCCATTGAGGAGCAACTGTTCTTACTCTGCTTGCACCATGCTTGCACAATCTAAGAACCGTGTCGGTGCCTTTGCCCAACATATTCCGAGGCGCTTTCTCGTTCCCTCCTCTACCAATTTTCATTACAAAGAAGTGTTGTGCGTTGCTTGTCTCAACTTTTTTCCTAATACACACCACGTCTGCAGGTACACTGTCTTCACGACACACACCGTTCGTCGCCTCCACCTGTACACCACTCTCAGCTGTATGGCCTGTTGCACTCAGACTACTTAAATCCAGAACTAACATCACATATTGCCCTGGTCTTCCAGACCGTTTACGGCCTTCAGGTGTTAGGGTAGCAGCTTCGCCACCTCCCCACATCTCAATCCTATACAATGTACATAGTTCAGCAGCGTCACTCTTCGGATTATAAGCGTACTCATACCGCGAACGGGTATCGCTTTGCTGACTATGCACAATAACACGGTCTCGACCCATTGTAACAGAACCCAAAGATGCATTTTCCCAAAAACAACACTCTTTCTGTGCTCTGTCTTTAAAGGTCACATTACTACCCAGACCTCGGATTTGGTTGGCTCCCAAATATGTAGGCCAAAACCAAGTTTTTTCGAAATTATCAATACATATACCCTGCTCGTATTTGCTAAGTGGTACAACGGACAGAGTATCTGCACCGTTTAATCCTTGAAGGAATGGTTTATAATTGTCGGCTCGGACGTAGTCATATTCGCAACCTACTACTTTCTCGTGCGGCGCATAGTACTCCACAACAGGATTCCCGCACTTCTTTAGAGCCTCTTCCCCCGCTACGAAGCCTCCATGTTCGTAATAGTACACTATCTTGGACCGCGTACTGCGGCAGGGATCTTTGCTATCGTCACTCACACTATGCCCCAAATACTCACGAGGAAATTCAAACCTGTTACCGCTGACCTTAGAATTATTCAATACTTCCTGACTTACCGTGTACAGATCGACTGAGTACCTGTCATCGCACCTTATGCGCTTTCTTGTGCCATTACTACTCACTATTGCATAGCGCCTCAGAGACTTAGGCTTCTTTTTTACCCTGATCCGAACATATTTCATCATTGGCAATTCTTCCGACGATTGTGACGTATCATTACCCCCAATACCAAACAGACCCCTATGGCCACTGTTGATACCTTCTATACTAAACTCACAGTATTTTTCAGGTTCGCAATATGCCGCGTTTAAAACTTCGTATTCCTGATCATCGACATTCAAGATACCAAAAGGACAAAGGACTGATTGGGCGTTAATGTCTTCTCCGTATCGTCTGATACTCCGCTCGTATACCTTTATTTTGTCCATATACTCACAGCGAGGGTTAGATATATCATAATTTTTTGCTTTGCCGTGTGAAACAGCAAATCTACATGTATATTTCCCCAAGTCACCATAAAAAGTGCCGCCTTCTATAATTCGCTTTGAGGATTCAAGTCCTACATTATTACCAAAATCTGCTGCACTACCAACAGCATAACCCGGAAACCTATATATTCCTCCATACTTATTAACGTTGGCAGTACCGCCTGACAGCGAACGTGCTCTTCTCACCTCCTCCCACTCTGCTACCGATAGACAGCTGTTACAAAAGTCAGAAAAATACCAACATACGCCGTCACATTGGCCTAACCCTTTAGTTGTCCATCCGTTATTTTGCAATTTTCGCATCAACGGATATCTGGTAATTTTTGCTGGGTTTATTTCCATCCCGTCTGATTGCATCGCTATTGTTCTACTTAGCATTAGCCCACATTGCGCTTTATGTTTTTCATCATATTCGCGCCCCTCCACAACACTTACAACTGTTGGATGCATAGAACGCATTGGACTGTTTACTGTACTATCACATTCCACTCTTATTTCCTGCAACAGCGTTCCTGGTGGTGTTACTCTTTGTCTCAAGCCATTCAGAGCTCCTGCGCCGCCCTGTGTCAATCGCCACTTTTTCTCTATGTATGTGTGTAAAGAAACCACAT
The DNA here is from genome assembly GCA_048496795.1 of Aaplasma endosymbiont of Hyalomma asiaticum. GTDB lineage: Bacteria > Pseudomonadota > Alphaproteobacteria > Rickettsiales > Anaplasmataceae > Anaplasma. Next base: position 12,711 of record JBGCXB010000021.1, on the reverse strand, counting down.
TTACTTCACCACTATGAGCGTAAAGAACAGGTATGGGAGCATCAGGTATTGGAAAGCATCTCTCAACCACAGGAGCAATTTTTCTCTTCCTTTTTCCCAACCCATAGTCCCGAATACATACTGTGTCACCCCTACGATACATTTGCAATTGATACTCATTATTATCAACCCGTAATTGTTCAACATGTTTTTCGTAATCCTGAGAAGGGTTAAACAAACTCAGAGTGGTCGGCATGTGCGCTGCATTTGCTGCTTCGCGTAGATCCTTCCCTATATCATCATCCGCTCTATGTCCCATAACCCGTGGATATAGCATATACTTTCGATCTACGATTTTATCTCCCTCGTACATGATAATGGCAACACCTGGCTGACTGTGTGTCTGATGCGTAAAAGCCAGAGGACCAAATTTGATCCGCTTGTTACCTTTTTTACTTCCACAAAGAGAAGAAGGAAATTCTGTTTCTCGGATGCGTGACTCCTTAGAATAACATCCCAGGGGAACTGCACATTTTCTCCCCCATTTGCCCGGATCCCAGGGCAGTTGACATCCCAGCACTTGACACGCACATATCTTATCTATCCCTTGTTGATTTTCGGAATATACCATGACATTTGTGGGAAAAACGTAGCGACAATCCCCTTCAGACATCTCCACACAAGATGTGCAACCCGGCCATGCCCCACATACTTTCAGTCGCAATTCATCGTCGTCGTCCTCTTGAAACCCTACTTCCATCTGGTGGCCCTTAAGTACATGTTGATACCATGCCTTGCATTCTTGTTGACCATCCACTGATGAACTACCGGCACTGCCGTGCGCAGCGTATGTACTCACTAACATAAACATAGCTAGCACAAATACAACCGCAACTACGCAAATGCGCATAACAATTACCCGCGAAAAGTGCACCTGCAGGGTAACTTACCATGCTTAAAAATTGCCTAATTACTATCTATTTACACGGTTGCTTAGCGCATTTTATTTACTTACCAACGCCGTTTTTGAAACAAAAGTATTAGTAGTAACATGCGCGCCTCATATGACACTACTCAAGCCCACCCCAGCTTATGTACATAAGAGGTGTGCATCCGTACCATAGCGCGAACAATTTTTGCACTTTACACTGTATCACATGCATAAATTATGCTTGCCATTTATCCGGCAAATTGATGTAACTCCTTCTAATCCCCCCCCCTGAAACACTATTTTGTTAATAGCACGTAAAACATGTGATAAACAGCCATAGTAGGTCCAAACGGAATGTTGTCCTCCGACATGCCAAGCGCAAGTTTCCCCACTCTATCAAGATCGTCTGTTACCGTAAGCGGAGCATTTTTCGTATAAAACCAAGCATAATTTCTCAACCATAGGAAATTCTCTTTTCGCTCAAGCATAGTACGAACAGTCTCCATTAGAGAAAACGCCTTTCTTTGACGTTGGTGCGGATCTATATTTTCCCTTTCCAAAAACGGCAACAATTCATTGTGCATAAATCGCGCGAACTCCGTCCCTTTTATGATCCGTAGAAATTCCGGATTTCTCATAATCTTTACAGCATAATCAATTCGTAGATTGCGCTTTGCAGAATATGCTAACATACGATCAACGACCCTCAGCAGTTGTTCCTCTCTAGTAACATGTGGGCCATTGTCGACAATATGTTTAAAACTCAAGAATCTTGCCAGTGGGCCTTGAAGAGGACTTGGAGCATTTTTCCCCCCTTTTTTCGCTATGGGTCTTGAGCTGAGCATGAATGCTTGCACATGTTTTGCTCGCAATTCAAGTCTTTCCTTTGTAGCGAAATCCTTACCCCTTGGATACACCAATAGCTCAGGACGTGTTTGTTGCAGTGCATACAGCTTTTGTAGAGTTTTTTCGTGCTCCTCACTGCTCTTTAAGGCACTTTCCATACTGTTGAGTATTTCCCCTATGTATGTCCTGCGTGTAGAATCATCCACAAAATTTTCCTCGGGTCCTTCTGCAACATTAGCCAATGTTTCTATAACACCCTGCCATTGTAAGTTCACATTCTCCAGAAAAACTTCGTCCCCAGCAACCGCGATTATATGTAACTCGGGGCTTTTTTTGTGATACAAAAATTCAAGTACTTTTTCCATTTGTAATCTAAGTTCTTTTGCGGTTTTCGGCTGGGTACGCATATTTAACGCATGTTCGATAGTGCCTCCCATAACACTATCAACAAACTCAAGCATTCCTGCTTCACCCCTTTTCTTGGTGATTTGCTCGTTAAGAGCATCCTCCAGAAGAACAACATTATTTTTGATGCACTCTTTAATATCAAATAGAATGCTCTCCTTAATGTTTTGCACAATGAAACCAGGAAAGTACTCCCTGGTACTGTGTTTAAGAATAGTTCGCAATCCCAACACAAAGTTATAGATCCCCACAGAGAAACAGTTTGATCTCTTCATAGTAACACGTGACCCCTGATCCCAAAAAAGCTTCAGTAGAGGATCATAACTCTTGCCTCGCTGTGACATAGCGCCAAGCACCTTGTTCAGTTCAGCAAGAACGTATTCTCCATCGATTTGTTTTTCTATTTTTACAGCAGCAATATTGTCTAGTAATTCTGAAAACGCATTTTTCAATGTAACCTGCTTAGCTCTGTCAGAGTACCCCAAAAGTATTTCCCCTTCTTGAGACTCCATCGCCCTTATAACACTCCAAAACCTTTGGGCTTCCGGTGCATTTCTATCAGCAGTGTTAAATCCCTTACCCTCGTGCTTTACATCCCTTACAAATTTTATTAGCCTGTACAACCTCTTATTAGACGAGATTCGCTCTACCGTCCTTGGTGCGCACAGTTCCTCGAAAACCCCCGCAGTTGGGCCAGAAAGATGTGCATCTTTAGAATACTGTTGAAACTCTTTGAGGATATTCAATATTTCTTCGTCCACCATAAAACTTCGGCTCTTCAAAAGCTCTCTGTAAGCCTTTAAAAGCTCTTCTTTATGAACACTGCCGACTGAAGCAATGCCAGGATATCGCGCATTGACGTATTCCTGTACGATTGTGGGGTGCTGCTCAATGATCTGCTTTAATGTACCAACCTTATGATCTATCCATGTATTAACCTCAAGCTGCGTGGATTTCACGGTTTCTTCTTCAAAATCATCCGTTTTTTTAACTACGTAAAAATTCTTCCCAGCACTTACATCGGGTTCTACTGCAATAATCTCCCGCTCAAAGTCGGAAAATCTAACTACATTGTCTGCAAACTTTTTATTAGCAATCTTGATAAATACGTCCTTGAAAGAAATCCTATCTTCTTCTGCTTGCTCAGCTATTCGCTTTAATGCCTTCAAAAGAGCATCTGAATTTCTCGCCTCAACTGCTACCAGCTTCCTCATAAATGCTCTAAAGTCACCGCCAACAACGTCAATTGTTTCCGGACCACGATGAGCATTGGTTTTCTTGTAAATAGCGTTAGCATAAAGCCTTTCGTACAATGCCAATGTCGACTTGCGTAATTGCATTATATTCTTGAATTCGCCTACTTTTGCCTCAATAAAGTTTCGTGCTTCATCCTCACTTTTCATCACATACTTGGGGCTGCCAATGTTATTCACACGCTCATCAATATCTCTGAAGAAACTCAATACTGTTTGCGAACCTTTGTAATAACCGTGCACTCTTTTGTTTCTAAGAGTATCAAATGAATATTTTGCATTAAGGTTATGTTTTCCCGAAAAATTGGACAGCCTTTCTAATATCTTATCAAGCTCACTTCTTTTAGGCACACGCACCATGTTTATGCGGCTACGAATTATTTCGGTAAAACTGGAGTAGATTCTCGCCTTAGCATTTTCGGGATTTATTCCACCACCAGCTTTCGTCTTTGAGATTTGGGAATAAAAGTGTGGCACTTTCGGTTCTTTAATAAGCACATTATCCAGCGATGCTAGTTCCGATTTTATCCATCTATCGGACGCATTTTTATTTGAAAAAGTCTTTTTTGCCCTTTTTATAAATGTAGAAAGTCTGATAAGCTCCTTGGAAAACAAAGGATACGCTTCCAAAGAAGCGCAGGATTCTTGTATGGATAGGTCAGAAAAGAAGCTTTTTGTATTATTGCTTAATGACTTGTCCCTAGTATATCTTTTTAGCTGTTCCAGCGCAGCCATCGTTGCTTGATCACATTTTAGAACAGCTTCCCAATTAGTTACTGCACCTTTATCTCCGGACCATTTTTCACAAGTTACTTTCACCATACCATGTGAGCCACCTTGAACAATTTTCAAATCAGGCCTAGCACATCCGCCAGCACCTGGATATGGACCAAGCGACACAACTTTCACCGCAGTGGATTTATCAGTACTATCTCTCTCGCATCCCACTTCTTTTGCTTCTGCGATGCCTTCAGCCTTTTTATGATCTTGATACGGTATAAGAACTTTGTCCTGTCCCGGAAACAATGATCTACCCTCTGAAACACGGTAATGAACAAGGTCACTCAACCCTACAATGGGTCCCGCCTTATCCAGATTTCCGCCTCCTTTTGCCACTAAATGCACACCGCAGCTGCTCGCACTTGCATCATCACAAAATGATACCTCCGTGCTTATTCCGGCAACACTGTCACTGGTATTAACAACACCGCCCCTACCAACTTTTATAGTTAGGTACTTTTTGTCCTTTTGAGAAAGCTTGAATATCCCCATGACATACTCACCCGGTCTCCCTGGCTTAGGGGTATCTGTTAGTAATCCTGCTTCCCCACCTCCCCACAGTTCTACTTTTAATAGGTCACACTTTGCATTGTTTGAGCTTACCTCCATAATGTATTTTCTGTGTTTCTCCTGCGCCAGATTGGCACCTGCTTTTTCCACATATTTATATTCATGTTCTGGAAAATTACTAACACACATGCCATAGAACATAGGATTTAAAGGAAAAACATGGTTGGCCCTAGGGTTCTCGTCATCTTGCAAAAAGAAATGCTCAAAATTGTCCAGGCTGTTATACCTTGTTTTACAGTATCCAGGAGACAAACCAGAACCGCTTTCCGAACCACATACTCCATCGTGCAGGAACACCCTGTCATTGCTGTACTTATATGACATGTTGTCTTGACAGAGAACGGAATTATCCTTTTTGATGCTACCATATGGGTTATCAAAGTAATATACGCGGCCCCTAATTGAAATTTTGTCCAAATCATCCTGCTTCATTAATGAAATATCCATGGACTTACTATCGTCACACTGCGCGTGTTTACGGGTCTTATGGTCAAAACTGCTTGCTACTAAAACTCTCGGTAATTCTTGTAACCAGTAGAATCTATTGTTTCGCTTCACATAAAACTTACTTGGTGCATCTTTTGGAGTTACAAAACATTTCACATTACTATTTTGATCCTGCTCGTAGGAACTATTAACATGCTTACAACTAGGACTATTTATAGTGATCCCCGGCAACACTTTACCTTGTGAATCCATGCATTGAGCAGTAAGTTCAAGATCATATTTGTCCAAATTTAATTTTGGCTTTATCACCTCAAAGCCAAAGTCTTTATCCACATCACCGGACATCATTGAAAAGTCACAGTATTTGCTTTGTTTACCATCACGAACAAAACAATTGGGAAATTTTATGTTCAAGCCATTATTTGATTCGGTAATGACAGGTTGGGGAAGAGACGGAAACGGAACACAGTCTCGCGCAAGGGCGCCATTTTGCCTTTGAAACAGGCATATTTCATCATTGATCCTTTCAACAGCATGCCCAAATATATCATCATTGCCAACTGGCAGATTATTACAGTTAAATTTGTAGTGGCCTGAAAATATTATTTCGGCATAAGATGACAGCATTTCGTTACACACATAACGCGTCCTGCCTCTCGGCCCAGATCCAAAACCATCATATTCCCCCCTATAAAGATCAACAAACTCATTACGTTCCGACCCATTTTGCTTACTTTTTCTCATCATTCTCAGTCCTGGATCGAAGTATGACTGCTTTGAAAATTCCATTGGCAATGCCACCAACCGAGATTCACGTATGAAAAGTTTAGGAAATACGGGAGTACTGGGCGTCACTGATCCTATATCAAAACACCCAACATACGTATTCGCATTTTTGCACGCGTTTTCAATTTTTATATCTAGATCTAGATTATCGTAGTTCGTTATCTTGTCTGCATCTTCGACACGCTTAGTATCAATTTCTGACATCAATTCCTGACTAAGAATGCTAGTTAACTTAGTGCACGCGCACATCTGATGCACGCCTTCCGCTTCCTTGCGGACATAGCCGACAATGTATCCTGTATTACCCCAGACGCGTTCCCAGCGTTCAATACGGTAAAATTCAATCCCTTTGCTGAACTCCAGTGCCGGAACAAGACCAACCAGTATTTCCGGTACAGCAAACATACTTCCTTCATCATTCCTGCCATTCACAGGGTAAAAGTGGTCGGGATTCAAACCCACCGCATGCGCACCCTGCTGATATATAGGGCCTATAACAAAAAAAACGATCGCACACATAATGCATAGGAATGTTGCCCAAAATGAGAAGCCCCTACACTCTTTATCGTTGACTAACATACGAACAGCACTACCTATAACACATATCTATTAGTATATTTCGGTCGAAATAGAACCAGTTCACATGAATTGACTTAAATAAATATTAATATCAAATCAAAATGTCTATTCTTATCCTAAAATAGGAGAACATATCTTAAAACGAGTAGCTGGTTTTATTGTTATATCCTATGAATTTTTATTATCGCTCGTGTATGACAGTGCGCGCCGGTAGAAGTAAAAGATGAGAATGAAGCAATCCCTAATGAAGCTCGAAATTAGGCTCCTACGGAAAAACTATATGATTAACTTTGGTTATCAAATTTTAGAAAATTCAAGAAACAGCGAGCATCTCCTAACATGCAAGAAGACGTTTTCCGATGAGTGTACGGTAAGCGTTACCCCACCACTAATACTAGATAGATACGTTAGAATCCTGCAGCCTACTGTTGCTCCAGGGCTTCACACCTCTTATGGAAAGTTTCCAACCAATCTTTGCCGCTATCGGCCACTGATTCGTACATTATTTTTATCGTGTTTCTGTTTGCTAACAACACGCGTCTTTCCTGCTCAGGAAGCTTCAGTGACAGAACAGCAGTTTTCTTGCCTTGCTTTAGAAAAAAATGCCCCTCTCCTTGCGATATTTGCAACATCACATCAATTTCTTCCTGCGATAATCCGTATAGGCGCCCATGCTGTTTGCTACCAACGATGAAATTGGGCATAAAAATCCTGGTGTCGATGTGCTTAACTATATACCTGATAATCCTGCTTGAAGATATGGCACCTATGTTCTCAGAGGCAAAAACTATCACAACATTAAGATCGCTAAGCCGGTCAACCCATTCATCAAACTCCTGCTCTGTATAGAAAACCGCATCCAGAGTCCAGGCCTCGTACATAATCAGAATAGTGGGAGCACCCTTAAGACTCCTTTCAAGATCATGCAATAGGTAACAGAGCACTGCAGCCAAACAATCCAACTTACCTATTAGCATACCTGCGTTAACGGCCACGAACCCGGGATCCCACCTTATCGAATTTTCGTTCTGAAGAATATGGGCAAATCTACCTTTCGCAACCCAATTGCTTACCTTTCCTCCGAGACCTTTTATGCATTCACAAATCTTGTCCTGCGTACGTTCTTCCAGTGGCATAGAGAAGATTTTCTCTATTGCACCATCAACAGCCTCAGTTACCTTATCACCCGGGGCTATCGCTGGGCTTACCATCCTACAAAGAACCTTAGCTGCAGTCTTGCGGTTTATCTTTGTGTCCTCTACACAAAAGGGATTAAAAGTACGGCTCACTTTATCCGGCCTATCGTCAATTCTGTGATATTTTCCTCCGACGGCTGCAGAATAAATTACCGACTTGCCACTGTAGTCAAACACTATAGAATTGATATCTAACCTTCTGGATTCAGAAAGCAAAAAATTACACAGCTGGGCCATCGATGAATCGTGCGGACCGAGGCACATAGTGTGTCCTCGACCTTTAAAATGAAAATTAAAAAAGTATGGCAAGTCAGACACAGAGAAAAACACGGTAATAGCTTCTGGCCACTTCCCTCCTCTCATTGCTCCAGAAGGAAACTCATGCAAGATGGCAAAAGTGCAAGCCAACTTAACAAGGGCTACTTTCATCCTTAGAACATATCTAAAGTTGCCCGGCATGATAGCCCAGAAACAGTCTTCAAGAGCCAAATCCGCTCGTACTACTAGGGCCCCAATGGAAGAAAAAGCCGCGACCATATCATTAACCCCAGACTTCAAAGCAGATAAGTTTTGTGCAACAACCGTGCAGCTTACCTGCCTCTCGCAAGCATCCCCGAACGCGCTATCCTTCACCTGCAAGACACCGCTCAAGTGCCCCATATCCACTAAGGTTTTATCGCCACTTATATCTAGTAAGCTTGCCTGGTTACCGTAAACGTTTTTTAGCCTCTTACCATCAACAAACTTTATCACTTCGGTGATTATGTACTCGCATCTTTGCTGCAAACATTCATCTACCGCATTGAGATGCTCGCCTATAAACGGCTTTACCATTAGGATTGCTCCGTACCTAGCATTTCCATCTTCAACAATTCTAAATGCATTAAAACCAATGTGCAGATCACACCCTGCAGATATGGTATGTGAGTTATCACACATTTCGAGATAACACTCTCTATGGCGAAAAGTGACTAGATAACTCAAAAACTCCAGCAACTCCGAACGCCATCTGCGTCCCTTACATTTTAATAAACCTAATTTACTGGCAGAAAATCCCTTAAGTTCTTCCATTATTGAGGCAGAAACGCCTGACAAGTATGCAGCTCTAGAAGCTAAATACTTCTTATGTTTTTTAACAACTTGGCTAAATAACAGCGCCCCCCCTATGCCGCTCATTCTTTCATCTAGATGCTTAGTAACTACCGCAACATATATTGTATTCGCATAGGTATCGTACTTCGCGTCAATCTGCGACCTGTACACTTTGTGTAGACCATCAGAAAAATCCCCCCTCTCTTTCCACTCGAGGCGGAAGTCCTTCTTTTCCCTTACCGTGTATATCCAAAAAGAAATATCTTGATCTTGTACTTTGGCGATGCTCCTCCTTATCGCATCACGCAATGACTCGTCGTCTGAACAACGCTCATAGTCTACAACCTTTATTATTTGTACGAGTTCTCCCCCCTTATTCAGCAGAGTGTCTTCGTTGTAGTGACACGCAGGAGACACGTACTCCGCATAAGAAGACTTTGCCTTCTCCGAACCCTGGTCACAATGAGCCTCATCCAAACCATCGGAACTACTCTTGGCACTAAATTTAGAAATCAAATTACCTACAACAGACACCGGAAACGCCCCTGGTAAATCGCACACAACACTGCACAGGCAACACTAGTACATTCTTACACTTAACATTCTGTGAACTCAAAAAGTACAACCCACCTTAGTCATGCAAACACCATTGTTAATAACTATAAAAAATGCTTAACTAAACTATATGTTCCTACCCGCCAATACACGACAATCAAAATCTTCCGCACCTAACTCAGCTATCCCCCCTGCAAATTTTGCTATTAACTTTCCGGAACCAAAAAATATTGCGGTAAATACGACCAACATTACTATTGCCGGCCATGCGAGTCTGCCAAATACCGCCATAATACTTGATCCAAGAATCACGCCGGTCATTATCGGTAACCCAAGCTTTTGAACAAACACCACAACATTACATATTACTTTTGAAACTACTTCCCCATCAAGACTATGCCCTGTTACAGCATTAGCTTTTGCAGATGCACCAGAGAATACTAGAACCACGAATACCGTCACACTTGTTATAAATGTGCGTAACATCTTCGTAAACATTTAAGCCACCTCTGTTAAGAATTTATTTACTTTATATAGCAATATGACTCTCGCATCTATAAATTATGTTTACTAAATTTTTAAGTTATGGGGTTGAAATACCCCACCTGACGTATACGGAATCGTGAAATTCATATTTTCTGTTCTTTATGCACCATGTATGGAGGAGATTTCTAGAAATTACTGGCAACGCTGCCAGCACCTCAACGTGCTGGCAGTCTTTTCCGGGTCACTATCACATTAATGCAAGGCTCTTATCAGAGTTTACATTTGGTGTTGCAGCTGGTTGTCATGGGCTTACGGAGAACCACTCCCCGCTGCCCCGGGCTTGCTGGCTGCCTTACACTCAAAACCGTCAGCATCTATATCAGCTATGCCTCCGGCAAACCTTTCTATTAGTTTGCTGGCTCCAAAAAATATAGCAGTAAATACTATCAACATAGCGATTGCTGGCCATGCAAGCCGGCCAAATACTGCCATCACACTTGAGCCTAGTATAACACCCGTCATAATAGGTAACCCAAGTTTTTGTACAAACGACACTACATTACATATCACCTGAGATGCAACATCAAGTTTACCCCCAGTAGCCGGTGCCGCGGCGTGTGCAGGCATGACAATAAATTGATTAGCCAACATAAATAAGCACACACCTGCCGCCACTTTCATAAAGAACTTAACATATTTCAACATCATTGACCTCGAACGCAGAATCGACACAACACCCCGCGGAATGCAGAAAAGTGCTATGCACAATCCTGCTCTTGTATTTTGCTATTGCATCCCACGATAAGTGCTCTTTGTTCCCAGTGAGCAACTGGCTTTACCTGCATCTTATGAGATAATTGGTTAATTTATGATTAATCTGTATTATAGTATCTTTTTTTATGTTATTTCCCTTATTATGTTTTTACATGACATTTTAAATGCATAAAACTGTGTTTTACTGGACAATATGCTGATAATCCACATACCAAAAGTTACTTTCTACTCTACCCCGTAGGTAACCACAGCTCAGTACTTCATTTTTGAAAAATTTTTCCGTCAGACCTGGAGCGGTGTTATTTTCGCCACGAAATTGTTGCTAAATAGAAACTTCTGCCATTATGGTGCCATTACGAACATTAGATTCGTATCTCTAACCTAGCATATGCAGTCCACGCAAAAATAATGGACCCTAGAACCTGTGCTGAAAGTCTACACCAGATCATGGCTATGCTTGTACTGTTTTTGTAGTTATCTAAATACCGTGCTTTGGAAACATAGTTATAATCACGCATGCCATTCTATTAAACACTTTTTAATACTTTTCGATGTATAGCGTATACATGTTGGTGTTGTTATGTTGGTTATACATATCAGCTTGGTGCTAGCTCAAGGAGGGAGATCATGGCTGTATACCCTTTTCCTTATGGGGTTTCGAAAAAATATGTGCCAGCTGTTGGGTTTGTTACTGAACAGTTGGCACGTTTATTAAAGATGTGTTAGTAGACGTTTATTTGCTAAGGTTTAGGGCCCGCAGCTGTTGGTTGTTCCTCCTACTCCATCTGCGAACTTTCCTATGACTTTGTCGGCTCCGAAGAATATTGCAGTGAATACTACTAGTGCGGCTATTGCGGGCCACGCAAGCCTACCAAAGATTGCCATAATACTCGACCCGATAATTACTCCCGTCATTATGGGTAGTCCTATCCCTCTCACAAATTTTATCACGTTGCATATAACCTTACTAGGCGTATCGACCCCACCAGTATTGCCGGTTACAGGACCTGTAGTCAAACCCGGTGCCGATTGTTGTGCTCCAGCACCCTTATCAGCACGTGCATCATCTAATACTAGCAGCAATACCAGAAATACAAACATTCTAGAAATCAAAAAAAATGTTCTTCTCTTAAAACTGTGTTTCGTGCTTACGCTATCCATGATTTTTTCTTCTCCCCCTTCGCATATTATAAAAAACCTCTTTCATACAGAAGCAGTACTGCTCATGCCGCACTTGCGTATACAACAACCTCCGCATGCTCACATGACTTGTCAGTGCATAGCTAAGACAAAAGTGAACACAAAATGTTATTAGTAAAATTTCTACTCCACTGCTGAAGTGCGAAGAGAACAAGGCTTCTGGCGAAAAAGTTTTCGCGGATCCATATTCTCCATCGGTATATGCATTTCCAGTAGGAATATCGATAAGGTTGCCCATTACAGTGCTATCGGATATGGCAATATGTCTGCCCGCAATAAGACGGATAATCCCACGCACTAGTTGGCATTCATTAGCACATCCTTCAGTACCAACATGCGGTGCTATGCAACCGTAAAATGTATCTCGAAACAATTGGACTACTGATACAAAAACACTTACAGTTTTTGACCGTGATACAAATGTAAATCTCACCGAGAAACTCTCCTTTAGTAAGCGGCATAATGTCAGAGGGCCACTGACGTAGAAGAAATTCCTAAATATTTTACTAACTGTCGTTTCAGTATCAATACCATTTCCCATACACGAGGGGAAAACATTTGCGTTATATTTTATTTCTGAAAATAGGTTGCGACCCCACCAATTTGCTAGCATACAACAAATGAAGTTTATTCATTGACTAGTTGACGCGTGCAAGTATATATAAGGTATACTGGGGGTATGTTGCGTTTGCGCCGGTTACGGCGCGCGAGTGACAGCCGCCACGGACGCGCATCGTGCGGACGATCAACGCGGGGCATAGTGGTGCTGAGGCGTGGCATCCCCTAACGAGGAGGGAGAGGGGTGAGAGGAGAGGAGTTTCTCTTTCCTTCC
>JBGCXB010000020.1:0-17831 GCA_048496795.1 Aaplasma endosymbiont of Hyalomma asiaticum | reverse complement strand
ACACATAGAAATCTGCTTCATGTCTTCTTTTGTTTATGTATCTTACATACCTGTAAGAAAAAAAGACTAGACTTCGCGAAGCTGAGGTTGAAAAGAAGAGTCTGTAATCATATTTTCCCGAACCCAAAGCAAAGCTTGAGACATACTGTCCACTTGATCAACGTGTTCAGATGAAAGAGGAAAAGAGCATAATTCACGTTCGAAATCGTATAACCAAGATGCATACAGTGGTAAAAAGAGAAAACCTGCCTGTATGTATGGTATACACTTCATCACTCTTCTTAGTTTGCTTGAGGAACATAAGGGCCAATTTCATTTTAGTGATGCTTAGTCTTTTATAGAGAAGTTTCTTTAAGGTGCACGAATCCCGTGCTGCAATAATGCAACAAACTATGATACACTGATACAGAAATATTGCTCTCATATACTATGATTCCCTTATATCGGAGCAGAAATTAAAGGGATGAGGGAATTGTTCCCAATTAACGGGAGATAAAGGCCTTTTATACAACTGTAAGTTTTCCCTCTTAGCGTGTTGATTGTTCAAAAATACTAACTTTCCTTAATACCTCATTGTTGTATGGGATGTGAGTAATACATTGTTATGTTAGTGCGCATTTTTTCTACAGTGCCTTATTTAAAGTGGATTGAGGTTTTACATTTGATATATTTTTTGTATTATTGGGGTTGGTTTTTCTTAGTGATATTTTGGTATGGGTAGTTACAACGCTAGCTCGATAACCGTGTTGAGGGGTCTAGATGCGGTAAAGAAGCGTCCAGGTATGTATATAGGCGATACAGACGACGGTTCCGGATTGCATCACATGGCGTATGAGGTAATCGATAATGCCATTGATGAGGCATTAGCTGGGTTCTGTAACAAAATAGATATAGTTATAATGACCGATGGTTCTATTTCTATCACTGATAATGGTAGGGGTATTCCCATTGATACCCATGAAGAAGAAGGAATTTCTGCAGCTGAAGTCATAATGACGCAGCTACATGCAGGGGGTAAGTTTGACCATAATAGTTATAAGGTTTCTGGTGGATTGCATGGTGTTGGTGTATCCGTAGTTAATGCTCTTTCTAGTTGGCTGGAGTTAACAATATGGAAAGAGGGACGCGAGTATTTTATGAGGTTTGAAGATGGGAAAGCCGTAGCGCCTCTTAAGATGGTTGGAGAATGTGGTCACAAGAAAGGAACAAGAGTAAGATTCATGCCTTCAAGCTGTGTTTTTTCCTTCACAGATTTTAGTTATTCTACACTTGAAAATAGGATTAGGGAGCTATCTTTTTTAAATTCCAATATAAACATCAATCTCAAGGATTTGCGCGAATCTCCTGCTTTGGAATCACACTTTGGTGACTTGTCAAGCGCTGGCAACAGGGGTGTTACTTCGTTTGTTGAATATTTAGATCGCAACAAGACACCTGTGACATCTGTCATATCCATAAAGGGAATAATGAGTGAGTACGACATATCTGTTGAAGTCTCTATGTGTTGGAATGACTCATACTATGAGAACATGCTCTGCTTTACGAACAACATCAGACAAAGGGAGGGGGGAACTCACCTTGCAGGTTTTCGATCGGCACTAACCAGGTGTGTAAACAACTATGCAACAAATTCTGGCTGTCTAAAGAAGGCAAAAGTGTCAATAATAGGTGAGGATGTGAGAGAGGGGTTGACATGTGTGTTGTCAATAAAGATGCCCGATCCTCGGTTTTCATCACAGACAAAGGACAAGCTTGTTAGCTCAGAGGCTAGAATTGTGGTTGAGAGCATAGTTTTTGATAAGATGTCTTCCATTTTTGAGACTAATCCAAAACTTGCGATGGGCGTTGTGGAAAGAGTAATACGTTCTGCAAAGGGAAGAGAAGCGGCGAGGAAGGCAAAAGAAATTATAAAGAATAAGGGTGCTCTTGATTTTACCTCACTGCCGGGTAAGCTTGCTGATTGTCAGGAAAAGTCACCTGAGCTTTCTGAACTGTTCATAGTGGAGGGGAATTCTGCTGGTGGTTCTGCTAAGCAAGGGAGAGATAGGCGTTGTCAAGCAGTTTTATCTCTAAGGGGTAAGATTTTAAACGTAGAAAGAGTGGGGCTTGATAGGACATTATCATCTAGTGAGATAGCATCACTTATCACTGCTATAGGTAGTAATATTGGTATAGGCAGCTTTGACATATCTAAGGTTAGGTACCATAAAGTCATAATAATGACTGACGCAGATGTGGATGGGTCTCACATAAGGACATTGTTGCTCACGTTTTTCTTTAGATACATGAGGGAGCTAATAGATGCAGGTTATCTGTATATTGCGCAGCCGCCATTGTATAAGCTTACGAAGCAAAAGAAAGATACTTATGTCAAGAATGATGAGGCGCTCAGCGACTATATAGTGGGCAATGCAACAAAAAGCTTGGTATTCCTTGACGGGGACGGAGAACACTCTGGTTCTGATCTGAGATCTGTGCTTCGTAAATGTGTGCATATTTCGGGTATTACTAAGTCATATGCGCGCTCCATTCCCCAAGAGGTTTTTGAATCATTGCTAGTGCGATACAAGTGTTACGGTAATGAAGCCTTGTACGAGGTTGCAGATCATCTCAACATGGTATTCCCTGAATACAAATGGAATGTTGAGAAATCTGAGGATGGGGAAATAGAGATTCAAAGGCTTTCACACGGGATGGTTGATAGGTATTTGCTTGATGCGGATTACATGTGTTCAAGGGATGCTCAGGCTGTTTTGTCGGCGCTTGATGGTATGGAAAAAATGTTTCATAAAGATGCAGTGTTGGTTGCAAAAGACTATAGGATGAGCGTTCCTGTGCCGTCAGCACTTGCAAGAAGTATAATTGAGTTTGGTAGGAAAGACATGGCCTTGCAGAGGTTTAAGGGCCTGGGGGAGATGAATGCTGACCAATTATGGGATACAACTTTGAATCCACAGACTAGAACTCTGTTGCGAGTGAAAATTTCCGATGCTGAGGCTGCGGATGCAATATTTTCGGTGTTAATGGGGGATTTTGTGGAGCCGAGGCGCGACTTTATTAATAATAACGCACTGAAGGTGCAGAATATAGATTCATGATACAGCATGTTGTTCTTAACTTTGATGTTACGTGCTAAAATAATCAGCTGCCTGGTCATAACTTTTTTCTGGAAGGATTGTTTTTGTTTCCTTACAGTTATGCGTATGTTTTCCTATGTAGATAACGTTATGATTTATCATGTGGTGTTTGTCTCGCTTGTTTATTTTCTTGTTATAGGTTGTGCTGTAAAATAGGGGGGAGCATTGTCCTTGTCTGTCTAAGATTTTCAATAGTGCAGATGAGTTCTTTTTTATCAGGGAGTAGGATAATCCGTCAAGTCCAAGGTGACGGGTGTTTGCGCTTCTTATGGTTTGTGTTTAATATATTGACGTTATATACCCATTGAGTAGAATTGCCCTTGTTCTTGTTAGGAGTTGATAGGTATGGCTAAAGGTGGAAAAGTTGCAAAAACGGCGAGTAAGAATAATCCCTTACAAAGAAGAAAAGGCGGTGCAGCGAAAATGTATAACGGAAAGGCTATAAAGCCTGTCAGGTATATAGATCGTGAAAACGGAAAGATCTTTATGGCTGCGCAGTTTGATGACGAGAGTATGGTATTAGGAAGTAGTGGCGTGCCTATCGAATGGTCAAGTATATAAGGGTCTGTTGTGATTGAAGTTACTGTCAACTCCGTAAACGTGAGCGTGGAAGACGGAACGACGGTGCTCCAGGCATGCGAAAGTGCTGGTGTAGAGATACCAAGATTTTGCTATCATGATCGCCTAGCCATAGCAGGTAACTGCCGTATGTGTCTTGTTGAAATCGTAGGACAACCGAAGTTGGCTGCGTCTTGTGCTATGCCAGTAGCTAAGGATATGGTCATATACACGGATACGGACAAGGTTAAAAAGGCGCGTAAGGGAGTGTTAGAACTTCTGTTGATTAACCATCCGCTAGATTGTCCCATATGTGATCAAGGCGGGGAATGTGATCTGCAGGACCAGGTTGTTGCTTATGGGTGTGGCATAGGGAGATACGATGAAGGAAAAAGGGCTGTATCAAAGAAATCTTTCGGTCCTCTGATAGAAAACTCTATGAACAGGTGCATACATTGCACAAGATGCGTTAGGTTCCTATCAGACGTTGCTGGGACATATGAATTTGGTACTTTCGGTAGAGGTGAGAAAATAGAAATAGATTCTTGCGTTGAGCATGGTGTAATTTCTGAATTATCAGGTAACATTATAGACTTGTGTCCTGTTGGTGCACTCACATCTAAACCTTATACTTTCAAGGCAAGGCCTTGGGAGTTGTTTCATTGCGATACTATTGATGTTCTTGATGCTGTTGGATGTAACATCAGGGTGGATTGTAGAGGTATGAGCGTGATGCGGGTATTGCCCCGTATTAATGAGGATGTAAACGAAGAATGGATTTCTGACAAGACTAGGTTTGCATGTGACGGATTGGCTTTACAGAGGCTTGAGAACCCGCATGTAAGAAGTAACGATAAGCTTGTTGAAGAGGATTGGGAAGAGGTCCTTTCGATTGCTGCAAAAAAACTGAAGGGAGCCGGAAATGGACGAATAGCGGCCATATCGGGGGACCTTACGGACTGTGAGTCGATGTTTTTGCTAAAGAAGTTATTGATGTATCTGGGGGATAACACGGTAGACTGTAGACAAGATGGGGCTAAGCTAACCGCCACTTCTCGAAGCATGTATATATTCAACACATCCATAGCTGGAATAGAATCAGCGGACTTTTGTCTGTTGATAAATGCAAATCTTCGATATGATGCCCCCATAATAAATGCGAGAGTAAGAAAGCAGTATCTGGAAAACGGGTTGCGGGTTGTATCGATAGGAAAAGAGGGTTTTAGCTATAACTACAAGGTAGAGCATCTCGGGAATGACATGGAGATACTGCACAAAATATACTCCGGGGAGCATTTTGTATGTGATGCCCTGCAGTTGGCAAAAAATCCCATGATAATTGTAGGTCAAGACGCGTTGGTAAATGAAAATGGACATTATGTTCTAATACAGGCAGCATGCATAGCTGACAAATTCAATGTAGTGCGCGACGGGGAGTGGAATGGGTTTAATATACTGCATAATGCTGCTTCTAGGGTTGGGGCTATGGACATGGGATTTATTCCACATGATCCTATTAATGTTGATGTTAAAGAAATTCTGCGTCGTGCCTCCCGGAATGAAGTGCGGGTCCTATACCTGTTGGGAGCTGATGAAATAGATGTTTCTTCGGTAAAGAAGGCCAATCCTGATCTTTTTGTTATTTACCAGGGTCACCACGCTGATGCGGGTGCCCATTCAGCTGATTTGGTTTTACCGGGAGTAGCATATACTGAGAAGAGGGCGACTTACGTGAACACGGAAGGGCGGGTCCAGAGAACAGAAATAGCTGTGTGTCCTCCTGGTAATGCAAAAGAGGATTGGCTTATAATCAGTATGCTTGCAAGGAAGCTTGGGTACAACATGGGTTATGACTCGGTCTTTGATATTTGGGGAGATATGGCTGGCATTGGTCCCCAATTCTCAGAAGATAACATAGGTGTTCTTGTAGAGAGCAAGTGGGTTTCTCCTCATGAGGGCAAAGCAAATTTTCCTTTAAAAGGCGAATTCACGTCAACAAGGAGAAATTTCTATATGACTGATCCTATAAGCAGAGCCTCTCCTACTATGGCGAGGTGTACAAGATTCTTTGCGAATAGGCCTTAGTAATATGGAAGTCTTACGAGATTTGCTTGCATGGTTAGCTTCTTCTGGCCTTGTTTTGGGCGGCATGGTGGCTCTAATTGCTGGCGTTTTGATCTGTGTTGCATATTTGGTTTACATGGAGCGCAAGGTCATCGCTCTAATGCAGTTTAGGCATGGTCCTAGCGTTGTGGGGCCGTTTGGATTATTTCAGCCTATTGCCGATGCAATGAAGCTTCTGACTAAAGAAAGCATTATTCCCTTTATGTCGAAGGGGATATCATTTTTTATTGCTCCTGTTATAGCATTTGCTCTTGCTATTGCAGGGTGGGCGGTTATTCCTTTAGGAGCCAGTGAAGTTTTGGAGAATGGCGCAACTATATTTGTTCCTCATGCGATTTCTAACTTAAATCTCGGTATATTGTATGTTTTGGCTATATCCTCGCTAGAGGTTTATGGTGTAATTATAGCTGGATGGGCGAGTGGGTCGAGCTATGCGTTTTTAGGTGCGATCAGGTCAGTATCCCAGATGATTTCGTACGAGATGTCTATGGGGCTCGTAATGATATCAGTGTCTGTGTCTACGGGTTCTTTAAGGTTGGTTGATGTAGTAGTTGCTCGACATGCGATGCCATTTTGGATGGATCTGCTCTTATTGCCCATGGCGTTTGTATTTTTTATTTCCATGCTTGCGGAAACTAATAGACATCCTTTCGATCTTCCTGAAGCGGAATCTGAACTTGTGTCAGGTTATAATGTCGAATACTCTTCGATGGCGTTTGCCATGTTCTTTTTAGGAGAGTATGCAAACATGATTCTTGTTAGTGTAATGATGGTCATTTTATTTTTTGGAGGGTGGTATCCTCCGATAGATTTGGGACTCTTGTACATGGTTCCTGGTTTTGTATGGTTTTTTGGAAAAGTGGTTTTTCTTCTGTTTTGTTTTATATGGGTGAGGGCGACCATTCCACGTTATAGGTATGACCAGCTTATGCATCTTGGGTGGAAAGTTTTGCTTCCATTTTCTTTTGTGTGGGTAATGCTTGTGTCTGGAATACTGCTATATTCTAATTCTCTTCCTAAGACGATTTCTTGATAGTTTTGTCCGTCATGAAGCGCAATTTAGGCAGTTTGTGTGTTCCAGAGGGCGGGGTGACTTTGCAACCATCTGTGCAATTTACGTAAAAGCTTGGATATTACCGATTATTCCTTTCAAATTTGTATTTTCTTGAGTATCTTGTTCTCTACAGTAGTGCTCTATTTTGTTCAGTAAGATATCCCCAAATAACGAAAGAAGTTCGAGAGCCGTGTAGATTAATTCTGTGTCTCAGTTCGATACTTTTGGTTTGAGAGCTTTTTTTCCCATAATGGTGCTGTTTTTCAAAAAGACGGGTGGCTGTATTTAATATTGGACATCACTATCCGATAGCAACGGATTGAAGAGGTCTAGAGAACGCGTAATGATATCAGTGTGTCTGTGACAACAGGTTCTTTGAGGTTGGTTGATATAGTGGTTGCTTGACGTGTTTTGGATGGGTCTGCTCTTATTGCCCCCAGGGCGTTTGTATTTTTTATTTCCATGCTTGCGGAAACTAATAGACATCCTTAGATCTTCCTGAAGCGGAACCTGAGCTTCTGTCAGGTTTATAATGTAGAATACTTTTCATTTGTTTTGAAGAAACAGCTAAAAAACGTTACAAGTGAGAGGAATTAGCGGTAAATGAAGGTTTTTGACCTGACATCTCCGTATTTTAAAGGCCCGAAATGTGCTTGTGTTCAAGATTTCATGATCTGAGTAATGTAGGCACAAATTACATTCTATCGCCCACGAAGGAAAAATACATGGAAGGATTCAAAAGGTGTTTTAATAGTTCTTCACTTTTGGTTTGGTCACATAGTTTCTCTACTGATCAGCGCTGGCTCTTAAGGCCACCACATTCTGCATCTCTGTGGCCATCTTTGCTGTATTTGTTTTCATATGCACAAAACAAGCGTAAACAAATAAAGGGAATGTTTTCCAACCTACATCCGTTATAGGAAAAGCACGCTCCATTTACTTCAGCGTTGAAGATCATGCGTATTTCT
Source organism: Aaplasma endosymbiont of Hyalomma asiaticum (assembly GCA_048496795.1). Classification (GTDB taxonomy): domain Bacteria; phylum Pseudomonadota; class Alphaproteobacteria; order Rickettsiales; family Anaplasmataceae; genus Anaplasma. The sequence goes on along the minus strand of JBGCXB010000020.1, from coordinate 9,990 downwards.
TCTACACAAAACACAACTACATTTACATTTTGTGTAGAAGAAAACGTAAAAACAATTTTAGAATCTGTGACCAGTACACCGGTTGCTATGAAGCATCAGTTTCTCATCAAACCCACTGCGTGCGGTTTCACCGAATGCTGAATAACAGCTTCTGTTTACTTACAAAAGCGCAATGCAACCAGAAACTGGTTTATAACTCGGAGTTTTTTTTAAAAAAACAAACCTCTTATCCCCCATGAGGTCAGGATACTGCTCTTCACCCACATGCCTATAAAGAAAGTCTGTTGTACTTAACAAGAGACAAAGAGTACATGCCGCTGCTGCTGAGGGGCGTGCACCCCAACCTGGACCATAAAACAACAAGCTCTGTAAATATTACCTTCGCATAACGCTCCTCCGCCGGCAACTATCTTGAATGACTGCCACTACCCTTGCTGTTAGGTAATGACGATCCTGCGATCGGGCTTGGTGCAGGAGGAGGGGATGACGGTGTAGTACCTTCATCATACAGCTCAAGGTCTCTTATGTCTTTAGCGCATTCTCTCACTTCTCGAGCGACTTCTTCTTGCTTGCCACTTGATAATTTTCTATCTGAACTACAAGGAAGGGACTCGGGTGCAGATTGGTAGGTAGAGCTCGTAGACGAGACACATGATAAGAATTCACCAGTTGTTTCATGAATAGAGGAAGGTGCCTCGTTTTCCCAATCACGTGATATTGAGCTCATCGTTGGCGCTTCTTCTGACATACCATTGACTTCAGCGCGATTACTTGCTGAAACTGCAGTTTGAGAACTCAGGGGAAGGCCATTTTTTTCATTGGGTACCATAGCAGAGCGTTTCTTCTGTTCTGTTGCTCCACGTTTTCCACTACTCTTTTCTGCAACTTCCTCTATTTTCTTGTTGAACTTTTGTGCCATCAAACGCACACTCTGCTTAGCAACTACATTGTCAGGGTTTTTAAGAGTAACACTTGCATGTGCCCCTTCCTCTTTTGTGCACATGTTATTAAACTGGGTCAAGAATGCCTTACCTTCTTTTACATCAATGGCGGATGTATCCTCTATGTTTTCGGGCATAATAAACCCAAAGCCTTGTGGCCTATTACGGATCTGCTGCAGGGATAAAACAAGGTTAGGTAGGTTGCCTCTCTTGATAACAACTTTGTTATCAAGAGAAGACCTTTGTGAGATTTTTCCCACGTCTTCAGCGGCTTTTCTAATTTCAGCATCAATATAAGGACCAAAACCGTACTGAGAGTGAAAGTGAGAAGGTACCTTTGCGGAATCTAGAATATCCCCGTTCTTGACTGTGACATTCGTATCTTTTAGGTTAAAACGCGTAATTCCGTGTCTGGGAAGAATATCTTCCAAATGTTCTCTAATGATCTTGCCTGACTTTGACTCATCAAGTTTTTCGTTTGCGAGCGTCTTATAGATTTTTGCTAATTCACCAGCTGCACTGTCTAAGCCTTCTTTAGATGACGAGTGAAACGCACAGTGAACACCAGCATCTTTACAGCACTTGACCAATATTGCCCAATTAGCAACATCACGATCTTCAGGACTTCCTCTTGTTTCATTCAACATTTCTTTCATTGACGAGGACAAATCACTCTTGTTTAACCCAGGAGCAAATAAGGTGTTATAATATCTCAATGCTAAACTTTCGTTTTCTGGACTTTCCTCTGTTTCAGCTATGCCCTCTTCAACATCCAAGCGTGATATTTCCGCTTTTTGCGTGTTGGGGGATACATCTTGTACCAGTCCAGCAGCATAACCCGCTGTTTTTATGACTCCTTTTTCAGCACTTTCAAACATTTCTGGAGCTGGAGAAGTGCGAGATTTCTCTTCTACAATGCCCGCATTATAAGATGCGGCCCCCTTAGCGTCTTTTCCAACTTGATGAACGATTTCTGGTGTTTGAGGAGTTGGATGCTGCCTATCCTGGACCGACCCAGCGATCGGATTAGCGATACCTTTCTCTGAGCCCGTGACCACTCTATCATGTTCCCAATTATCCCGCTCACGCAACGCCACATTTCCTATTTCGTAAAGCAGTCTGCTGTCGCTCTCACTGAGAACTTTTTGTTCTGGTCTGTTCTCAAGACTATACCTAGTTCTCTTACCTTCAGAATCTTCCTGTGCTTTTTTTACAATATTACGGAACATACCGAGAGTTTCTTGAAACCCTTGCGCCTGGAATTCATGCACAGGTTCTATTTTTGGTTTCTCATTCGGCATTGCCATATGAGAAATAGCTGACAATATCTTCTTTCCCTCTTCTGGTGGAATTGGAGATGTTTCACCCATCCTCAAAGAGTGTAATTTTGTGTATTCACCGGGATGATCCTTAAAATTATTTACAGCAGATGCAAGAAGCGGAAGATGAACAGCACTTAGCTTTAGGTCAAAATTAAGCCCTGATCTTTTCGCTATCTCCCTTACATCATCTAGTGCATCCTTGATAAGGCCGTCTACATGCGGGCCAAACCCATACGGGGATGAAAAGTCTTGAGGAATGAGACCCCCTTGTACTTCTCCATTCTTTATATGAATCTCAGGTACGCCCAGGAACTTATACTGTACTCCGTGTTTATTCAATACTTCCTGTATTCCCTTTCTCAGAGCAGCACTCTCTACATCACCTGCGTGACCACGAGCTGCTACACTGTCATATACTTCCTTTATCTCCTTACCAATCTGCACAATGTTGTCTTTGGGAGTGATGTTCATGGCATACATGGACTTAGCCCTTATACCACCTCGCATCATGTTTTCCCATGCCTTATCTTCCTCACCTTCAAAATACCTTTTTGGTACATCATTATTACTCAATGAACTTTCCATTATAACCTCACCATTAGCATGTGTATGCACTGAATTGTACTCGTCATCAGATGGAAAACCATAAGCGATTTTTAGGAATTTCTTGTCAGTCGGGGACACATCACCTAATTGTCCTTGTATAACCGAAGAAGAAAATGATATATCCAGCAACCCACTGTCATCGTGTAAAATAGCACCACTTTCACTATCTAAGGATGATGACTCGTAGCTTTCGTCGTTTATGCCGCTGTCATTTTGTTGTGGGTCGAGCTCTGAAAAAGCACTAGGAGAGAGTTTACCTCCAAACAGTTTCTGCGATGTGTGATCATAGCCATCATCAATGAACGATCCACCATCTTTAAACGTAGACTCTGAAGAAGATCGGAATCTTTGAAAATCATCATCATCGTCAAGACTATCAGTTTCATCTCTATCACGCACTGCAGGGCTAACATCCCTGTCGTTGATTAGATCAGGATCAGTTACGCCAAAAGCAGGTGCTGCTGGAGTAGATGGAGCTTGTTCTTCATCACTTTGTTGAAGTTCAGGTGACTTCTCTTGTGTCCCTGTATTAGACCCCATATTTTTATCAACACCGGCGTTGGGGGCTCTACCCGGATCACCATGTTCACCGTTGTCAGTTGTCCTGCCACGAGCATTACGAGAGATATGTGCCCCACGCGTACCACCATTATCGGGATTATTGGTGAAATCATCAACACCTCTACCATCTGTGATGTCAGCATTTGCAAGGCCATCACGAGCTCCGTTAGCGAGCGGTACAACTGAAGCTTGTTGTTCTGACTTCCCCCCACTATGCTCAGGCAACTTTTCTAACGTTTCCGTGTGAGGTCCTGTTCTCCTATCCACGCCGTTGGTAGCTGGACCAGCAAATTCATTAATTTCGCGTGTGTAGGAATTGCTATCCGGGCTATTGCTACCAGCACGTTGCAGAGCAAAAGAAGCCGCACCTTCATCTGGGTTTGTGCCTCTAGAAAGGCGGGTATTTCTATTGTTATTAGCCGTGTTACCAACACCTTTACTGTCTCTTCTAGTACCACGAGGAGAACCACCAGCGCCAGAGTTTGCGTCACGTGCAAATGACTCTGCAGAAGCAGCTGCTCCCGTACTACTACGACCATCAAGTGGTTTACCTGTAACTCCAGAAGATGTGCCGGCACCGCTACTGCGATCGCGATTGTCATTAGCCGAACGAGATGAACCTCTCTCTTCCTGTTCAGGGAACCCGTGACCATCCGGTGAGTCATGATGTGGTTGCAAGCTGTGACCCATTTCAGGAGAATCATGGTCATCAGGAAAGAGATCCTTACTCTGTGTTTGTTCCTTATCTCCCTTCTCTTTTGACTGCTCTGCACTACGCCAACGTCCCATTCTTAGGGCTTCCGATATATGCAGCCCTCCAACGTACACTTGGCAATTGCTGTAATCGAGCTTTTCGCCTTTTTCTCCACATGATTTTATAAAGCTTTCCTGAACGCTAATACTTCCATCCGAATTTATATCAACGGCAAGTTTTTCTGTTTTTCCCTGCTTAGTCTTCCATGAGAGATCCATTTTTATCTTTCCCTGGACCGCTACATAATTTCGCTTTTCCCCTACTTTTTCTACTGTTCCCTTATCTTTTCCATCATTAAAACTAAAGCTTGCCGCTCTCAAAGAGTTGCTTTGGCAAACGCCACTTGAAAGAAACTTACTGACTCCTAACTTAGTGCTGCCCATCTCTAAGGATACAAGTGATCCAGAAATATCACAACCTATGTCCAGTTCGCCTTTCTGAGGTGATATTAGGAACTTTCCTTCTACTTCTTTTCTTACTTTTTCCTTTAGGTCATGATATTGCACTCTGCTGTCAGCAATCATTTCCAGGCAGCTTTCTTTTTTCCCAAACAAAGGACCTGTTAGAATTTTTGCCAAATCGCATGCTGTGTAACCATCGTTATTTTTGTGGTGCAGAGGAGCACCATGCTTTACTAGAGTTCTGATTGAATCTATATGACCTTGTGTTATATTACCTCTATTCTGCATTACATGTATAAGCAGGTTTTGAAGGGGAGAATTACCATTTTTGTCCAGCTGGTTTATGTTTCCCCCAGTACTCATGACTGAGAGAAAAGCATCGTAGTTTCCAGAAGTACAGGCCTTGTGAATACGAGAATTGCCGTGAACGTCAACATCACCTATAGGAAATACAGAATAATTAATGCATAGGTGGTCCTGCATAGCGTTCTGCCCCGCGGATTTAGCAAGTATTGCATTGATATCGCAGTTCTCTGAAATGGCTTTAGTAGAGAATTTAGTCTCTAAAGTTCTAAACAGATCATAAGATGGTGTAATCGATGCAATTGACTCGATAAAGTTGTCACCTTTGCAGTTCCTGTGTTTTAAAAACACATCTTTTGCCAGTTTTTTATCTTCCCTTTTCAATCCATCGTAAACTTCCAAACATACCTCATGCAGCAAGTTTGCTCGAGGCACACCTATTGAAGTGCTTTGCAGTTTAGTAGTGAGCTCACTGAGCGCACTTTGCAATGGATTATTGCCTTCCTTATCAACGCTCTTGATCAGGTTTCTTATTGCTGGATCTTGTGTGAACGCCCTTATATATGCTCTTTGATCATCAGTGAGTCCATTCCGTACAGCAGTCTCATCATTCAATATATGGGAAACTAGGTGGTGGAAGGGGTTAACAGTATTAAGTGCGTACTTAGGGTGCACACTAGACAACACCGACAAATTCTTTGTTACTTCACTACTGTGTCCTTCGGGAATTCGACTCAACACTTCGTTAAAATCTTGCCGCAGTTCGCATTCCATCTCGCAAGCCTGCTTAGCAGATTGTACTAGGGCATTTCCCCTTAATCCCTCAACTTTTTCCAGCACCGATTCTGCTGGTGTAGTGCCGTATGACTCAATGCTGCAACCACAGGTAGTTAGTAAATTTTGGTACAGCTTCACAAAATGTTCGTCGTCAGCTACATGGGGGTTATTAGCTATGAGCTTCCCAAGCTGTATCACCAAATTGTCACCTGCGGGATTTGTTATATTTGGATGAAGCTCATCAGCTCTGTTCTCCATGAGATATTTTATGAAGTCTACGTTGCAAGAACCTATCGCACTCTCAAGGGGGGAAATGCCATACTCTGGATCACGCGACGTGAACACGTCGATGGGTACTAAGTTAAGGCTACTCAAGTGTTGGGGAGTAAGGCTTCCCTCTCTTTCTATATCAAAAAGTTCTTTCTGCAGATAAAATAAATCCCTCTTTACCCTGCCTATTACTGGGGTAGGTACGCTTAAAGAGTCTATTTCTTTGAAGGACTTAGCAGACTCGTGCTCTAAAACCTGTGCAAGCTTGTCGGGATCTTCGCCCTTTGCTGCATTTCTGGACTTACGAAGCGCTTCCAGGGTTCTACCTTCCTTGCTTTTCTTCGAACTAGCAGGAATATTTTTATCAAGGAAGTCATGTATGACGCAGTCCTTACGATTTTGATGAGCTTTAATAAGAGTTTTTTCTACATGTCGCACTCTTTCATTAGGCGCGAGACCCGCTAAAACACTATCGAGAGGAGGATCAGATTTTATTACACGCTCAAGCATATCATGAGTACGGTCAGCATCGTTGCACTCAGCCGCATGTTCCAGAATTCCCTTGCCGCTTTTATCTGCTACATTTAATGACGGATTATCATTTATCAATTCTTCAAATACATATCCTCCATCTTCATTCTGCAGCCCCGCCCGCGCACACAGGTGGGCAAGATTCTCGCCATTATCTGTGAGAATGGATGGGTCGCCCCCGAGTTCAATGAGTTCTTTAAGCACTTTATGGCTGCCGTTCACCGCAGCCAGATGCAGCATAGACCTACCGTTAATCTTCCTATTTATTGCATCACTATTTAACCGCCTATTCGTGTCCCCGCCTGTTGACTGCTCACCATGTTGTACGTATCCGTTCAGCATACGCTGCACATAATGATCGATAAGTGTCTCCGAAAGTTCTGTATCTCCTTTTTCAAGCGCTCTTCGAAGAAGACTGGGCGTATGTTCATCATCGTCCTGGAAAATCTTATCAGAAGAAGCAGCTATATAACTACCAAGGGTACTCTTTAATGATGAGCTCAAGTTGAGGCTAGAGCCATGTTCAATCATGGCTCTAGTAACACATGCGGGAAACTTCTCCATGTCTTCACGTGAGATTCTAGGACCTTCTTCATCATGACTTTGAGATCCTCCCCTTACCCGTTCTCTGACCGCTTCTTCCAAAGCAAAATCCATGGTTCTATGTGCCAGATACTCAATCAGCTCAGACCCCTCTTCAGTTTGAGGGCACTTTTGCAAGGCATAATCGTAGGGAAGCAGCGACACTTCTCCATTAGCTACCTCTTCAGCGTTGAAGTTTTGTGATTTCGCTATTAGAGAAGGATCTTTGCGCAACTGTTGCTTTATATATTCCAGGTTACCTGAGCTTATTGCAGCATGCAGAGTCTCAGCTCCCAGTGCAGCGTCCGCAGCGCAAGAGGTAAATGTAATGCGCGACTTCACCATATTAGGATTTTCCATGAGAGCTTCTATTACCTCTCTATCAAGAGCGGCTATTGCTTCTCCGGTAATGTTTCCCAAGAAGAATGAGAGTAGGTTATCCTTATTTTCTGTTAGCAGATTTTGGGCCTTCACACTCTGTATAACTTTTTCGGTAGGAACATGCCTAAGAAGGTCCGGATTATCGTGCCTTACTGCTTGCTCTATAAAAAACTCATGGTCTACGAGTTCTGCGCCCAATTTGGCGACCAGATCGTCGTATATAACAGAATTATATACATTAGATCTGGCGAGGTGATGCAATAGTCGCTTATCCGAAGCGCTAATATCTGCGCTAATTTTAGCGGATAACTCACTTCCTGAGACTTCTGTTTCTGTGGTACTCGCACGCGGCAGTGTCCTTACAGCCCGTTCCGTTATTCTTTCATTTATTTTCCTATGTAGGAAACGTGCAATTTCAGGATTTTCATTTTCGCATGCCTTTGCAAACAAAGCCTCCTCGTAGGACGCCGATCCGAGAGCTTCAATTCTTTTTTTCTTAAAAATCCCACGTTCTGTTGTCTGGTGGCTATTATGCCTTTGTTCAACATCAAATATCCACTCTAAAAGAGTAGTATCACTTTGCGCCAGGGCCTTAGTGGTCAGGTCCTTACTTCCGATCAATGTCTGCATATCCTCTGGGGACAGCGCACGACCAACAAATGATAAAAGTGCACTGGTATTTTCTTTACTACAAGTTAATGCTATATCCAATGGAGTCAAGCCCATTGCATTCTCCTGTGTAATGGAAGCCAGAACCTTATTAGAAAGCAGTCTCTTATCTCCTTTTGCATGTGGCAATGTGTATAGAGTATCGAATGCCGAAGCCCGCACTATAGAATGAAGAAAATTTTCGCGGTCTTCACCATGTTGTTTGCAAATTTCACCTTTGTCTGCAGCATTTATAAGGTAGTTGGCCATGGTGAAATTTCCAGTCTGAAGGGCGCATTGTATTGGAGACCCTAGAGGGGAGATATCTTGATAACCTTTAGCGGCCATTCCACATTTCTTTTTGTAATCCGAAAGCAAAGCATCAAACTGCTCAGGAACTCCAAAAGAAGCTACTATGGTGAATATGCTGTGCCCACGTTTATTTGCCAATGATGTTTTGTTGAAATCATCAAAAGTTTTAAAATTCTGCAGCACACCAGTCCTGAACTTACCTACGTCAGATACGGTTTCTTTCACCATTGGTACATATTTCAGCAGTAGTCCGTATTCCTTTAAATTACCAGACGAAGAGACAGAGTTACTAAGAGAAGCAGAAGACCCCCTAGGAGAATTATCATTCGCCTTCTTTTCATGTTGTCTCTCCGGGGCAACGAGGTACCTCCTAAGTATGCTATTGTTCCTGTTTATATGTGCCCTTCTAGACGTATTAAGCTCAGAGCGCTTCAATTCGGGATGAATTCTTTCTAATGCCTCACTAAGCACGTTTCTGTCCTTATAGGATGAGCTTTTCAGTATGCGTAAAGCATCACTTTTGCTTATTCCATTTTGTTGCACTGTGTTGTAATCACTGATCATTGCAGCAGCATCTTTTGGCGACACAGCAGCCACTTGTCTTATGCTCTCTATAGCACTGCACTGTATATCACCAACAACTTCTTCTCTTACCCCGTTTTCTATCCCTCTTTTATGCAAGTCTATTAGCAAGCGCACCCCGTGCCCGTATCCGTAATCGGCAGCAACTTCTATCAGACTTTTACCCGTATCTCTATTCATAGAGTAGAGAACATGCGGCATAGACTCGATAACCTGAGAAATCTTATCAAACTCACCATTTTTTGCATAATTCAGCCCAATACGTGACATCTCTTCCTTCAGAGCTGCTCTACCGTAAGAGCGAATCCTTGAAAAATCTTGGCTACAACAATGCGTATCATCGAGCAGATCACCTATCTCAGATGGGTCACAAGAGTCTATAACCATTTCCAGTATCGAAGTGCCGTTTCTGTTCCGTTCAGCCAGTTTTTTGCAAACTTCTTCCAGGGCATTGTTATCACAGTGCCGCAACACCCATCGAATAGATCCAGGAGACATATCTCCGTGTATAAGGTCAACTGCTTGGCGGCTGTTGAGAGAATATCTAAGATCATTGTCAACGATCTTTTCAAGGGAATTTCCTCCACCTTTAATACTTTCCTGTACTGCACCGAGAATTATTTTTTCATTCAGTTCTCTTTCCGATCCGTACTTGCCAGAAGTTACTGCAGCTGATACTACATCTCTACTTAATGCTGTATTTCCTGATAGAGCCACGCAGCTGAAAAACTTTAGCGCGCTTTGTGGGTTCTCGAAGAATGTTTCCCAATGTGTTCTCCAATAGTCGGCCACTGCCGAACCTTGCTTATCTTCAAGGATTTTGGCAAACCTTTTAGGTTCGTTCAGAAGCTTATGCCCAACTCCCTTCATTACGTCGGCTGAGCTTACCTTTTCGATAAAGCCATATAGTTCGTTTACCTTGTCGTGTTCCATGAGCGAGCATATTGCTTCTATTTCACACTCTTTGTTACCCATACACACATCAAGTACAGAAGTTTTACCGGCTTCTAATGCACAAG
>JBGCXB010000019.1:0-20278 GCA_048496795.1 Aaplasma endosymbiont of Hyalomma asiaticum | reverse complement strand
GCTTATCAGGCGTGCGCTCTTGACCCCTGAGCTACAGACCCCAGATTATGAAGATAAAGCCGTGGACCAGCGTGAAAAATATTTGTCATCATTTTCTGGAAATGAGTTTCAGCCTGTGTACCACATAAATAATTGCATATGTTACGTTGATAATTCGGAAGGGAATGCAAAGATACTCCAAGCTTTCTCATGCCATTAATATGTCTATCATCTGCACACCTACATTGCAAAATTTGGCCCTCAAAATACCAGGAGTGCGAAGAACCAATCTGGCGTATACAAAAATAGTAAACATATGCATGACTTGATAATAGTTACATGTAAGCTTTGTACAAAAACGCATGTAGCCACTCACCGTGAAACGTTTTAGAGATACCGTAAAATAAATATTGCCACATGGATAAAGAGAGGTATGGTTTAGGCTGTTATTCTTTCATTACATGATTGAGAGTATAGAAATACAATGAGAATTGTTGTCGGAATAAGCGGAGCTTCTGGTGCCATCTACGGAGTACATTTACTGCGATGTTTTCAAAAGACCAAAATGGAAGTGCATCTTGTGATAAGTGACGCAGCAAATCTAACACTACAACATGAATGCTCTGACATAATCACAATACAGCAACTCAAGGAGAAAGAATTTTGCTATCAATACCACGATAACGATGATATTGGAGCATCAATTGCTAGTGGTTCCTTCGGTACTGAAGGCATGATTATTGCACCATGTTCGGTACGTACCATGTCAGAAATAGCATCAGGAACTGCCTCTAGTCTGTTAACACGAGCCGCAGATGTAACTTTGAAAGAGAGAAGAAAGCTAGTTTTAATGCTGCGCGAAACCCCGTTACACCTTGGACACCTAAAAACCATGATGGCTGTTACTGAGATGGGAGCAATAATATTTCCACCTGTTCCATCGTTTTACCATCACCCTAAAACCATAGATGATATCATTGAGCACTCGGTTTCGAGAGTTATGAGTATTTTCGGACTCAGAGAAAATACCAAGGAATGGAAGGGAATGGACAAAACAAAAGCTTCAGGCTTACCAATCTAGCCCGACAAAATAAGCTCCCCCGTTATGGTTCACTCTTGTGCACTCAAGGCGCCAGGTTTTGTGTTGCGCACGTTGAGGCGTTGTTTTTTATGGCGACACTGTGTGTGGTCCATCAGCTTAGATGTTGCTAAGACAAAAAAGTCAAAAACGCCGTGCTGGCCACCTAGTGAATTCCTCACATGGTGAATCATAGTGAATTTTCTGCACCATAAGGCTAAAACAATTGCTTCAGCACTGATACACAAACAGTATTTTTGTCATAGTGTTCACGGACCCGCAAAAATGCATATTTCAATATCTTCACGCGTGACTGAAAGTCTATAAAAATACAGAAGACATGCAACTGGAAACACTATGTTTTAAAAAGCACAAACTTTTTTATAGCGATTCTCTTGAGATAGGGCATAGAGAAAGTACTCCTTGTAAACAAGAACAGAAGACAAAAATAGATACCCCCCATTTGGGTTAGCATGCGAACACACAGAAATGTAGCCCGTTCAAAAATGTGTTTCAAATGCGGTACTCCGCCTATGGTGTGTTTATCGCAGCGCAATAAGATAACATTCTTCACGTGTGGAGAGGAACCGACTCATACACGGCCATTCGCTAAACTTACTCAGAATCATCATAGAACTCCGGAGAAGATGATTTTCCTTCTTGCTCAATGCTATTTCCACCATTCAGATCGCTGCCGCTGTCTGCCTTTTCATATAGCTCACGTACCACATCGATAAATTCCCCCAGGGACTTACTACCGATCTTGATTTGCTCACCTTCATCAGACTTTATCTCCAGTGTAACACTGTCAGAGTCTTTTTCAAAAGAAGAAACACTCCTGACCGCTCTTTTCAAAGCATCAATGCCTCTAAGAAACTTGTCTTCATTTTGATGCCCTGAAACTACTGACCACGACGAGCTGCCTATAAATTCAAAAAATCTCTCGTAACCCCGTGTTTCAACCAACAAATCAAGCTTGCAGTTATTTAATAACCCCCAAATATCCTCACCCGAAACAAAAGCTACACCACTTATCGATGAGCTGAAGTTATCACTCCAGAGTTTAAACTGTGGAATATTAACGTCAAACCCGCTTTTATCCCCACTCAACAGGAACACCTCTAAGTCCTTAATACCTAGTGAGAGAAATCCAGAATTATCCTCTTTTTTCGCAGTTATATCAGCAAGTATTTTGACTCCTCTCTCTCCTAATGCATGAAACTCAAAGTCGGCATTGTCGTAAATTGAAGCTTTCTTTCCTAAACTCTCACAGTTCATACCTGCACCATCTCTGTAATGAGCATACACTATCTGATTGCTCCGCTCACTCTTGGCCCACTTTTTCTTAAGTGAGTGAAAAAATATATTATCACGAAACCCCAACACAAGTTCTGCGCCCATATTGCATTTAAGGTTATCTCCTACTTGATCCTCACTATTCGGCAGCATAACAACCTGTATACTCTCATGGGGAATGGAAATTCTCACTTCCCTACCCCTTAACATGTCATAAGACAGAAGCACCGAGTCAACATTAAATTGCAGCTTGTTATCAAAAGTAGCGCTAAAGTCTTCTACAGATACACTGATAGAAGGAGAAAATGCACTTTTCTCGTCGTCCTCTGCACCCACAACAACAGATGTAGTAGAAAAATCTCGGACCCTAACTTTTCCATATCTGATGGAATCTATCAAACCCATTCCTGAAACAAAGCCTTTGTAGTTAAAAAAGCTCTGAGACAAATCCCTAATCGCATACCTGCCAAGAAAGTACGCTCCGGATACAAGCAAGCCCGTCACAAGTAACACGGCAATAACTACACCGTAACAGCACCTTCCCCTCGACATATACCCCCTTCCTTTTTTTGTACCTTTAAGCTACTCAGTCCTCTCTGTGTCCAAAAGACACGTTTCTTGTTTCCCCTGGAAGCATTACACAGAGCCCATCCAGTTCTTTTGTGACAACAATTTGGCACCCTAATCTTGATGTCTCAGTCAACCCAAATGCTAGGTCTAGCATGTCGTTTTCCTCATCAGTCAACTCATTACACTGCTCCACCTTGCTATACCACTCAGGGGCAACTATAAGGTGGCAAGTGGAGCACGCCATAGAACCCTCACATGCACCCTCCAGATCAACCTTATTTCTATGAGCCAAGGTTAAAAGAGTCTCCCCCTCGTGTGCCTCATAAGTCTCCTTAGTGCCATCAGGAGATACAAAAGTCACTAATGGCATACCACTACCATACCACGCAAAACATAACGGGCATTATCCCTGTTTCCCACACAAAACTCCACTTTTCTTTTTTTTCAAATCAGCAATCTTCCCATTCACCTTTCGGATGAAGTCACGCATTTTCTTCACGTCATTTGCCTGCACAATCTCTTCTGACAACAGTAATATATCGTGTGCGATATTCCTGTCGTGCTCTGGCAAATGCTCATCGCACTGCAAGATGTCTCTCATAGTTTCTGCAATGGATGTACACTCCGCAATTACAGTATTTAATTCTCTTGCCGCCATATCAGAATCAAAATTTTCTACGGAATCAAGCACTTGTCTTTCTATCTCAAACATAGTCAGCTGAGATGTAGAGTTTATCTCGACACTTTTTACTGAACCAGTATCTGCATCCCATGCAGATACTGTAAGTAACCCGTCCATATCGACCTTGAACTCTACCCGTATTCTAACCTCACCCGCTGGCAAAGGCGGAACCCTCAAGTCAAACTTCACTAAGGTTCTATTTTCACTAGCGATTTCGCGCTCCCCCTGGCAAACATGTATGCTAATCAAGGTCTGTCCATCAACATATGTAGTAAATTCCTGAGTCGCTAATGCCGGAACTGGCGTGTTACGAGGTATGATGACCTCACAAACACCCCCAATTGTTTCCAAAGACAGCGATAATGGCACAATATCAACCAAAAGCTTTCCTTTTGATCTTATGGCCTCAGGATTTGAAAGATAATAAGCCTGCAGAGCAGCTCCAGTAACAACAGCCCGTTCTGGGTCTATATCACAGTATACTTTATCTCCAAACATCTCCCTAAGGGCTACTTTTACATGAGGAATCTTGGACGACCCTCCAACAAGAATCACCCTCTCCACTTCACTATAAGAAATTCCCGCATTCATTAGGGTATCTTGAATTATGCCAGCTGTTCTCGCGATTATATCATCAACGATACCAGAGAACTCCTCTCTCCCAATATTACAAGAAAAGATGTCTTTCCCTATTGCAAAACTACAATTCACATCTTGGCCGCTTTCACTGAGCCTTTCCTTAGCTTTCCTTGCATCCAAGAGCAAACTTGCTGATGGCACTAAATCCTCCACAATGCAGTGCTTGGACTTATACTTCTTCAGAACTAACTCACACAAAATGCGATCTATGTCATCGCCTCCCAGGTTCACATCACCTCCAGTAGCAATAATCTGAAGTACACCACCATGCATCTTGACCACAGATACATCAAATGTACCGCCACCAAGATCATAAACTACACATACATCCCCCTCGGCAATCTGTTCATACGCCAATGCCGCAGCTGTGGGCTCATTCAACAATCGCATAACCTCTATCCCTGCGAGGTTAGCTGCATCCCGAGTTGCCTTTCTGGCAACCTCATCAAAGTACGCAGGAACAGTTATCACTGCACGCTTTATCCCTTCCCCTGTGTTATTTTTTACAATTGCACTTAAATACCGAAGGATATCAGCCGAAACCTCAACCGGTGTGATTTGTCCATATCCGCTGACGTCAAGCACCACACCTGCGCCCCCATCTCTATTGACAACTACTCCAGAAAACTCGCTCCTAATACACGAAGGACACCTTCCTACCAGCCTTTTGATAGAACGAATCGCATAAGGACTTCCCTCTATATCGCCAACCTTTATATCCCCACCACCACAATACTCAACAACAGAAGGAACAAGACATCTACCACTTACGTCACAAAATACCCTCACCTCTCCACTGTCTTCTACCTTGGCAACAAGAGAATTAGTTGTCCCTAGATCTATACCAAAAGCCTCCGCACACTCCGACAATTCAGGCTCTACTATATCTACTAACTGCATCCCAGCTTTCTCCTCCCAATACTTCTCAAGTACTTGAGCTTTTCAACCTGTATTGCAGCCTGATACATGTCACCATTTGAGAAAAATCCTTCCATAAGCTTTATACACTTCTGCATCTCAGCATCCAACTCAGAAGCGGAAAGCTCTAAATCAAAAACTTCTCCTACGACCTTACTGCGGTCTTCATCACTCAATTTTGTCCCACTCCCCTCCAAAATATACTCTGCACGAGAAACCGGAGACTTCAGCACCAAATAAGCCTTGTTTACTTTTGCTATGTGTCTAACAGCAGACTCCTTATCCTTTGTGTAAAAAAAGCGATCGGGATGAGAACACCTCTGTATATCAATATAATTTTTCTCCATCAACTTAAGGTCTATGGAAAAATTAGCATCTCCCATACCAAGTAACGCAAAATAATCATCAGACATAGAAACTCTCCCCACACCCGCATCTTCCCTTTTCATTGGGATTCTTGAAAGTAAAACCCGATGACAACTTATCGCTATAGTAGTCTATTGTAGTACCTCTAATAAACATCATAGCTTTAGGTTCAATAAGTATAGTAACTTCGGAGCCATCTACAACTTTCACTATCTTCACTTCCAAAGGGCGAACGTCATACGCATATTCTATGTGGTACTTAAGACCAAAGCACCCCTTCTGTTTTATAAGAACACGAATAGCCGTACTTTCACCATTTTTGGCAGAAAGAAGCTCCCTCATTCTTTTTAACGCAGCGTCCGTAATAATAACAGGAGGTTCCTTATCTCCCAAATAGTGACCGTCCCGCAAAGAGCTTTGGTCCATCAATTACTCTCTCCTTTCATTTCCTGCTTCTTTCTGTAATCGCTAACGGCCGCCTTCACAGCATCTTCAGCCAACAACGAACAATGTATCTTGACGGGCGGAAGAGATAACTCCTTGGCGAGCACAGTGTTCTTTAATAGACACGCTTCGTCTATTGTCTTCCCCATTATGCGCTCTGTTGCCAATGCACTTGCCGCTATAGCAGCGCCACAACCAAAGGTCTTAAACTTGGCGTCAACTATCTTGCCACTTTCATCTACCTTTATCTGCAACTTCATAACATCTCCACAGCTAGGAGCACCAACTAAACCAGTCCCAACGCTAGCATCATCCTTGGGCAATGAACCAACGTTTTGAGGATCTTTGCAGCGATTAAGCACCGCGTCACTATAACTCATAACATACCTCCCTATACATCCCACTTAATGGTCTTCAGGTCCGTTCCTTCTTGAACCATCTCCCATAAAGGACTAATCTCCCTTAATTTACGAACACTGCGAATAACAAGATCAGCAGCGCGCTCTACATCTTCAAGTGTGGTATATCTACCGATTCCAAAGCGAATGGAAGAATGCTCTAAATCCTGATCTACGTTCAGCGCCCGCAATACGTACGACGCCTCTAAGGATGCTGAAGTACATGCCGAACCTGAGCTAACGGCTAAGTCACTGATAGACATAATCAGTGATTCTCCTTCCACATAAGAAAAGCTCATATTGAGATTTCCAGGTATCCTCTTAGAATAACTCCCATTTAGAACTACGTAAGGCAGTCCCTCCATTATCCTCTTATACAATACGTCACGCAATCCCAGTATTCTTTCATTTTCGGCATCAGCCTCTTCCAAAGCAATTTTGACGGCCTCACCTAGCCCAACAGCAAGCGGAGTAGGAACCGTACCGGACCGCATGCCACGCTCTTGCCCACCACCACTTAAAAGAGGCACCAACCTCACTCTTGGATTACGTTTCCGCACATACAATGCACCTATTCCCATAGGACCGTACATCTTATGGCCAGAAATGCTGAGTAGGTCTACATGCATTTCGTTCACATCGATAAGCAATTTTCCTACAGCTTGCGCAGCATCAGTATGAAAAAAAACTTCTCTTCCTTCACTTTTACATATTTCTCCTATCTCGCGAATAGGCTGAATGACACCTATTTCGTTATTAACCATCATTACCGAAACTAATATGGTATCATCCCTTATGGCCTTTTTCAGAGCATCTAAATCTATCAGACCATCTTTTTGTACCCCCAGATATGTTACTTCGAATCCTTCCGTTTCCAAATGACGGCATGAATCGAGAACACATTTGTGCTCTGTGCTCACAGTGACTATGTGGTTACCCCTGTTTTTATAAAAACGAGCTATACCTTTAATGGCTAAGTTATTTGACTCTGTAGCACCAGAAGTAAAAATAATCTCCTTTGGGTCAGCACCTATAGACTTTGCAACCTGTTCTCTTGCGAGCTCCACAGCCGCTTCTGCCTTCCACCCATAGCAGTGACTACGCGAGTGAGGATTGGAAAACTGTTGAAAGTAAGGTATCATCGCCTGCAATACCCTGTCATCAATCCTGGTAGTTGCCTGGTAGTCAAAAAATACGGGTAGCCTCCCTTCTCCCCTATCTTGTTCTTTTCTCATAGCCCCTCTTAACTACTACCGGAAAATCTAACTGAGTGAATAAAAGTTGTTGTAAATACGACACCAGCAATCTGCAATCCTACCCACATGTTCAGGGGTTGCATTTACCCCCAGGCTAATCCTTATGGAGCTCTCAGAACACTCATCGCTTACACCCATTGCCGATAATACATGAGATCTCCTTATTTTTCCTGAAGAACAGGCAGATCCAATGCCCACAGCAATACCATGATTATCAAACCCCATAAGCTGCGTCTCACTCCTAACTCCAGGCATTGATATGCAGGTGGTATTAGGTAATCGAGAAACACGCGCTCCATAAACAACACACTGCGACACTTCCGATTTCAGCCGTCTCTCCAGCAAATCACGGATTTTTCTCACATTGTCCATCTTTTTCAGGCGACTTGACATCTCCTCAAGCGCCAAAGACAGCGCGTATATGGCATAAACATTCTCGGTTCCTGCACGCAGACCCCTTTCCTGCATACCACCATGAAACATAGGAATAACGTCCGCCTTTTCTCCATTGAATAGCAAGACCCCAGCTCCAGGAATTCCCCCAATCTTGTGTGAGGATATCGTAACAAAATCAGCACCCATATCCAACACACTAATGGGAATTTTGCCACATGCTTGCACTGCATCCGTATGAACCAGAGCACCATATCGGTGAGCAATCTCAACCACCTTCTTTACCGGTTGCAACACCCCTGTCTCGTTATTGGCCAGCATCACCGAAACAATTGCATTTCCCCCCTTATCACTCAGCCTTTTTTCTAACCACTCCAAAGAAACCACCCCATCAATATCAACAGGTATCAATTCAGGATCCACCGCAGCATTCATAACAGAGGGATGTTCTATAGACGAAATTATGTGCCTACACTTCCTACCGTTGAATACAAGATTATTTGCTTCCGTTCCTGAGGATGTGAACACAACCTCATAACCCCCGGCATCTAATACTCTAATTACAGCGTCCCTCGCTTCTTCAACTATATTTCTTGATTTCTGTCCCAGCCCATAAACAGAAGAAGGATTATAGAAATTCCCGAACAATAGAGCATTCCCCAACATATGGCGCACCTTAGGACATACTTCCGATGTAGCATTATCATCAGCGTAAATGTAATCTCCCTTCCCGCCTAGCTCCTTGAGAGTATTCCGACTCACGTCAAGTATCGTGGTGTTGGACAGATAATGCATCATATACCTCTCCATGCCCTCCCACAAATAATGGCTATTACACCGCCCAACAAGCGAAGAAATACACCCCTCACCTTCTCCCTGGCATCTTACAATCTTTACCTTGTCCCCAACAGAGTCCAGCAGAAGATCAAGAGTTATCCTATCCGGTGGCATTCCCAAGGAGTACCCACCACCTGGCCCTCTTGTAGCCCTAACAAGCCCCCTGCTTTTAAGATTAGAGATCACCCTTTCTAAATACCCCTCAGACAACGCCTGACCACTAGCTATTACAGACGCACGCTTTGGGCGCACCCCTCCCGCACGCTCCTTCTGCACTAGACTCACCATGAACATCACGGCATGGCGTAGCCGTGTGGTCATTAACACAACGGGCTCATTTCACCTAGACCTCAAACATGCCCCTGCAGCCACTGCACACAGGTCAAACTCAAAAAAACCTTTGGTATACAGAAACTTTTTGGTTAGCATCCCCATGTTGCACAGTGGTAATGAATAATATACCCCATGTCAAGTGGGTTTTTATCGAAGTATTTAGGTAACTGGAGGTCTGGGTAATAGGAATGCGCGAAGTCTTTTTCAATGGGTCTGCTGGAAAAATAGAAGGAAGGTATACAGGGGGTACCGATGTAAACTCTCCCCTGGTTTTAATACTGCATCCACATCCACAGTACGGTGGAAGCATGGATAACAAGGTTGTCTACAATCTATACAAAGTATTTGCAAGTAATGGTTTTTCTGTTCTTAGAATAAATTTTCGTGGAATAGGCAAGTCTGCTGGCGTGTTTGACAAGGGGATTGGTGAGCTCAGTGATGCTGCAGCAGCAGCCGATTGGTTGCAAAATAACAGCCCGGCAGTTTCATCATTTTGGGTTGCTGGATTTTCATTTGGAGCCTGGGTCGCAATGCAACTAATGATGCGGCGGCCTGAAGTCGAAGGTTTTGTTGCTGTTTCGCCCCCCGCGAATAGGTATGATTTTTCGTTTTTGTCTCCATGTCCAGTTCCTGGATTGATCGTACAAGGCGACAATGACAGCATTGCGGAAGAGTCTTCCGTGTCACAGCTTGCTGCCAGGCTTAGTGCTTCTATAAAGAGCGATCATATGAAGTACTGCGTTATTGAGAAAGCTGATCATTTCTTTCGTGACTACGTTGATCAGTTAAATCGGGTGGTAGATTCGTATATCAAGTCTCGTGTTACGGGCGAGAGTTTAGTAGTTTCTACAAAAAAAGTTGGCCGCATGAAGCGTCCTGTATTTGCTGAGTAGTTTAAAATACTGTCTACGTATTGTTATGGAAAGGGTCAGTTGAGGCTGCCCTTTTCCAGCTTGATTTTTTTATGGGCTTATCTGTTGTGCCTAGATGAGGGATGACGATTCCTTTGTTTGCCGGCTGATTGCTGTATATATAACTACTGATAAAGATTCTCTGACCCAGGAAAAGAAGACATGGGTACGTCAGCCAATACAGAGGGCGAAATGCAAAGGAGAATGCTCCAGCATTTGACGCAATCTAAAAGTATTATGAATGGAACCAAAGCAAAATGTGACTTATCTGAGGAACATAACACGTTGCAATCATTAGAAATAAAAAGGTTCTTTTACTTTACACAGTGGTAGCCGCACACAGTTTCCAGCCCTCACGTGAAAACATGCGAAATAATGATGAATACTTCGTGGAAACACATAGTTAGCGAAATTGTGAAGCATGCCCCAGATCAATCGAGACCTGTACATAAAACACAGAAAAAAAAACAGTGTTTTCTACCCTAATTCACCTATATTTTCTGTATATTACATCGTTTATTTACACAAAATAAAAAAGAAACCTTATTAAGCACGAGAGTGGAAATTCATTTTTTCGGCACTAATTTCTGATAACTACTCTCTGCTGCAAAGAACAAAAAACGCGTCAACAGCGATATTATTTTTCCCCAAACGCTCTGCGAGAAAGCCATCATGATACGTGAAGAGAATGCGCATCATGCACTTCTCAAATTTTGTATGAAAATAAAAATATGATATTGCCAATGTAATAGCAAAATAATCTCTAAATTTACATTAGGTATTTCTATCAATTAACCAGATATAGCCATAAAAGAGAAGAATTAAAAACTCTGCTTTATCTTAAGTAATAGATTGAATTCACTATCTAAGATACTGATAATATATTTATATTATTTTGCTTTTATACGAACAAAAATAACTAAAGTATCTGTCACAACAGTTGTGTGAAACATACAATAAACTTGGTAACGTGGTAGATAATCTGCATCCCCACATATGCATTTCGTGCACAAACATAATGCGCTTATTGAAGAAGTGTGCTTTGTGCTATAGAATCGGCTCATGTGTAGCTGTGGTTTGTGAAGTGAGTGAATTAGTTTCCTGGCCGTTTGTCGAAGCTGAAAAAATTCTAAAAACGTTTGGAGATGACAAAGAAATAATCCTTGCAACAGGTTATGGTCCTTCTGGGCTCCCACACATAGGAACGTTTGCTGAGGTACTTAGAACTGTTTTTGTGGCTAGAGCACTGAAAGAAATCTCCCCGGGATCTAAGACTAGGATCTTAGCATTTTCCGATGATATGGACGGGCTTCGGAAAGTCCCTGAGAATATCCCCAACCGGGCTATGGTCGAGGAACATATTGGGAGGTTATTGACATCTATCCCCGATCCTTTTGAAACACACGAAAGCTACGGGCACTACATGAATAGCACCTTTTGTGCATTCCTGGATAGATTTGAATTTGAATACGAATTCATAAGTGCTACCGAGTGTTACAGATCGGGAAAATACGATGAGATGTTGCTTAGGCTGTTAAAAAATTATGACGAGGCTATAAAAATACTCTTGCCAACATTGGGAGAAGAACGACAAAAGACTTATAGTCCTTTCCTTCCGCTATGCCCTAGAACATCAAGAGTTTTGCAGGTGCCCATAGTATCGGTAAATGTCGATCGTGGTTCTGTATCATATAAAGACGAAGATGGGAATCTTGTGGAGGTACCCGTTACAGGTGGATACTGTAAGCTGCAATGGAAAGCTGATTGGGGCATGAGATGGGCGGCATTTCGTGTGCAGTATGAATCACATGGGAAGGATTTAACCCCTTCTACAAAGCCATCATCCGAAATATGCAAACTCTTGGGTAGAGATCCTCCTATCCTATTCCCATATGAGCTATTCCTGGACAAAGATGGAAAGAAAATCTCCAAGTCAAAGGGAAATGGACTGTCGGTAGATGACTGGCTTTCATGCGCACCATATGAGAGCCTTTCGCTTTACATGTTTCTCAATCCCAAAAGAGCTAAGCGTCTGTGCTATGAAATAGTACCAAAGTTTGTCGATGATTATCTGTCGCTGTTGCAGGAGTATCATAGTACTCCCTCAAAAGACAACCCCGTATGGCACATACATGGGGGTATTGTCCCTAAAATTGAGATGTATGGGCTTAGTTTCTGCCTTCTAATAAACATAGCTTCTGCTTGCAATGCACAAGGTGTAGATATGCTAAAGAAGCTGATCAGTAGATATAGGGGGGACATAGATGTAGAAAATAATGTGTTTTTGCAAGATCTGCTAAGGTATTCATTGGAATATTATCGGATGTTCATGCTACCTAATAGATCCTATAGGGTTCCGACAGTTGATGAATCCCGGATGCTTTTAGATTTGGCGGACACTCTCTCCGGAATGAAAGATGATTTATCATCAGATGAAGTGCAGATAGAGGTTTTTGAAATTGGAAAACGGTATTTTCCCAATAACTTAAGAGAGTGGTTTAAACTGTTGTATGAAGTACTTTTGGGACAAAGCGATGGGCCGAGATTTGGTTCTTTCGTAAAGTTGTATGGAATAAACAACACTGTTGACGTGATAAAGAAGTCCGTGCTTTCTTCTGCGTCAGAACATAACATCTGAAATATACACATCGTGATGCAGTCTGATAAAGGCAAATAACGCCCTTCATTGGGGGTTGTTATCTATATTGTAGTGCTTGACACTCTCAAATGGTATGGTACTCTGTTCACCTGTACGTAGTGGGTATATTATGCTGCCGAGGCTAGTGGTGACGTGCTGCGCCTTGCTTGCTCTGAGCGGGTGCTTCTCTTACGTTCAGCAAAGCGGATACCCTGGCTCAAGGGTCAGGCTCTGGGACAGTGTGCGAGAAGGTATGTCGAGAGACGAATTGATAGGGATGATAGGCTACCCCGTTATAGAGGATGGAGATAGTTGGGTATATCCTTCGTGTGCGCTCACAAGAATAGCAGCATCGGTGGTAAGCAAGTATAGTTGCGAGGTTTTAAGAATTTCCTTCGATGGCGCGGGAAATGTATCTGATGTAGTGCGCGCTAGTGTACCAAGCGGAAACCTGAGGAGTGTGTCCGGCCCAGAAATTAAGGTGACTGGAATACACGATGGTGTGTGGCGAAAGATTGAAGGGTCTTTCGGAGGAAAGTAGATGCTGGTCTTTTGTAATTCCGTGTAACTTTTGTCATGGTGTTTAGTCTTTGGATTTTGGCCCGTGTTCGTACTGGAGCTACTTCCTGTTTTTCATATGTTTGCTTGAACAGCAGTACACAAGGGATAAAAGGTACTGGTCGCGCTGGAATCGAGGAATAGTTAAGAAGCAGAATGTGACAATGGTGGGGGTAAGAATAGCATCTTGGTTAAGCAATGCCCCTCAAGAATGGCTTCCCGTGCGGGATGATGGGATTGATTAGTTGGGTGAAAGTATCTTGATATGCGTGACGTATTGAACGTAAATCTTTATAGCGCTTTGGAAAATGTATCTAAGAGGGCAGGAAAGGCTTTGCTGAGCTACATGTTGCTGTGTTGGAGTTAACGGTGTTGTTTACTAGAATCGATTGGTAATGCGATGTGTGTTCGCATCATAGTTATACCTACGCAACGGCAAAATGCTCTTGTTATGAAAAAAGCTGGGCGCAACTTGCGTTATGTGGCGTTCACCAAAATTAGTTGATACTTCTTGGGGCAGATAACAAGGCGCCGGTAAATTGGTGTACTAATAGTTAAAAGCAACCAGATGAGGCCAACACAAGTTAGTTGAGATGAAGAATATCAAGGCCCTTTAGTAATCAACACGGGTTAGATACAAACCGTAAGGCGGAGCAGTACTTCCCGCGGCTGATCTGTCTTTTTTTTCTAAAATCTCATCCATATACGATGGTGAAAATACATTACAACCGCATTGTACCAAGGTCCCAACAATTATCCTAACCTGCTTGTGAAGAAAAGATGGCGCGGATATGTTTATGAAAATCGCATCCCCACTCTCTAGAATTTCTAGCGAGTCAATAGTTTTAATGGACGATTTAGACTGGCAGCCCTTTGCCCTAAAACTTGCAAAGTCCTTTTTGCCAACCATTCGAGTGGCAGCATCCCTCATATTCTGCACATTCAGCCTTTTATACACGTGCCACATTCGCATATGTTCAATACATAGCGGAGCACTGCGGTTAGATATTTTATACATGTAGTGACGCGCTTTTGCGGAAAACCTAGCGTGAAAATCTTCGCCTACTCTTTGTAATTCTAGAACCGCTACCATATCACGTCGAAGGTAGTGATTCAGTGCGTTTTTTACCACATAATCCTCCACGCTTATCGGCAAGTCAAAATGTATTACCTGACCTAAAGCATGCACTCCTGCATCCGTTCTACCAGCGGCATACACAGTCACAGCTTGACGAGAAAAAGCCTTAATTGCTTCTTCAATTGATTCCTGCACAGACCTATGCCCATCTGCACACTTTTGCTTCTGCCACCCGATAAAGGAAGTGCCATCGTATTCTATGATTGCTTTGTATCTCATCCTAACATGTAATGTAAAATGGCTTTCCTTACTGCAATACCCATCTTCACTTGTAGAAGTATAGCTGAGTGCTCATCAGCAACTTTACTAGAAATCTCTACACCTCTATTAATAGGACCAGGATGCATAATTATCACATTCTTGTTATTTAACGCTGATAGCCTATTCTCGTCCAGCATATAATATTTTGAGTACTCTTTTAATGATATAAACGCATTTGCTGTTATGCGCTCCTGCTGCACCCTTAGAAGCATAATTACATCTGCGTTCCGTATTCCATCTTCTAGATTACTCGTTACAAAAGATACCTCCTGGGGTAGAGACCCTGTATGGCAGCACTGGGGAATCACTATCCCAACTCTGGCCCCTAGCCTCGACAACAGCCTTATATTTGATCTGGCAACCCGACTATGAACCACATCACCACATATCGTCACATTAATGCCACTCACGTCCATGCCCTTCAAATAACCTATTGTTGCGTAATCAGTAATGGCTTGAGTAGGATGCTCATAACTTCCATTTCCAGCGTTTATAATGCAACAAGTATCAATATTTTTTGCAACCTCATGCACAAACCCACTGGAGCCAGACCTGACAACAACTAAGTCCACTCCCATTGCTCCTACCGTGTTTAGGGTATCGAAAATGCTTTCTCCCTTGCTAATAGATGAGGTTTGCACATTTAGTGTAACAGACGTAGCACCTAAAGACTTTTCTGCGATTTCGAACGATAACAGCGTTCTTGTAGAATTTTCAAAAAATACATTCGCAATTATTTTTCCTTTCAGAACATTATCTGACTCATGACCACGCATGTACTTCATGGCAAGATCAACGATACTTCTGATATCATCATCGCTAAGGCTAGCTATATCAAGAAGTTTACATAACCTCGACATTATACCCGTCTTACTAAGCTATACCCTATATTTATCACCACTTTCGCTTCCTTCATAGTTTGTTTCATTCTTCTACTTACGCTACTGCCCACGAACGCATGTCAGTCATCGAATACCCGCTTAGCAGCTTGATGTATCCGACAGCAAATTCCCAACCACAGTTAACTATACAATCCATAACACAACTCAAACCCAGGTCAGTAAGAGGATGGGAAAACAACTGCCTAAACACCTTGACAGGAAGTGTAGCAATATCCGCACCTGACTTTGCCACCTCTACAACATGCTGAGGACTTCTTATAGATGCTGCAAGTATCTTTGTAGCAAATCCATAATTACTGTATACGGTACGAATATCTCTTATCAAACCTAATCCGTCACCACCTAAGTCGTCAATATGTTATATTAACCCTAATCCCATGTTTTCTTGTCTCCCTACAAACAAGTACCGTACACGCACTAACACCTCCGTACGTCATAGGAATCTTCACAACAACATTGCTGGAGATCGTGGATAACCTTAGCCCTTCTTCTACGATATCTTCAGCCTCCGTAGAAATCACCTCTACACTTACTTCACCTGATACCAATGCACATATCTCAGATAACAGCTCACAGAATAGGAAGAACACAAGTACAAAAGACAAAATAGTGAAACAACAAAAACTCACCCTATATGCTTTTTCCCGCTCTCTCCCATGCTTTCAAAAACTCACTCAAACCCAGGTCAGTAAGAGGATGGGAAAACAACTGCCTAAACACCTTGACAGGAAGTGTAGCAATATCCGCACCTGACTTTGCCACCTCTACAACATGCTGAGGACTTCTTATAGATGCTGCAAGTATCTTTGTAGCAAATCCATAATTACTGTATACGGTACGAATATCTCTTATCAAACCTAATCCGTCACCACCTAAGTCGTCAATTCTCCCTACAAAAGGTGATATAAAATATGCTCCTGACTTCGCTGCTAATATTGCCTGCGAAACTGAAAAACACAATGTTATATTAACCCTAATCCCATGTTTTCTTGCAAGTACCGTACACGCACTAACACCTTCGTACGTCATAGGAATCTTCACAACAACATTGCTGGAGATCTTGGATAACCTTAGCCCTTCTTCTACGATATCTTCAGCCTCCGTAGAAATCACCTCTACACTTACTTCACCTGATACCAATGCACATATCTCAGATAACAGCTCACCGTACGGCCGCGCAGAGCCCGACAAAAGCGCGGGATTAGTTGTTACACCATCCACAACACCGGTTTCGTACAAATCAGATATTTCATTCGTATCAATGGTATCCAAAAAAATCTTCATGTTTTCAAGACCATATCGATGTACCTTAAATCCTCTTTCTTGAACTCCTCAATCAACCCATAAAACCTAGTTTTTGAGGAGCTTAACTTCTCTCTTAACGCAACAAGTCTTTCCTTATCATCATCTGGCAACACAAACAAATCAGCCATTATGACGCACATGTTATCCTCAACGCTCAGCACAGCACGCGACACCAGAACAACAATTTCACCCTCACTCCCACTCTTTAGCAACACACGACCAGAAAGCAAATTCATCACGGATGCCTCATGGTTAGCCATGACTACAAACTCCCCGTTGCTTGTCCTTGCCGTAATAGAGTGCACTCCACCAAAGCCACTCCTTCTTTCTGGTGAAATTAGCTCAACGCTAAAGCATTCCATACCGCCCCCGTACCACAACCAACCACAAATGATAGTGCCAAGATCCCTTCTACCCCACAACAACACGCTAAGCACTCAACGCGCAATAGAACGCTACTTTAACGACTCAGCCTTCTTAATCGCATCTTCTATTCCCCCTACCATATAAAAAGCCGCTTCAGGAAGATCATCATATTCGCCCTCTACAAGGCCCTTAAAGCTCCGTACCGTATCCTCCAATGACACGAACACACCTGGATTACCAGTGAAAACCTCCGCAACATGAAAAGGCTGAGACAAAAACCGCTGTATCTTTCTTGCTCTTGCGACCAAAGTCTTATCTTCCTGGGACAACTCATCCATACCCAAAATTGCAATAATGTCCTGTAGTGATCGGTATGTCTGAAGTATCCTCTGAACTTCCTTAGCCACAGAGTAATGCTCTGAACCGACAACATCTTCAGACAACGCCTGAGACGTAGAGTCCAAGGGATCAACAGCAGGGTAAATGCCCAGCTCGGAGATTTGTCTAGAAAGAACCGTAGTAGAATCCAAATGCGAAAACGAAGTAGAAGGAGCTGGATCCGTCAAATCATCTGCAGGAACGTATATCGCCTGCACAGACGTTATTGAGCCCTTATTTGTTGAGGTAATCCTTTCCTGCATTGCCCCCATCTCGGAAGCAAGCGTTGGCTGATAACCTACAGCAGAGGGAACACGCCCCAAAAGGGCAGAAACCTCCGAACCAGACTGAGTAAACCTGAACACATTGTCCACAAAGAACAACACATCTTGCCCCTCGGTATCACGAAAGTACTCAGCCATAGTCATAGCCGACAGTGCCACCCTCATTCTCGCACCAGGAGGCTCATTCATTTGTCCATATACAAGAACAGCTTGCGACTTTTCTCGCTCATTGAGGTCAATCACTCCAGATTCTATCATCTCACGGTATAAGTCATTCCCCTCCCGTGTTCTCTCCCCCACACCAGCAAAAACCGAAAATCCTTTGTGCGCCCTTGCAATGTTACTTATCAATTCCATGATTAGTACAGTCTTCCCTACTCCTGCACCACCGAATAGACCTACTTTTCCTCCCTTCAGATACGGTGCCAACAGGTCAATAACCTTTATGCCGGTCACCAATATCTCTGTTGCTACTCTCTGCTCAGATAACTTGGGGGCCTGCGAGTGTATTGGGCGCATTTCGTCACCAGCAACACACAAATCACCACATTCGTCTATGGGATTTCCAAGGACATCAAAAACTCTTCCTAATGTTTTTCTACCCACTGGAACAGATATGGGAGCACCTGTATCTATGAACTCATCACCCCTAGACAAGCCATCGGTGCTTCCCATGGCCACACATCTGACAACCCCATCACCAAGGTGCTGAGCAACCTCAAGCACCAGTTTTTTCCCTTGGTAATCTCTCTTACTCTCAAGAGCATGAAGAATCTCCGGCACAGCCCCATGAGCAAACTCCACATCTACAACAGCTGGCATCACTCTAACAGCGTTTCCAGTTCCGCCCAGATCAGAGCCTTGGGCTCTGCTTATGTCCTTTTCTTTGACTTTCATTCCATACCTAACCAAGAAATAGCACCAACACGACAAAAACACTAATCGCAGATATGCTAAAAACCTAGACGTGCCCTTAGCCGGACTCGAACCAGCACACCCTCACGGGCAGTAGATTTTGAGTCTACCGCGTCTACCATTCCGCCATAAGGGCCGCATCACCGTACTGATACTACAATCTATTTTACGCAAGTCAATCCCTAGCTAACTGTTTGTAGTCTTCTACGTGATGATACTCCTTCAATGGATCCACAAAACATTAGGTAATGTATTAAGCACATGCTGCTCAGCCTTCCAGGCCAAAAATAAAGAACCTGCATAATACGATTGGCTGCCTTAGATTTAAGAAAGCACTTATTCTTCACTTTGTATCTTTAATTGAAATTTTGTTTCGTTTGTGTAGGAAAAATCGAGTTCTAGCTTCCGTACCTGCCATGTAGTAGAGAAGAAGCGCTGAGATATTTGGATAGCCTCAAATGTAACATGTCCCTCTTACTGTACCCTGATCGTGAGACCGTTTTATTTTTTACCATAAACTAAAAAATAAAAAGCCTTAATTGCCGCAAGTTTGCTGCTGCGTGCTACATGCGATTGATACAATTTCACGATATACAAGAGAGAAAAAATATGCTACGAGTGGACGAGCTATCTCATTGTTGTTGATGCGACCAGACCTACTATGTCATATCATTTATTGGACAAGCAAACTAGTGATTTTCTTATAGATGCAATAGAGGAAGGGCGCGCAGAAGACGTCCGGAGCGTTCTGAAGGACGTGGATGGAGTGCAGATGGCTTCTTTCCTACTCACTTCGACACCCAATCAGAGAAAAGAACTCCTAAAAAATGCAGAAGATGACCTAATATCTGAGATTCTTTTACACCTGGTTCCAGGACTTAGACAGGAGATAGTTAGTACACTGGGAATACATAGAGTGGCATCTTTGATCTCGGATCTAGATAGCGAAGATGTCGTGATAGTAGTTGAAGACTTAAGTAAGGAGTATCAGGAAGAAATTTTACGGCTTCTGCCCGAGGAAAAGTGTCTTCTTTTAAACGAACTTCTTTCTTATCCAGAAAAGAGCGCGGGTAGGCTCATGCATAAAGACATAACCGTTGTCCCTGCACACTGGAATGTTCAACAGTTGACTACGTTTTTATGTGGCAATGCACAACAAAAAAAGTTTCATGAAATCTTTGTGATAAATCCAAAGCTACAACCGATAGGTATTCTGGCCCTGGATGATATAATAACCGCCAATCGGAGCGTATTAGTTCAACAACTTATGGATACAGACATAAAAGTAATACGTCCTAATGCAAAACAAGAGGAAGTATCGGAAATGTTCCGTCAGTATTCCTTATTATCGGCACCTGTAGTGGATAAAGAAGGTAGGATCATAGGTTCAATTCTCGTGTATGACATAATAAATGTTGTCCATGAAGAGGCAG
>JBGCXB010000018.1:0-24885 GCA_048496795.1 Aaplasma endosymbiont of Hyalomma asiaticum | reverse complement strand
ACACTTGCCACTTGTGGTATTGTGTATATGCAGCTTGGAATGTTGTTGATATTTAGGGGGGACACGTTCTTTTTAATCCTGCCTTCGGCACTTGCTATACCCTCCACACACATTACTGCTTCATGACTAGCCTTGTGTGCCAAGCAAGGAGCTCCAGCCACGTCACCAATTGCATACATTCCGTGTTCGTCGGTGCGGCACATGCTGTCTGTCACTACGTATCCAGTCCTATCGAGTTTGACCTTCGTGTTTTCTAGCCCAAGATTACTGGTATTCGGAACAATTCCGATTGCGCAAATTACTTTATCAAACTCCGCGACGATAGGAGAACTCGCCTTTTCATTCTTCACTATTTCAGCCTTTATTACGGAGCCATCCGTGCCCGTCAATGCCTGTACTGTGCTGTTGGTATATATCTCCATACCTTGGCTGCGTAGAATGCCGCACATGTAAGAGGAAACCTCTTTGTCTTCTAAGGGTAGGATGCGATCTTTCATCTCTACCACGGTTACTCTACAGCCGAGAGCACCGTAAAAACTGGCGAACTCTAATCCAATGGCGCCACTGCCTATTATCAGCAACGACCTAGGCATCGAGGCAGGCACCATTGCGTCTTTTGCTAGCCATAACAACTTTGTATCCAAGTGCGCGGGCACTCTAGCACTTCCACCTGTAGCCAAAATGATATATCGAGCCGATATGGAGATGGCTGACCCCCTGTTTGAAGCAACGGATATTTTTCCCTTCCCCAGGGTTTTGGCTTGTCCTGGTATAACCTCAATGTTGTTCTTCTTCATGAGCATTGCCACGCCCTGGTTAAGCTTACCCACCGATTCCCGAGAGTGTGCAACTATTGCGGAAATATCCGGTCGAATCTCGCCAATAATGTCGATTCCAAAGGACTTGGCTTCCAGGATCTTTTTGTATAGCTCCGCTGACTTTAGTAGTGACTTTGTTGGAATACATCCCCAGTTCAAACACACCCCCCCAAGGCTACTCTCCCGTTCGACGACGGCAACTTTGTACCCCAACTGCGCAGCTCTGATAGCCGCTATATAACCACCAGGACCGCTTCCTACTATCACAACATCATATTCTTTCATTAGAAGCACAAAAAACAGCAGAACTGCCGCATGATATTGAAAATCTCTACTAATAGCAATGGAATTTTACTTGCAGGCATTTGGCATCCGAGTGTTAAGAATGATCTCAACTACTGTCACTAGAAAAATGGCATTTTTAATAAGTTGCTATATTGTAAAAAAATTAATATTGTCTGGTTAAGTTATTAAGAGTCTCGCTATGTGGAAGTCAAAATACAATAAGCTTTTTTCGCCGTTCCATGGCGGTAATGACACGAGAAAGACAAATTTACAAAGTATTGCGTATGCGGCTGACGATAATGATGAGGGTTCCAGTTCCGTTGAAAACGGCAATATGGTCTTTAGCAAGCCTAGCAGATTTTCGGACAAGCAAAAATGGAAGGAAGAAGGCAGAGCGCTTTATGAACAGAGTAATAGCTTGAAATATGGGAGTAACGCGTCGTATATTCGCGGAGATAAGGGTGTAGAAAATATTACCGCGGGTATTAACAAGCGTGGTGTGGGTGAAAGCATCGATCATGGAGAAATATTGAAGTGTTTAGGGGGAACTAACACGAGGTTTTGGGGTGATAAAAATGGAGCATTTTGTGCGCACTATCAGGAAAGATCAGGAGAAGGGTATGACATGTACATACAAGGATTTTTCCACCATGGGACGCTGCAGATAAAAGTAAATAACGTCCCGATTTCCGAAAGGCAGGTTAAGAACTACTCTCCTGTTTATACTGCGGATGCGAGCGGTAATGAATACAAGATTACAATCCTACTTATCGAACATAGCGATGCTTCGATGGATGCGGAAGGCGGTGGGGATGTGTTGGTTATAAATGAATATTACGTTAACGCTTCCACTGACAAGGAACTAACTGTGCAAAAGCGGGGTGTAAGGTTTAAAAATTCGGAAGACAGGACTTATAAGTATCCCTTAGGCGCTATGCGTGATTCGCAGGGGAATATTGTTGTCGTATGTAAGCTTAGAGGAGATTACAGGGTGTCTTCTTCGGACCAGGGGTACTTTCTGTGGAAGTTTTCTAACGACCACCTTGAGCTCATGAGACCAAGGGATACTCACTATGACAATCACGGGATCTACATGTTTCGCAGATTCGGCGGTAGCGCGATAGATGATCCGGAATATCTGATAGTTTGGGGGGAGAAAGGTGATTTTCCATTTTTGTCTTACATAAGCAGATATTTGATATCGAGAAGATCAACATATTTTAACCAGTATAAATCGTATGATGCTGTGTTTCATTATGATCGTGGCACAGTAAGGTCTCCGGGACAATTGGACATGCAATGCATTATTTCTACAAATCAGTGCAACATTGACTCATATGGTATAGTTCTTTCTGGGTCTCACATTTCCAATGTTCAGGGTATAACTGTGGATGGCATACGTTATACTTTCTATGTGTCACGCTCATACAAAACGGGGAAAAATCTCGGTGTAGCAATGCAACATGAGGGAATATACGAGGTGATTGAGGATTTTGTGCAAATCAAATTTTCCGTTTCTTCCCTAAATGTTAAATATGTGAGAAATAACCGTGTTGCGGTCATGCTCACGGAAAGGGATTCTACGTTTATACATGTGTATGATATCGAACTAAGCCAATTGGCGGATGCCCTGTGGTATAGAGTAAACTCGATTACCTTTGATTATAGGTTTATGGATGTGGGTAGATTTATTGACATAGCAAGTATAGGGTCACGTGTTGTGTTGCCAGGGATGAAAGAAGTGATGACAACTTCGGAACCCGTAACTGTAGTGAAGGGGCAAAATGCAGGAATTCCGGTATCGACCACAAGAAGACGTATGCTTAGGGTCATACAGTATCAAGACATAGAGAATTTTCCAATAATATCTATGGCCAATGATAGTGAAGAGCATAGGCATTTTGTATCAAGACCTGTAGTTATGGGTGGTATGACAACACAAAGTGTCCCTGCTGTGGATAGCACAGCCACGTTGACACATATTCCTCAGGGAATCGTGCTTAGTAACAGTGAGGTGTCCGGAACTTTGCCGAAAAGTAATGGAGTTCAAAAGAATTCTGGCAACAGTACCGTAAATAGAGTTCCAGATGTTAGGCTGAAACTTGTGAATAATGAAGTCACTTCCGGTAAAGATGCCGATAGCACAAGTACAGAGTATGTACATCCAGGACTATTTCCCGCTGCTGAGCATGGCACCTGGGGCTTTAAAAGAAACAGTAGCTTATTTCCTGTGCGGGAAATAAATAGAAGCGGTGGTATTTTCGACGCTTCTCATTCCACTAGTGCTGTAAAAACTAAAAGTTTGGGTAATGCCAGTGAACAATCCGGAATGCAGCCCGCAGCACTTTTTGCAACTGTGGTGACGTTTATTGTCGCCATGGCCGCGGGTATTATTTTTCTATATACGTGGTACATCAAAAAAAAGACAGGGGTAACGCGTGAAGCACACAGAAATGCTTACAGATCAGAGCGTTTACGGAGGCTCGGAAGCGACTCTACACAGCTGGTTGTGAGGTCTTACCAAAATGCTCCTCCATGTGCTGGGATATGTGAAATAGAGGAGGCTTTAACGCAACTTGGATGTGTGTCAACAAGTGAACTTTAGCTTACATTAATGTTTTTTACATACACTACTGCCACGCGGTCGGATTCTGTCTTGATTAATGGATTTGCTGGTGAGAGTGGATGGGGTTTCTGGCTTTTCAACGTGACAGTGCCATTGTTGTTTTAATAGGAGATAATGGTGCTGTTGTGGCCAACATTGTTGGCGGAATGGTGCGGAGCAAGTATTTTGTTAATAGTGTACACAGCAAGGAGTGGTGCGACGTAAAAAAGTGCTTTTGTGACAGTAGGGGGGCAGATGTTTACATGGTTCTTGACCATTCGAGCCAAGTCTATAGCAAGCATGTTCCTCCGGCGCCGGTGAAGTTATGGTCAAATCCAATAGCCGGGATTTTGTCGGCAGGTATTGTTGACAGCGGAGGTTTTGACACCTCATTCCTTGTCAGATCTCCTAATGGATCAGGCCTGCAGTTGCAATGTATGCTTGTAGAGAGCCGCATCGATGACGAGCTTTACAGGGGTTTTTTAGGTTTATTGCCAGGAAATAATTCGAATCGATTTAAAGGCATTTTATTGTTGTCCGCAGAGTTGGCAAGCATTGCAGTAAATGTTGCGAACACAGAGAGTAAGTCAAAGGATTGGATTGTATTCGTTGTGTGTACCAAAGCCGGTGATTTCAGGCAAGTGGTATTACATAGGGGGGATCTTTTTTCCTCAAGCACTATTAAGATTTTGCCTTTTGAGAGGGAGCAGCCCTCAATGGTTGCTGGTAAAATATATCAGGGAATACAGGATACTGTTAGAGACATCACTGCCGTCTATGGTTTGCGGGATGGCGACGATATACTTTTGTGTATGGTAGTGCCTGGGAGCATAAAATCTAGTTTGTTGTCATTCGACTTAAAAAAAAGGACCGACATTAGTGTGCTTACTCCGTATGAACTCGGAAAGGTTTTGAAAAACCAATCCTGTGTAAACGTGGGTAGTGCATACTGTGACATAGTAGTGCTAAACGCAATTATGCAAAGCAGGAACTTTAGGCACGTAATGCATACTAAAGAGTCACTTACAGCCAGCCGATCCCAAAAGCTGAAGATGTATGCCATATTTCCTACGTTTGTATCTATAGCGCTTGTTGGTATGCTATATATGTTAAACACAGTGGAAATTCTGAACATTAAAAATGCTACATCTAGGCTGAGTGCAGAATTTGCACGATTGACTGAAGAGCTGCGCATCATCCGCGATGACCAAGAATTTGCCAGGATTAATGAGATGTATGATGTTGTGGATCTTTACAAGTCTTTATCTAGTGTCAGTGACGATCCCATAGATATATTGTCGCCATTGAGCAGGATAAAAAGAGATTATTTCAAGTTCACCAGTTTTTCATGGGTAGCTACGGAGGACTTTGGTGTCTCCGTAGTTTTAAGGGTGTTAATGCAAACTGGGAGAGCTGCGGATTTACATAAGGTAATTACGCGTTCATTAGGTCGTTACAGGATTACTCATCTGTCCACTGTGGAAGATAAGTCTGATGAGTTTGTTATACATATTGAGGGTGAATAGCAGGGAGAAAGGGGAGAAGTGCTTAAATACTATTTTATCCAGGTGTTGTCTGTCGTAATACTGATAACCATGGTGTTCATGCTACGGTATGCTTACTCAATTAGTTCTGGGTACAGCGAGTATGCTGCAGTGCTGGAGAAAGATGTGCACAAGATGAAATCATACATCCGTAGCACGCGTAGCCAGGAAATAAAGCTTAACAATAGCTTTCCAGTATGGCAGGAATTGTACAACACCAGAGTTTACACGGACTCTGACCAAGACAGTGAAGAAAGCCTAGATTCGATGATAAGAAAGCTGTGTAAACTACACAAGGTAACAGCTGAGGAAATTGTCATCTCAGAGCCATTGGATGTAAGTTCTCGATATAATAAGAGATACATCAAGGTGGAGAGCAGTAAGGTTAATATCAAGTTTTCTGCTCTTACCGATAAGCACGCGGTTTTATTTATGAGGGCGGTTAAGTACGATATTCCAGGATTTGTAGCAATGAAGCTTTTTGAAGTTACGAAAAACGGTGAAGTTACTCGTGAAGTGATAGAAGCAAACAGGTCAGGTATTGTATATTCCACTGTTGAGGGAAAAATGGCATTCGATCTCTATAGAATAAAGGGCCATCACATATGAGGAAGATACGTGCATATGCGTTTCCAATAGCGCTGCTCACGGGTGTAATTTCATTGTCAGCAAATGCCACGGGGTGCATAGGTTTGGTTTATGCCATGATGGACTGCTCGGCATACACCTGTGCTACGGAAATATCTGGACATCGTATGAAATACGAGGTTTTGGGGAAGAGCGAGGGAAACTGCAAATATTCAGAGAGTGATGAGTCTGGATTTGCTCTGTGTAGTGTATCCCAGGAAGATTTTGGAGTAGTTTCAAATTATTTAGTGCAGCTTTTTACCAAGCGGGGAAATGTCAGTCATTTTGAAATAGCCAAGTTGAAGGCAAAAACCTGCAGCTTTTACAGGGCTCTAGGCAACAGTTTTATAAAAAGAGAAATTGAACTGGAAAAATCTGATGTTCGTCAGATAGAGCGTAAAGTAGAGATGAGAATACGAAAAGAGGAAATAGAAGGCGTTAAGAGCCTGTTTTTTGATGAAGAGGATCTAAAGGAACTTGGTTAAACTATCCTTCAATAAGAATGTTGTCGGCTTAAAAAAGTACAGAACTTCTGTTTTCTCTATTTGTAAGGAGTCTAAGTGTAATTATTTACCCACTTCTTTACAGTTGTGGATTACACTTGCGGTTCGCCTACATTCAAGTGCTTGATGGTGTTAGTAGTAGGTGCTACTATCAGCCCGAGTTGCTTGGGCGTACGTTTTACGTATATAGTGCGCGGTGTATGAGAATTACCATTCTAGGATGTGGCCCATCTGTAGGCGTTCCTTCTGTAGGGTGCGCTTGTGATGTGTGCTGCTCAGATAATGTTTACAATAAGAGAACGAGAACATCTGCCCTTATTGAAAAAGGAGAAACGAGAGTGTTGATAGATGCTTCTCCCGATTTACGCACACAAGCGCTGCGGAATAATTTTTGTACAATGGATGCAGTATTGTTTACACACTGTCATGCTGATCACTCTTCTGGCATTGCAGAATTACAAGCATTTGCTCCGAAGAAGGGTTTTGTTATACCGGTATACAGCGATTTTGGTACGCTTGCTATGATAATGGCCAGCAATGCGTATCTTTTTATTCCCAGTAGACCAAGTGCTTCATGGAAAAAATGTCATTACCTGGCAATGAATCCCGTGCGACACAATATGGAATTCCATATTGGTGAGTTCCAAATTGTAGCTATAAAGCAATTCCACGGCGAAATTAACAGCAATGGGTTCATCTTTGATGATGTGGTGGCATACTGCACTGATGTGAAAGCTTTTCCTGATGCATCTTGGGAATTGTTGAGGCATAAAAAAATTCTCATACTTGGGTGTCTTCGTTATCAAGCTGTGGGTGCACACGCGCATGTTGATCTGTGCATTGAGTGGACCAGGGAGCTGAAACCTGAGATAGTAGTTTTAACTCATATGAGTCACGACATAGAATATGGAGAGTTGGTCGACTACTTGAACGAAAAGTTGCCCAACCAGAAAGCCATCGTAGCTTATGACGGAATGGAACTTGTGCTGTAGCCCCTATAATGATAGAGGTGCGTGTAGGGATTTAGCCTCATTAAGGCTAGTAGGGAGTTTTTCCAACTTGTATTGCGGATCTGAAGCTAAGCCAAATATCTTTGGGGGAGGGATGAGCTTTTGTTCAATTCCTCGTATTATCCCGATTAGTATGGCTGATATGGCAACCTCGTAATCGCAATCGGCTCCTGGTACTCGGTGCTCAATTCTGCATTTTTCATGTGATGATGTAGTGTTAAGCAGACGCAATGCTGTGCTTCTGTTGTTGCCACCCCAGCTAACCGTTGTTGGAGTGTGTATATCCGGACATTTATAACGCGAATACGAACTTTCTTTGGGGGCGAAACAGATCATATGCTTCTTCATCAATGAACATAGCCCGCCTATACTGTGCAGTAGAGCCTCACTCATTTTTCCTGGCTTATCGATCAAAAATAAGTTCTGTGCTTTTTCATCTACTACGTTAACATGTACATGAAAAGCGCTTCCAGCCATATCAAGATGAGGCTTTGCAGAGAAGTCCAACGCTATGCCATCCTCTGCAGCAGTACTAAACAATATGTTTTTAGCGCTAAGCAAGTCCGTTAACAATCTGGATATTTTCCTAGTATAGCTAGTGCGTACCTCATACTGATTTTTACATGTTTCTTTATATACACATAAGTTGAGGGCTCTAAGCTGTCTTCCAAGCTCTATAAGTCGGATATCAAAGATGTCCGCGTCGCCTTTTACATAGAATTCAAGCTCCACCCCAACAACGGGGCACATCCCCAGCTTCTTTTGCATGTAAAGTACAATATCATCAAGCATTTCTCGAAGGTATACGAGTTTTTCTAGTTATGTACGCAGCTATTAAGTTTAAAATCCAGGTGATTATAAACAAAGTTAGGCCCAGCGCGTAAGCAGACGACGTCTGTATGTCCTGGAAATTCTGATCTCCTGTTAGAATGGTTGCAATTTGTACAGTTATCGTTGTCACAGAATGAAGGGGATTGAATGTCAAGTTCGCAGTTACTCCCGCAGCCATGAGCACTATCATGGTTTCCCCTATGACTCTAGCAATTGATATTATGACAGAGCTACAAATGTCAGGTAGCGCATACGGTACTACTATGTTCCAGGTAGTTTCTGCCCTTGTGGCACCCAAGGCCATTGATCCGTATCGCAATACTTTAGGTACTGATCTTAGTGCGTTTTCCACCAGCAAAGTTATGAAGGGCAATATCATTATCCCTATAGCCAGCCCAGCGACAAGAGCATTTTCAGATTGCGCGTTGAATCCACAAAGCTTAGCAAAGCTCCGTATATTAGGTGATAGAAACACAACAGCGAAGTACCCATAGACCACAGTGGGTATCCCACATAATATTTCTAACAGGGTATTGAAAGCATTACGTACCCTTTTCCCCGAATATTCGCTGACATATATAGCGGAAAGTAAACCGAGGGGAAGTGCCACCGTTACGGATACAATAACTATCAGGAGAGTTCCACTCAGCAGCGGGAGTATCCCGAAAGACCCAACCAACTTACCATTTATAGTTTTGGAGTCAGGATTCCAAGCTGTGCCCAAGACGAAATCAGAAAACGGAACTTCTCCGAAGAAGAGTCTAGACTTGAAGGCTAAGCAACCAGCTATTACAATGACAGTTAAGAAAGAAAGAGCAGTGGCCAGCAAAATAGTACCATGTAACACTTTGTACTTTTTGTCGAAGTGCAAAACTGAATATACAGCTGCTGATATGCACAGTGCCATGAGAACATACGCAATTCCGTGGCCGTGTGCGTGCAGAACAAAAGCTGGTACAAGCACAGCAGCGCCTCCTGCGACAGCAAAAGGTACGTTAATCTCCCTAAAAGTAAGCCACCTCCACGCAAAGTACCCAAGCGGTGTGAGCACAAGGATGATTGCTAAAGGAAGAGACATGCAGAGCTAATTATTGTTATTAAACTCGTATCCAGTATGCTAGTAATGTTTCAGTTTGTACATCACTTTAAGTCTTTTTATGGATAAAAGCTCTTTAAGCTGCGTTAGACATGCTTTTGTGGATTATTTTGTCAAACACGGACACAAGAGTTTTCCTTCTGCGCCGCTGATTGCCGAGGGAGATGCATCTCTTTTATTTACGAATGCTGGAATGGTGCCATTTAAACAGATTTTTACGTCAAGCGACAGCGATGTAGCAACCGCAGTATCAAGCCAGAAATGCTTAAGAGCTGGTGGAAAACACAATGATCTTGAAAATGTTGGGTACACCAACAGACATCATACCTTTTTCGAAATGCTAGGAAATTTTAGTTTTGGTGACTACTTCAAAGATACTGCAATAGAACTGGCATGGAATTTTGTAACTCAAGAGCTATGTTTATCAAAGGATAGGCTTTGGATCACCGTGTATAGCGAGGATCAAGAAGCTTTCAACATATGGAAAAAAGTCACAGGTTTTCCCGAAAACAGGATTATACGAATCTCTACAGATGACAACTTCTGGAGTATGGGAGATACAGGCCCATGTGGTCCATGTTCTGAGATTTTTTATGATTACGGGGAGAATGTCCCAGGGGGTTTACCAGGCACTGATCAGGGTGAGGGTGCGAGATTCACAGAAATATGGAACTTGGTGTTTATGCAGTTTTTTAGGGATGAAGAAGGGACGCTTTTTCCATTACCAAGGAAATGCATCGATACGGGAATGGGTCTTGAGAGGATTTCTGCCGTTGTGCAGGGAGTATGTGATAACTACGATACAGACATGTTTAAGGCAATAATTGCAAGGTCGCAGCAAACTTTTGGGAATCCCGAACATTCTGTTGCACATCGAGTAATAGCAGACCACATAAGGGCGGCATCTTTTCTTATAGCTGAAGGTTTAGGACCGGGTAACGAGGGACGTAACTACGTTTTGCGGCGCATAATAAGGAGGGCTGTGCGATATGCATATCAATTAAATAATGAAAAGTTTTCTATTCATGACGTAGTTCCGGTTCTCACTAGAAAGGGAAGCGCAGGTTACATGGGTGACATATACCCAGAGATTGCTCAGGCTGAGCAATCAATTATGTCCACGCTTGAGCAAGAGGAGAATGGTTTCTACGACACCTTGAGACGTGGTACGGTGTTGCTGGAAAAGGAAATTTCTGATCTAGCATCAGGTGATGTACTGAGGGGTGATGTGGCATTCAAGCTATACGACACGTTTGGGTTTCCGTTGGATATAACGCTAGATATTGCAAAAGAAAAACAGCTCCTATTCGATGCCGAAGGTTTTGACAAGTGCATGTCGCAACAAAAAGAGAGATCTCGCAAACACTGGGTAGGATCGGGAGAGAATGCAATGAATTCGTTGTGGTGTGAGCTTCTCTCTAGACACAATTCCACGTGCTTTGTGGGGTATGAAAATATCAGATGTGCTTCATCAATCTTGGCTATAGTGAAAAATGATAAAATAGTGGAACAAGCATCGGTTGGTGATATAGTGTCCGTTTTGCTTGATATATCGCCATTTTATGGCGAATCTGGTGGGCAAGAGGGAGATAAAGGTACCATAACTGTAGTGAGGGAATGCCTTGAATATGATAACGGCGAAGAAAGCGTTATAGAGGTTCATAACACCAAGAAATTGGAAAATCGACTTAATATTCATGAGTGTTTTGTTAGGAGTGGAAGCATCAAAGTTGGGGATGTTGTCTACGCAGTGGTAGATGAAGACCGGAGATCAAGCCTGAGGGCGAACCACTCAGCTACTCACATGTTGCATAACGCGCTAAGGACATTAGTAAACTCAGAGGTACAGCAGAAAGGCTCATTGGTCGCTGAGGATAAGCTTAGGTTTGATTACAGCCATTCGTCTCCTTTAACTAGTGAGCAGATAATGCTTATTGAACAGGAAATTAATAAACAAATAGTTTCAAACAAGCCTGTGTTCACAGATAACTGTAGTTATGACAGAGCGGTTCAGCAGGGAGCCATCGCGCTGTTTGGCGAGAAGTATGATCATAACAGTGTACGTGTAGTAAGTATTGGTGACTCTAAGGAGCTATGTTGCGGCACACATGTTAGGTGTACTGGTGACATCGGAGCTTTTAAAATTATTTCGGAAACTGGTATATCAACTGGGGTTAGACGCATAGAGGCAATTACCGGATATAGAGTGATTGATAAACTGCGCAGGGATGGGGAATTGTTAAATTCAATATCTGAAAGCCTAAGTGCACCAGTCACTCAAGTGGTGGATAAACTCAAAAAACTTTTTCAAGAAAAGCGTGAACTAGGCAAAAAGCTTACGGATGCTTGGTATGAAATTATTAGAGGCAAAGTACAGACTATAGATATACAACATGGCGTGGTGTTGTGTCTTGGCAGGTACACCGACATTCCAGTGGAAACTATAGTTGACTATGTGCGTGACCGAAGAAAGGATAAAACGGTCTGGGTTTTGGTATCGGTTACTGCGCATAAGGCTGTCATTGTTGTAGGGGTGGGGGATGGAATTAGTAAAATCCTCCGCGCTCGTGATCTTGTTAACGTTCTGCG
This sequence comes from Aaplasma endosymbiont of Hyalomma asiaticum, assembly GCA_048496795.1. Lineage (GTDB taxonomy): Bacteria > Pseudomonadota > Alphaproteobacteria > Rickettsiales > Anaplasmataceae > Anaplasma. The sequence goes on along the minus strand of JBGCXB010000018.1, from coordinate 12,977 downwards.
CATTTTACAGGGGAAGGGTGGCGGTAGTGATACTATTGCAAGATCAAGTATCTCTAGTGAGCTTGTTGATAAAGCAGAGACTCTGGTTATACAACATGTGAATGATGTCCTGAGACAGAATAATGTCTGACTATTCAGATGTAAAACGCAAGTGTTCGGCGGAATCGCGTATAATAAATAAATGTCGTGGCGATCTTTTTACTTTTCAGGGTGAGTATCACACTTAAGCCACAGACCAACAATATTTGTTTTTTTTGCGGGCTCATGATGTTTCTTCATGTTATGGGACATACCATTGTCTCCGAATGGATGTGCGTGTTACATTGATTTTAAGCGAAACATTACATTGTTGTTTCAATCATCTCTAGCAGTGCTATGCACGAGTTCCCATGCATTATCGCTCTTCGCGTCACACCATCAGTGTTCCTGTTGTTGAGACTACAATGGCTCACAATTTGCAGAATAACTTTTTGAGTTACATAAGTGGTATGCTGTGCAAGAACGCCCCCAATTTTCTGTGAACGACTACATAAACAGTAAGAAGCAACAAACTACGCACTAAGAGGTATATGAAAGCATTCACAACACATCGCAACATTGTTACACAGCCATGCACCAACAATGCCAGCTGTAAGAAGGATTCCGTTTTTACCGTAAGTGAGGCCCAATCATAACGCAATGTCAGCATTTATTTGTAGCAATTCATTCTGCGTATTACATCGAGCCCATGTGTGATAGAATCTGTGATGCAAGAAAAAACTGCAATTACAGACAAATAATACTTCTTGTGAGAGAAGCAACAATAAAAGTTAGCCCAAATTTCATTGAAGTTTTTAAATGTGCTTCTTTGGCTCTGCTTCGATAATAGCAGCTACGTCATCCCACAAAAAGATCTCAAATTTCTGTGCAACGACGATCCGCATGTCTTACAGAGTTTACTTGTATAGGACATTATGCATACGCAAATTGTAATGCATGAATTACATACATACGCCGTAGCGTGCTACTCAGACTCTATTATATGTCAAGTTATCAGGGACACACCTAAAAAACGGCTCTCCTGTGCTGTAACCCCGGAATAAGAATGAATTCCAATGTTTGTATACTAAGCCCGTCACAATGCTACAGGAAGATAAGGCTGTTACTTTCTAATTAAAACACCATGCAATCGCAGCGACAAAGTCCGCTTTCTAGGCCTTGAGCGGATACCAAGGTATGCAATTTTCTAAACGCCTTCATAGAGCAATCTTGCGCCGGCGAAACAAGCACAGACACACGAACACACAATCCCCGCACGGTCCACAACAGAAACCTTACGACGAACATCACCCGAACACAAAGGAAGCCAAACTAAGCTACTCGTAAACTAAAAATACGCTACGCTACAGCTCGATACTCATCACTTCACGCACTGTTTCACCAATGGAAGCAGGTGTATCAGCCACAACAACCCCCGCACGCTTCATGAATTCTATTTTACCCTGAGCCGTGCCTGTACTACCCGATGTTATTGCGCCTGCATGTCCCATACGACGCCCCGGAGGCGCAGTCTGTCCAGCGATAAATCCTATAACTGGCTTTTTATTCTTCTTGGACTGCATATACTCTATTGCTTCTTCCTCTTCAGAACCTCCAATTTCACCTATCATCACTATGCAGTGAGTATCATCATCCTTCATGAACAAATCCACACAGTCTGTAAAGGACATTCCATGTATAGGATCCCCACCTATTCCTATGCATGTGGACTGCCCTAACCCCACAGCAGTAGTTTGTGCAACGGCTTCATATGTCAACGTCCCAGAACGCGACACCACTCCTATGTTCCCGCGTGCGTGTATGTACCCAGGCATTATTCCTATCTTACATTCTCCAGGGGTTATAACACCCGGACAATTGGGACCTACTAACCTACTCTTCGTGCCTAAGAGAGCACGCTTCACCCTTACCATGTCAAGAACAGGTATACCCTCTGTGATGCAAACTATTAGCTCTATCTCCGCCGCTATGGCCTCCAGTATCGCATCAGCAGCATAAGGAGCGGGGACATAAATAACCGTGGCATCAGCGTTCACGGCAGCCTTGGCCTCAACTACGGTGTCAAAGACGGGCAAGCCAAGATGAGTAGTACCGCCCTTTCCCGGCGTTACTCCTCCAACCATTTTGGTGCCGTAAGCCAAAGCTTGCTCAGAATGGAAAGTACCCTGCGAACCCGTAAAGCCCTGACATATTACCCTTGTATTCTTGTCCACCAATACAGACATACGAGTTCCTACCCCCTATTTTTCACCATACCAACAATGAAACGTGCAGCCTCATCCAGGTCACCTGCTGTAACTATCTTCAGCCCCGACGCATCAAGCATCTTCCTTCCAACATCGTGATTTGTTCCTGATAACCTGACAACCAAAGGCACGTTAACACCTACCTCCTTGGTTGACTCTATTATACCTTCAGCAATAACATCACACCGCATTATTCCGCCAAAGATGTTCACCAATATACCATCAACATCACTCTTAAGGATAATCTTAAAAGCACCACGCACAGCATCCTTGTTAGCACCACCACCCACATCAAGAAAATTTGCGGGACTACCTCCATAATGTTTTACTATATCCATAGTCGCCATTGCTAAGCCAGCTCCGTTTACCATGCAACCTATGTTACCGTCCATTTTGATATAGCTCAGCCCGTACTTCGATGCCTCTAACTCCTCTTCATTGTGTTCATAAGGATCACACAATCTCGCTATCTTTGGCTGTCTAAACAACCCATTGTCGTCAAACGACATCTTAGCATCTAAAGCGATAAACGTGCCCGATTCCGTTTCCACTAGAGGATTAATCTCAACTTGACTTGCATCAGTTTCTACCAAAGCCTTGTATATCTTTCCAGCAACTGAAGTCACTTGTGACACCTGCCTGTTATCCAGTCCAAATCTTCTGCAAAGCTCCCGGCCATGAAAAACAAGAAACCCATACAGCGGATCTATTTGCACTACAGCAACCATCTCTGGATTACTATGAGCAACCTCCTCTATATCCATGCCGCCTTCTGTTGAGAACACCACGCTGACCATTCCGGACTTGCGATCCACAACAGCACTCAGGTAATACTCTTTTTTTATGTTAACTCCTTCTTCTAGGTATACGCAGCGAACTTTCTGTCCTTCCACAGACGTTTGTTTCGTAACGAGCACCGAGCCCAACATTTGCTCAACTAGACAGCGTACTTCCTCTTTCGTTTTGCCTATTTTAACACCGCCAGCCTTACCACGCCCCCCCGCATGTATTTGTGCCTTTACAACGACTACGCCAGGAGCCAACTCTGATAAGGCGTCGTCAACCTCTGTGACAGCTTTCACGACGACACCCTTGGGTACGTCAACACCTAAACCACTCAATATACCCTTGGCTTGAAACTCATGAACATTCACAGCTATCGCTCCATAATAAAGAACATACTCACAGGCGACCAACACTCACGCTAAACACTTACGAAAGCGAATATGATTGACACAAAAAAATGCTACTCACCCTCAGGAGCTAGCGGCCGCTGAATTTTGAAATGCCTGGCACTAACCTGAAACCTCCCGTACTGAGGCTCCGAAGGAGCACCGTGCAACTTCTTGCGTCTTCTCTCGCAATCGTCGCGCTTTCTCACTCGTTTTTCTGAAGGTTTCTCGTGGTGCACTATTTTCATCTGTCTAGGCTTGCCCTCACGCTGAAGTTTCTTTTTCAGCGTTCTAATACCTTGCTCAATGTCACCATGATATACAACGACTTCAACCAAACCAGACCTCTAAAGAATAAAACGTACGAGGCAAGATGATAGCATAACAAACTATGTGGTCAAACCTTTTCTCCCCCGCCGGTTTCGACAACCACATCGAGGTCGGTCACACCTTCATTATCCGTGTTTATCAAGTTCTTTACTTTTCGTCTCGTTTCATAAAGCTTTTCATCTGACAATGGAATAAAACCCAGATTTACAAGGTAACCATTCTTTCCGATAGATTCTGGACGCAAAATCTCCATCACAAACTCACGTAAGCCAGCAGTGGAATCCAAATGCTGCTTTTTAACGTATATGTAAATAGGCCTGGACAATACGTACTTTCCCGAAGCTATGGTATCGTAACTCGGCTCCACTCCCGCCACAGAATTACCCTGTATTTCGTTTTGATTCTTTATCAAAAAGCTGAAACTCAATATACCAAAAGCACTGCTGTTTTTTGAAATCTTCTGTATTACAACATTCTCGCTAGTTGCAACCTCAATATATTTTCCATCGTTTCTAATGTTGCTACACACACTTCTTCTTTCGTCCACGTTCTGGTAAACATCAACGAAATTCTTCGCCCCAGAACAAATTCGCCGAATTACATACTCCATAAGCACGTCATATGTTCCTGCTTGCTTATGCGGTCCATAAACTTCAATTTCATGTTCCGGGAGATCAGGTCTTATTTCGTTCCACTTGCTGTATTTGTTTATCGGTATCTCACCATACTCTTCGGACAGAGAATACTTGCCCAATGCGTTATATAAGTCTTTTAACCGAAAATCGACTTTCTCCTTTTGTTTCGAGCTAGCTATAACAATGCCGTCATAACCCAACCCAATTTCAATTACGTCGCTTACACCATTTGCAGCACATAGATCAATCTCTGATCCCATAATCTTCCGCGAAGACATGGCTATGTCGGGGGTACCTCGCTGTGTTCCGGCGCAGAACATATTGAACCCCATTCCGCTTCCCACAGACTCGATAACCGGAGTGCTATACGAAGAAAATCTACCGAACTCCTCGGCAATTGAAGCCACAAACGGGAACACAGACGACGAGCCCACAACTCGCACGTTATCAGCAGCACGTAACTCCCAACCAGGGGCCATTAAGCACACAACAACAAGAAGAAAACGAACAGTTACCACGTTCATCATGTGCACCTATGCCAACAAGACGACTGTAACACTATATTACTAACTAAGAATTAAGATACCCATAGACGAAGGAGAAAAGCTTATCGCTCTGGCTATCATGTTCATTCAGATCGGGAGAAAAATGCCCAACGTACTTCCCACTCTTGTCTATCAAATACATAAACGACGAATGGTCAATATCGGAATCAGTATCCGATCTACCTACATAAACTTTGTAGTTTTCTACCACGTTACGAATCACAGAGACATCCCCTGTAAGCATATGTATTCTCTCATCAAAGGCCCTGTGATAATCATGGAGTTTTTCCACGGTATCATTTTCTGGATCAACTGTTATGAATACCACTTGCAGTTTGTCAGCATCGGTACCGAGCCTATTCAAAAGTTGTGACGCGATGCCTAACTCTGCGGGACAAATATGCTTGCACGCGGAAAAACCAAAAATTACCAGCATGTGCTTTCCAGCATAATCGGCACTACTTACCAATTTCCCATCATGACGTACAAGGTTTTCGAAGGCAGCGAGAACAACCTCCTGCTCCACCACTGAGTCTGATCCTGTGTACCTAGGCTTTGTTCCGCTAAATATTCCCTTCTTATTTACATAAGAATACCCCAGAAACACCGTCGCAACTAGCAGCAGCAGATTGGAGACGGTCTTGAAAATCTTCATTTACTTGGCCTCTTCTAATACACTAAAAATTCCTACGCCCATCCCAATAGGCAAAACAACCCGAGCCATGGTATCACCTAGGATAGCACAGGTCAAGCAATCACGGAGCAAGCCCCCCGCCTCCCAATGCCGAATGTTATAGAGAAATTTATGCAGCCACAACACATCGCTACAAGCAAAAAGAAAGATAACTTTCTGCCTCAGCAACAAGATCATCAATTATTTGCGACACACTACGTATGTTATGGATAAACCCCACGCTTTGCCCCGCCATGAGCGATCCATCCTCAACATTTCCATCAACAACAGCCTTTTTTAACGATCCCGCCCAAAATTTTTCGATCTGCAGCTGGCCTTCTTCCTTGGATATTTTACCTGCGTTGTACATATCTATTACTTCTTGTTGCAAGTCTAAAAAACGCACACTTGCTGCGTTGGCTATGGCTCTAACGGGGATAACAGGAAAATCAGAGCTCAATTGTGTTGTGGGTACGGCGTCTCTCGCGGACGATTTTACAAACACTTCCTTGAAGTTTTTATGAGCCCTAGATTCACATGAGCAAACAAACAAGGTTCCGATCTGACAGCCACTTGCTCCCATTTTCAGGTATCCTCCTATCATGTCTCCAGTTCCTATACCACCAGCGACAAAAATAGGTATGTTCTTCAAGTGTGAATCCTTTCGAAAGAATGGTAATATTTCTTGTGCCAAGACAGAAGTGCTGACCGGGCCTATATGCCCACCCGCCTCCATGCCTTCTATTATCAGAGCATCAACACCCATGCGGATGAGCCTCCGTGCCACGGAAAGAGAAGGCGCAAAACTCATACTCCGAACGCCCGCATTTTTTATAGCGGTGATTACTCTGCCACTAGGCACGCCACCGGCCAACACTATGTGTGAAACTCCGGATTGCAGACAAGTTTCTATGAGATTTTCCAGTTCTGGGTGCATCACTATTAGATTAACGCCAAAGGGCTGAGTAGTTAGCTCTTTGGTTTTCTGTAGCGCAGAACGGAGTTCAGATGTAGACATCGCGCCGCAGGCAAGGACTCCAAACCCTCCTGCATTAGATATAGCGGACACAAGATAAGGTTCTGAGACCCAACTCATTGCACCCCCCATAATCGCGTACCTACTCCCTAAAAAGTTCCTACCATTTCTCCATAAATCAGCTAGCACCCTGACATCTCCAAACTATCTTCCTAAAAAATTTATACCCAACCCCGAACTACATGCTGGAAAGAATTAGAAGTGCTAACTGTGGTTCCCAGAACATAACCCATGCACCTCAGCCGCAAGTCCATGGCATAAACAAGATACCTCAACACGCACGACGAAAAGGCATGTTTTCCCAACATATTTACGCGGGGAGTACATGAAGTACGTTTATCCGTTACTGTTCTCTGTATTAGTGCATAGCATAAACCACAGCTTGTTGGTCTTGACACAGAACCCACACAAGCTGCCGTTATCCCAACGCGGGAACTACGAAGCACACAATTGAGCGCAACAGATCTATACCTTTCTCTAAAGAAGCGGCTCCAACAGTCAGTCACACAAAACAACCGGCGCACTGTACAAAACCACATCCATCAGGCGCGCATGTATACCACGATGTTACATCTAACCACAACAAAAATCTTCAATATGGGATGGACGAATATATACAAATAATAAAGCGATTACTACAAGAATCTACGCGTAAAACGTGTCCCCAATATGAAGCCATGTGCTTCGTAAGTGCGGACATGGGTCAGCTCTTTATGGACTTTTACTACACTTCAACGTATATCTATAGAAGTGCGATATGGTGCGGAGCAGCCCGATGTTTGGTGTGGTGCAAGGCCAATATAAACAGATGAGGTGAATTACAGCAATTGTTATACTTACATATGCATAATAACTATCTGGGTGTATATGTGTAATTTTGGGTGATAACATAAGCATTACGCTCTATAATACAGCGGGCGGCGAAGATTCAAAGCACATCCATTATGGTGTTACTCAGGTTCTCTAGATATCTGTTTTTCATGGCGTTGGCAGTGCTATTCGCGTTGCCCATTTTTTCTCTTGTTACTGTATTTTTTACGGAGAGCAGAGGCGGGATTGGCCTGTTATCTACGCTGCTACCAGAGTACACAATTAACACCATAGCGCTTATGATAGGAGCAGGCACCGTTGTTCTTGTAATTGGTGTCATGAGTGCCTGGTTTATTACATACTATTCTTTTCCAGGTCGTAGAATCTTTGAAGTTGCGCTTTTTTTACCCTTATCAATACCCGGATACATAGTTGCCTATGTATACGTGAATATGTTTGGGTTTTCTGGCCCTGTGCAGAGTGTATTACGTGAAATGTTTGGTTGGCAAAAAGGGGATTACTACTTTCCAGATGTAAAGTCCCTGTTTTTTTGTACGCTGATAATAGGTTTTAACCTGTATCCATATGTCTACATGTTAGCGCGGACTGCATTTATAGCGGTCAGAAACAGTGTTGCAGTTGCAACTACTCTATGTTGTTCTAGGTATAAAATACTGTTTTCTGTTGTTATACCCGCGGTATGGCCTTCGGTTGTTACTGGTGTTTCCTTAGTTTTGATGGAAGTAGTGTCTGATTTTGGTACGCCCCAGTTTCTTACAATCAATACTTTCACTACGGGTATATACAGACATTGGTTTTTGCTTCACGATAAATATTCTGCATGTATTTTGGCTATAATAGCAATTTCCTTCGTATTTTTACTGACAGTTGTGGAAAAGTGTTTGCGCAGAGAAGAAGCTTCATACTCCTCTATCAAGATGAACACAAGTTACTGTCACAGGTGGCACTTTAACAGCAGATGGGTGGTGGCGTTTATTTACTTCATATGTATGTTTGCAGTTTTTATGGGGTTTATTCTTCCAGTAGCACCACTGATATATTGGACTATAGAGAGAATTTCGCTAATAAACACGAAGGAGTTCTTTTGGGTGGTGTTTAACAGTTTAGGCATTGCTTCTGCTTCGGCTTTTATAGTGGTGAGTATTTCAATTGTTATGGCCTGCTTCACGAGAGGCAGGGGCGGGCTTACATTTGCTGTGAGATTTTTGACCATGGGGTATGCAATTCCCAGCACCATCACCGCTGTAGGCATCGTGATACTTCTCGGTGAAGTATCACAGTTCATAAGCGAGCACTTTTTCAGAATAGCTTTAATAGGGACGGTACTGGGCCTTTTGTACTCATATACCTTTAGATTTCTTGCAGCAGCAGTAGGTCCAATTGAGTCTGGACTCAACAAGATACCTAAAGAGATAGATTGGTCTTCAAGACTAATGGGACATGGATCAATATACACATGTCTTAATGTGCATATTCCAATGTTAAAGAAAAGCATTCTAGTTGGATTTCTACTAGTGTTTATTGACACGATAAAGGAGTTATCTGCCACTCTGATAATACGACCTTTCAATTTTGAGACTATGGCAACTAGGATCTATGAGCTTGTGGGGGATGAGAGGCAGATGGATGCGGCCCCGTATGCTTTAGCCATGGTCGTTGTTGGTCTTATATCAGTAATTATTCTGTTTCAGATTTTTAGGCACGATAAAGTTCGAGAAAACAGAATCAATGAACTGAAGTACAGCTAACCCAGCGATTTTGTTGTAGGGAAAAAGTTTCCGCAGGTAATAGCTCCGGGTGTAGGTACTACGACGGGCATGAATACTGATGTATTTGCGAGAACATAGGTCTTTTTGTTTTTCTTGTGCCACTGTGACGTGTTGCAAAATGCTGTTAGCAGGGGGCTTTTGGATTCTTCTCCAAAAGTGTTAGTCTGATAACTGGTGTAAAACGCTTAATATCGTGGGATCAACAACTTCAAGTTTCAGAGCCAACTGCTCAAATATGCATTTCTGTATACATTTGCATAAATATTAACGCGGACAATCATCCACCTTCTGTAATAAAGTGTCTCCTTGAAGGTGTTAATTTTAGGAGACATATGTCCCTACTATGTTAGAGTCCTAGTTAACCTATTACTTGTTGATGTATGCTGCACTGCTTGAGGTTTTTGATCAATTGCTCTGGCAAGCACATACAGCATCAAGAATAATCAAAGCCTTCGCTATAGACGGACTTATCGTTTTGGGAGGGCACTTTATGAAAAGTGAAAAGCGCTAAATGGTAACGGGAGAAAGTATACGGTAAGCATAAGAGATCAAGCATAAAAGAATACCTGAAACTACGTGACTTGATATAGCGTGTTTTTTATTTTCTTCGGGTGCTGCTACATTTGCAAGAACATGTTAAATGACCTTTTGCATATTTCACGGCTGCCAAATATTTTCAAATGTGTAGCTTGATGTTTTAGCAACATACGGGGAACCGCGTGGTACTCTTGAAATTTAATAATTGTTGAAATGGCCTCTGTACGCGCTTTAGCACCACTGCACATCGGTATTAAACACAGTGTGCAACGGCACTACAAAAAGCATTGCATTTGTTGCTATGATTTCCATCATGATTGCAGCTGTATTTCATCGTTCCTTGAACGCCTTTTCAAAAGTGCTAGTTATAGGAGTCAGTAAGTACTCCAGCAACGTTCTTGACCTTGTTACAACGAATACTTCTGCGGGCATACCTGGATAGAGCTTGAGATTCTCGAACCTGCCTGAGTATGAAGACTTAGGAATAACAACACGGAGAGAGTAGTAGCGCATTCCGCTTGTGTCGGTAAGGGCATCAGCCGACACTTGTGTCACAATTCCACCCACTAATCCAAATTTACGAATGTTAAAGGCACTAAGGCGCACTTTTGCCTTTAGGCCTACATAGTCCCCATTAGCAACCAAATTTTCTTGTACAGATTGTGCAGATAATATTTCTTCTATATTCCTCGTGGGAATTTTTGCATCAATTATCAAGTCATCGTCCACAGGGACAACTTCCATAATTACACTCCCAGGGAGTATGACGCCACCTATTGTATGGCACTTAAGCCCTGTTACAGTGCCATTCTGCGGTGATTTAATAACAGTTCTGTGCAGCACGTCCTCGGCAGCTTTCAGTCTTTCTCTCAAGTCTGTAATAGAAGCAGAAACTTCTTTTAATTCTGCATGTGCCCTGTCCATAACGTTATTGTTTATATTGATAATTTCCAGTTTATTTTCACCTATTTTTTGTTCCTTGCTTGCCATGGTGGCGCGAAGATATCCTAATTTACCTTTGGAATCAGCATGTGATCTTTCCAAATTTAGTAAATACGGCTTGCTTACGTGGCCTTCAGCAAGCAAATTTTTCCTGATTTCTAGTTCTTCTGTAATAATTTTGTACTGCTCCTGTTCTGCTTCTAGTTGCGATGCAAGGCCAGAAAGTTCTTGCCGGAGTTGCTTTATTCTTTGTTTCAATATCTTTACCTGGCCCAAAATACTGTTATTTTGGGAATGAAAAAGTTCGTTTTGGTTTGCCAGCACCTTCTCTACAACTTCAGGGCTTGATAATTCATATATGTACTCAGGAAAAGTAATCTCAGAATCATGGTTCTTGATAGCAAGAAGACGCGCTTCTGTTGCAAGTAATACAAGCAGTTTTTCTTTTATAACGCCTAAGTTGGCCTGTGCCGCCGTGCTGTTCAAGTGTACAAGCGGTTGCTCTTTTGTGACGTGGTCTCCTTCTTTTACTAAAATCTTGCTTACTACTCCACCTTCAAGGTGCTGAACCACCTGCCTATTCATCGATGATACTACTTCACCCATTGCAATAACTGCTCCATCTAATGGGGCGAACGCTGCCCAAATTCCAAAACCCCCAAAAAATACCATTACTGCCATAAGGCCTATGAACAATGGCCCCCACGAGGCTTGTAAAGCAGCATTACCTGTTTTTTTCTTTATACTAAAAACATAAGCCACTACCCTGTCCACCACGAGTAATGCACTACCTTGCATTTTCGAATCAGCAGCTTTTTCAGGTTTATTTTTTGCTAGAGAGGCATGTCCCAAAAGTTGAGGTAAAGAAAGATTAATCCTAAATAAGGACAACACCCTAGCGAGCTTCTTGTACATAATGTCAAGCATGGAATAAGGAAGACCAAAACTAATAGCACGAAAAGATCACAGCAGATACTTATTTTTGTATTTACGAAGACGGAAACTATTTGTCGAACCTTACATTAAAGACGTTTAGCACTTTAGGTAAAAAGGCTTTAATCCCGTTCTTGAACTTGTAGAAGGCAATGACGTTGTCAATTCTCCGATTTGCAAAAGCGAGGGTCTCTGCAAAACCCTCAGAGGTATCATTCGACATGTGCAAGATTGACATCGCATAAGTAGTGGAAAGAGTAAGCCTTTTTGTATAGTAATTGAAGTCTGTGGACTGATCACCAGCTAGTGCCCACATTGCGTCAGATATCTTAAAGACCGAAGACATGGCAAAACAAGTATTCGAAGGTAGCATGCTGTAATGCACCAAGGACTTTATCAGTTGTTGTGGATTCGGAAGTGCTGCATGAAATCCGATACAAGCTTCCAAGAGAAAAAGTATTTTGTCCCTTATTCTTGAAATTTCATCTGTGTTTTTATTTTGGTATGTAACATGGATGTGTGATATGAGCTTTCTGCGTAAATAACTCAACACGTCCCTTATGCCATTGGGGAATTTGAACAAGCTGTTTTCTTTGCCTAGTGCAGTGCAAGCTTCCTTTAGTGTATCGTTTGAAACTCCTAGAAACGGAATTAAAGCAATCGTCTCCTCACATATGCACACTACATCTTCGTCTACGTCGACGATAGGCGGATTTACCTGCTTCAAAGCGCAACTCCAGATTGTGAACAAAATCTAATTGCATAACGCATCGCTGCACAGTTAACACATTTTACACCGCAACACAAAGGATGAAGAAGAGAGAAATACAGCATTTTGTCCCAAACAATCATTTTACAGGGTATCGATGGGCTTTTCAGTGCAATACACAAAGACATTATATCCCTGCTGGTTGCAAGTATCAGAACCTTAGTTTATAGAGTTCTTACATAACTCTATCATTAGTTAAGAATAGTCATCCCCTAACGAGGAGGGAGAGGGGTGAGAGGAGAGGAGTTTCTCTTTCCTTCCTCTCCTTCCTTCTTCCCTCCTTCCACATCCGACAGCTATTAGGTTGAAGAGACTTGGGATGCGCCACCTCCTACGCATTTGAACTTTGATGCATCGCCCAAGTCAGTATTAACATTCTCAGCAAATTTTTGTATCAGCGTGCTAGCCCCAAAGAATATAGCAGTGAATACAACTAGCATAACTATAGCAGCCCAGGCTAACTTGCCAAAGATTGCCATTATAGCTGCACCAAGTATCACTCCTGTCATGATGGGTAATC
>JBGCXB010000017.1:0-25544 GCA_048496795.1 Aaplasma endosymbiont of Hyalomma asiaticum | reverse complement strand
TGATGCTTCCTTACAATCCATTAAAAGGAATCAGTGCTGCAATTTCGTTTAGAGAGAGTGCCCTATCGGAAATGATGACTTTCATGTTCGTGACCACAGCCTCATTGCCTGCAAAGCCGCCTTTTCGGGTACGTAAAGTGATCAATTATTATGTCAATGTTTAGACGCAATTGGGAGTACCACAACAAGCAATGCAATTTACTGCTTATCCGAAAAATATCTTACCGCATTGCAAAAAATCTCGAATCCGTCCGCGTATTTTTCCAGAGGCTTTCCTGAAGAACGCCTTTCTTGGGCAATATCGGTCCAGTCGTACCTTTGCGTAAAGAACAACGCCCTTTCCGGGTGAGGCATCATAAGTAGCACCCTACCACCATTGCATGTAAGAGCAGCTATATCTCTGAGAGAGCCATTGGGATTATGGGGAAACTTTCCGAATGCATATTCGCCATCCTGGCCCACGTAGCGCAGAGCTGTGTGCGCACTGTCGACACACTCAAGCTCGTCTTCTGCAACATAAAACCTACCTTCGCCATGCGCCACGGGAATGTACAACGTACCGAGGCCTTTCAACCATACGGAGTGTTTACAGACTTTAACTGTGACCCAACGACACTGATACCTTCCCACGCTATTACCGACTATTGCCACATTTTGGAACAGCATCCTAAGCAATATCTGACACCCATTACAAATGCCTAACAACAGAGTATCCCTTTCTATGAATTCGTGAATATGATGCTGCAATCCATTAATTAGCTGATGAGCATATGCGTTGCCCGCGCCTGTATCGTCCCCATAAGAAAAACCGCCGGGAATAACCATGGTGTTATATTTTCGAAGTTGGCTTGGATTTCCCATAAGGTCATTAATATGAACTATATCGCCCGTGACGGAGATGCCAAGGTGCCTTCCCGCCTCATAAAAAGCAAAAAGTGTCTCTTCCTCACAATTTAGTCCATAACCTGACAGGACAATTACGTTCATGTTAGACCCTCCATACGCACGAAGTTTAGCATCATTTGACACGACTTGTATTACTTTTTACCATCTGTTGAGTTGTTTTTGGTTTTACGGTGGGTTGTTGTGCAAAGCTTTGATGTGGTTGTTGTAGGCGGAGGTCATGCCGGGTGCGAGGCTGCTTCAGCTGCTGCGCGCGTAGGTGCAAACACTTTGCTTATCACTCACAAAATAGAGTCCATAGGTGAAATGTCTTGTAACCCCGCCATAGGGGGCATAGCAAAAGGCACAGTTGTGCGTGAAGTTGATGCTTTAGACGGTATCATGGGAAAAGTTATTGATGCAGCAAGCATTCACTCGACAATATTGAATAGAAGCAAAGGTCCTGCAGTATGGGGCCCCAGAGCCCAGGCTGATCGGGAAATTTATAGAGTCACGATGCGGCATGCTATGCTAAATCACCCTAACGTCACGGTTATGTCTGGTGAAGTAATAGATTTTTCTGTTGATGGCCCCAAGAGTAGGCCACAAATTGCATCTGTGTCGCTTGCAACTGGGGAATGTATAAGGACTACTAGATTGGTGTTCGCAACGGGTACGTTTCTTGGTGGCACTATACACATCGGGGACAAGCACTTCCCCGCTGGTCGCATGGGAGAAGAGCCTGCTACAAAACTGCCCGAAGCATTTCAGTCACATGGATTCGAGTTGGGGCGTTTAAAGACTGGCACGCCACCAAGACTAGATAGGGAAAGTATAGACTGGAAAATTTTACAGGAACAGAAAGGCGATTCTTTTCCCTCACCCTTCTCTTTTATGTCTGAACACGTTAAGCTCCCTCAGGTATCGTGCTACATTACGTGTACCAATACTAGGACACATGACATAATTAGAAGAAACCTGCACAGGGCCGGTGCGCGATGCTCATCACTAGCGGATGTTATGGCTCCCAGGTATTGCCCGTCTATAGAGGAAAAGGTACGCAGATTTCCTGATAATGAAAGTCATCAGATTTTCCTGGAACCCGAAGGCCTTACTTCCAATTCCGTTTATCCTAATGGCATATCAACTTCGTGTCCTGCAGAGGTTCAGCTTGAAATGCTACACAGCATCAGAGGCTTGGAAAAAGCAGTGATGTTACGCCAAGGCTACACGGTGGAGTACAACTTCCTCGACCCACGTGGTTTGTATCATACACTGGAGACAAAGAAAATTAAGGGGCTTTTCTTGGCGGGTCAAATAAACGGAACAACAGGTTATGAAGAAGCTGCAGGGCAAGGGTTAATTGCGGGTGCTAATGCTGCGCTTTCTATGTATAGGGACAAAGAACCTCTAATCCTAAAACGTAGTGATGCCTACATAGGAGTTATGATTGACGACCTGGTTACCCTGGGCACTTCCGAACCTTACAGGTTGTTTACGTCGCGTGCAGAATACAGGTTGACGCTCCGCTCAGACAACGCAGACAGGCGACTAACTGAAATGGGTTACAATAACTCACTTGTTTCTGTACAGCGCTATGATAACTTCTCCAAAAGATTGCAAGAAGTGCGCGACTTGTTAGGCACAATGGAAAAATTAGTGGCAACTCCTAATGAACTGTCAAAGCACAACATATCTATATCGTTAAATGGTGAAAAAAAGAGTGCATTTGATCTCTTGGGACATGTAGATGTCAATATTGGGACTTTGTTAAAGATATGGCCAAGTTTGTACACTTTTAGTACAAAAGCATTGTCTGCCATAGAAATAGAAGGTAGGTACTCCCCCTATCTAAAAAGACAAGAAGCGGATATAAAGTCATTCCTTGAGGAGGAGAACCTACTAATACCGGAGGATATTGAGTATTCCAGTGTTCATGGCCTGTCTAGTGAAGCACAGGAAAAGTTACAAAACACAAGGCCTTTTTCTGTGGGAGCTGCAAGACGGATTCCAGGCATAACCCCCGCAGCAGTTGCGAACATCCTCATACATATCCGCTCTAGAAACAAAGCGTTACCTCCGCGGCAGTAACACAACATATAGTTCCAAAACCATACACGGGGATTCAGGTCTATAGTTTGCTGTTACCTGACCAGCATCGTTGTGTTGAACGAAGAAAGTATTTCTTCTACCGCAAAAAATTACGCTATCCTCGCTTGTGATTAGTCAGAATACCAACGTCTGGCAAATTTTCCATACTAACAACAAACCATGCTTCATAGCCCGGCACTATACCAACACACAAAAGGATTTTGTCAATACTTAGAGTGTGCTGTGCATAATCTGCAGCATGTACATGCAATTACAACTTTAGAAGGGCATAAACAAATCAAATGTACGGCTCAATCGGGGTTTTCGAGACAATCCTTTTACCGGGCACACGTATTGTTCTGCAAGTTTTCCTTGTATAAATATGCTCTTGCACAAATGATCGGGGCACTAGTGGCGAAAATTGCTGGTACCAATTCATGATACATTGCAAACAGAGAAACAAGTTCTTTGTTTTTCTCTATCTCATAATCACGCTACAACAGCTTGATATCCTTATAAATCAAGACACCCCGCTGTAAAGCCCAATGTTTTGGAAAAATAGCGTAATGTGGCTGCTCATGTGCTACTAGTGCAAGTTTTCAGTGTACGCAACGTGCAGCACACCCTAGAAAGTGCATTTCACAGTCGAAGAGACACTTGGCTCAGAGGCAAAACGAAGGCTATTGTAAGGGCGGGGCATACCACAAATTTGTGCCACACACCCGCAATTTTACATCAGAAACATACTATTATCGCCTTAATACTGCAAGTTTGGCTATTCTTCTGCAAATAAAACCTCACAATTGCCTAGAAGTAAGCATGTCCCCCACAAAGGCCATGAGACGATATTGAGGCTGAAAACCGGAGTGGCTGATCACGAAATTTTGTCCGGCATGTGGTAATCCTCCCCCTACATTGAGCAGCACTTCTGATTGTTGAAAACGCAGTGGCAAAAGCCGTGATTTTTACTTTACTAATGTAAAACACAAATGCATTTAGCACTTATACATTTAAAACAGTGAGAGATCACGTCTTGTCGTTACGTAAACAGCACTAGTGAAAACGTAACTTGCTCGCAGGCACTTGTCGTAGTTCATCACTACAAGTTCTAAACACGTAACAAAAAAGTCCTAGTTTTTCCTTCTGCATGCGAACATGCCTAGAAAATAGCGAGCTATTTTGACCTGGTACTACAATAACATTGCCGCAGCGCAAATCGCGCACAAACTCAATGCCAATAATGCTACCTCTCCCACTATCACAGCAATACTGAAAGTTTTGGAATGGGCCTGTATACCACATACAACTTGCAGAAACAGTGCTCCCATAGTGTTTTCGGAGAATCATTCTGGCAGTCGGTAGCTATTGCCAACGAAAAACATTTGCCGTGCGCGGACCCCGTCATTGCGTCTTTCACATTCACACCCCATATTCAAAGCATACTGTTAGTATTAAAACACATCATCCGCATGTGGCGCTTCTATGAGCATAACGCCGACCCCACACCGAATCTCGTGTGATAACAAGGATCAAATGCATGTATCCCCGTCATAATATGAGACCCTCATACGAAGCTTATGGCACTAGCAAACTCTCTAGCACCTTTTGTAACTTATGCGCCGCACACGAGTCACAATACCATCAGGACAGAAAATAATGGAATCTGTTGCTACATTATGCTCAGCATCATAGCTGATTCCGTCCATGAGTGTACTTCCTGTTACCCCTGTAGTTATCAGGAATGCAGTTCCTCGAACCATGTCCCGTATAGAGTACTCCTTATCATAATCTTTTATACCGTGATGTGATGCTCTACTACGCAGCTCCTCTGTATCCAGCACAAGCTTACCGTAAATTTGTCCCCCCACAGCATTGAGAGCAACTGCCGATAGAACCCCTTCAGGAGCTCCCCCAATTCCTAAACACACATCATGATCGCCGTTTATCAATGATATAATTGCGCCGATATCACCGTCATCAATGAGCCTCACAACTACCCCTATTTCTCTGAGCTCACTTATAAGGTTTGCGTGTCTCTCTCTTTTGAGCACAACAGCTATAAGGTCAGTAATTTTGCGTCCACTTGCATCCGATAAATTTCCCAAATTTGTCCTGAGACTATTCTTCAACGAAACAACATCATCTGGTAACCCTGGCCCAACAGCAATCTTGTCCATATATACATCAGGAGCTTTGAGCAAACCTCCACACTCAGCTACCGCTATCACAGACATTGCCCCGTCTTTGTAAAGCGCACACGTAGTCGTCCCTTCCAAAGGATCAACAGCTATATCCAGCTTCACACCACCCATACCTACTTTTTCCCCCACGTATAGCATGGGAGCGTTATCGCGTTCTCCCTCCCCAATTACTATTGTACCATCTATTTTCATGGTATTGAGCGTAGAACGCATGGAATCAACCGCGGCCCTATCGGCATTTTTCTCATCTGCTCTGCCTGCAAACTTTTGCGCTTCTATTGCTGCAAATTCAGTAACCTTTAAAAACTGAAAACATAAATCCTCTACAGGCATTGATCACTCCCCATACTGAAATAGTCATTAACAAAAATCAAATAGTTCATTATGATACACCAGTTGCTATGTAATAAACAGGCTATTGTGCGGGTAATAGCTTTCTCTTCTTGTATGCTCATGCTTTGTGGGTGTCTTACTCAGAGTCCTGCGCCTGTGCTGCTTAAAGGTGAAGAGTTCTTCGGAAAAAAGAACCAAAGTGAAGTCTCGGAATATAGCTTGGTGAAGGACAACACCGTAGCCACACCATATTCCCGAGTACCTAGAAGACGAAGCACGATAATTGTAGACGACATTCCTGAAAATGATGTCAGAGGTACTGTGAGAACCAGCCATGGTTGCGATTTTTCAATGCCTGTGGACGGAAAAGTGGTTTTAACACAAGGATCAAATGCTCCTGAAGAGCTGTTTTGCGGAGATGGGATAACTATTGTGACAAAAAGTCAGACAAGTGTTACAGCTGCCTCTGGTGGCAAGATATTGTACGTTGGTAAAGATTTGAAACTATATGGCAACCTCGTGATATTGGAACATGATAAGTACACAATATCTATGTATTATCGTCTTGGTACTACTAGTGCCAAAATAGGTGATACCGTAACGAAAGGAGCGGCGTTAGCAACCGTTTCTCCTGTCAAAGCCTCGCAGTCCAATGGTGACCATTTTTTCTGTTTTGCGATACGTCACAACGGCAAACCTGTAGACCCGGTGCAGTACCTAGAGAAGTGTCAAAGTGATAGGTGACACTTCTCCAATAGACGAACCCGCGAATTCAATATTTATCGGTTAAACACCCACGAAGCAGAGTTGAGAAAATGAAAACATCCCAGAATCGCGCTTTCTAGCTTATCTGAACGCACAACAATTTGCCACCCTCGCTGGCGCTAGCCCATGCTCGCGAGACACTAGTTCCCCAAGAACAATGCGTACTCACAATATATGCGCGCAATCACTATGTAAGTTTCATTCTACTCATTCTATTTTTGAATATGGCGTTAATGTAATATGAAAACAACTTTCAAACACGGCCTTTAAAAGGATTACACCGAGCTACCATCTTGCCTTACATCTTTATTGATACGCCAGTAAATTTACAAAGAACGGCATTTATACAGGTAAGAGAAAATAAATATTTCTGAGATACAGTGCCAAAGTCGTGGTGGCAGAGGTTGTAAGTAACTAATGGATGAATACGTAACTGAGAGAAGGGCGGTAAATATATTATGTTCATATTGGGATCAGCTACGTAACGGAAGGAACTTTCCAACCAAAGAGGAAATCGACCCGGAGGAGTTAATGGGGATATGGCAATGGTGTTTTGTTCTGGAGGTGCAGTACGTAGACGGAGACAAAAAGTATGAGTGTACCTATGCAGGGGAATCCGCTGTAAAGCTCTACAGTTCGGATCTGAGGTGCTATTCAGAAACTGAAAACATAGTGATTTTCTTTCCACAAGTGATCGAGCAATTGTTCGATGACCTGGAGTCCGTAGTGGAAAATCAGAGGCCTCTGATAGATGAAAAGGAAAAAACTACGACAAAGGGTGTAGATATAAAAATTCGCCAGTGCTTGTTGCCACTGGGACACGGAAATGTGGTAGATCATATAATCGGAGTAGTTGGCGGGAGAGTATATTAACCCCGGACGCCATGGCAGAACAGCCGACATTATTGTTTATGCTTTCATGACACAGGTGTTTTGCCGCCGCCCTGTGTAAAAATCACAGTTAATTACGTAGAATGACATTGTTTACCGCTGTTGACACACTCATGCTGTATTTGTAGAATCCGGCTTCTGGTTATTGGGGTGGTGGCTCGTGCTTTTTTCCTTGTTGCGCGATTGCGTTAGGGTGGGTATTACCGCTGTGGGAGGTCTATGTGGAGCTCTTTCCATTGGTAGAGGTATTGCACAAGAAAAAGTGAAGTCATGTCTGCGAGACATGGGATTTGTAAGCCGAGAAGAGTTTGAGGTCCTCAAAGAACATCTAAGGCGCACGCAATCTAGTGAAAAAGAGCGGAGTCAAGAACGTGTTGAGAAATGATTGGACTTTCGAGGAGGCACTCGAGTTTTTTAGTGTACCATTTAGCGACCTGTTGTCCCAAGCCCACTCCGTTCACAAAGAGAATTTCCGGCATAATGAGGTTCAGATTTCTGCCCTGGCGAATGTCAAAACGGGTGGGTGCCCGGAAAATTGTTGTTACTGTTCACAAAGCGCACATCACAAGACTGGACTGGACAGGCATTCTCTTTCTAGTGTCGAAGATGTTAGAAACGCAGCACGAAAGGCAAAAGAAATGGGAGTGCATAGGTTCTGCTTTGCAGCCGCCTGGCGAAGCTTACATGACAGGGACGTGGACCGCATTTGTCAGTTTATCCAGGCAATAAAAGATGAGGGGTTGGAAAGTTGCGCTTCACTGGGTATGTTGAAACTAGAGCAAGCCCAAAAACTTAAGGACCATGGATTGGATTTCTACAACCATAACGTTGATACATCCCGTGCATTTTATCACAACATTGTGACAACCCGTACGTACGACGAAAGATTAGAGACAATATGTAACGTGCAAAAGGTGGGTATAAACGTTTGCTGCGGAGGAATACTAGGTCTAGGCGAAAGTACGGAAGACCGAGCACAGTTGTTGCTTACGTTGGCCAATATGGAAAAACATCCCCGATCTGTTCCGATAAACAGGCTAGTGCCCATAAAGGGAACTCCTCTTGAGGGAAAAGCACGCATAAGTAATATAGATTTTGTGCGCACGGTCGCGGCAGCCAGGATCATGATGCCAAAGTCGTACATCCGTCTTGCTGCTGGAAGATCGTCGATGTCTGAAGAAATGCACGCGTTGTGCCTATTCGCAGGCGCCAACTCCATATTTTACGGAGAGCAGCTTCTAACCACACAGAACGCAAAACCCGCGGATGATCAAGCTCTTATGACGAAACTTGGGGTCATTCCTGCATCAGGGGTAAAAGACTCATATCCTATGGAGTCAAGTCTGTCCCAATAGTGGGCGATAAGATGCAGGGTATAGGTCACATATGGTTAGATCCTCTATAAGTTTTGCATGGTAAGTTTGGCGTTGTTTGGTTCGCACCAGTCGTTCACAAATTGAGGCTTCATGCAGCTACTTGCATTGTGAACATAATGTTATAGCTCTGCTGCTGGAGTCGTATCTCAGCAAAGGTGGGAACACGTGGCTATAGAGTCTCAACATCATCCCATCACTAGGTCGTTGTTGCGTACACAACCTATAGAAACTCGCGGCAGTACCCAGTGTATAATGTGTATTTATAACCGAACAATAACCGAGATCTTACTGTAAATCCGTAAGTTTTTTCCGCCTACAAGTCCTACAACATGTGGTAATCTTACCGGCCCAGGTTGGGGATTACACATGTACATTGCGACTGATTGTGGCGTTCATGCACAACGTATTGAGTCAAACTTTCACAGGGCATCTTAATTCACAGATTTGTGCTTTTACTAAATGGCTCGAGCAATTGATCTCCGCCCATCGTATACAATATGCATAAAGCCTGAATTGATTACGGTGCACCAGTGCGGGGTTTATACCATGAGAAGTACTTGTGAAATATTACTGACCTCATGACTAAGACAAAAATTACTGGTGCTCTTGAGTGGGATTGTCATACTCTATGAGGTCAGGATAGCAACAATGCAGATATCTGGCTTCAATAGCAGTTTTCGGATTACGCAATGTATGCCGCATTTGGGTGACATATAGCATGCATTACATGAAACTAAACCTTGCAATATTCGCCACGAATTGCAGGTTTGTAGCAATGCTAACGTGTCTACTCACTCTGTTGTTGCGTACACATCCGACAGATAAAACTAGTGGCAACTGTGATTATCCAGGTACAAATTTGAAACTACATAGGCAAAATAATAAGGTCTCAGAACAGCAATCAGTTACGTCCGCTAGGTAACATCGGGGATAGTAGAGACTGTGCTCGAATATCGCCACATAAATTGCGGGGTTTAGCACAACAAAACCCCGTCTGCTCCCTACGTATATTGCCCATAGTACGCATCAACAAACCGGAGCTACATAATACAATGCATTCTGGTTTATGTTACCGTACTTGTTGTACCAACAACTTATGCATCCATTTGTTCCGCAATAGCGAGAAATATAAAGCTCTCAAGCCTTTCTGTAACAAATTACCGTTTTATCAAAACATCCACGTCGCAAATTACCTGACTATATAACCAATAGGTCATAACAACGAACCCTGACATGGTTATGTGTAAAACTCACATTGGTTGAAATCTGCAAAAAACTTGTTCTCCGTGTAAAAAGCAACAACGGTCTTTTGTAAGTTTGTCGTATACATGAGCATGAAGAAAGCGGTTGTCCCTCGTTACCTTTTCTTCTCTGACATCTACAGTTCATCGTGTTGTGCAGAATGATCATATGTGTCTTGTGCTGTAGATGTATGTGCTATAGACTTGCCGTTCAGGTGGAGTTGTAGTCGCTGTGCTGATGCGCAGAGGAAAGTCCGGACTCCAAGGGAAGATGGTGGCAGGTAACTCCTGCCGGAGGTAACTCTAGGTTAGGGCCACAGAAAATTACCGCCTCGTAAGAGGTAAGGGTGAAAAGGTGCGGTAAGAGCGCACCGTACTCGTGGTAACACGTAGTAGCAAGGTAACCACTACCAGGAGCAAGGCTAAGAAGGGCAATATGTGTCTTCTCTCGTTTTTGCCCGGGTAAGCCGCATGAGGCATGCAGCGATGCTTGTCCCAGATGAATGACTACATAACACAGAATCCGGCTTATCTCCACCTGAACACAATGATTCACAATAGCATTGTGGCATTAGGCGAATAAAAGTTGCGTTTAAATCCATAGGAAATACACATTAAGAAGTACTGCAAGATTATTATAGTGTGTAAAAAACCTAGGATCTGTAATAATGGTGCATCATTAAGTACTTCAGTGTGTCATGATAGTAAGTATAGTAGTCCATAATACGTTGAGTCCTGAAAAAAAACAGGTATACACTGTAGATATACCCGGAGTGCAAAACAACGAAATAGCAGTAAAAATTGGGCATCTACTCTCGCACAGAGTGACTGACAAATTTTATGCCTTCGTGTACGAAGAAGATTTATACGCTCTCGGCGTAGCAGGATATAGAAATATCATTTCCGGTAAGCCATACGATCTCTTTGAGGTTTTTAAAGCAAAATCTTCAGTAGAAGTTGCATACCTTCCGGGAATGACTGACAATGTCGGCTGTACTGCTGCACAGATAGTAGAAAAATCTTTCGGGATCGACAATGTATCCGCATACGCTTCGGAGATTTCTTTTTTCGACATAACCGACCCCACACTGCCACATTATAATCCATTAGTGAAATATTGTAAGTTCGTCAGTTTCAATGCGATGGAACCATTATTCGACATACAGTATTTGGGAAATAAGAACATCGGTACATTGGGCAAGATCATACAGAGTAAGACAACTCACCCTATTCCTTATCTTATGGTTTACAGTAGCGGAAATGTAGACAATAAAAACTCAACAAAAAATGTAACCGTGGTAGATTTGAATGTCAGCGACGACGAACTGGCAAAAATAAGCAAAAATGGAATACGAAACAGGGGCCCTTTAAATCTTTCGCTAGAAGCCATGAAGGCTATAAGGGAATACTTTCTCAAAGAAAATCGTGCCCCTAATGATATAGAACTAGAGACATTTGCACAAACATGGTCTGAGCACTGTAAACACAATATTTTCGCATCTCCTATAGATGAAGTTGCTGAAGGTCTATACAAACATTACATAAAGCGCGCAACCGCGGAAATAAATTCTCCCATATGCGTTTCTGTATTTTCTGACAACGCAGGCGCTATAGTATTTGACGAGAATTACCTTGTCGTCGACAAAGTAGAAACGCACAACAGCCCGTCAGCTTTGGACCCTTTTGGTGGGGCAGAAACTGGTATACTAGGGGTTAACAGAGATATAATCGGCTTTGGGCTTGGTGCCAAACCTGTACTGAACTCCTACTACTTTTGCTTTGCAGAAAGCATCGATAATCCTTTGTACAGAGATAAAGCTTGCAAAGAAAAGGTGTTATCGCCAGAAAAAATAATGGCAGGTGTAATACTGGGGGTTAATGTTGGCGGTAATTGTTCAGGAATCCCCACATCCATAGGGTCGATGTATTTCCATAACAGTTTTTGTGGTAAGCCCCTAGTGTTTGTAGGTAGCACAGGTATTATCCCCAGATATATAGACAACAAGCCATCCCACATTAAAACAGTAAATACGCTGGACTACATCGTTGTAATTGGAGGCAAGGTTGGAAGAGATGGAATACATGGAGCTACGTTTTCGTCGCACGCTTTGGTAGAAGATATTGGAAATACAGTAGTACAGGTGGGCAGCCCTATAACCCAAAAAAAGTTGTCCGATGCCCTAATAAAAGAAGCTAGAGATAGGGGATTATACAACGCGATAACTGACAACGGCGCTGGAGGATTATCCTCTTCTATTGGGGAAATGGGGGAAAAGGGATTTGTTGTTGATTTGGAAAAAGTACCTTTAAAAACAGATAATATATCTCCTTGGGAGATATGGGTTTCAGAGTCACAGGAAAGGATGACGCTGTCTGTTTCAAAAAAGCAGTACCCTGCTTTGGCAAAAATAATGAAAAAGCACGATGTGGAAATAAATATTATAGGAGAATTTAACTGCACAGGACGTGCTGTAGTTAGGTACCATGGAAAGATAATATTGGATATTTGCACAAAGTTTTTACATGGAGGTAATCCAAAGCTTCCGCTAAAAACCAAGGAAAGGCATACATTGCTGGATACAGATATATCAGTGCGAAATGGCACCAGTATAGAGGAAGATCTACTCAACATAATGGGACGAAAAAATGTCTGCAGCAGAGAATTTCTTATCTCTCAGTATGACCATGAAGTTCAGGGAACTTCCGTAATTAAACCTCTGCAGGGGAAGGGAAAGGTCTGTGGTGACGCAGTGGTTATACGCCCTATCTTGGGCTCAAGAAAAGGCATTGTGAAATCACAGGGGTTAGGATGTTTATACGCGGAGCTATCGCCGTATAACATGGCTGCCTGCGCAATAGACACTGCTATACGTAATCACGTATCTGCAGGAGGAAACATAGAACACATGGCACTGATAGACAATTTTTGTTGGTGTGATGCCAAAAATCCTGAGCGTCTATGGCAACTCAAACAAGCTGCACAAGCCTGTTACGATTATGCTGTTGCGTTTGGCACACCATTTATATCGGGCAAAGACAGTATGTTTAACGATTTCAATGGTTATAATGAAAATGGACAACCAGTTCGCATTTCTGCCCTTCCTTCCTTGCTCATATCTACTTTAGGAGTGATAGAAGACATTGAAAATGCTGTGTCTCAACCAGTAAAGGGACATGACCTGATTTACATTCTTGGCACAACTTACGATGAACTCGGAATGTCTGAATACAAAATGTACAGCGGTATGGGTTCTAATAATGTCCCCAGTGTAAATGCAAAAAGCGCAAAACTGCTATACACCCAGTTCTATAAAGCCACAGTTAAGGGAATTATTGCATCAGCAATAGCTCCCAACATTGGGGGAGTGGCTGTAAGTCTTACGAAGTCCCTTATAGGCGGTAGGCTCGGTGCAGAAATAGACCTGCATTTGGTCCCCACACATGGTATATCGCAAAATGGCATGTGGGCACGAACCATTCTTTTTTCTGAATCACAAAGCAGAATACTTGCGACCGTAGCCAGCAACAGACAAAAAGAGTTCGAGTCAATTTTTGCAGATGTGCCTCATTCCTTGATAGGGAAGTGCATACCAGAATACGTGTTACGAATCAAAGGAATTGCTGAAGTCTCACTAGCATCATTGGAAAATAGATATAAAGAGTTTAGTAATAGACAATATCAACATATAAAACCCAACTATGCAGACTTGTGATAACTCGGTGAATTCACTTGTTAATATATTTGACACGGCAGTATGTCTTTCTTAATTCATTGATAAAGGATTCTCACATGAATAAAAATTCCTTCACTCTACACACAAGTAAGTATGTGTTTTCAAAAATAAGCTCAATATTTCTTGTTTCTTGCGGGACATGTATGAATCATACAATGAGCCTTTATACCCTCTGGACTCAAAGTCTTGCAACTGTCCACAGTCATACATGATGGTAATACTTGCCTTAGGAAGCAATATAGGCGATCAAATACGGAATCTGCAAACCGCTGTTAAGTTGCTACCCTTACATAACAAATTGTGCTCTTCCGTATACAAAAATCCAGCAATGCTTCCCAGCAATGCTCCTAATTGGTGGAATGTTCCCTTTCTCAACATGGCAGTAGCCGGATACACAGATTTAACACCCAATGCTCTACTACAAAATATAAAACGCATCGAATATGGATTAGGACGGCTCGATAAAACTTTTTGGAGCCCACGAATTATCGATATCGATATTGTATTATGGGAAGGAATATCTATTGAAAGCGTTACCCTTACCATTCCACATAAAGAAATGCTCAACCGCGACTTTGTTCTTGCACCCGTTTGCGACATTTGTCCGCAATTTCCGCATGTTGTTATGAAAGAAACTGTAGAATCCTTGATAATGAAAAAGCAGAACATTAACGTAATAAAAACGCATAGTAATCTGCCCCCATGGAGATAAAGTATGCTAAAAAAATCTTTACACTTTATCAGTTACTCCAACTTACTTACAAAAAACAAACTTGGTGAGTGATACGCAAAGCTCCTTCAAAGATGAACTTGGTGCTCACGCCAGCTGCTGCGCATAGTGCCTATTCCCCTGGCCCCCAGTACCCATCATGCACGCAAAGTAAAAGTCGTTTACTGTTTCTCATAAAATAAAAAACTTGATACGCATCACGTCCCGGGGTCTGAAACTTCGAGGTATACACTACCCCCACACTTCACAAAACATTCTGAGTAGTCATTTTCGCAGGATTGAACGCACTTCTGTGTATCGCAGACATCTTCACTGGGCATAAAAACACCGCCTTTCCCTCTAAAACCAATGCTCATGTCTACACGAGAACTACTGCAACTTTTATACTCTGTCTCACACAAAGAAGAACAATTCCCATCCGAACTACAGCTAGAATAACACTGATTTCGCTGAGCTTTACAAGAACCAGAAAAAGCTTTTCTGCTTTCACTCAACACCAACGCGTCTTTGATAACTCCCCGAACAAAACCAATCATGTTTCTCATTGTTGATAATGCGCGCTGTTTCCGCGAACCACACTTCATGCCGCGTTGATTGCATTTATCCGCACAACTATTCCTTGCACGGGTACATTCTGCAACACATAACCTTCCCTCTACACCATCAGGAAGATGGTACACGGAGACACCGTGTCTACCATAAAAAACTCCTATGCACGATGTCAGCAATAACAAAAATGATACTGAAAAAAAGAGTCTAGAGATTATGTAAAAAACATCCTTTAACATCGACCTATCTCATTACTGAGGCACTACATTGCACTTCAGTTATGTAAAAAGCCTTAAAATTGTATTATGTAAAGTGCATCTAGCGTGTTGCATACACTTCTTCAAGATCAGCCATCACCTGTAATTGCGCACTGTCCTTTCCAAAATGTCTTTTTGATAACTTGATATATTCTAAAAACTTCTTCTTGTTTCCTTCAAAGAAATGCCTGTTTGCAAGTGCAAAATATGACATGCCAATTTGACCGGTCCTTCCGTAAGCTAACGCAAGTTGCTGCCATACAAACGGATTATCCCTCTCTCTACGGGAAACTTGCTCTAAATATGGAAGTGCCGCACCGGGGTCTTTTATTACCATTGCCTGTGCTAACTGTAGTTTAATTAATACATCATCAGGCAAACCATTAAGTGCAACTTTGTAGTCCACAATACAGGCATCTATCTCACCAAGCTTATACAGAATCTGCGCACGAATTTCCCGTAAATACGGGTCATTTGGCGCAGCATCAATAAGCTCACCCAGTTGAGACAGAGATTCTTGTAAGTTAGCATTTCTGCTGTCTACTATTGCCTTCATATACGGAGATAGCTCCCTGTTTTTCAGCAAGTCAATTGGCACCAAGAATGCTTCTGTCTTTTCTACTATACGCGCAAAGCTGGCTTTGTCCTCTTCTTTAAAGCCTACTACCGCCTGCTTTTTTTTGTAACTATTCATTTTAATCAATCGTTGCTCACTCAAAGGATGTGATGACACATACTCGTCTATATACGTATATTGTGCTTCTCTCTGTTTGAAGTGGCGCAAAACCTGAGATAAGCCGTCGTGACTGTATCCAGCAGCATCCAAGTATTCTAATGCTAATTGGTCTGCTACTTCTTCCTGTGTTCTGCTGTACGCCAAAAAATTTCTCTGACTAATCGTGCTACTGCCTGCCATGATTGCACTTCCTACCTTAGGATCAACAATAACCGACGCAACCATACCCAAGACTCTACCCAAACTCTCTGCAAGGGCGACGCTTCGTCTTTCCCTTTCTCTCTTCACTACGTGGTGCTGTGCCATGTGTCCTATTTCATGAGCTATCACTCCAACCATAACATCCGGGCTCTTAGAAAATCTTAGTAGCCCCCTATGAATAAATACATAGTTTTCAGGAGTTACATAGGCATTGACAGTGTCATCATCTACTATAAAAACGCGCACAGCATCAATATCGACATTAGCAACGTTAAAAAGCGGCGCACTCAGCTGCTTGACAACATTTTCAATTTCGCTATCCCGAAAAACTGCACCAGAAAAACAAAGTCCGGGAAATGCCATGACCATAGCACAGAACACAAAGAAATATGTCTTCATTAAGAGACCCCTAGCTTGGCGTCACAATAATAGTTGAAAGCAAAAGAACACTCTATAATTAACACGTAATCTGCCTTTTTGTTATATTACTACTTAAAGAACAAATATTATTAGTGGCAACGTTAACTCTTTTATTATTTCAAAATGGCAGGTACCATATATGCATTGAGAATATGAAGTACTGCAGGAACCAATTGTGAAAATATGTGCAGAAAGTTTAAGGGACATGGTGGTCTCTGTTTTAGACGAACACAGCGCACAAAACGTTGTGTCGCTTGACGTAGGTGACAAATGCCAAATCGCCAAATACATGGTTATAGCATCTGGGAATTCTATTAGTCACGTCAAGGCATTGACAGAGTACATAAAAAAGAAAGTTGCACGGTATAAAAAAGTGCGCATCGAAGGACTAGAATATTGTAACTGGGTTGTGCTGAGCACGGAGAGTATAATTGTCCACATATTTCGTGAAGAAGTTCGAAAGTATTACGACCTTGAAGGTTTGTGGACCAACGGTGGTAGCCAGGATGTTCAGTCTGAGGAGTGCACCGTTTTGTAGATTTCACACATAAGAATTTGTCCAATTGTTTGGGTTATATAACTGCGGAACACCCGTAAGTTTTATTAACCTGCTCCAGCACTAATAGTTAATCATATGGTAATACACACCCGCTACCCTGTCCCAGTACGTTCTTCTGAAACAAAGTGCAATGACAGAACACTTTGTTTCCCTGTCAGTATGGGGAGTGTTGCCATGAATGATGCCATTATATCTCACAGGTCAGATGACGCGGTTATATCGGTACAGCAAGACAATGCTCAACGTAGCGTTGTTGTCCTAGAAGCAAATGATAGGGCGCTTGAGCTGTTGGGGGTCGATAGCGAAAAAACGCTTTTTAATGCATCACTGTATTCTTTACTGGATACGAAAACTCGGGACACCATCAGTAGTTATCTCGAATATTCTGACGAAGGCACGGATTTGTCGGATGTTGTATCAAAAATGAGAGAATTCGTCTTGCTTGACAGGCAAAGCAGGGCAATCCACGTACAACCTAAAATTTTTCGCACCACATCACAAAGGGGGTATCTGAACTATACAATACTGATACGTGACACTAGTATCACACAAAAGCTAGATGCTTTCAGGAAGGAAAAACTTCCTGAGGGTTACAGGTACTCGATTGATAGCAATTTAGGAATACTAGATGAACCTTCAACAAATGTTGAAGTCAGCATAGTGCTGGACTTTGCCAGAAAGTTCTCTGTTGATATAGTGTTGTCCATTGTTGCACTTGATCAAAAATATTCCAACAGTAGTGAAGAAAGTGGTGCTCTTCGTGCCCTTGCCGACGCCTTAAGCGCTAACATCAGATACACTGACATACTCGGTCATTTGGGTGAAAACAAGCTCCTTTTCATTCTTTTGGGATGTAACAATTCCCATGCCAGTGCAGCTATTTCTCGTATACATGGCAGGGTTTCGGAAAAGTTATCCCAGCTTTCACCTCCCGCAACCGTTTCATTTGTATATTCAAAAACACCTCAAACCACTTATAGTGGGCTACTTGCGAACCTAGTGCAGTCGTTGCAATCTACACAACATAATGGGGGTGGCGAAGCCGTAGCACTAAACCCCTAGCAAGAACAAACACACAACGCGCACAGGCAGGCATGCGAATGAGCCTAGGGTTGGGCTAACAATGCGATCTCTACTGTTCTTGCATCCATATCGTATCTGAATTCCGCCTTATGTTCTTCACATAGCAGAAACATAAAGTACGCCTGTACGTTGTGAGTAGTCAAAACGCGGCCTCCTATATCAGACATAATCCACTCTATGTCCTTGTGCACAGATACCTCTTCGGCGTCCAAAACAAGCCTTATGTTAACTACGTTCTTAGACTCACTAACGGTAACAGATATACCTCGCCCCTTTACCATTACCATTGCTGAAAATAATACAGCCTGCACTACAAGCTTGTTCACTTTTTCAACAAACTCCACATCTGCAAACTGAACATCAATCTGCCAAGCAGAAAGGTCCACTCCCCTCCTCTTCAGGTACTGCTCAACGTGATCCTTAGTGTTGGAAAAACTGGCATTATCCTCCGAAGCACTGTAAGCCTGCCGCATAAGCCGGAACCGAGATACCATGCCTTCCAAGGCTTCCTCCAAACAGTTCCTAACGTCTTCTGACCCAGGATCATCAAGCACGCATTCCACATAGCTTATAACAGAGCCTATAGAACCCGCCACGTCATGTAACAACCTCGCTGACAACACCTCCATGTTTGCAAGCTCTCTGGAGTTATGCTCCACGGTCATATAACATGCTCCCTCATGAAAGCAGCGTGTATTCTATAACATTAGGGTAGTTAATCAATAAATATTTTTGTACAAATTTCCTTTATCAGGTGCTACGCTGTCGCTGTTTAATTGTTCTTATGTTTATGAGTAAATATTCTGATTCAGGAGTTGATATCGTTGCTGCAGACGCGCTAGTAGGCGATATAAAGCATGTTGCCTCTTCAACAAGATGTGCCGGTGTTGTATCAGACATAGGGGGGTTTGGTGCAGCGTTTGATTTATTTGCTTC
The DNA here is from genome assembly GCA_048496795.1 of Aaplasma endosymbiont of Hyalomma asiaticum. Lineage (GTDB taxonomy): Bacteria > Pseudomonadota > Alphaproteobacteria > Rickettsiales > Anaplasmataceae > Anaplasma. The sequence continues at coordinate 6,559 of JBGCXB010000017.1, read as the reverse complement.
CGAGCAAAAATACACCGCTCCATTGCTCGTATCCTCTACCGATGGAGTGGGGACAAAGTTGCTTGTAGCACAGGCATCAGGTAACCACAAATACATAGGAATCGATCTGGTTGCAATGTGTGTAAATGACATATTGGCCATGGGAGCGCGTCCACTGTTCTTTCTAGACTACTTTGCGACAGGAGTACTGGACAACTCAGTAGCTTTGGAAGTAGTCGAGAGCATTGTAGAAGGGTGCAAAATTGCAAATATATCCTTGATAGGTGGTGAAACTGCGGAGATGCCTGGTATGTACGCTAGAGGCCACTATGATGTGGCTGGGTTCGTCGTAGGAGTAGTAGAAAGGAGCAATTTGCTTCCAAGACTAGATGAGATAGTCCAGGGAGATGTAGTAATCGGCGTTACATCATCAGGACTTCATTCAAATGGATTTTCTTTGGTAAGAAAAATACTTCAAGACCTGGAAATAAGCTACTGTGATTTATGCCCCTTAAGCACCCAGAATGCAACATGGGCTGACGTTTTGTTAGAGCCCACAAAAATATATACGAATTCTCTTCTGCCTGCACATCACCTTCTGAAGGCCGCGGCACATATAACCGGCGGAGGACTGACAAACAACATTCCCAGAGTGTTACCTGAGCATCTTTCTGCCAAATTACTGCTGAAGTCGTGGCCCCAACCTTCCCTATTCAAGTGGCTAGAGAACGCCGCAGAGGTCCCTAAAGAAGATATGTTGAAGACGTTCAATTGTGGCATAGGCATGGTATTGATAACATCGGAAAAGGATGTTCCTAAATTGCTAGAGATTTTAGACGGACACGGGGAACCCGCTTATCAGATCGGGGAAATTATCACGCGTGAAAGCGCGCCTGTAGTCTTCATAGAATAGACCACAAAAAGGTAAATTATTGTCTGTAAATAACAAGTCATTTTGCTCTTCTCTTTTTCATAGTCTGGGGGTGGTAGCCTTTGTAGTTATTGATAATGCTGTTATGATCAAGGTGGGTGTATATTTGTGTTGTGGACAGATTCTCGTGTCCGAGCAATTCTTGCACTATCCTTATGTCAGCACCTTCCAAAAATAAGTGCGTGGCAAAACTATGTCTCAAGGCATGTGGTGTTGCCGTCTCTGGCAGCCCTATGCTTCGACGCAATACTTTTACTCTGTGAGCATAGTAAGTCCTTCCTATAGGTTTTCCGCGTACTCCCAAAAACAAAAAATCCCTTTTCTTTGGGGAGCATGCGCTATGAAATGGACAAGACGCAATGTATTCTTCAAGCAACCTACTTACCCAAGGTATCAACGGCACCATTCTTTCCTTATTTCCCTTTCCCAACACACGTAACGTCTTTCCTTCCACATCACAAAACCTTAATCCCACAGCTTCACTTATCCTAAGTCCGCCCCCATACAACAATGAAGCAATCGCCGCATCCCGCTTAGAAGTCCAGTGTATACATGAACCTTCACCGACAATTTGTAGCACTTGAGACTTTTCAAGAATTTTGGGAAGCCTTTTTCTCACTATGGGATTGGAGATATTAAAAACAGAATCGTTTTTAATGTTGTGTTCTAAGGACAAATATCGGAAAAAATTTCTTACCACTGATATTGCACGCGCATTTGTAGAAGGCTGTTTTCCTTCTCTGCAACGCAACATTATCCACTTCCTTAGCTCCACCATACACAACTTTTCCATGTCTGACAGAACCACCCTTTCGCCACCACTGATGTATTCTTTAACAACTTGTAAAAATCCCGCGATATCCCTTTTATATGCAGCAACAGTATGCTCTGAATAGCACCTCTCATCTCTTAAATACTTAATCCAATCCCCGACCACAGCGGGTAAATCAGCTTGCCCTAGAGACATTCCTGTATTCCTGTTTACAGCACTTACTACCTAACATCTTGCAAAAATAGATTTTGCCTTCATAACCATAACATAACTACACACGTTCAATGTCTTGTCATGTTTTCATAAACGCAAAGGTACTTTGTCGCAATAAACTTCCTAGCATCGTTAACGTACAAGTATATTCCTATTAACATACCATTTTTGTAATATTTCAAAATTACACGTTCACCATAGCGATTAAGTAGCAAATTTTCTGGATATTTGCAGGCAGACAGCACATAAACCATAATGTGCGTCTTAGGCCACAGCGCTATTTTTTTCGTTGATAAACCTGATGCTAAGCTATACCATGCAGACGTGTGTCTTTCTGGTAAAGTTTGGTGCAAGTTACAGTACTAGGAGCAGGTGCATTTGGTACTGCACTGTCAGTTGCTCTTTGTAATGCAGTAGAACATGTATCGCTTTGGAGTCGTAACCTGGACGTAGTTGAAGAGCTGAAAAGTCTCAGGCAAAATTCAGCGTATCTGCCTGGATATAGTGTACCAAAAAAGGTGGATGTTTACTCGGATTTGTCGTTGTCACTGAATGGGTCAACTGCATTGCTGCTTTGCGTCCCAACGCAGGAGTTACGCAATTTGTGCAACGAAATACGTGATACGAAGGTCCTGCATGGGTCGATCCCTGTACTTGTGTGCAGTAAGGGCATTGAGAATAATTCTCTGAAATTAGCGGGAGAAGTGCTTGCAGAAGTACTTCCAAACCCAGGGTTTGTTTTGTCCGGACCAGCGTTAGCAAGAGAGATAGTACAGAACCTGCCTTGTGCTATGGTATTGGCAGGAAATGATCTGTCAATGGCAGAATACCTTTCACGAAAGCTGAGTAGTTCTACACTAAAAATCGTTTCTAGTGGAGACTACCTCGGGGTACAAATTGGGGCAGTGTTAAAAAATGTTATAGCTATAGCTTGTGGAATCATTACAGGAAAGGGTCTCGGATACAATGCCGCTACTATGGTCATAGTGCAAGGTATTGCGGAAATAAAGGCTGTCTGTAAATCAAAGTCGGGACACGTAAGCATGGATACGATAACCGGCCTTTCTTGCCTGGGAGACTTGGTACTAACGTGCACTTCCCATAGATCAAGAAACATGTCTTTTGGGCTCTCGATAGGCCAAAACAACGCCATACCGCAGCAGAGCAATCTGGTAGAGGGCGTGGCAAGTGCACATTCAGTAGAAAGACTGGGCAAGACACTCGGGATAGATCTACCGGTATGTAACGCCATTTCCCAGCTGCTTCAAGGACATATGACTATAGACCAAGTAGTCGAAAGAATTCTTTCTTCATCCTTTGGAAACTAGGCAGTTACAACATAAAACTCTGCCGTATGGAACGGGCAATCCCTCAGTGTCTTACCGCGAGCTCGTAGAACGCACCGGGCCCTGGTTAACTCAACCCACAGTAAAATGAAAAACAGCATGCATTAATTTGCCCACCAATAGACCCATCTTATCTGTTAGTGACACCTCTACACTCAATGTCGAACCCCGCCATGAATCTGAACAACTTTTCTATGAAACATGCTCACAAATACACAAAATCCGAACCTCATAAACCACCGCAGCACTCCAACCTCCACTTTGAAAAACACCATGTTCAAAATAGAGAGCACCCATAACAAGGATACACAAAAATAAGCCTACCCGTTACCCACTGCAAAGGCCCAACATCTTGAGCTTTCTATGAAGGGCCGATCTCTCCATACCAACAAATTCAGCAGTCTTCGAGACGCTGCCACCAAACCTCGACAGCTGTGTTCTCAAATACTGCCTTTCAAATTCCTCCCTTGCCTTCCTTAACGGAGCAGAAACCATATGCGTAAATACACCGTTTATCCTTGCTCCACCAACTATCTCGGTTGGTAAGTCATCCACCGTAATTACTTCCTTAGACGCTTGCATTATCATAACCCACTCTAGCACATTGCGTAACTGACGCAGGTTCCCAGGCCAACAATAAGATTGCATGGCGACAATTGCTTCTTCACTTATTCTGCGCGGACAAAGCCCCATTTTTCTGCATATGCTTTTCATCATGTATTCACATATTTCCGGAATATCAACACAATACTCAGAAAGTGATGGTATTCTGATAGGAAAAACGCTAAGCCGGTAGTAAAGATCTTCGCAGAATCTGCCCAAACGTACTTCGTCCTCCATCACCCGAGAAGAAGCAGCAATAACCCTTGTATCTATGACAACAGGAGATGTACCGTTTTCCCTATATATTCTACCCTCCTGAAGTAATCTCATAAACCTCAGCTGGGCGTCATATCGCAAATCCGTCACTTCGTCTATGAACAAAGTTCCGTGATTCGCTTGCTCAACAATGCCAACACTGTGGGGCACTATGTGTTGCAAATCACTATTCTCGTCCTCACTTCCAAAAATGCTCTCGAGATAGCTACTTTCCGGAAGAATTGAAGGACAAAAGCTCACAAATGAGCTTCCACCACGAAACTTTTTATGTATAAGCCTGGCAACAACTTCTTTCCCTGTCCCCGGGGCCCCCGTGATCAAGATACGGCTAAAAGTGGATGCAGCCTTATTTATGGTGGATCGAAGATTCTTTATCTGAGGTGAATTTCCAACTAGCTCATAGTCCTCAAAAAAAGACCTGAGTTCATCGTTCTCCCTTCTCAAACGGCCAGATTCCACGGCACGTTTCACCACAAGCTTTAGCCTGTTTTCAGTAAAAGGCTTCTCTATGTAGTCATATGCCCCTATGTGCAAAGACTTGACAGCAGTTGCTATATTCCCATGCCCGCTGATCACAATTACCGGAAGGCATGGATACCTTTCTTTCAGCTTCTCCAGTACACTCAACCCATCAATATACGACCCTTTCAACCATATATCCAAAAGCACCACATCAGGTTCTCGTTCGTATGCAAGCTTCACGGCAGACAGGCCATCCGCGGACACTCTGGTAACATAGTTATCGTCCTTCAGTATGTCCTGAATCATCGCCCTTAGGTCCGCTTCGTCATCCACAACAAGAACTTCCGGTGTGTAAAATCTCTTTACCTTGCTAGACATAAACCCCACACTCCCTTCGATCAGCAAACATTCTACTCGCTCAAGTAAAAATAAGCTTAACCTGGCATATTAAATAAAAACTGTTACAACTTTATCGCTTGACGATATCTACACGCGGACTCATGTTCAACCAAATAATGCAAATTTGCAACTTTTTTACAACACGTTTACGCGAGTTCACATCCTTGTATTATTGCTGCATATCTTATATGCGGCACCACCGCGTAGGAGCTTATGCTTATCTTCTGATTATTACTTTGTCCGATCTCATGTCTATTTCTCCCCACATCAATAGGTCATGATATTCATTGTGCATCTGCACTAAGCCTTCCCACGCGTACATGGGGTCAAATTCTGGCAATTTTACTCTCAATCCGCTAGAAAAGTTTACGTCCCATCTCTTTCCATCAATCAAAGAAAGTGAAGATACCATTGTACTTAACACTTCTCCTGTTTTGAGAATATTACGAATAAATCCCATATCCTCGATTGCGTCATCTCCGTATATAGAAACGAGGTTGTCATACCTCTCTTCGGAATTTACTATCACGTATCCCGTATCATCGATTATGGAATTTACACCGTGATGACACCAATTCGCAAACGCCTCGTGTTCGTATATTCTTATGTTTAGCGTGCCACTATAAAGTACTCTGCTAATAGCAACTTCTTTTATCCAGGGATTCTGCAATTTCACGAGATTGCCCAATTTCTTAAGCGGCAGCATGATGATGGACTTTTTTCTATCCACGACGCGCACAACATCTTCAGGGTTAACCATATGGTCTCCGTAAACCAAAATTTCTTTTACGGAAATTCCCATTTCCACAAGAACATCAGATAGCATCTGAGAAATTTTATCGCTATATACAATGTGCGGAACGGAAATGGTCAGAGCAACAACTATTCCCACAACCCAAGTTTTTACCCGTCTTGGGCTGAATAACAAAAACACCCTTCTAAGGCACGAAACCATCACCTAACTCCTTTGATGATGAACTCATATGTGAAACAACAAAGTCCGCAAAGAAATTCATTAAACTCAACTCTTCCTAACACAGCGGATTTGAGTAGTAATACGAACATTTCCCTACTTACACACTATAAAGAAACCTAAGAACCATTCGCTCTCTGCTTTGATAGCACAATACATACCATCCCCATTGTGCATGAAACAAGCACATTGACAATGTATTTACAATGCCTAGCTAAAACGGATTGATCTTTTGCAGTGCTTGCTGCAACGCTTTATATGGCCAAAATTATGCGGAAACTGTTCCATATTTTCTTGCGTTCAGCATGCGTTCAAATTGGTCCCAACAGTCCTTTTCAAGAGATTTTCCGTAAACTTTATTGACTTCTAATATCCCACAAGGTGATGTAACATTTACTTCAAGCAAGTACCCGCCGATTATATCTATTCCCGCAAATACAATACCAGCCTTCGATATTTTTTCCCCGACAATATGACAAATTTCTAGATCTCGCTCTGAAAGCTCAACTGCCTCCGGAGCTGAACCTACTCTCAAGTTGGTGCGTATTTCACTTGCAGATCCAATTCTACGCTTTATCGCCCCAATTGGTTTCCCGCAAATCAAC
>JBGCXB010000016.1:0-26445 GCA_048496795.1 Aaplasma endosymbiont of Hyalomma asiaticum | reverse complement strand
ATGTGTAAGCGGGGGTGTTCCATCATATCCTATTCCCGCAGAGGTGTGATCAAAAACCCTTTCATGAGGGTAATACCCATCTAATGAACAGGTAGAATTCAAAGGTGATTCACTGTATTTGTACCGACCTATTCGGTTGCTAGCTCGCGGTTTGGGCATTCTTGGGGCTTTATATGTAGATTTTTTGCGCGTAAAGTAGGAACAAATCTTTTTTTTCACTTGCTTCAACTTCCCCATAAAAGACATTTGTATTGGATGCATGGGAACGGTGATATGGCTCTCTCTGCAGTTTCGCACTTCTGCTACGTATTCATGATGCGGAATAGGCCTGTAAGAGCTGTGCGCTTTTTCCAGGGACGAAAAAAGAAGATTCATACATTCATTTTTTCTATTACCCATGAGGGATTTCACCTCCTCTAGAGAGGTAAAGAACTCTGAGCAGTCACCAAGACTTATGCTCGTTTTATAATTTGTATCTAGTCTCCTTACTATGTCAAACATATGAGAAAGTCTCGGCAGAGTGACGTAGTAGCTGCATACCTGCTTCATCTTGGTGAATATTCTATACCAAGGATAAGACCTGTGAGCGAATGCCTCAGTTTTTTCGATCTGTTCACGAATATCAGTTATAGCGTTGCGTAGCGATGAAGTAATTGTATCCCTACACGTCGATTCGGCACTGCTAATATTCTTGCTGGGTACGCAAGCCATGGGGTTGCTGAAAAGTAAAATTTCTCTCAATATGTCAGAGGACAACAGGCTATTGGTCTCAAAATTTGCACCGAAAAATGTAAGTAAGAGACAAAATTTTCTGTTGTCGGCTGTGGAAAAATGCTTGACCATTTCATCCAATATACTTTGCGCGGTTTCCACAATCATGTTTTTATCGATAACGACAAGGTTATCTGCTGAACCTCTGGAAAAATTCTTCAAGACACTATTTACATAGTCTATATATTCCGTGTTATATACGCCACAAACCAGGCTCTTTTTGAAATTTCCCTGTAATTTTGTTGCAAAATGTTCTGCAATTGCACCTATAGGAACCCTAAATGATGCCCGCTGTTTCTCTGGGAGCTGTGACAATATTCTTGTGAACAATTCTGATCCCCAGACTCTTACATGGCCACCGTGTTGCGGGCATGAAAGAATTTCCGCTACATCATGGGATAATTTAAGATTACTATGTAATACATAAACATATGGCGCAGCTTTTATTGCATTGTTGACTCCTGATGTGCTTGAGACAAATCTTAGCAATGCTGCCAAAGAGTTCTTATATTCTAAGTGCTTTATGAAATCACGAAAACCCTGTGTGCGAAACAAGGGATTGTTGTCATTGGAAGGTAGTAGGTATTGTTGACTCTGCGTGCAAGGTAACATAGGACTGCCATTTTATATCGAGGTAACAACAAAACTTTGGAATGCACAATGCTTTTGTATCAAAGATTAGGAACAAACCTAAAGATATTAATACTTTTGCAAGTAAAACATTTCTCAAGGGAAAAACTATGGTATGCTTGCGGGGCTGTTTTGGAGTGGATGTTGTGTGGAAAACTGTGTTAGTGTCTGTATAAATGGCAGGAACGAAAGAATTCCTGCAGACAGTGTGTTGCTGCGTGCCATTGAACTTAGTGGCGCAAGGGAGCCATTTGCAGTAGCCGTCAATAACGTTTTGATCACCAAAGCAGAATATGAAAAATGCACCCTGAATGATGGGGATTCTATAGAGATAGTTTACCCAATGCAGGGGGGATAGCTTATTAGCTTGTGAAAAAGCGGTTGGGGGCTCTAAATGTGGAAAGTGTACGGTGCATGCTTGCATAGTAGACTTATTATAGGTTCTGCTCAGTTTCCATCTCCTGAGATTTTACGTCAGGCTGTTCGGAATTCATGTGCCGAAATCGTTACAGTATCATTGTCTAGACAAACCCCAGAGAGCGGGGGAGGGCAGGATTTTTGGAACATAATAAAAGAAAGCAGATGCAGAGTTTTGCCTAACACGGCTGGCTGTGGCACGGTGGCAGAGGCTGTGTTAATGGCACAAATGGCTAAAGAAGTATTCAATACTAACTGGATTAAACTCGAAATTATTGGGGATGACTACACTTTACATCCTGACGTTGTAGCATTGTGCGAGGCAGCTAAGGAGCTTGTGAAGCAGGGTTTTGAGGTTTTCCCTTATTGTACTTATGATCTTACTGTATGTAAACGGCTTATAGATTGTGGGTGCCGGGTAATAATGCCGGGTGTTGCACCCATAGGGTCCGGCCTGGGCGTGCTAAATTTACACGGTCTTCGGTTGTTACGTGAGCGGTGTAAAAATGTTACTATTATCGTTGATGCGGGGATAGGAAGACCTTCAGATGCGGCGATGGTCATGGAAATGGGTATTGATGGTGTTTTACTCAACAGCGCTGTAGCTCGTGCATTGGATCCAACCAATATGGCGCGTGCGTTTAAGTGTGCAGTAGAGTGCGGACGTTTAGGATATGAGTCAGGAATGATAGATAAAAAGGACCTGGCAGTTGCAAGCACAAGCCTTGTGGATACTCCATTCTGGCACAGGAGGAGCACTGATTGAGGCATTCTGCTTTTCCTCTCTTTTCATAGCTATCAACACTATACCCAAGACCTGGAGGTCTCCCTTCGGGTCATTTTGAGGCGCGACCCACCCTGTTTTTCCTCTTCATGAACTGCAGCTTTGCATGCATGGAATCGTGTGCGAGAATGACATCAAACAGCTTATACTTTTTTCTTTTCAGCTTTTTCTTTTGCCAGTCTGTGTACGAAAAGCCAGTGTACAGCTTTATCAACAACTCTACCAAAAAGTAGTGCTGGAAAGACAGGATTTCAACGCTATAGAGCGCATATGAAAGACAAGAAGCGCAAAAAACAACGAAAGAAAAAAGCCACAGTCCTTTGAACAGGGTGTAGAAGAATACAAATAGAAACGCCCCTAGAGAGAACCCGTCTTGTGCATATGCCGTATTTCCGGATTCGTTAGTGTAAACATGAAAAAAATTCACATCAACCAAACGTACAAACAAAGAGCGCCATTCTAAAATGAAAATACATGTTGGTAAATCACAAAGATTCGCGTTACTTATAAGATATCCTTATGTAAAGGAATTTGTTACATACATGTTTGGGTAAGGATATAGGTCAAGTGCACTTTTTTAGTGACAAAGTTACTGCGGCTACAACGTGGCGCGGCTATGATAAACAGGTTAGGTATGATAACGAGATTTGCCCCCAGCCCTACAGGACGCATGCATGTAGGAAATGCCAGAACTGCCTTGCTGTGCTGGTTGTACGCCAGAAGTAAGTCAGGAAAGTTTATTCTCCGCATAGATGATACGGATTCCATTCGTTCGGAGTCCAAATACGTTGAGGCTTTAAAAGAAGATTTAGAGTGGTTACAGATAGATTGGGATATATGTTTCAATCAACTCTCCAGAGTGGATAGGTATGACTCAATATTTAATTCCTTGCTCAAGGAGGAAATTGTGTACCCTTGTTATGAAACCCGTGAGGAATTAGAAATTAAAAGAAGCATGATGCTAAAAATGGGTATACCCCCAATATACGACAGAAGTGCACTCCGCATGACCAAAAAAGATGTTCAAGAGCATTCGGGTAGGCGGCCATATTTCCGTCTAAAAATAGATCAGAGTAGGGAAATTGCTTGGGAAGACGAAATTCTGGGGAAAATAGTGTTCAAAGCACAGAATATCAGCGATCCCATCATTAAGCGTGGTGACGGAACATATACGTACATGTTCCCCTCTGTCATTGATGACATAGACTACAAGGTTACCCACATTATGAGGGGCGAAGATCATGTCAGTAACACTGCCACTCAAATATGTATGATGGATGTTTTAAAGGCGCCAATGCCTGTTTTTGTGCACCTGCCATTGGTACATGTTGGAGATTCTAAGATATCTAAACGTGCTGGTTGCGAATATATGGAAATAAATAAGTTGAGAGATATGGGAATTGAACCCATGACAATAAACAGCTATTTTGCAAGGCTTGGGACGTCCCTGCCCATTGAACCGCACAGCGATATCAAGGAGTTTACAAGTTCATTTGACATCAAAACTTTTAATCGTGCACCTGTAAAATTCTCGATTGATGATGTTTTGAGACTGAATAACAAAGTGCTGCAAAAGCTCACGTTTTCTTCTGTAAAGGATAAGCTGATGTTATGGGGTATAGAGTGCTCAGAAGAGTTTTGGAATCTTGTGCGTGGAAATATCGATAAGTTGGAAGACGTCAGGGCGTGGAAGGAAATTTGCAGTTCAAAAATAACGACTGTCGTTAGTGAAAAAGACAGAGAATTTCTCGTTAAAGCAGCAGAGCTCTTACCAGACTGCGAACTTGATGCGCGTACTTGTGATTCCTGGTTATCACAAATTAAAAAAGAAACAGGTCGCGGTACACGAGATATACTTCTGCCTCTTCGGCTAGCATTGACTGGGCTTTCCAGGGGGCCAGGGTTGGCTGAGCTATGTTCATTTATGGGTAGATCTGAAGTGGCAAGGAGGCTAATGTGCCAGTCTTAAAGGAATGCTGATGCGGAATGTAGGCATTTAGCCCCGTGGGGGCTATGGCTAAAGTTGGATTGGATGGCGCTTATTTGTGTGACATTTTTATTTTTTGGCTACTACTGTTAGTTTCCAAAGTGTTGCGACAAGAGATACAGCCTAGCCTTGTAAAATTCATTGTGGAACAGCACGGACCAAAGGAAGAATTTTCAATGTTGAGCTTGACTCTTATCAGAGGGATATGATAGTTCTTGGGCAGTCCGTGGCGGACGTAGCTCAATCGGTAGAGCATCAGTTTGTGGCACTGAAGGTCGCCAGTTCGATCCTGGTCGTTCGCCCTTCAAGACGTGTGTGCTAAGTGCGTTGTAGCCCTTCAGAGGGTTCAATTGTGTGTGTTTGGGTGGTAATGAGAGAGAAAAATATAACTTTGACACTAGGTAGTTTTTTGATAGAATCCGACCCTCGGCCTGTCTTGTAGTTTTGTTATGTCGCGCTGGTTTCTGTGGCTGTGTGCTTTGTGTTTTGTTGTGCCGTCAGTGCACGCCTGTGCTTCTGTGAAGATTGAGGCTGTAGTTGATGATAGAGTTCTCACCAGTCTTGATGTAGAAAGAAGGGTCGAGGCTAACGGGTTCTTCTATAAAACCTCCCACGCATGGGGAAATAAGGACGAGGTGCTGCAGTCCCTTGTAGATGAGATGCTTCTTGAACTGGAGGCAAAGGAACTAGGCATGTCCATTGAAGCGAATGAGGTGTCTCAGGAGGTGGAAAGGCTATTTTCTGTTCTCGGGGTGTGTCGTGAGCAGAGTGTTGAAGAATGTGCATCAAGTAACAACCTTGACAGCGCCACAGTTCGCGCGCATGTGAGATCTAGGGTGATATGGGGGAAAATGCTTGCACAACGTATCATGCCCTTTTTGGGTGTGTCGGAAGACGAGGTAATGCGCCGTGCCGAAGAAGCTGTGTCGAGTGGCCTGGAGACGGTTCTAGACCTCGAACAGGTGTTTGTTCCTTTTAAATCTGGTTCCGTTTTGGATTCGGTTCACAGCGAGTTTCTAAAAGGTGTTGAATTAAACAAGATAGCAGAAAGGTATAGAGAACATGGAGTGTATGTCGATAAAACGGTTGGAGCAGCGGTAAGTGGGTTTGTACCGGATGTTAAGGCTAGACTTTTGAGGTCCGATGTCGGATCTATCATTGGTCCGGTAAAGATCGACAGGGGATATCTTCTACTGAAGCTTTTGGGTAAAGTGCGGGTCAGTCGTGGATTCATGAACAGTACTGTCAGCCTTAAGCAGCTTTCTGTGCCTGTGGAATCAGTGGATGCTGTGTACAATGATCTTAAGGATAAAAGCAGCGATTGCGGCACTTTTGTTGAAGCAATGAGAGGTGCCGGATTTCAACCAGCAGATCTAGTAGTGAAAGTAAAGGACCTTTCTTCCAAGCTCCAGTATATGCTTGAGAATGCCATCCTTGGTGAGGTTTTGCGTTCTGATGATGTAGGAAAAGTCGACTTTGTTGTCCTATGTGGCATTACAAAGGAGTCTGAGCCTGCTCAGGATGATATGATGAGAATAAGGCATGCTGTGTACACGGACAAACTAATTTTTGCCAGCAACCGGCTTATGGAAGAGATAAGAAAACGCCATTTCATCAAAAGGCTTTAGCCACGCGCAATATGATCAGGATTACTTCGGGTGTGTATAGAGGCAGGAGGGTTTTCACGGGTAATGCACTTAAAGCAAGGCCTGCTACGTCGTTAATCAGAGAGGCAATATTCAACGTTCTGCGCTCATATGCGGATATTGAGGGGTTAAGGGTATGCGATATATTTTGCGGCAGTGGCTCCCTTACCTTTGAAGCCATATCACGTGGAGCGGTGTTTTCGTGTTTAGTAGATATAGATACAACACATCTTAAGCTGGTACAAAAAACAGCTGCAAGTCTTGGCATTGAGAATATGCTCCAACTTGTTTGTTGTGACATGAATAGGTTGGTATCATCAGATCACAGGTATGATATAGCGTTTGTTGATCCACCGTTTAAGGAACCCAAGTTGATAGGAGTTTCCCTAAGCGCGCTTTTAGGGCGTGGGTGGTGTGGATCAGGAAGTATAGTTGTTCTTCGAGTCAGGGAAGGTGAACACTTTGTTCTTCCGCATGAATACAAAGTAATTTGCCGTCGCATGTATTGTGGTTCGGAAGTCATTTTTTTGGCAGTCAGCGCGTAGAAAAACGTACACACAAAACAAGTTGCAAGCAATACCTACTTGAGTGACTTGCGGTGTTTTTGGCGAACATTTACTGATGTCCGTGTAGCAACAGTGAAATCATTAGAGGCACGTAAAACATTCCAATAACGGTGCTTATGAGCAATATCATCGCGGCTCGATCAGGTTGGTAGTTGAACATTGAAGCGAGAATCACTCCCGTGCTGGATACCGGAATAATAGCAAGCAGAATCAGCGCCTGATAAGCCTGTGTATCATACAGTCCAGGACCTATTCTGTCTAAAAAAATAAGTAACAATATCACAAGTGGCCAAGCGACGTATTTTATCAATATCGTTGATGCAACAAGCTTAATATCTATAGAAAAATCCTTTATATTAGCAATGGCTACACCTAACAATATCGTACCTAAGACCATATATGAGTTAGTTATGCTCGTGGAAATTCCCAAGAGAAACCCAGGCATAGGTATTTTATAGTAATTTAACAAAAGCGCAGCCGCAGTTGCGTGAAATGCCGGCAATAGAAGCAACCTTTTTGCGCACTGCTTTGGTGTGTAAATGCGTTGTGTCACTATGTAGAACCCAAAACTGTTCTCAAAGAACAACATGCCAACGTAGCAAAGCAAATATATAGATACAGTATCTTCATCAAACAACGCAATAGCCACAGGTAGCCCAAAAAAACCCATACTTGAACTTCCTGAGCTAAAAGCTAGCATTTCCCTTGTATGTCCACGGAAAATCAATGCTGATACGCGATACACCACAAAGGACATTACGCAACATATGAGAAACGTTATGATGGGTAACGAAGCATATTCCGGACTTATTTTGGTTTTCAAAATTCCAAAGAATACTACTGATGGGCCAATGACATAAAAGAGCAGCTTTCCTATAGTTTGGCTGTCAAGTTTTATAAACTTTCCCGCAACATAACCTAACAATATAGTTGTGTACAAAGGTAGTACTTTGGACAGCAAAGCAAGAAACATAAAAAACTTCTTCTAAACCCAGCAGGAAAGCAATCAACGGAGGTACTTTACCACAAGTAAGAATCTCCTCACAACACATTATGTCATAAACTTATACCCTGGACGGCCTACAATCCCCTGTTTCGAAGGAAATTGGAAGCGTAAGATTTCGGAATCTTCTTAGTGGTGTAACCTGGCAATATAACATATGGTATTCCCCTTGACTCTACATATGCCAGGGCTTCCTCTCTTGTTTTGAAACTCAGACGTACCTGCTGTGCGGTTTCCTCAGATCCTGTCCACCCCATCAGTGGCTCTATGTATTGCGAATGGGAGGGTTCAAACTCCACATACCAAAGATCGCCACGATACACGCCGGACTGCATTGCATTCTTTGCGGGACGGCGAACAACTGCACGAGGGGACATTTTTACACTTGTAATTACTAACAGAAGAAGTACTCTCCCTGGGATTGTAGCAAATATTGGAAAAATGTCTATGAACACAAGTATGAAATTCGAAGAAGCAATACAAGAGCTGCAAAAAATAGCCGATGAGTTGGAAAGTGGAAAAGTGCCTCTAGAAAAAAGCGTAGAACTTTTCAACAGAGGTCAAAAACTTCACGCCTACTGTAGCAATATTGTCAGAGGCATTGTGCAACACATAGAATCTGTGGATTCAGATGCCGACATCGATCCAAATCATGAAGACGAATAATGGCTTTCACTTTCCAAATTGGCAAGCAACAACCAAAGCTTTTTTGACAAGCACCCCAACAAACTCCACAGGTCGAATGTAACTCGTTGAATGTCTTTTACCTCAAGCTGCTTTATTGTGAGCTCTTCCGTATTCACTCCCCCTCTATAGGGATAGTGGTTAATCAATCTGCATCACCTTTTAACGCAGTTTCTATAGCGGTAAGCAATTGTTTCACATTTGCGCCAACAACCCGCGATATCACCTTATTTTTCTTTATCAACAGCACCGTCGGAACGGCACTTATACCATACTTTATGGGTACGTCCTGATTGTCTTGGACGTTTAGCTTATATACAACGAGCTTATCCTTATATTGCTCCGCTATTTTTTCCAATTGAGGAGCAAAAGCCACGCATGGACCACACCATGGGGCCCAAAAATCCACCAACGAAAACCCATCATGTGATTCCACGCGCTCATGAAAATCCGAATCCCCGACCTCAAATACGCCAGACACTATACTCCTCCAGATAGCCCAATTCTCTTAATATTAAGGACGACCAGCAAAAAGGCCTCCTCTTGCGTAGACCACGCCTGATCCCTTTTCGTTAAACACACATGCAGTGCTGGAACCATACCTAAGCGTAAATGCTCGGGACGTACGCTCTATGACAACATAGTCTTTCACCACCCTGAAATTTACTAGCGACTCGTACCCCTGAGAATCAACGTTAAATACAGATGGCAGGTCACCACTGGTATTTGAAAACTGCATGTAAGTAAACTTACCATCATCGAACACCCGCAGTGGCACAATATCCACAGAACCGGAGCTATGCGAGACTGAGTACTCAAAATTCAAACCCTTTCTAGCAACGTCAGGGTCACTCAGATCTGGTATATCAGTTTGATAAGTTGGGAATGATACCCCCCCACTTCCGAAAGACGCTCCGGCATCTACATTGCTTTCAGTGTTCGGATACGAGAACCTAACTTCGTATGCCAACCTTGGGTCATCCAAACCTGACGCTTCTTCGGCATGCAACTCGAAATAATACACGCGTCTGTTGGTGATGATAGTGACATTCGTATCTGCGTCATCAGTGACGGGCTTAATGAATAATCTATTTCCCTGGGGAACTAACTGCCATCCAGTAGAGTCTCCCATAGACACAGTAGTTATTGTCTCTCCAGGCTCAAACAGGATACTTGATTGGTAGCCATAAAAACCCACATATCTATGGACGGACTGCGGATTAAAATTCATAATCTTTATATGATCATTTGCCGCAATAGAACGGGGTTCTTGTACACAAAAACCACCTGAGCTATAAAGTAGAAACACTACGAAAACTACCAATGTCTTTTTCATAAGCTACTGCATCAGAGACGAATACCGCTCAGTCTAGCACTAATAGACAAATCTGCAAGCCAATCGGTAGTAAAAATTATGTTACCACACTGTGATATTGCATGATTGTTCATTTTTCACATTTTCTTTGATGCTTTTCCATTCGTCACGTTGGAGATTAAAACAAATTTCCGTACTGTTAGTAACTTCCGACAGTTGCCATTGAACGAATTTTCCTCGCAATATTGCCTCAATGCTGGCGCGCTTGCTCATTACACTGTTTAAAGACGTGGGATAGCGATTCGCATTGAGCTAATTATTTGGTTACAGTATGGGCTGTTTTCTTCAGGACACGAAAGAGTAGTAGTTCTGCGGAAATATTAGATTTGTTTCCAAACGTCATTCAACTCTGTGTCGTAGAAGAAAGAATTTTCTGTTATTACTGCACGCAGCGTCTTCTATGGTATAGGTGAAAAAACATGCATCATGTGGAATTCACAAACTTTTGTGGGCTATGAGCACGTTCGTGTTCTAATACTTATGCTCCATTATCACGTTATACTTCCAGGCGTAAGTGCATTGAAATGGCGTACGATCGGTTGAAGAATGTGCATCAAGTAACAACCTTGACAGCGCCACAGTTCGCGCGCATGTGAGATCTAGGGTGATATGGGGGAAAATGCTTGCACAACGTATCATGCCCTTTTTGGGTGTGTCGGAAGACGAGGTAATGCGCCGTGCCGAAGAAGCTGTGTCGAGTGGCCTGGAGACGGTTCTAGACCTCGAACAGGTGTTTGTTCCTTTTAAATCTGGTTCCGTTTTGGATTCGGTTCACAGCGAGTTTCTAACGTTATATCATGTTTTTACGGACACTCTGGCATAGATCAGTGAAAAAGTGCGCAAGAAATCCGCAACTTATCGGATGCCAACTCACATGGTTTACCTTGCAGGATGCACAATTTGTTGGCCCCCAGGGTAATATGTTGTGAGTAATCCAAAAATGGCACACTTTTCTCGTGCACAGGGTACACATATCTGAATGACTGTTTTGCAGAAGAACGCACACAACACATAGCTTAAGCTTCTTTTTGCATTGCCCATTTTGCTGTTATTACAAATAACAGTATTGACATATCACGTGATGTTCTTATGTGTAGTTGAGATAAGTTGTGGCAACATTGGGCCACCTTCCAAATGTGGTCCAAATACAATTGAGCAAAGTGCTGATTGGTGTTTCGGTGTGTCAAAGCATACTGAAATTTTATTCCAGGTGCAGGGACGAGGACACGGCAGAAGCAGGCACATACTGTAACAGAGCTATACACATACAGTAGGCACACTTTCATACACTAACAGTACGCAGCACAAGTGCCGAGCAATGCTGGCAAAGAAACGGAGAAGTGAATGTCACCATCGCAAAGTGCAGACCCAAACAGAAAATCCATTCGCGCCGCCTATGTTTGAAATAAAATACACACGCTACCCGTGCAAACCATTCCGAGCTGCGTGCTTTGGTGCTATCACAAGCGTTTGGATCAGCACTTAAACGTCTTTGTACACATCCGTATACAATTCACTTTCAGAGGGCTGACCGCAATTCTCAGCATAAGCCACTGCATCTCTCAAAGTTTTACGAATGTCTTTTTCCATTTCTTCCAACAATGCTTCCGAAGCGATCTTTTTTTGCAACAAATAGTTCCTCACTCCGCTTAAAGCATCATGATTATCACGTACTGTATCCACCTCCTGCCTTGTCCGGTAATTAGCGGGATCAGACATTGAGTGCCCCCGGTAACGGTATGTTTTCATTTCTAACAAGATAGGACCATCCCCGCTACGGCTTCTCTCCGCAGCACTCACTAGTTCCCGAGTTACCTCGAACAGATCCATGCCGTTTACGGCGCGCCCGGGCACGCCACATCCCTCACCGCGAAGGTATAGATCTGTTACAGCCGACGCTCGTGCAACAGACGTGCCCATTGCATACTCATTGTTCTCCACTATGTAAACAATTGGTAACTTCCACAACGCGGCCATATTAAAGGCTTCATACACTTGTCCTTGGTTTATCGCACCATCCCCTAAACAGGTAAAAACAACCCCATTTGAATTTTTGTACTTTGCTGCAAATCCCAGTCCTGTTCCTATAGGCACTTGTGCACCTACAATTCCGTGCCCACCATAAAAGTTGCTTTCCACATTGAACAAGTGCATTGACCCACCTTTTCCCTTGGAGCAGCCACCGCTTTTTCCCATAAGCTCGGCTATTATGCTTCCTGCGCTGTCCCCAGAGGACAAGGCAAAACCATGTTCCCTATAGCTAGTGATGACACAATCCGCAGGTTGCATTACATTGTATATCCCCGCTGCTACAGCTTCCTGTCCTATGTATAAATGGCAAAACCCCCTTATCAGCCCCATACTGTAAAGCTGGCCTATCTTTTCTTCCAACCTACGCATATACAACATGTGTCTGTAGGATTTAAGAACCTGTTCGTCAGTGAGCACAAAACCAGAAACGTCCAAGATTGCAACCCCGCTCAGCGTATCTACACGCGGATATGCTACTCCCTGGGGCGAAGGATTTCAAGAGCATTTCATTTACTACGCTCCAAGAACTCAACTGTTTGGTTTTGCAAGCCATTGCATTATGGGGTCTATTCTTGCTGGCGTGTACAGAGCAGGCGCATGTCCAACATTTTTATAAATTATGGCGCTTAACGAGGGCTTTCTTTTGGCCATATCTCTCAAAACACCTGAGGTTAGGACATTGGAATACTCCCCTTTTATCACCAAAATGTCATGCGGTATTTTCTCCCACAAATCCCAGAGATCCATCACATACCCGATACTTTCTACTTCGTTTTGTAGTGCTAGTCCTATTTTTGGATCAGAGGATAAAACATATTGTCCTTTGTTTTCGGTAATATGACTTTGGAATGCAAGTGTCCAATGCTCTTCCTGAGATATCCCAAAAGAGCTCAGAGTTACTTTCAGATATTTCCTAGCAGCATCAAGATCGTCGAAAACAGGAACATGCAACATATATCTCACTATTCCCTCAAGGGATTTCTTAGACATATAGGGACCTATGTCATTCAAGATGAGTTTAGCTATCAGATTGGGAAAACGGGACGCCAAAAATATGCCAATTATGCCGCCCATAGACGTTCCTAAGAAATTGCATTTTTCAACTTCAAGATGGCGAAGCAGTTGAATGCAGCTGTAGCAATATGTATTGTAATTGTATTGTCTGCCATCCTTGAGCCAACTGCTTTGTCCCCTACCCACAACGTCGATGGCTATTACACTGATACACGTTACTGACCTAGCCAGTACATCGAAATCCAAACAACTGCCACGTATTCCATGAACGCACATCAAAGGTGCATTTTCATGTAGCAACTCCTCGTTATACACTCTGTAATACATATCAAAGCTTTCGCCACCGGAAATTACTGTAATTTTGTCCTCTATCATCGAAGTTGTGCCACAGGTTGCTTTCTGAACCTTATAAGATGCAAATGGGGGGATTACAATGTTTATGATCTATTATGGGTTATTTGGCTACTATGGATGGGTTTAAAGCAAAGCACCTTTTGTCCGGTCCACGCATGTTTTATACGGGTATTATTGGTGTAAGTCTGGTGATAAAGAATAAAGTAATGGAAAATTCAAAGTAATGTGTTGACATGCGTATGATTCTTGGATAACAATTGTGGCTCTGTCGAGCGTCGGCTTTTTAGCATGGCGTTTGATGATTGACAAGTTTAGTAGAAAGATCAATTGTAGAGGTTGTCCCCTAAAAATTTCCGGGATGATCTCGATTCGATTAGCTGATAAAGTATGAATAGTGCGGTTTTGATACTGCACGTATCGCTGCGAATGAATAAATAAAGAAGAGCACTTGATGGATGCCTTGGCGCTAAGAGGTGATGAAGGACGTGGTAGGCTGCGATAAGCTGCGGGGAATTGTCAACAAGTTTTGATCCGCAGATGTCCGAATGGGGAAACCCGGCCAATTTTATTGGTCATTGTATGCTGAATACATAGGTGTGCAAGACGAACCCAGTGAACTGAAATATCTAAGTAGCTGGAGGAAAGGAAATCAAATGAGACTCCGTTAGTAGTGACGAGCGAACGCGGAATAGGTCAGTGGTCTATGGATTAGAAACTGGAATGCTTTGGAAAATGCAACCATAGTGGGTGATAGTCCCGTACAGGTAAGAAAGTTATAGATCCTTGAGTAGGGCGGGGCACGTGAAACCCTGCTTGAACATAGGGGGACCATCCTCTAAACCTAAGTACTCCTTAGCGACCGATAGTGAACAAGTACCGTGAGGGAAAGGTGAAAAGAACCCCGGTGAGGGGAGTGAAATAGAACCTGAAATCGAGTGCTTACAAACAGTTGGAGCTCGTTATGTGGGGGTTGCGGCTTGCCGCGATTGTCATAGACGGGTGACAGCGTACCTTTTGCATAATGGGTCAGCGAGTTAATCTGTTGAGCAAGCTTAAGCCGTTAGGTGTAGGCGTAGCGAAAGCGAGTCTTAATAGGGCGTTTAGTTTAACGGATTAGACCCGAAACCAAGTGATCTAGCCATGGCCAGGTTGAAGGTGTAGTAAAGTACATTGGAGGACCGAACCTGTTACTGTTGCAATAGTATTGGATGAGCTGTGGCTAGGGGTGAAAGGCCAATCAAACTTGGAAATAGCTGGTTCTCCGCGAAATCTATTTAGGTAGAGCGTTGTATTATATATTGCTGGGGGTAGAGCACTGAATGGACTAGGGAGACTCATCCTCTTACCAAATCCAATCAAACTCCGAATACCAGACAATAGTTCTACAGCAGACACACTACGGGTGCTAAGTCCGTGGTGGAGAGGGAAAGAGCCCAGATCGCCGTCTAAGGTCCCAAAGTTGTGGCTAAGTGTGGAAGGATGTGAGAAGACCAATACAGCTAGTAGGTTGGCTTAGAAGCAGCCATCCTTTAAAGAAAGCGTAACAGCTCACTTGTCTAGATAAGTTTTCTTGCGCCGAAGATGTAACGGGGCTAAAGCCATGCACCGAAGACGCGAGTGTCCGGTTTACCGGGCGCGGTAGCGGAGCGTTTCGTAAGCCTGTGAAGGTGACTCGTGAGGGTTGCTGGAGGTATCGAAAGTGAGAATGCTGACATGAGTAGCGTAAAAGAGTGTGAAAACCACTCTCGCCGAAAACCTAAGGTTTCCTGTGTTAAGTCAATCTACGCAGGGTTAGTCGGACCCTAAGGCGAGGCCGTAAAGGAGTAGTCGATGGGAATCAGGTTAATATTCCTGAACCTTTTAAGCGTGACGGATCTTGTGAAGGTGTGCATCTTATTGGATTGATGTATGCCCTGTTGAGGTCCCAGGAAATAGCGCTTAAGTTAATAAGTCCGTACCGCAAACCGACACTGGTAGGTAGGTAGAGAATACTAAGGCGATTGAGAGAATGATGCTGAAGGAACTCGGCAAATTGCACCTGTAACTTAGGGAGAAGGGTGACCTGTAGGTGGGCAACCACCTGTGGGTGGCACAAAACAGGGGGTAGCGACTGTTTACTAAAAACACAGGGCTCTGCTAACACGTAAGTGGATGTATAGGGCCTGACGCCTGCCCGGTGCTGGAAGGTTAATATGAGAGGTGAGAGCTTCGAGTTGAAGCCCCAGTAAACGGCGGCCGTAAAACTGACGGTCCTAAGGTAGCGAAATTCCTTGTCGGGTAAGTTCCGACCCGCACGAATGGCGTAACGATTTCCCCGCTGTCTCCAGCATCAACTCAGCGAAATTGAATTCCCCGTGCTGATGCGGGGTACCCGCGGGTAGACGAAGAGACCCCGTGCACCTTTACTATAGCTTTACATTGGTGTTAGGGATGCGATGTGCAGGATAGGTGGGAGACTTTGAAGCTGGGACGCCAGTCTCAGTGGAGTCACCCTTGAGATACCACCCTTCGCGTTTTTGACATCTAACTAGGCTCCATTTTTCTGGAGCTAGGACATTGTATGGTGGGTAGTTTGACTGGGGCGGTCGCCTCCTAAAGAGTAACGGAGGCGTGCGATGGTAGGCTAGAGCTGGTCGGAAATCAGCTTTTATAGTACAATGGCAGAAGCCTGCCTGACTGCGAGGCCGACAGGCCGAGCAGAGACGAAAGTCGGTCATAGTGATCCGGTGATTCCGAATGGAAGGGTCATCGCTCAACGGATAAAAGGTACGCCGGGGATAACAGGCTTATGGTGTCCAAGAGTTCATATCGACGACACCGTTTGGCACCTCGATGTCGACTCATCACATCCTGGGGCTGGAGCAGGTCCCAAGGGTTCGGCTGTTCGCCGATTAAAGTGATACGTGAGTTGGGTTTAGAACGTCGTGAGACAGTTCGGTTTCTATCTTCCGTGGGCGTTGGAAATTTGAGAGGATCTGACTCTAGTACGAGAGGACCGAGTTGGACATACCACTGGTGTACCAGTTGTCGTGCCAACGGCATTGCTGGGTAGCTACGTATGGAAGGGATAATTGCTGAAAGCATCTAAGCGAGAAACCCCCCTCAAGATTAGATTTCCCCATTAGGGCCGTGAAAGACTATCACGTTGATAGGCCGGGTGTGTAAGTGTGGTAACACATGGAGCTAACCGGTACTAATAGCCCGATTGGTTTGCTCATTTAGCGGATGCGTGCAGTGTTAAGACTGCACTGTTCAGCTTTACAGTTCTTTCTACTAGGCTTCGTCTGGAGCATTTGGCTGGTGGTTATGGCAGGAGTGGAACACCCGGTAACATTCCGAACCCGGAAGTTAAGCCTCCTAGCGCCTGTGGTACTTTGTCTTAAGACATGGGAGAGAGGGTCGCTGCCAGCCTTTTTCTTTTCTGCCTAGTTGGCGTTACAGGTGACACGTGGTATTTTTGGCTGTGAGCAATGGGAGTGTGTTGTCGGTTTCTTGCGAAGCTGATAGGCGCGTCCACATCTTGACGTGCAAAGTGGTCTGTAGTTAGATAGGGGGGGGCTGCTGGCTGCGTAACAGTGCGTGCTGATCATCTTTTGTCAAGGCTGTTACATATTATGATGCGTACTTTTGTGCTGGAAAAAATAATTAACCACTGCTGAGGATTTTTCCGGTGGTTTTTTTCATTTTGAGAGGCATTGATTTATCGCTCTGGTTGTGCTAGATGTTTGGTTGTATCAGTCGCTTGAGGCCTATTTATCGTGGGAGGTTGGCATTTTCGGCTAACTATGCCAGCCATACGGAATTGAGGTATGAACGAATATATAATTTTATAAATTACCCAATCTTTTAGTGCATGCCATTGTGAAATATGATGGCGTCGTTTAGTATGCTTCGCTTGTGCGATAAGACGCCTGTGTTGTGAAGCGAAAAGGCGAGGAAGCGCTCCTGGTATGACATGCGGATGGGTGGGATGAGAGGCTATCTGTAACGCAAATTTGCTTTATCCGACACAGTAGGTTTAACCTGCCTGTAGGGATTTGTTGTTCGTAGATAAGACACAAGATAGGGGAAATAGCCGTTAGTTTCTCTATTAATTATGCGTTTCTTGATTAATGTAAAATTACTGCTCCCATTCACGAAGAGCATTGAGGATTACCCGCTAGTTGCTGGCGGTAGCTTCATTTATGGGTAAACTCAAGGAGGTTTTAGGGATAAACTGGGCATCTTGATGGATCCTGCCACAAAAAACATATAGAAAACGTAGACGCTGATATGGAAATTTTGTGTTGGTATAATTAGACAGCGTGACCGTATTGTACTCAAAACATCATTATAGTATAGGTCTGCAGCTTTAACGGCTGTTCGGGCCTCAATTATGGCAATGTTTTCTACTTTTTGTATTTCATTTTCATTGGGGCAGTTTTATTTTCATATGTTTGTGTTTTTAGAATCAGGTGATCAACTTTGCATTTGCTTGTAATTTTGAGGTTATAGTTCAGCGAGCATGTCCTCGTGCTGCTCTATGTAGTATAAAGGGTGATACCATGCAATCGTTTAAGATGTTTGTGTTCAGTATAGAAATTTCATCGTCATGTACGGATGCTGTATGTTCTTCTCATTAGACTGAGGGAATATCTGAATTTTATAAGCCCTTTTGTGCTGTAAATCACTAGAATGCACTATGCTCGATATGGAGAGAGCTGGACTAGCAACATACTGCTGAAGCTGGTTTAACACAGAAATTTTATATTAGAAAATATGGTTCGAGAATTATACTGGATCATTATATGCTGAACACCGCACTTGAGGTCTTAGCGCCTTATCTCAAAGCTATGAAATAGCGGTTACTTTTGAACACAAGCACGTTTAGAGCAATACAGTTTGCGCTGTTGAAACAAGAAGGCCTAGGAAATTATTTTACAACAATATGTTTACGCTCCGCAAACAACACAGTAATAATCTTACCACAGTGAGTATTTTGTGAAATGAACAGAAAAAAGAGCCTGTTGCTACATGCGTTTGTGTTATGAACGTTTTCTTTCAGCTCCCGCAGCACGTTTCATGCAAAGCACTATTTCTGAACACCAAATCAACTTTAGCCAATCCACGATGCGACACATTCTTGGTATACACAGCCTTCTCCAACGCCAAAACCTCTACACTTCAGCTTAGTGTATATAAATCTGCGGCTATTGGTTAAATTGCACTGGGGGTTGGTAGTTTGGAGTTTCCTGAGTGACCGTAACGCCGTGTACATGGCTTTCCTGCAATCCAGCAGACGTTATCACTGTGAACTTGCAGTTTTTCTTCATTTCTTCAATGGTACGGTTGCCCGTATACCCCATTGACGATCGCAGACCACCAACAAGCTGGTAAATGACTTCCGACGCCGCACCCTTAAAAGGAACTCTACCCTCAACACCTTCGGGGATAAATTTTCCACTTGGTTCCTGGAAATATCGATCACTTGCACCCTCCTTCATGGCCATTACCGAACCCATGCCACGATAGCATTTATATGCACGACCATTGTAAATCACCGTTTTTCCGGGACTTTCGTCTGTCCCTGCAAAAATTGACCCTATCATCACCACGTCAGCACCCGCAGCTATGGACTTTGCTATGTCTCCAGAGTGTTTTATACCACCATCAGCTATCACGCCAACACCAGTTCCCCTGCACGCCGCCGCCACATTTCTTATTGCAGTAAGTTGTGGTACCCCTACGCCCGTGACTATTCTAGTCGTACATATGGATCCAGGACCTATACCCACTTTCACTGCGTCTACCCCGGCTTCGATAAGTGCCAAAGCTCCTTCTGATGTTGCAACATTACCCCCAATGATTTGCGTTTCGGGATAAAGGGATTTTATTTCTCTAATAGTTTGTAGCACCCTCGCAGAGTGACCGTGTGCTGTATCAACAACTATAATATCGGCTTCAGCAGCAATCAAGGCCTCAGCGCGATGTATCCCCTCGTGTGATCCAGCACCAACAGCGGCAGCAACCCTTAAACGTGCTTTTTTATCTTTACATGAGTTAGGGAATTTATTGAATTTTTCTATATCTTTTACGGTTATCAGACCTATACAACATCCGTTCTCGTCAGTAACTATTAATCTTTCTATCTTGTGCTTGTGGAGCAGACGTGTAGCTTCCGATTGACTTACGCCCTCCCTGACAGTAACGAGATTCGTTTTTGTCATTATATCGCTTACCCTGCAGCTGACATCCTCAACAAATCGTACATCTCTATTTGTTATTATTCCGACGAGCCTTTTATTCGAATCAACCACCGGTATTCCTGAATAACTGTGCTGTTGCATTATTGTTAATGCAGTTTTGAGCATGGTATCGGGTTCGACAGTGACAGGATTACTCACTATCCAACTTTCAAACTTTTTTACTTTTTTTACTTCAGAAACCTGACGTTCAATTGACATGTTTTTATGCACACAGCCTATGCCACCGTGCTGTGCTATTGCAATTGCCAACCTCGACTCTGTTACGGTATCCATTGCAGCAGACATAATGGGTATTTTTAGATGCAATCTACTCGTAACGTTAGTACTAACGTCTGTATCAGCAGGCAACACTTCGGAATATGAGGGAATGATTAAAACATCGTCAAACGAATAAGAAATATCCACATGTACCTTGGAAAACCTCACACTGCAGAGAGTATAGATCCTTTATCAGTGATGCGCAATAGTGTACGGTTCCTAAGAAAGGAATTGTTCAGCAATAGTTCTCTCTTCTAATCTATGCTCTGGATCAAACATGAGCGTGACTTTTGCGTTACTATCCTGACGGATTTTTATGCTTCTTATATTGCGAAATTCCGTATAATCAGCTACCGCGCTTACAGTTCGTGTTTCAGGAGTTAATACTTCTATCTCTACCTGTACGTTGTTTGGCAGCAAGGCACCTCGCCACCTTCGAGGTCTGAACGAGTTCACAGACGTGAGAGCGAGGACATTTGAGTTGAACGGTAGTATCGGGCCACCTGCGGAAAAATTGTATGCTGTGCTCCCGGCGGGGCTTGCAAAGATAATGCCGTCTGAGATCAGCTCTGTCATCACTACCTTACCATCTAGACTGATCCTCAGTTTTGCAGCCTGATGAGTGCCGCGAAAAAGAGACACTTCGTTCACAGCAATGGCGCTATGGACAACACCATGCACATCTTCTGCGTCCATACGCAAAAGTGTCAACTCAGTTGCCACCGCATTTTCTATTTTTGATGGCAAGCTATCCTCGGCGCAGCTGTTCAGTAAAAAGCCCACAGTACCGCAGCGCACACCATAGACAGGCACGCTTCTCCCGGGGTTTATGACATAATTATGTAGACTATGCAACATCAGCCCGTCACCGCCAACTACAACCAGAAGGTCAATGCTCGAATGTGGCGCATCCTCCATGTTTACTACCCCATAGAAGCTACTAAGGCAGTGTACGTGTGACTCCCCACCCTGGATGGAAAGGTAGCCAATGGTTCTATACCTGCAACCTCTGGGGTTTATGCAACCCAACATGCCGCCGTATTACAAGTCCCCAAACTTGCTGAGGAATCTGGCAGCTCGACTATTTTTCTTTCCATGAGCCCTAAGACCTGGATTCCAAGCCGGATGGTTAAACCTGTCACTTTCCAGATGTACCTTCACCGTCTCGTCTGGTTTCCCAGAAGTTGAGAGCATACGACGCTCCTCACCGTTAGTGAAAACAACCGCGATCGGATAAACTTCAGGGTGTATCCCCTTTCTCATGCTCCCGGACCTCCACCATAGAAACCAAAACAGGCCCGAATCGTATCAGGAAAATTTCTCTATGTCAATTTGCGGCAAACCGTGCTTTATACCACGAATATAATGAGTTTTGAGCAAAGGAATAGTTGAGGTGATGCCAAAAGTAAAACTACCCAACCAGCGAAAATTGTATGGCAAAAACTGCGATGGTTCATTTTCAACTTTAATAATAGCTTTGACTACCGCAGTTGTGTTGGGTAATAATTACCCCATCACATGTAGCCCCTGGGAGGAGAGTTGTGTCCGCTGTGTTTATGTTTCCTGGACAGGGTTCACAGTTCGTAGGAATGGGCAGAGAGGTGTATGAAAACTTTGCTGGGTCCAGGGATGTGTTCCATGAAGTAGACGAGGTCTTGGGAAGGTCACTGTCGAAAATCATTTTTGAGGGTCCAGAAGAAGTTTTGACCGCAACAGATAATGCGCAGTTGGCACTTATGACTGTTTCTATGGCTGTAGTGAAAGCGGTGGAGTCTGTTTTTGGCATGCCGTTGAATAAGATTGCCAAATATGTAGTTGGGCATTCTGTGGGCGAATATGCAGCTATGTGTGCTGCTGGCGTGATCGAATTGTCCACAACTGCAAAGCTTCTTGATATCAGGAGCAGTGCTATGAGTGAAGCATCGAAACAGTGCCCAGGGGGAATGGTGGCGCTAGTTGGTGGGAGCATGGTTGACGTTGAGAGTGTTGTGCGTAAGGCATCTGAGCTAGGAAAGTGTGAGATAGCAAACGACAATTGTGTTGGACAAGTGGTCGTTAGTGGCGACAACAAGGCTCTGGAGTCTTTGCAACACTTTAGCAAAGACACGGCAGTCAAGAGAGTTATAAGACTGAAGGTCAGTGGCCCTTTTCATTCTTCTCTCATGGGTTTTGCGCACGACAAGCTCAAGGATTTTATAAGTACGCTGGATTTCAACACTCCAAGTGTGGGGATAGTTTACAATGTTTCTGCTTCTGAGCACAAAGATAGCAGCGAGGTCAAGGACTTAATAGCACGTCAAGTGGTGAGCAAGGTCAGGTGGCGAGAAAGCATAGAATATTTGATATTGCGAGGTTGTTCCGAGTTTGTAGAAGTTGGCCCAGGTGAGGTCTTGACCGGTTTGTTGCGCAGGATAGACGCCTCCGTGCGCGGGATGAACGTTTGTGATGCCAATTCTGTGAACAATCTGCCGCAATTTATTGAAACCGGTGAATTTTGCTAGAGTTGTCTTTGAGTGGTATGTTCATAACTTTTGAAGGAATAGATGGGTGCGGCAAGACCACTCAGTCGAGTCTTCTGGCTAAATATATATCTGATCTTTATGGGGATGATAAAGTCATTCTAACCAGAGAACCGGGGGGCACCTCCTTCAACGAATTACTCAGAAATATGTTTTTGTGTAACACTGATCACAAAATGGATGTGCTCACCGAATTGTTTCTGTTTCTTGCGATGAGGAGAGAAAGTTTCGTTAAGGTCGTTGAAAATGGTTTAAAGAGGAACAAGATAGTTATTAGTGATCGCTGTGTGGATTCTACAGTAGCCTATCAAGGGTACGGCCATGGTGTAGATTTGTCATTAATCAATATGCTAAATTCTATAGTCACTAGCGTCACTCCAGACATAACTTTTGTAATGGACGTGGATACGAAGAAAGCTCTCAAAAGGGCCTATAGAAACGGATACGAGAGCAACAGTGTTGATTTTTATGAGAGGGTTCGCAAAGGATTTAAACAAATAGCTGCAGAAAACAAAGATAGATGCAAGTTAGTGTGTTGTTCTGACAGTGAAGAAGAACATAGTGGTGGTGAAATTTACTCAATACACCGCAGGATAGTTGCGCTTTTTCACGAAAGAGAAAAGAGTATGTGAAACTTTGCGCAGCAGTGAGGATATAGTTGATTTTTGTAGTTTGGGGAATGCTGTACTAATTTCAGGTTATGGGTTACCATACCCCCGTTGTATGTGTGAGTACGAGGCTTTGTGGTGACGGGGGAGAGTAAAGGAATGGCCAGCAGGGGGTTTTTCGCGTGGTTTCTCATAGCTGTATTTTATGCCCTGCAGTACATATTTAGGGTTATTCCCAACACTTTTTCCAGCATTATTATGGAAAAGTTCAACGTTGGAGCGCTGGCATTGGGGCAGTTTTCAGCTTTTTACTATGTTGGATACACCGCAGCACATATACCACTCGGTATGTTAATAGACAGATATGGTCCTAAGAGAGTCGTGCCTTTATGCATGGCAATGACGGTCTTAGGCGTTGTGCCTATGATGTTTGAATCGTGGTATTTGGTGCAAATAGGCCGAATTATAACGGGATTGGGATCAGCCGCTGCTGCTCTCTCCATTTTTAAGGTTTCCAACATGTATTTTGGCAAGAGATTTGCCGTCATGACATCAATTGCTATGGTGATAGGATTCATGGGGGCCATGTACGGCGGTGTTCCAGTGTTGTCACTCATGGATACCTATGGCTGGAATACAGTAATGTTGTCTATAGTAGGGATAGGCTTATCACTTGCTGTTTTGACCGCATTTGTTCTTTTTGATACGAAAGAGGATGACTCAGAAGGCAGTTTTTGCGAACAAATAAAACCCGTATTCTGCAATAAGAAGTTGCTGTTAATCAGTGTGCTGGGTGGATTAATGATAGGACCTTTAGAGGGATTTGCTGATGGTTGGGCTACTGCATTTTTGTCTGAAGTTTGCGGAATAGAAGGCCAATATGCAGCTATTTTGCCCTCTACTATATTTGTCGGCTCTTGTGTTGGTTCTCTGACTTTGAGCTATATGATGAACAAATCTGCTGATGGATTAAGCATCATAATTTACTGCGGCGCTTTTACTGTATTGTCTTTTATTTTAATGCTTATGGGCCATTGCGATACAGGAATTAGCGCTTTTGTGCTCTTAATGGTCATTGGTTTCTGTTCGGCATATCAGCTGGTAACTGTATGTAAGGCAATTGAATACGCTGGTAATGAATCAGTTGCCCTGGCGACCGCTGTGTCGAATATGATCATTATGGTTTTTGGTTACTTCTTCCATACGGGTATCTCAACAGTCGTTAACATGTATTGGGACGGAACAATACAGGGAGGACAAGCAACATATGGTAGCGCGGTGTTGGTAAAATCTGTACTAGTTGTACCGTTGGGGGCTTTGATAGGTACTCTAGGATTCTGGGTGATAAAAGCAACGGAAAATGCTAGGAAAGCTTCCTAATTCCGGGAATTTGTTTTTCCGTGCGGTGCGCAGAGGTATGTGCCGTCCGTTAATGAGTTTTTCGGTGTGACGGCGGCCTCTCTCTCAAGAATTGAAAAGGAGAACATTTCTGTGAGCAAACAGCTAGGAAGGCATCATAACAGGGCCTACGATGTAGCAGCTAAATACCATTTGTGACTTGGTGAGCGAGCATCCTTCTCGAATGTCCAAATATCTTCAACCGTATTCATTTTGGAAGCATCGCCATCTATTATATTGGAAGACAGATCGCGTATTATATTTATCTGTTCAGTGATAAACTTTACTGTTATTGAAGCAACACCATCTTTCACAACCGCAGAAAAGATCTTTTGAGACATTATTGACACAACCACGTCGTCGTGTACGCGGCCCATACTCTTGCGGCGAGCTATCTCTTCATTGAAAGACTCGTACATGCCATCGGTCAGAAGAGATCTTAGAACTTCAGTATCCCCAGCATTGAGGGCTTTCATTATGACTTCAAAAGCTGCAGATGAACCGGACATAAAGCGCCTAAGCGAGAACTCTGCGTTGAGTTCTCTCATGGACTCAATTCCAGGTGCAACGCAGTCAACGCGTCCTGCTTCAGCCACAGAATCAACGCACAGATCCAGGGGTTCGTGTTGGGCATCAAACACAGCCCCGTCACTTTGTTCCTCAGGTGTAACGCAACTACTCTGAAAACTTATGCTTGAGGCTCTACCCAGGGAACTATACAGGCGGAAGAAAATAAAGGCAGCAACGAACGCATATATCGCCAACTCAACCATACCCACCCACAATTTTTCAAAAGGCTATGTACAAGAGTACCTAACCATATTATAGTTTGGCCAGCGTTAATCAACAATTAATTGCGGTATTTCCGCCTGGAGGGTTCTAGTGCAGCCAAGGAAGATAAAAGTTAGGGGGCAGTATATCAAGGATTTGTCTTTTGAAAATCCCAATGCGCCACGAGTGTTTCTTATGATAAGTAAGAAGCCGCCAGAGATAAGTATATCTGTTAATGTTGCGTCTGCGGCTTTGCCTGTGCAGAATGCCGACGGTGAGCCTGCAGGTCTGGAATTATACGAAGTGACGCTGCATGTGAACATAGAATCCACGGTGGATGGCATTGCGGCGTTTGTATGCGAGATAAAGTACTGTGGGGTGTTTTCAGTTGAGGGCAGTGATAACCCTGAACAAGTGAAGAGATCTCTTTTGATTTCTGCGCCTTGCATATTGTTTCCATTTGTAAGAGAAGTAATAGCCAAGGTAACCTCTACTGCCGGGTTTCCTCCGCTGATGTTAGAGGTTATAGATTTCGAGGAGATGTATGAAAAACAGCTAGGTGATGCTGCAGAGAAGAAGGAATAGTTCATCTGACTGCCGGTGTTGTTTTGTGGTTTTTGTTGACTTTCATTTTTTCGGTGGAGGTTATGGGGTCCTTTAGATATTTCAGGATAGTATCCTTGATTGTTGCGGTGTGTGTAATAGCAATATTCGGTCATGCTGCTAGCGCTGGTGAAAATGTTGATAGCGGTATAACCGCACAGCAGTTGCTTTCTTTGATGCCGAAAGATCGGTACTTGGGTAATGAGGATGCTCCGGTTGTAATTGTAGAATATGCTTCGTTTACGTGTTCACACTGTGCAGATTTTGCCACCAAGGTATTTCCGCTTTTGAAAAGCGAGTACATAGATACTGGGAAGGTGCTGTACATATACAGGGACTTTCCTTTGGATAAGTTGTCTTTGACAGCAGCTATGCTTGGTTCGTGTTATCGAGATAATAAGACGTTCTTCTCCTATGTAAGGGCCGTATTCGGTTCGTTTGACACGTTAATAGCCACATACAAGGATTTGGGTCTTCTTACCAATATTGCGAAGATAAGCAATATATCTGATGAAGAGTTTAAAAAGTGTACCTCGGACGAGTCTCTTATGGACGACATAGTACAGCAAAAGTATTTGGCGGTCACAAAACTTGATGTGAATGCTACTCCTATATTTTTCATAAACGGAAGAAAATATGAGTCTGCTCACACTTTTGATGTTATGTCAGAGGAGATAGAGAGGGAGATCGCGCTAAGGCTCAACTAGAGCCGATGGGAGGGTGCTTGTGCGTAGGACGACACCAGCACCGTAGTGTCAGCCCAACATACTGACATCGGAGC
>JBGCXB010000015.1:0-26725 GCA_048496795.1 Aaplasma endosymbiont of Hyalomma asiaticum | reverse complement strand
GGCGTTGATGGTGGGATCGACATCGGCCCTGGGCGCTAACAACGCTATAAGTGACGGTTCCTTTGAAGGATTAGGGAACGGAAGTTTTTATGTGGGATTAGACTATAGTCCGGCATTTTCTAAGATCAGAGACTTTGAAATAATGGAAAGTAATGGAGAAACTAAAGCAGTATATCCGTATAAGAAAGATGGGAAGAGCGTAAAGTTAAAGGCGGAGAACTTCGATTGGACGACGCAAGATCCTAAGATAGGATTTAAAGATAATATGCTAGTAGCGATGGAAGGGAGCGTAGGATACGGAATAGGAGGAGCGAGAGTAGAACTAGAAGTAGGGTATGAAAGGTTCAAGATAAAGGGGAACCGAGGAACCGGAAGTAATAAAGAAGAAGACTCTGATGCAGTATATCTATTAGCGAAGGAACTGGCGTATGACGTACTTAACACGCGTACAAGTGATCTCAAAACTGCTCTAGCTAAGACTAAGGGTGTTGATATTGTTAGGTTTGCTACTGAACTTAAGAACCTTCATGAAAAGATAGATAAGAAGTTGTGTAAGCATGGCAATGGAAACGTTGAACATGGCGGGGGTGATTGTGGAAAGGATGGCGACAAGGCTGGGTTGAAATCCGCGCTAGGCAGTCAGGGGGCGGAGAAATGGCCTAAGATATCGAAGAACAGGAGTGAGTATGATGCGGACTCCACAGAGAAAATCTCAGGCGAAATGGCGGGGTTTAATACCGAGGAGAAGGTTTGAAGTTTTAGTATGTGATTGAAAGGTAGACAACTGCCGTCGGTGCAGGTATAGAAGGTAACTGCTGCGGGTTCGAACTGTGCTTGTGCATTTGTGCAGAGTGTCTCGGTACGCATTCCCTGTTTTTACGGGTCGCTGTGTTGTGGTGTATCTTGTACGCCATACTGAGGCCTAACGTACGCTGCGTTCATGGTAATGTTAAGGAAATGGATGCTACAGTTTTAAAGCAACGGGGGTGCTCTTCTCGATGAAGATGGTGCGGAGAGGGGCTTTGTCGTCTAAGCCTGTTGTTAAAGCAGCACGTTGCTAGAGGAGATATAGTCTATGACTTGTTTGGATACCCTACAAACGCGAAGAAAGCTGTGTGTGGGCGGAAAATCCTATGACTATTTTTCACTTGAGATAGCGTGTCAACGCTTGGGTATAGACATTCACGCAATGCCATTTGTTTACAAGATATTGCTGGAAAATCTGTTGCGGAATGAAGACGGGATTTCTGTCAGTCTAACTGATATAAAAAGGTTCTCAAAGTGCGTAAACCATGGCGCTGAGTGTGAAGTGAACTTCATGCCAGCGCGGGTCATGATGCAGGACTTTACAGGTGTGCCAGCTCTTGTAGATCTTGCAGCCATGCGCGATTACATGCGTTCACAGGGCAGGGATCCTAGCATAATAAATCCTAAGATACCAGTTGATCTTATTATTGATCACTCTCTACAGGTGGATTTTTCAGGAACAGATGATGCTTTGGCAAAAAATGTTGCGCTTGAAATGTCTCGTAATTTGGAGCGCTACAAATTTTTAAAGTGGAGCCAACAAGCCTTTAAGAATCTTAGGGTCGTCCCTCCGGGCATAGGTATATGTCATCAGGTTAACCTGGAATATTTGGCTAAAGTGGTATGGGAAACAGAAGGTGTGTTGTGTCCCGATACTGTGATTGGGACAGATAGCCACACAACTATGATAAATGGAATTTCAGTCCTTGGTTGGGGCGTTGGTGGCATAGAAGCTGAAGCTGCTATGTTAGGACAGTCAATAGTTATGACCGTTCCTGAGGTGGTGGGGTTTAAAATACATGGAAAATTACGTGAAGGGGTAACTTCTACAGATATGGTTCTGACCATAACAGAAATCCTTCGTAAAAAGAAAGTTGTAAACAAGTTTGTGGAGTTTTATGGGGATGGACTAAGAAATCTTTCAGTTTTTGACCGTGCAACGGTTGCAAACATGGCTCCCGAATATGGAGCAACTTGCGGATATTTTCCCTTCGATCAGAGTACCCTCGATTACCTAGACATTACGGGTCGAGACAATGAGTGTATGGATATTGTAGAGCTGTACATGACCACTCAGAAGCTCTGGTATGGCAATAACGATATAGTTTACGCAGACAAAGTCGAGCTTGATCTAGCCGACATTGAACCCGTTGTTGCAGGCCCAAAGAGACCGCAAGATCGGATTATTGTATCTCGAATTTCTGATTCTCTCCCCACGCAAAAATTTTGTCATGATCCAAGAATACCGGTACAAAATGGGGATGTGGTGATAGCAGCAATAACGAGCTGTACGAACACGTCCAATCCCTACGTCATGATTGCAGCTGGCATTGTGGCCAGAAAGGCTAAAAAGCTTGGTCTAAAATCTAAGCCCTGGGTTAAAACTTCCCTCACACCTGGCTCGCAAGTAGTGGAAGAATATCTGCGTGTTTCAGGCCTGCTAGATGACCTTAATTTATTAGGGTTTAATATAGCTGGATATGGATGCGCGACATGCATAGGAAATTCCGGGCCCCTATCCAGAACCATAGAAGAATGCATTAAAAATAACAACCTGATAGTTGCATCGGTATTATCAGGCAATAGGAATTTTGAGGGTAGGATTCACCCGTGCATCAAGGCAAACTTCCTTGCTTCTCCGCCGTTGGTGGTTATTTTTTCTCTTAGTGGCACAGTTCTTTTAGATATAACGAAAGATCCAATTTGCGAGGACGACTACGGCAAGCCAGTGTATTTACGAGATTTATGGCCTACAAGTGAAGAGATTGGAGAAATTGTAAATAAATTTATATCTCGTGAAATATTTGTTAAAAAGTACACTAATGTGTTGATGGGTGACGAAATATGGCAAAGTCTCAAATCTAAGGGAGATGTTACTTACAACTGGAGTCCTGATAGCACCTATGTTCAGTCTCCGCCTTATTTTACCAAGACTACTAGCGCTATGAAGAGGGGTATCTTGGGGAATAAGTTGGAGGTGAACAACGCTCGTGTTCTAATGCTCTTGGGAGATAGTATAACTACAGATCATATTTCGCCTGCAGGTAATATATTTGTGGATAGTGCAGCAGGCAAGTTTCTTGTACGCAACGGTGTCAAGGAAAGTGATTTCAATTCCTATGGTTCCAGACGCGGTAACCACCATGTTATGATGCGTGGGACTTTTGCGAATATCCGAATAAGAAACGAAATGCTGAAGGATGTTGAGGGAGGATATACGCGGCACTTTTTTACGCAAGAGATAATGACGGTTTTTGATGCAGCAATGCTGTATGAGAGAGATGGTGTACCTCTTGTGATTATAGCGGGAAAAGAGTATGGCACAGGATCAAGCAGAGATTGGGCTGCAAAAGGGACATTGCTGCTCGGCATCAAGGCCGTTATCGCAGAAAGTTTTGAGAGAATACATAGGTCTAATTTGGTCGGTATGGGTGTATTGCCTTTGATATTCAAGGATAGCAATAGAAGTGTGTTTTCCGGAGATGAAGCACTCACTCTGCGTGGCAAAATAGGGGTAAGGAATGAGATAAAATGCGAAGTGAGCAAGAGTGATGGGTCACGGGAGGTGATCAGTTTAACATGTGCAGTTAATACTGCAATAGAAGTCGACTATCTTGCTTCGGGAGGTGTGCTTCATTATGTTCTCCGTAGAATTTCTGACGAAAGTCGGTCTCGCTAATTCTTGCAGCAGTGGGACCTATCTGATCCATGACTTCGTGCAATGTGCTACTTAAAGCTACGGTGAGTTTCCTTACAGAAGGTTGATGATGAGCGCGCAAAGAATAGGTCGGCGTAAGTGCTGGGAAACAACTTTTTGTTACCCATAGTCCTCCACGAGCAATGTATGGTGTGGTTTTTCTTTGGGGTTTTCAATCATGCATAACAAGGAACAAGAATTTACGGGGAGTTTTAAGTAAGACAAGTCATAACGAGCGCGTTAATAACAATTAGGTAAGCAAAAACTCCTAAAAATAATCCAGTTGTTTTCTTGTGTTACGGTTCTGATAATTGGTTGCTCGTACAGGAAAAGTGCCGTGTCTTTATAGACTAATAAAGATCAATGTACATGTTCTAAACACAATATAAGCAAGCGCAACGGTCACCAAATTACCGCAGTTTATTGGTACGAGGTACGTGCTACTAGTTCGTAAACAATCCGTAGATCTAAGTCAGTCTAGCAATTAAGCAAGGCTTTTTTGGCCCATTCTTTTTGAATCAACAAAGAACCTCAAGTTTCCACAGTATGTGGATCTTGGGTGCGAATAGAAACTATGGAACAAAGATGTCCGCGCTGGGTGCGGAATAGAAGCATACAGCTCTTATTGGTTCACGAAAAACAAGCGCTTCGAACAACGGAACCGCTTCATTTTAAGTGATGCTTTCTACCAAAGAATACCAACGTAACTAGGACGTTTGTGGCAGAGTGCGAAGGCGTAACCAAACAGAAAACAAAGGCTACTGTAGCACGTTTTTTACAGTGAAAAAGCCCATGTCTGACCCATGTGAATTGGCCATGATCTCATCCCTTATGTCACCGTCCGTGACAATATCATCGCGTGTCAGCAGCTTATCGGGAACCTTTCCGTGAATCGCTGCATCCACTCCAGCGTCATCAACTTCAGCAAGCATTCCAAACCACGAGACAACAGCACCCAAATGTTCGCAATACGAATCAACCTCATCATCCCCTATCCTTATTCTCACGAGCTTAGAGACACGCGTAAGCTCAGCTCGACTAATTGGCTGATGTTCCGATTCAATACAACTGTACTTCATGCTTTTTTTCGCATAATGTATGAAAAGAAATAGTTGCTTAAGAGCTTGTCTACCGACAGCACCTTTATTTTGCTCGTAACGTTACTTCTACTGTTATAACCGATTGTATCTGTGATGACAAGGGAATCCAGCTCCGACGCTTCGACCGTCTCGTGAGCTTTTCCAGATAATACACCGTGAGTTATGAAGCCATGGACACTCAGTGCGCCACGAGCCTTCAGAGCCGCGGCAGCATTACAAAGTGTACCTCCCGAATCCACAATATCGTCGAGTATCAGGCAGTTCCTGTCTTTTACATTACCAACGACGTGCATTACCTCAGACACCCCAGGACTCTCGCGGTACTTGTCCACCATGGCAACCTGGATTGAATTGACATTGTACCTGGCCGACAACGTACTTACGAACGCCCGGACTCTTCCCAGTGCTCCGTAATCCGGGGCAACCACTACCAATCGTTCCAGTAGCGGGCTTCCTTCAAGATAATCTACATATACGTTGTGTGCAGATATGCTAGTAAACTGAGTATCAAAAAAACCAGCCGCCTGGTTCGAATGCAGATCAACGGTAACGACATTATCTATTCCGGACTTGCCAATCATGCTAGCGACCACCTTGGCACTCAGCGCTGACACAAAAGTCTCCCCAGACTCCACACGCCTAATAACACGGTCCTGCCTTGCATAGCAAAGGTATGGGATTATTGCAGTGATTCTATCAGGTACCAACGCACGCCTCACTGCATCTGCGGTTAGCAACAACTCAAGCAAGTTATCTCCTGCAGGTGCACATAAGGACTGCAACAGCACCACATGGCCCTGTGAGGGAACGCAACATTGGGGAAACTCCAGATTTATCTCACCGTCAGAAAACCTTGTGGTACAAGGAGCAACCACGGGCACACCTACCAAACGGGCAATGCTTTCCGCCAGAGCCGAAGAAGTGCTACCAGGTACTATTACCATACTGCTACAACATGCCAACTAGGATGCATGATAATTGGGTGCATCGCAAAAGTAAACATGTTTTACCATTGTGTGATACCATCACATCTCTTCCTTTTGTGTGTATGAATATGGTTACAGAATTTGAGGTGCTTAAGGTATTACGAGACGCTGTGGATGTAAGCACTGGTAAAAAAATTTCCGAACTAGGGGAGTTGTCCGTCACAGTCAACAAGGAAGGAATAGGCATAATTTTGCTTATTGCGGAGCAAAAAAGTGCAGAATGGGAGCAGAAGTTCAAAAAAAATTGCAGCACAATAGTAAGGAGTTCTATAGTAGGTGCTTCAAAAGTTTCTGTCGCAATTGTTGCTCCAGAAAAAAAGCAATTGTTTTCTAGAACGAAAATACCAGGTATCAAAAACGTTATCTTAGTGGCTTCAGGAAAGGGAGGCGTTGGAAAGTCAACAGTAGCAGCACTTACTGCCTTAACTCTGGCAAGACAAGGACACAGTGTTTCTTTGGTAGATGCCGACATTTATGGTCCGTCGATACCTCAGTTGTTGGGCATAAAAAACCTAGCGGAAGTCGACGACCACGGAATGCTGATTCCCATACAAGTGCAAGGGGTGCAAAGCATTTCTGTTGCCAACATCATTGAGAATAAAGACAAGGCAATAGTATGGCGTGGCCCAATGCTAAGCAAAGCAATAAACAGACTAATAACATATACACTGTGGAGCCCTTGTGATTATATGATTATCGACACTCCTCCTGGTACCGGTGATGCGCATATCAGCATTGCCAAGGGATACGATATTACAGGAGCTATGGTTGTTTCTACCCCCCACGAATTGTCAGTTACTCAGGCGCTAAAGACGTGTGACATGTTGAAAAATCTTGAGGTGCGATTGCTCGGAATAGTAGAGAACATGAGTTATTTTGTGGACCAAAATTCAGGTCATAAAGTGCACATTTTCGGCGATAATGGTGGCGCGGGACTGGCCGAAAGGGCAGGCACGGTACTCCTAGGAGCAGTATGTATACATCCCAATATTGATTTGCTTGCAGTGAACATGCGATCTGGTCCCATAGATAGGGAGTTGTGCAAAACATATGAGGACATTGCTTCTAGCATGCTAAAGAGCATAAGCACAACATAGAAAATAGCTTTTATTCCACGATAGTATGCATGCATACCAACCGACCCACAGGTATATGCAGAACGTGCAGATGACATACAGTCAACTTTTTTCCATATGGCATTGCGGCTATTTGTTCTGCATACACAGCCTTTCATCAAGTGTGTAAAACTCCTGTGATAGGGATATAGTATTATGTAACAGGAGCTCAAAGGCAAAGGCTATAAATTTTACGATCCCCAGAATATCTATCAATCCCGCAACGTGACGCATGTTTACAGCAACATGTGTGTGCAAAAGGACGGAAGCTGCTGTTTTTTATTCGTACACACCAACCCTGCGGGCAGGTAGGGTTTTTGCCGGAGATATACAATATTATGGCCTTAATGTGTGCTGCACCGAACGCCACAGCACACAAGATTAAAGATTTTATAGTCTAGCTGAAGGTGAACTGACCCATTAACGCAAGAAGGTTGTACTGGTTAACAACAACGTTACTCTGTGAATTTACCAAGCGCACCTTAGCCTTCAGGAGTTCTTGTTCCACATCAAGAACATCTAGTGTGGTTTTTAAATTGAGATTTGCCTCTTGAGTTATTGCTTCCAAAGCTACTTCAGTGTACTTAACAGATTCTTTTGCGGAGCGTAAGACAAATTTCGCTGATAAAAGACCTTCCCAAGCGCTAATAATGGCCTCCTCTATAGACTTTGCTGCCTCATGCAGCGAGTAAAAACTTTGTTGCCGCGCTCTATTACTACGGTCTATATCTATAAACCCCACACCATGATCAAAAATAGGTATCCGAAGCCTTACATCCAGTCTGTGTGTCGAGCGTCCTATGTCATTTCCAGGAAAGGATTCTGTGGCAGCCACGTGCAAAGAAGGTAAAATTTTCTTTGCTACGGCAACAGCTACGTCACGTTTCGAGGCCTGGTACAAATTTTGAGATAGCTTCAATGACAAATTATTTAGTTTTGCAGTCTCAAGGGCTTCCTCAAGAGAGTCAGGGATTTGCAACCTTCGCTTAGGATACTGCAAATCTTCCGGTGATTCACCTACTATGTGAGTATAATTAGCCTCTATAGCCTTTAATTTGCCTTTTGCATTCATAGCGTCAGACTGTGCTTGCGCAAGCTTGGCCTTGGCCTGTGCAAGTTCAGTTTTAGTTATCTCCCCTACAAGAAAGCGCTTTTCCGCAGATACTAGATGTTCCTGCATTACTTTTAAGTTATGCTCATTGAGCTTGTCTACCTCATATGCTGTTAGTGCACTCATGTATGCATTTATGGTGCTTAGCAGTGTTTTCTGTTTTTCCATTGCAAGAGTAATTTCTTGCGCAGCGTGCAGATACCTAGCTTTATCTATGTTGAATATTGCAGCACCGTTAAACATTGGTTGAGTGAGCGTAATTGATGATGAGCTAGTCTTCCTAGTAGATCCGTTTTGCTGTATGTTAAGCTCGTATACCACTTGTGGAAGTATACCTGCCACCGCAGAATTAACAATTTCGCGTTTATTCGCTAAACTTCTGCACATACTTGCCTTAATAGCCAAATTATTATTAAGAGTCTTGTTCAGGGCTTCATCCAAAGACGTACCGTAGGCCCCAAACGGCATTTTGGCCAGAAAGAGTGAAAAAAGTAATAGTGCTTTACGCATACGCCACCACCAATTGTACAGTATATTTCACGATTTATGGTATGTAAAATCAACGCCCATGCAAGGTTTTAATGCTTGTTCACTCATGCCGAAAGATGGCGACATGTTGTCGCAACTTATACTATATTGAGCATATATTCTGACGCTATGTTCTCGCCAATTTATACACCATAGAGCCGGTTTGAATTGACAAGTTTTACATAAGGTAGTAGAGTCCGCTGATGCGGGTGCGGATTTTATGGGTTTGTTTTGTATGAAAACTTTCTCTCTTAAAGCTAGAGAAATAGATAAACGCTGGGTGTTAATAGATGCCAGCGGCATGGTATTAGGTCGTCTTGCGGCCTATATAGTAACTTTGCTACGTGGGAAACACAAGCCGGAATATACTCCTCATATGGATTGTGGGGATAATGTAATTGTTATCAATGCTAGTAGTGTGAGTATGACTCGCAACAAGATGAAGGACAAGGTCTATTATAGGCATACTGGTTATCCGGGAGGGCTCAAGAGCTGTACTCCCAGTGACATCATGCGTTCCGGGCGTTCTGAGAGAATAGTCAAGATGGCTGTTTGGAGGATGCTTGGTGATGGGCCATTGGCGAGAAGACGCTTTAAGAACCTGAAGGTGTACGCAGGTTCGGAGCATGGTCATGGCGCTCAGCAGCCTGTTCTTTTAGATTTTGGTGCTATCAATAGTAAGAATGGAAGAGGCAAGGATGGTGGAAGGTGATAGTATTCCCGGTGGTGTTGGCAAGCCTGCTAAGACTAGAGTAGATAAATTCGGGCGCTCCTACGGTACGGGAAGCAGAAAGACTTCTGTGGCTAAGGTATGGTTAAAGGTTGGTAGCGGTGTGGTTACCGTTAACGGCATGGGATGTGCTGAGTACTTTGGGAGAGATGCTCTCTGTCGGGCTGTTCACAACCCTTTTCATGTGGTCTCGTCTGTGGGTTGTTACGATGTTAAGGCCGTGGTTTCTGGAGGCGGCAAGTCTGGACAAGCTGGTGCGCTAGCGCATGGTATAAGCAAAGCACTAAAGGAGATAAACCCAACGCTACAGCCGCTGTTGAGACAGGTAGGCCTTCTTACTAGGGACTCGCGCGTTGTGGAGAGGAAAAAGTATGGGCAGCACAAGGCTCGTAAGAAGTGCCAGTTTTCTAAGAGGTAAGCTGCCGGTTACTTTCTTTGTGGGCTCGTGTTTAGCAGTGTATCCGGGTTGTTTTCTGGGGTGTGCGAGTGGGTTTGTGTACTGGAAGGCGGGGATAGCTGTGGTTAGTGGATCGTGATGTGAGGGAGTATGGATCTGGGTG
Organism: Aaplasma endosymbiont of Hyalomma asiaticum; assembly: GCA_048496795.1. Classification (GTDB taxonomy): domain Bacteria; phylum Pseudomonadota; class Alphaproteobacteria; order Rickettsiales; family Anaplasmataceae; genus Anaplasma. The sequence goes on along the minus strand of JBGCXB010000015.1, from coordinate 16,871 downwards.
CTGTCGGAAGTGGGGCGAACGCCCCGGACAAGGTCAATGTTGTTGTAGAGATAAGTCAGAACTCATGTCCAGTCAAGTATGAGTTAAGCGACAGGGGGGTCCTTTTTGTTGATAGGTTTTTGCCTACTGCTATGCACTATCCCTGTAATTATGGTTTTATACCTAAAACTGTAGCGGGTGACGGTGATCCCGTTGATGTTCTGGTTCTTACAAGATTTCCCGTTGTCCCGTGTGCTGTGATTAAATCACGCCCCGTGGGTGTTCTAATGATGCATGATGAGAAAGGAGAGGATGTAAAGGTTCTTGCGGTTCCCTCCCCAGATGTTGACCTTTACTACGAAAAGGTTGAGAATTATGTGGACCTCCCTAGTTCTTTCCTAGATTCTATCATGCACTTCTTCTCTTTCTATAAAAAACTCGAGAAAGAGAAATTTGTATCAGTTGGTGAGTGGAGGGATGCTTCTTTTGCGAAGGAGCTCATTAGATCTGCGATTTCCGCTGTTGAAGATACACAAAGGTAGTGAAACCCGTAGTTAGCTGTTTTCTTTTAGTAGGCTACGTTGTTGGCAAGTAGCGGGGCATTTGCTCTTCGCCTTGTGTGGGGTAACACGTATGGAGGAGGGGAGATGCACGTCTGCGACCAAATATTCGGGAGAAATCATTCAGTAAGTGGCTGAGTTGTGGTCTTTTGATTATAGGGCTTTGCTGGCAATTATCAATTTGCGGCTGCACTCGTTGGAGTTGCACCCTTGCTATAAGTTTGTTGCCCATATAGAACATTTGTGCGGTTTTTGCAATATTCTAAACAAGTTTGCATCGCCACAAGTTTTAGGGGTATACTTCATATTAGCATAGCGTAAAAACGCTTTTCGTGCTGTAGTCTTCATTTTCGTGCTTATATTATCATATGTGTTTTTGGAAATGTGTGTAAATTACCTCAATCCAGATAATAGGCGCTATATTCCGTGCACTTTCGTATTATACATCCGAAATTAATACTAACGTTACCGGTTGTTTGTAGTAACCAAAGAATTTTTCATTATGCTATACCGGTAAATTTATTAACCTGCTATTGTGCGATCATAATGCTGTCTCGCCATTAGGACATTAATGCTTGAGTTTATGTAGTGAAAATTGTACAAGCTGTACTGGTATTAACTGTAGGGCGAATTTATGGAGAAACACGGTAGTTGCAGTGGTATAGTTGCCAGAATAAGATCTCAAATGGATAAAATTGGCATAAATGCACGTGAGCTTGCAGAGCGAGCTTCTGTCGGGAAGTCTTTCGTGTACGATATACTTAGTGGCAAATCTAGCAACCCTACCTCTAAGAAGCTTATGGCAATTGCCGAAGTGTTGCAGGTTCCACTGGCGTATTTGGTGGGTAGTGATGAAGGACTATGTCAAGTTGCTTTCGGGGGTGTTGTACCTATATCTTACCTTGGTGAATCCAGCGGAAGTGAAAATGGGAAAAGCGATGATAGGTGCGACAGATTTTACGTGCCCACAAATGCGAGGTTTCCGTTCAATGTTGAGAGTATGCGCTTTTATGATGTAAAGGGCGATAGCATGTCGCCTACCTTGTTTGGACAAGATATAGTGCTTGTGGACACATCAGACAAGGTTGCTCACCCTGCGGGTGTTTTTGCTGTGAAAGACTCCATAGGTATATTGATCCGCCGGCTAGAGTACATGCGTGATAATAGCAAGATAGTGTTGCACGTTGTATGTGATAACAAAAAGTACTCATCCTATGAGTGTTCCATCGAAGATATTGAGATTTTGGGGCGTGTTGTGTGGTATGCTAGAGCACTCAGGTAGAGGCTTCTCTGGCAGTTGTATGTGTTAAAAATGCATTAACGCAAATGATAGGAGAGGTGAGTGCTTTCTGGAGTCAGTTGGATGCGTTGGTTGCCGGGCGTATAATGGGCACACTCTTAGGTTGGGGTGCAGTGTGTTGTGTGTGCAACACATGAGAAATATGTTATACATTTTTGTGAGATCATGCTTGATAAGCATGATAGTATACGTGTTAGTCTTCAGGTGTGGTTAGGCGTTGCGCGTTGCATGGGGTCATTGTTTGCCTGGGGTTTTGTGTTGAGTTTTTGAGGTATGGGTATGCGTATACTGTTAATAGAAGACGATGTTGCTTGTGCCAAGGCGGTCGAGGCTTCTCTGTCTTCCGAGGGACATTTCTGTGAAACTATGGCTTCAGCACAGGATTGTTACGGCAGCATAATACCCAAAAACGATGACTACGATGTTGTTATTCTCGATATCCACTTTCCTGGGAAAATTGATGGGTATGACATATTGGTCAAACTGAGGGAGTCCGGAATAAAGGTACCTGTCCTGATATTGTCGTGCATATCGTCTGTGGCCCATAAAGTGAAGGGTCTTTACTATGGTGCAGATGATTATATCACCAAGCCTTTCCACAAGAGCGAGCTTCTCGCAAGGATCAAGGCAATAGTGCGCCGTACTAGGGGACATCCAGAGTCTATAGTGCGGGTTGGAAATATTTCCATAAATTTGGATCATAAGTGTGTGGAGTGCAATGGGTCCATAATTCACCTGACAAAGAAGGAGTACGGTATGATTGAGTTGTTGTCCTCACGACTCGGCACTGTCCTTACCAAAGAGATGTTCCTGTCTCACCTTTATAGGGAACTCGATGAGCCATCGGATGACAAGATTATCGATGTGTTTATGTGTAAGCTGCGTAAGAAGCTGAAGGTTGCCAATAACGGAAAGAACTACATAGAAACCGTGTGGGGTAGAGGATACGTGCTTAAAGAACGTGCAAGCGAAGATGAAGACAACAGTGGTGGTCAGGCAACAGGGGGCGACCAGCATGGTCAATCTAAGAAACTTTCCGGGAGCGAGAGTGGTGAGGCTGTTAAATCCGGATACGGTTGGTCAGACGATAGTAGGTGTGGTGAGCAGAATCGGGATTACGCTGAAGAAGCTTAGTTTTGTGGATTGTTTTTTTTATTGTGTATGATAGAGTGAAGCCCTGTAAGTGGATGCGGGGTTTTGCGTGGCTGTATACGTTCATAGCGGTGACTTACCGGGCGGTGTAGACTTTGGCGATATGGTAGCCGTTGACACGGAGACCATGGGGTTGGTTTGTAGACGGGATAGGGTCTGTCTAGTGCAGTTGTCGTCTGGTGATGGGGATGCGCACCTTGTTAAGTTCGACGGTAACTACAGCGCTCCAAATCTGAGAAAGGTCATATCCGACCCGGGTGTTTTGAAGATTTTTCATTTCGCTAGGTTCGATGTTGCCGCGATTAGGCATGGCTTCGGCATGTGGGCTACCCCGTGCTATTGCACCAAAATAGCTTCTCGTTTGGTTAGGACCTATACCAATCACCATGGGCTTAAGGATTTGTGTTATGAGTTGTTGGGCGTGAAAATAAACAAAGCTCAGCAGTCTTCTGATTGGGGTAAGGATGTACTTACAGCTGATCAGCTTAATTACGCGGCATCTGATGTGATATACCTGCACGCTATAAAGAAAAAACTCGATATGATGTTGGAGCGTGAGGAAAAGCAAGATCTAGCGAAGGCTTGTTTTAGATTTATTCCAATAAGGGCAGAGTTGGACCTGTTGGGTTGGGACGGAGTGGACATCTTTAGTCATCAGACATAGGTGAACGTGCTGCAATTTAGCTAGTGTGTCCTTGTGGTGTTTCACTTCGGTGACATCGTGTTGACATTGTAGCTGATTGTGCTTAGAATGCCCAACTTCGGGGGTTGCTTGGGTGCGTATGGGCTGTGAAGTATATGACGGGCTTGAGTTCAGTATTGGTCGTGAAGATCTTTTGCAGGCACTGAATTATGTCAGCGGTGTTATCGAGAGGAGGAACAGCATAGCTGTTTTGTCTTGTGTAAAAATAGAGGCGAAAGGTGCCGTTGTTGAGTTTACTTCAACTGATCTTGACATATCTATAGAGGCACGAATTACTTCCAATGTGGTTACTGAGGGTATCGTTGTTGCGTCTGCGCAATTACTTTATGACATAGTAAGGAAGCTATCAGGCGAGAGTGATGTGAGATTCATGTTGGACTCAGGTAAGTTACTCGTGGAATGCGGCAATGCGAAATTCTTTTTGCATGTTGTAGCTCCTGAAAAGTTCCCCGCAATTGAGGGCAGTGCGCTAGATTGTGGATTTGATATATCAGTTGCGAACCTATCGGAGCTTTTAAATAAAACCAAGTTCGCCATGTCTGTGGAGGAAAGTCGTTATAACCTTCGTGGTGTGTACATGCATATTGATAATGAGATGCTGTATTGTGTGGCTACTGATGGGCACAGGCTATCGTTGTCTAAGATTGTGAAGCCTGAAGGATTACCGTCGGGTATTGGAGTAATAATACCACGTAAGACAGTAAATGAGATCCTCAAGGTCATAAGTCACAGCGGGAGCGGAGATGCTTCACAAGTTGTTACGGTAGGTCTGTCAAGTAGAAAGATATGTTTTCGGTACAAAGGGTATTTTATGGTATCCAAAGTCCTTGATGGATCATTTCCCGATTACGCCGCAATAATTCCAGACAATAGAGAAAATGGGGTTGTGAAGGATGCAGGCATCCTACAAAGCGCCGTTGACCGAGTATCGGTTGTTGTTTTTGATAAAGTGAAAGCCATTAAGCTGTATTTTACTCGTGGTAAGCTGGTACTAAGCTCCGCATCTTCAGATCAGGGTGATGCCAGTGAAGAGCTCGACATCGACTACGAAGGTGATGATGTTACAATTGGCCTCAACGCCAGGTACTTAATGGAGGTTCTTGGTAGTATCAAGGGTTCTAGTCGCATTGTGTTCAGCGACTCCAGCACGGCAGTGCTCATACTCGACGGAGAGTCAGGTCTGCATATCATAATGCCCATGAGAATATGAGAGTCTGTTCACTTAACTGCATGCCACATAGTCTGCGCTCTCCTCGGTCTCTTTCGGGAGCCAGTGCGTACCATCGTCAGAACCAATACGTGACGCTTTGACACGTATTGACCTATCACATAATGTACTATGCTAACCCTGACCTGTCAGCTTGGTGTTTGTGGAGGAATTTGCCTGCTTTCCATTTCCAGCGTTCTGGTCCTTATTCAGTACCTCAGAGACGGAAGACTTCTGCACCTTTATCTCAACTCCGGACGCTATTTCCAGAGTTATCGTGCCATTACTATCACTGACTTTAGTAACGGACCCGTGTATTCCGCCAGCAGCCACTATCTTATCGCCTTTTTTCAGTCCTTCCAACAACCGAGCATGTTCCTTTAACTTTTTCTGTTGTGGCCTGATAACTAAGAAATAGAAAACGCCGAATATTAATATAAGAGGCACAAAACCAGCAACTGAAGCACCTATCCCCGCGGAAGGAGCAGCAGAAGAGGAAGCATTAGCAACAGAAAAAAGCGACAACATCTATATCCACCATTGAAAGTTCGTGAGCACTCTATCAAAGCCATGCTACACTGTCAACCAGGAAGGATACACAGAACAAAAGCTGCTCCCGGTTACGGCCACAACAGATACGGCACAGCAGCAGCTTAAAAACGTCAGGGAACAAACCATACACAAGTAAACGAGACCCCTTAAGATCTTGTGCGAGCCCAAGCCTACTCACAAGCACCGATATCATATCTGTACATACCTCCAGGCCAATCGAGCAAATCAAGAGCAGCATATGCCTGGTGTTTCGCAGATGCCAAATCATCTGCAGTGGCGACAACATTTAACACTCTTCCACTATCAGACACCCAGTTTTCACCTTCACGGCGCGTGCCAGCATGAAAAACCTGAATATTGTTGCACTTAGCAACCTCATCCAAACCATTTATAACAGAGCCGGTTTCGTACTTTCCCGGGTATCCCTTACTCGCGACTACAACACAAACAACCGACTTCTTGTTCAGTTCCACAACCTCACTTCCCAGTCTTCCTTTAGCGGTCAACGACATCAACTTTAACAGGTCTGAATCCAGCCTAGGCAGTATAGCCTGTGTTTCAGGGTCACCAAACCTCACATTATACTCCAACAGCATGGGCTCATTCCTTCGGATCATGACCCCCGCAAATAATAGTCCACGGAACCTAATTCCCATGTTGAACATAGCCTTTATCGTTGGGTACACTATCTTCTGAACTATTAGGTGCTCCATTTCTGGGGTCATTATCTCTGGCGACGAATAAGACCCCATTCCACCAGTATTAGGGCCCTTGTTCCCGTCATACGCTGTTTTATAGTCCTGAACTGCCCCCAATATTACTGGGTTAGTTCCGTCTATAAGAGTAAGAAAACTTACTTCCCTTCCTTCCAGAAACTCCTCTATGACAACTGCGTCTCCCGCTTTGCCCAGTTTTCTATGAACCAGCATGTCATCCAGCACGCTGTAGGCTTCATCCAACGTGCGGCATACAACCACGCCCTTTCCCTGAGCAGGCCCATCAGCCTTTATAACCACAGGCAACTTGCTCCGTTTCACGTATTGCCTTGCGGACCCCACATCCATAAAGTACCCATACCTTGCCGTTGGTATGTTGTATCGAACGCAAAGCTCTTTTGTAAAACCCTTGGATGCTTCAAGACGCGACGCAGCCTTAGATGGCCCAAAAACGTGTATACCCTCGTCCGTCAGGGCATCGGACAAACCACTTATGAGGGGCCGCTCTGGACCTACAACAACCAAGTCGATTTTCTCCCGCTTGCACAGTTGAACAACTTCCACGAAATCATCCATGTCAACATCTACCAGTGTGGCTAGGTCTCCCATCGCCTCCCGGCCAGGGGCAACAAAAAGGCGGTTCAACATCGGGGAACGACTCAAACAACTAAGCAGAGCATGCTCCCTTCCACCGGAGCCTACAACCAAAACATTCATCAACGCTCCCTAAACTAGAGATCAATCAAGGCAACAGCAAAGCGTACGCTACCACAAATGTAACGCTTGTCAATGTTGATGTTGCCATGTACACAAAATGCCTTGCTCTTTTTTAGCCTTTGTGGTTTAATGCGCCACACGGGTGTTTTTTGCGGTGAAACTGTGAATTTGCGGAGCGTGTTGTTCGCTATTGTGGCTATTATGGTTGTTCTACCGGGCCTGTGCTACGCCGAAATGAGCGATGATCACGAGGAGAGCATTCATAGGTTATATGAGCGCGGCAAGGCTTTGTTTGACAAAAAGAGGTATAAAGAGGCTGTTGAAACTTTTGACAAGATCGAGTCCCTGTACCCTTTTTCTCAGGCTGCGATTAACGGCAGCCTCATGGCGGCTGTGGCTAATTATGAGCTCAAGAACTACAAAGAGGCTGCGACTATTGCCGAGGGATACATAGGCATTTACCCCAACAGCGAGTCCATAGACTACGCATACTACATCAGGATAATCTCCAAGTACATGATGATACCTGACCTTGGTTTGGATGCAACTGAGGCTTTGGAAGTGTTTAACTATGCTGTTGAGTTTACTAAGATGTTTCCGGAGTCGGAATACGTAGCAGACGTTCAGGAAAGGTTGGAGGGGGTTAGGCAGCATATTTCAGCCAAGGAGTTCTCGATTGGTAAGTACTACCTTAAGCGTGGGGAGTACGTTGCTGCCATAAAGAGACTTTCCGTAATTGTGGAGGCGTACCCGGATTCAAGGTACTACGGGGAAAGCGTATATAGGTTATTTGAGTCGTATATGGCCATTGGCGACCACGTGGCGGCGCGAAGATACCTAAAGTTGGCTGAAGGCAGTGTGTGGCATGCGCATGGTGTTATGCAGATTGAGGCCGAAGAGGCCGCACGTCGTGTGTCTGGGCAAGAATTAATGGCATAGAGCTATTGCGGAAAAGATAAGGAACAGGTAGTATATAGAGAAGCTGAACATTTCCGTGCAACTTGTGGAAGTCGGTGCGCCATTCTCCCTATATATGCGCAAAGCTCGAGACATAAATACAATTCCTAAACATACGGCCATGATCTCGTATAGAACGGCTTCGGACATGTATATTCCCACGAGTAGAGATGTTACGAATAATACTGAACTATAAATGAGAATATGTAGCCTTGTAGTTCTTATGCAGTGTACCGCCAGCATTGGAATTCTTGCCAGACTGTATTCATCTCTGTTTAGTAGGGACAGTGCCCAAAAATGTGGTGGGGTCCACAAGAATATTATAAGGAACAAAAACACGCTCTCAAGAGATATGGACCCCATTACTGAAGTCCAGCCTATCACTGGAGGAAACGCACCTGCAATTCCGCCGATCACAATGTTTTGTGTTGTTCTCCTTTTCAGGAGCATAGTGTACACTACGACGTAGAAAAATATACTGGCAGCTAGTAGAAGGGAGGATATGTAATTAACGGCTATGGCCATTATAAAAACTGAAAGCACGGACAGGGTCACCCCGCACTCTAGGGCATGGTTTTGCGTCACTCTCCCAGCGGGTATTGGTCTTGTTCTTGTGCGCGACATTATGGAATCTATGTCGCTATCGTACCACATGTTTAATACTCCAGCAGCACCCGACCCAAGAGCCACACATAATGCAGATACCAACCCTATTACTGGGTGTATCGATCCTGGGGCTATGACCATGCCAACAGTAGAAGTAAACACTACCAAGTACATTATTCTGGGTTTAAGGAGCTGCCAATAGTCTCCTGCAGAGGAATGCACAACGTGTTGTTCATTGCCAGTAAGTTCTTTCATGAATTTTACCTCAGTCTACGTGTGGTATTTCTTCGAAAGTATGGAAAGGCGCGGGCGAGGGCAACGTCCACTCTAATGTATCTCCGCCCCAAGGGTTATCAGGGCACTTCTTCCCCTTGAACACTGTGTAGAGTGCAATCGCTATAAAGAAAATTACGGATAAGAATGACAACAACGCTCCTATTGACGATATATAGTTCCACGGTATAAATGCATCAGGGTAGTCAGGTATGCGTCTTGGCATACCTGCGAGTCCTAGGAAATGCTGTGGAAAGAATGTGATGTTTGTGGCGACAAAAGTGAAGTAGAAGTGTATTTTTCCCATTGACTCAGGATACTGCCTGCCGGATATTTTTCCAATCCAGTAATAGAACCCCGCGTAAGCAGCGAATAGCGCTGCTATGGACATCACATAGTGAAAATGTGCCACCACGTAGTAAGTATCATGTAGAACCTTATCTATTCCACCGTGGGAGACAATAATACCTGTAAGCCCTCCTACTGTGAAGACAAAGATAAACCCTATTGCGAATAACATTGGGGTTTTGAACTCTATATTACCACCCCACATTGTTGCAACCCAGCTGAATACCTTTACGCCGGTAAGCACACCAATCAGCATAGTTGTTACGCTATAGTAGGTCACCAATTCCGCGCTGATGCCTGTTGTGAACATATGATGTGCCCATACAACAAGTCCTACCGTGGAAATCCCGACAAGTGCAAAAACCATTCCCAGATAGCCGAAAACGGCTTTGTGTGAAAACGTGGAAACGATTTGGCTTACTATTCCAAATGCCGGAAAGATGATCACGTAAACCTCAGGGTGCCCAAAAAACCAGAATAAATGTTGAAATAGTATGGGGTCTCCGCCGCCAGAAGGGTTAAAAAAGCTTGTGCCGAAATTGCGGTCAGTGAGAAGCATAGTAATGGCTCCCGCCAGCACAGGCAAAGACACTATTAGCATGAATGAAGTCAGCAATATGGTCCACACAAACAACGGCATCTTCATTAATGTCATACCTGGTGCGCGCATGTTCAGTATGGTAACTATGAAGTTTATAGATCCCACAATGGAAGAGATACCAGCGACGTGTAATGCAAGTATAGCCATGTCAACTGCAGCATCTGGATGTGATCCTAAGTAGGATAGAGGGGGATAAAGAGTCCAGCCCGTGCCGGGCCCATCTCCTATCAGCACCGAACACACCAGTAACGCTAATGAAGCAACAAGCATCCAGAAACTCAAATTATTCAGTCTAGGGAACGCCATGTCAGGAGCCCCAATCAACAAAGGGACAAACCAATTGCCAAATCCTCCTGTAAGTGCTGGCATTATCATGAAAAACACCATGATAAGCGCGTGACCAGTGACCATCACGTTATAAAGCTGGTAATTGCCGCTAAGTATGTCTATATGCGCAAGCTGGGCACGAAGGATGAGGGAAAGCAATCCACCAACAACTCCTCCCATAATGGAGAAGATAATGTACATAGAACCTATGTCTTTGTGATTCGTTGAAAACAGCCAACGTTTTACCCCACTTGGTATATGCTCTTCACCCATAAACTTACCCCCCAAAATGCCCGAAAAAAGAGACTCGCTATCCACAGATGTCCCTCTGCCGGAGCTTACCTGAATTTTCCAAAATTACATTGCCCCCAAACCAAACAAAAGGCCTCTTACCCTTCCGTTTCTTTCTTTTGCGCTATCCATGAGTCAAACTTTTCCTGTGTTACTGCTTCCACAACAATTGGCATAAACCCATGCAATCTGCCGCAAAGTTCCGAACATTGTCCGTAATAAACTCCAGGCTTCTTTACTGAAAACCATACCTCATTTAGTCTTCCGGGTACTGCATCCACCTTTATACCAAGAGCAGGCACTGCCCAGCTGTGGATAACATCTGCACTTGTGGACTGTAACAAAATGGTTTTGCCAACGGGAACTACCACCCGATTATCTACTTCCAATAAACGCAGCTCCCCGTCTTCCAACTCGGAATCAGGCTTCATGAAACTCTCAAAGCTTATATTGTTTTCTGGGTATGAGTAAACCCAGTACCACTGGTACCCAATTGCTTTAACTACCAAATCAGCTTCAGGTAACTGTTGCTCGTATTTTATTAGCTTCACGTTGCTTACAGTAAGGAAACCTACTATCACCAAAGGAACCAGTGTCCACAACACCTCGAGAAGTACGTTGTGAGAGTGCCTCCTGTTAAACTCTACGGGACCATCTCCATGTCTCCTGAATTTTATAAGAACGTACGTTAACAGCGCAAAGACTGCAACAACCACTGCCGACATTACCAGCATAACAAAATTATGCGATTTTATTATTGCTTCCATTATTTCTGTTACTGGCTCTTGGAACCCCATTTGCCAAGGTTCCGCTGGCCCCGCAACAGCTCCAACAACGTGCACGAAAAAAAAACAAACGAGCACAAAACCAAAAAGAAATGCACGTAGCATAAAGAAACAGCCCGAGTATAAAGCCAAAAACCCACCGCTGATGATACATTCCGGGCACGGAAATGCAAGGCTTTTGTTGTCTGTATGGGAAAGCGTAAATCGCGTGTAATCTCGTATGGTATGGGATATCATGGTTTATTTATAGTAGAAGATGTTTCATAAATATGGGGTACATGTTCGTTTGTGCCAGCAAATTTTTGTTTACCAACTTGTGTGTAAAATGCCGAGTTGTAAGACCCCATAATTTTGTTTTTTGCACTAGAAGCTACATAATACTGCCCCTTCTTACCATATGCAGTGAAGGTTATGAGAAATCTTTGCAATTTTGTAATAAGAAGGTATGACGTGTTGCTTGTTAATCATACAAAATGTTATTACAATGCGGCGCGCTGTAGGGTATATGGTCATTAGATGGACAAGAAGTATTTTTATATTACAACTCCTGCATATTACGTAAATGACGCCCCCCATATAGGGCATTTCTACTCAACCCTTGTAGCGGACATAGTCGCAAGGTTCAAGAACCTTGACGGCTATAATGTGAAATTTACTACTGGAACGGATGAACACGGGCAGAAGATAGAAGAGACGGCACAAAAGCTGGGAATACCAGTGGGACAGTTTGTTGATAAAACAAGTGCGTCATTCAAAAACTTGGTTCACAAGGCCGACTTTCTCTGTAACGATTTCGTCAGAACTACGGAAAAAAAACATGAAGACGCTGTCGTTGCTTTGTGGAATATGCTGTACAGCAATGGACAGATATACAGAGGGAATTATTCCGGATTTTACTCAGTACGAGATGAAGCTTTTTACCAAGAACGTGATTTAGTTGATGGAAAGGCCCCGACGGGTGCTGATGTTGTGTGGTTAGAAGAGCCAGGGTATTTCTTTAAGCTCTCAGAATGGCAGGATGATCTTCTTGAGCTTTATGAAAACAACCCAGACTTTGTTACTCCCACAAGCAAGCTAAATGAAGTTGTAAGTTTTGTGAAATCCGGACTCAGAGATCTCTCCGTCTCGCGGTCGAAAAAGCACCTTTCTTGGGGTATAGGTGTTCCAGGAGATGGGGAACACCTAGTATATGTGTGGGTTGATGCGCTGGCTTACTATTTGTCCTCTTTGGGGTTCCCAGATTTAAAGGCTCCCGACTACTTGAACTATTGGCAAGATGGGGAAGTAGAGTGTGCTCACGTTATAGGAAAGGACATACTTAAATTTCATGCTGTTTACTGGCCAGCTCTTCTTATGGCTGCGGGATTGCCGGTTCCGAAGCGGGTAGTGTCACACGGTTGGTGGCTGAACGAAGGAGAAAAGATATCGAAGTCTCTTGGTAACGTTATAGATCCTATTGCTGTGATGGACGAATATGGCCTCGACAATCTTCGTTTTTTCTTGATTAATGAAACGCCTGTAGGAGGTGATGCAAGCTTTAGTCGTAGGAGCCTCATGGAGAGGGTAAACGGTGATTTGTCCAATAATTTCGGAAATCTTGTTCAGAGGACTGTTACACTTGCACACAAAGAGTGTAAAGGTAGGGTGCCAAATGTGGATGCTGCGATGTTAAAGGGGCAAGAAGTGCTGCCCGAGTATGAAAAAATTTTGCTGCAATATAAGTCATACATTTCGGACTACAAGTTAACAGATGCGTTGAGATTTGTACTTGGTTTATCTTCCACTGCCAATGAATATATAGCTAGGCGGGCGCCGTGGAAATTATTTAAGGAAGAAAGGCCTACTGCTGAAGCTGTTATTTTCAAATTACTTGAGTATATTAGGTGTATAGGAATTTTGCTGCAGCCATTCATACCTTCTTCTGCCAGCAGAATGTTAGGGCAGATTTCTATTCCTGTGGAAAAAAGGAAATTCGAATATTTTTTTGAGCCAAACTCGGGAGCTTTATTATCAAGGCCGGTTCCCGTTTTTACAAAGTTTGATATGTGCTCTGAAAAAAGTTCTCCTTCAATTGTGGGGTAAAGTTAATAGTTACTATCTATGGCTTCCAAGCACTGTAGAGCGTTGCAATACCTTGGCAGATGTTCCTGTGAGTCACCATGAAAAACCCTGCGTCTGTGATCTCCTGAGCAAACTGTTCGGGAATGGGGAATTTTCTTATGCTAGATACAAAATACGAATATGCGTCCATGTCTTGCGCAACGACTCTTCCGATCTGTGGTATGACATATAGTGAATAAAAGTCATATGCTGTCTTTAAAATGCTGTCACCAACAAGAGGAGAGAATTCCAAACATAACAGCCTACCACAACCTCCCAGCACTCTGTAGGCCTCTTTGAGAGCTGCTTTTCGGTCTGGAATATTACGTATGCCAAATGCTATAGTGTAATAGTCAAAAGTATCGGATAGAAAAGGCAAACACTCACCACTGGAGCATACCCAGTTTATGGATAAATGCCCATTGTTTACAGCCTTTCTTCTGCCTATTTTCAACATGTCCATGTTGATGTCGCAAACGGTAACATGCATGCAGTTCCGTTTTGAAGCAGCCTTAATAGCTATGTCGCCAGTGCCTCCGGCGACATCCAACAACGAGCTGTGAGATTTTGTTATTTCACTGCACAACAGGCGTTTCCAAAGCCTATGAAGGCCGAGACTCATGATATCATTCATGATGTCATAACGCTTAGCTACGGAAGAAAATACCCTATTTACTTCATCCTGGTTTGTCACGAACACTACAGTATAAACTTAGATAAATCCAGTTGCTTAGATATATCTTCTAAACGTGTTCTTACGTGCTGCCCATCGATCACAAAAGTTTTACCCTTGTTCTCTGGAGCATCATAACTTATGTCTTCCATAAGCTTTTCCATTATTGTGTGTAACCGGCGCGCACCTATGTTTTCTACTTCCCTATTCACGGTAGATGCTATTTCGGCTATAGCAAATACTCCATCTTCTGTAAACTCTACGGTGACTCCTTCAGTTTCCATCAGACCTCTGTATTGTCTTAACAGATTGGATTCGGGTTCTGTGAGTATTCTTATGAGGTCATCCCTGCTTAGAGGCTGTAACTCGACGCGTATAGGTAGCCGACCTTGAAGCTCAGGTAAAAGATCAGAAGGCTTAGCGAGATGAAAAGCACCGGAAGCTATGAACAGAACGTGGTCAGTAGTTACAGTTCCATACTTGGTGCTTACGCTAGTGCCCTCGAGTAGGGGTAGCAAGTCTCGCTGTACGCCCTCCCTGTTTACCTCGCCGCGCACCTCGTTTCTGGCTGCGATCTTGTCAATTTCGTCAAGAAAAACAATCCCCTCGTTGCTAGCTAAATGTAGTGCTTCTCTCACCATTTTGTCTTCATCAATGAGCTTCTCAGTCTCCTCATCTACAAGTATTTCTCTTGCTTCCTTTACAGTGGTACGGAGTGTGCGGGATTGCTTACTGCTTCCCAATACTTTTTGCACAATTTCATTAATATTCATGATACCTACTTGCCCTCCAGGAATGCCTGGAACATCAAAGGAAGACGATGATATGCTTTTACGGTTGTCCTTAACGTTGACTGATATTTCAGAATTCTCAAACTCTCCCGCTCTTAGTTTGTGTCTAAACGCATTTTTTGTATCTTCACTTGCTTCCACTCCTACCAAGCAATTCAAAATTACATCTTCAGCAGATCTTCGTGCTTGCTTTTCGACCATCTTTCTATGTTTTTCCTTTACAAGAAGCACAGAGCGATCAACTAAATCACGCATTATCGAATCTACATCACGACCAACGTAGCCTATCTCTGTGAACTTTGTGGCTTCCACTTTTATAAACGGTGCTTGTGCGAGTTTTGCAAGACGCCTTGCTATTTCAGTTTTACCCACACCAGTGTGACCAATCATGAGAATGTTTTTGGGTATAATTTCGTCTCTCAGAGGCTCAGGAACGCGATTGCGGCGCCAACGACTCCGAAGTGCATTAGCTACAGCCCGTTTTGCTTCCGTTTGTCCCACTATAAACCTATCCAACTCTTTTGTTATCTGCCTAGGAGTAAGGTCACAAATTTCGTATTCTCCATCGTCACTTTCAGGTAACAATTCTTTGTTCTTGGGGTCATTACCATTTGCGTCAAGAGCACCTCGAGGATCTTCCTTCTGCAAGTTTTCGGAAGCACGCTTGTTATCTTCTTCCGATTGCGAACTGCAAACAAATACGCCTAACTCATCTGAGTACATACATCAACCCTCTATCTTTTCCATAACAACGTTGCCATTTGTGTATACACAAATCTCAGCAGCTATAGCCATGGATTTTGCTACTATATATTCCAAAGTCATATCGTGTGCAAACTCATCACGAGCTGCACACAGTGCCCTTGCGGCGGCAAGAGCATAATTGCCACCCGAGCCTATGGCGGCTATACCATTTTCAGGTTCTAGCACATCTCCACCTCCTGAAATCACCAAAGATACAGATTTATCAGCTACTATCATCATGGCTTCCAATCTTCGCAAATATTTGTCTTGCCTCCAATCTTTAGCTAATTCTACGCATGCTCTCATAAGTTGTCCCGGATGTTTTTCCAACTTACCTTCTAGCCTTTCAAACAGCGTAAATGCGTCAGCAGTGGCACCGGCGAATCCAGTTATTACACTATCCCCGGCTAAACGCTTTATTTTTTTTGCTGAGGTTTTCATTATGGCGGACCCCAGCGTAACTTGGCCGTCTCCTGCAACTATTACACTATTTCCCTTCCTTATAGACAATATCGTTGTCCCGTACATTTTACTATTGTCAGTGTGGTGCATTTTATACTCCCTGGCTTAATGTAAAGTTGAGATAGAACTTCGTTGATTTATCAAGCAAACGACCGTCATACATATTACTTATATCCTCTTCATCAAAAAAAGCCATATCCAGATATAAGGCATTAATCCCGTAATGTGCTATTCTTATCTTAAATGAGACGCAGTAATGCATGTGGGTGCGTTCTCTCAACAATTTGTGTTTACATTTGTAATTGTGCTCTAGACTGGTGTTAAGGAGTTAAGTATCATAGAGTATCGTGTAGCGCGGGGAGTGCTCTTTTAAGGTGGTTGCTTTGCCATGGTCTTGTGGTTTCCGCTGCTGGTGAAGTGAGTTAAGTGTCTTCCAGGGGCGGCTTGCAAACTTACGTTGTGGTTTTTGGCGACGTTTCTTGAGTTACTTGCTGTATTTTGTACACGTTTGTTGTGTCCTAAAGATGGGGTTCATGCTCCGCAGAGGCAAGGCAGGTCCTGTGTTCGTGCGTTGGGAGAGGGTCTTTTACCATATTATAGTTGCTTGTGCCATTTGGCATAAAAATGTACTTGTGTGCAGGTGAGTTATAGTATAGATTCCGCGTACTCGGAGTTCGTCCGGGGTTTTCCCTTGCGGGATGAGTTTTGCTTGTCGGTATTTACCGGCGGGGTTTTTGGTGTGGGCTGCCTCCTGCGTGAAGTGTTTGTGTGGCATGGGTTACGTGAGGTGGTCTTTGCAGCGGGGAGTGTTTTTTGCAGTAATGTTTCATTCATCTGTTTTCCTTGAGCTGCGGATTAGATGAACCGCGTTTGTTATCTCCGGGAGTTTTGTTGTTTTTTCTTTTTAGGTTTAGTGAAGAGAGTTTGTATGTCAGAGGGTGTCATAGAAAAGGAAGAGTCGGTGGTCAAAAGAGCCCCGGCGGGGTCAGAAAATGGCAGCGAAGAGGTAAAGATCCTAAACCTATGC
>JBGCXB010000014.1:0-28058 GCA_048496795.1 Aaplasma endosymbiont of Hyalomma asiaticum | reverse complement strand
ATGTCAGCGAAACACTTCGCTATGAGTCGGTGCTGTTAGCAAAAAAGATTGCAACGGGAGTGTGGGGATAGGTGTTTGTTTTCACAAGCTTCATAACGAGTAATACTGCTTGGGTACTACTACGCAACGGCCTGTCAGAACATTAACTGTACTGGAAAGAATTGATTTCTGAGCGCTATGGGCGCAGTTCTTAGGTGAGTTAAGATTATATATTGCTGTTATCAGTCTCTTATATGGTGGGAAGATATTTGCTATAACAGATGTGGAGAGAAGCATTTAGTCACTGTGTGAGTATTGTGGGTTTAATTTGTATTAATCATGTGTGACATATCAGTGTTATGCTGCTATTCTGGCAGTTTATATATATTGGAAAGTTCTGTAAATATGAGTACGATAACGCCTTAGTCTTCCTGCATAGCCTACAAAAATCAGTGCTTGTTTTTAATTATCCATACCGTAACTAAATATTATGTGCAAAACCGGAATGGTTCTCATTTTTTCCTATTGGACGTCGAATTGCTGTTTTTAGACTGCGGTAGAATGGCATAGTCTGGTTGGTGATTGACAATTTTTGGGTTATTCGTAAGGTTGAACCGTATGATCTGTTTTCAAGGTAATGTGCATGTCACTGTTGGATGCTAAGCCTGTGTATAAGCCTTTTGACTATCCTTGGGCATATGACGCATGGCTGTGTCAACAGAGAATACACTGGTTACCTGAGGAAGTGCCTCTTGCAGATGATGTTCAGGACTGGAAAACAATGCTTTCCGAGAAGGAAAAAAATCTTTTGGTGCAAATTTTTCGCTTTTTTACACAGGCTGACATTGAAGTGAATAATTGCTATATGAAGCACTATTCCAACATATTTAAACCTACAGAAGTGTGCATGATGCTTTCTGCATTTTCCAATATGGAAACAATACATGTTGCTGCGTACTCGTACTTACTCGATACTATAGGGATGCCAGAAGTGGAATATCAGGCGTTTTTGAAATTTGAAGTCATGAAAAAGAAGTATGACTATATGCAGAGGTTTGAGGAATGTCGTAGGGGTGACAAGAGACATGTGGCAAAGACTCTTGCAGTTTTTGGTGCGTTTACAGAGGGGCTGCAACTTTTTGCTTCTTTCGCGATTTTGCTCAACTTTCAGCGTTTTGGCAAAATGAAAGGCATGGGGCAGATTATTGCGTGGTCTGCCAGAGATGAGAGCTTACATACTGAATCAATAATCAGGTTATTTAACACGTTTGTTCACGAGAACAGTGAAATATGGGATGATTGCCTGAAACAGGAGTTGTATGAGGCCTGTGGAGTTATTGTTCTGTTGGAAGATGAGTTTATAAATCTAGCTTTTGCGTTAGGGGATGTTGAAGGCCTTTCTGCTGATGAGGTGAAACGTTATATACGTTTTATAGCCAATAGGCGACTTATGCAGTTGCACCTGGAGCCTATGTACGATGTTGCAGATAACCCTTTGCCATGGTTAGATGAGATTCTGAATGGTGTTGAGCATACCAACTTTTTTGAAAACAGAGTCACAGAGTATGCACGTGCAGCTACTGAAGGAACTTGGGAGGAGGCGTTTGAAGATTAGGAAACGCACATTTGCGGTATTTGTTGGTTTTTTATTTCTGTTTCTGCTTGTCCGGGAAGTATACGGAGAGCATGTGTCTAGAGGGGGTGCTCATAGGAGAGCCGAGTTGCTACCTGATGCGTTTACTACGGGGAAACTGAGCGGCGAACTCAAAGTTCCTGATAAGTCCTTTTGGGATTTAGATGGGAAAGAGTGTTTTCTACGTGATTTCCGTGACAAGGTTTTAGTGATAGTATTTTGGGCGCCATGGAGTCTTGACTCTGTGACTTCGTTGCAGGGCCTTAAGGGGTTAGACAGCTACTTGGTGGATAAAGGGCTGGGTAACGACGTAGTTTTTCTTTCCATTTCTGATACTGATGCTTCTGACTTGCAATCTCTGCAGCAAGCAAGGAGTAGTTACGGTTTTGAAGCTGCAATGTACATAGACAATAAACACGAGCTCTTTGACTATTTCAATGTTAAATCTGTTCCCACAGCGTTTATAGTAGGAAAAGACAACACAGTTAAGTACCGTATTTCTGGGTATGTGAGATGGGATGCAGATCCCGTTAAGGAAGAGCTGGCATCCATCATAGCCGGAAGCCCACAGAGGAGCGACGACAAACATCCCGTTAAGCATGGAAATAAGCCATCTGGCCCAGGAAACAAGCACACTGAAGGGGCCTGATGTTTTTGTCTACTTGGTTCCGTCTGAAGAAGGGGCGCCTTCACTACTGTTGTTATTGGGGTTATTGGCAGCAGCAGTCTTTAAGGCATATACACAAAGCTCAGCAAAACAAATACCGTTTTCTTTTGCAATTTTGTGAAGTCTTTCTAGGCTACTTATAACTCTTTCTGGCACCTGGCCACCGCGTTCCTTGGTTAACCACGTGTTCTGATGATGCACAGGGTGCGAGTCAGGCTTTGGTTCTCCTATATACACTGCAAAAGGAGAAGTCTTTCCGCCAAACTCACACGGTATTATGAACTTTTTGACAATAGACATGAAAAGACTCCGTTGCTTCCAGTAAATCACCGAATACATCCGTAAGTCTAACTTATATGAATTATATAAGCAATGACCTAAAACGATAAAGCACCGTTATTGGACCATTCTCGCATACGCGGGTAATATATTAGTTAATGTTGTGGTAAGGGCATGAAAGGATTTTTCCCATTAAGTAGTAATGTTATTCCAATAGACGCATTCATAAGAGATGCACTATACAATGTAGACTACGGATATTACATGACGAGGGTCCCATTTGGTAAAATGGGTGACTTTGTAACGTCATCAGATATTAGCCAGTTGTTTGGTGAGACGATAGCATTATGGCTGCTCAACTATCTCGAAAGTGTTAGCCTCCCAGAAAAATTCATTCTTGTGGAATTGGGGCCAGGTAATGGAACATTGATGAATGACATCCTGAGGGTTATGGATGGTTTTCCTATGCATGACAAGTTACTGGAAGTGCATTTGGTGGAAATAAGCCCATTGTTACGTGCGTTGCAGGAAAAAAAATTGCATGATGCCATGCGCAGCAGAAAAATTTTTTGGCATACCAACGTAGAAGAACTGCCGGAATATCCCATGGTCTTGATAGCAAACGAGTTTTTTGATGCTCTCCCTGTGAAACAATTTGTGTTTATTAATGGAACATGGCGCGAAAATTATGTTCGTTGCGTGGAAGATGGAAAACTTGAAATAATTAGCCTAGACACGAGCCGTGATTTTTCCCAACACTCCGCTCCGGAAGGAGGGATTGTAGAAATTTGTGATGCAGCAGTAGAAACCATGAAAAATATCTCTGCGATGCTGAGAAAACATGGTGGGGCGGGGGTAATTATTGACTATGGGTACCTGCAACCAGTCTACAGAAGCACTATTCAGGCCGTCAAATCCCATCAATACTGTGACTTCTTAAGTAACGTGGGTGAATGTGATATTTCTGTTTGTGTGGACTTTAATGCTTTATATAAGGCTGCTGGAGATGTTGCCAAGGAAGTCATCACCCAACGGGAATTTTTATACAGGTTTGGCATACGAGAAAGGCTTGCAATGCTTCTAAAAAATGCAACGGAACAACAGACCACGGATCTTAAAAAATCTTATCTACGGCTTACTGAAAACATGGGAACCTTGTTTAAGGTTTTGTTGTTGCATGGCTAGGCCTTGTGATGATTTGATGAAAAGTTGTTCAATGTACGAGATATGTGCATGCATAATACAAACTAGTTGTGATACATCGTGTACATTGCTCAGAGACAAGCGGTTCAGCAGAGCGGCACGAAGGTAACTGGTGTGACAACAAGGCACGGTGGGAGTATACTCTCGGGGGAGCCTTAGAGTGGTGCACTATGCCTGGTGACAATCTTTCTACTGACAACGTAACACTGCTGCGAAGTAAGATAAGGTTGATTGATGTAGTTTCAGAGAAGGTTAAATTAACCAAAAGAGGCGGAAACCATTACATAGGATTATGCCCATTCCATGGAGAAAAAACCCCTTCATTCAACGTAAATTGTGATAACGATTTATTCTATTGTTTCGGATGTGGGGCCTCGGGGGATGTAATACAGTTTATATCCGATACTGAAGGATTGGATTTCAGGCAAGCGATGGCTTACCTCGCAGATAAGTATGGTGTTGAACTGATTGTTCGGAAAGGTGATGATCGCGATCGAGCGAAAGATTTTTTGCAGTTTATTATGGAAAAAGCTACCTTGTGGCTTTCTCAACAATTGTGTGAGTCGAAAATTGCATTGGAATACTTGAAAGAGAGGGGCATTGATGAGAACACTATCAGAAGGTTTAGACTTGGATACGTGCCTGCTACTGGTATCAAGTCACATCTGTTGTCTTTAGGAGAAAATATAGAACAAGTTCGTGATACAGGGTTAGTAAGCAAAAACGATCAAGATTACCTCTATAACAGGATTATTTTTCCCATATGCAATTTTGCGGGCAAGGTAATCGCTTTTGGGGGAAGATCGCTAAGTCCCGGGCATGTACCGAAGTACCTAAACTCAGCTGAGAACACTATGTTCAAAAAGCGGGAAAGTATGTATGGGCTTCATCTTGCGCTGGGACATGCTAAAAAATTAGGTAAGATCATAGTGGTTGAAGGCTACATGGATGTCTTGATATTGAGTCAAATGGGCATATCCAACGTAGTCGGCCTACTGGGGACTGCTATGACAGAATTTCATCTGGAGAACATATGGAGTATTGTCCCAGAAATAATAGTTTGGATGGACGGCGATAATGCAGGGTTAAAGGCATCAGTGAAGATAGCTAATCTTGCATTGTCACAGATAAGGTCTGGCAGGAGCGTAAGATTTATTTCCCGTTTAACTGGGAAAGATCCGCACGATGTATGCGTGGAAAACGGAATTGATTACGTTCAAAACTTAATCAACGAATCGAAGTTGTTGTCTGAGTTTATATGGGAATATGAGATCTCAAATTGCGGAGTAAAAGATGAGATCAAGCCAGAACAATGTATGATACTGGAAGGCAAGATCAATGAATATATCCAAAAGATCAAGGATTCCCATGTTGCCAAGTATTACAAAGTTTTCTTTCATCAACAGATTAAAGCGCTCCAAAATTATCGCGGAAATAGTGCTGGCATCGGTGTAAGAAACAGAGTTCTACCCAGGGAGAGAAGGGAAGATACAAGGGATAGATTGCAGAATATGTCACTACAAGTATGCGCTGAAGAAAATTACCAAATGAGAGTCCTATACACTGTGGTTTCTTGCCCCAGGCTTTTGGATGATAGCGATATTTTTGAACAATTTGCCAGTCTTGACTTTAATAGCGATGAGAAAAGAGCATTGCAGCAACATATAGTTGACATTAAAAGCGTTTCAGAAGGCGTACTTTCTTATGATGATTTAATAGAGAAGCTGAAACTAAGAGGTAAAAATCTGGAAAAGAGCGTCACCTTTCTGATGAAGGAAATGGCAAACGTAGGTTGCTCTTTTATGACACAAGGCGTAGACCGTAAAGAGATGGAAAGGTTAGCAAAATTGGAATGGGAGAAATTAATGCTTTCAAAGCAGCTAAGTGAAATTCATGAGCAAATTGTGAAGCTCCGTCTTGAAGGTAGACATGATGTTGCCTTTAGTCTTTCGGAACACGCGCGAGAGATAGATGATAAACTTAGGAATCTGTGGCGGTGTTAGAACACACTACATCGCGGTATCCTTGGTATAATATTAGAGAGGGCAGGGTAACGAGTTTATTTGTAGCATATATCTAAGTTGTTGATCAGTGTAAGGCGAAATAAAGCTTCACCTTCCCATTTTACACGATTGGGAAATAAGATTTTTTATTTTTAAAGCCAGCAGCATAACTCTACAGTGGGATGCTCCAGCACCGTGAAACCATTTTTCGTACGATACCGCCATTATAACAAGCGTGCTACATGCGATTGTGTGGGTGCATAACAAATATGTTTATTCAAATTATTTAATATTTCAAACTAGTGAAACTCTAATGATCGTAGAGTAGCACGGCACCATTGTATTTTGGCAAAATACGCGGAGGCACAAGTTTTCTACCCCTTTTTTGCCGACAGCCAAACTCGGTACTGTTTTGCTATATACAAGAAGTGTGTTACCGATTTCCTTGTGTGTGCCTCCAATGCGCCAAACTCCTAGTACGAGTACTAATGCACAAGCTCAGCCAAAATTTCATCCTTATATCATGTTCTCGGAGAGTTACCTCCTCCTTGCGTAACGAATACCTCACCTGATTGCAAGTGTGTATCAAAAACTTGCTTACGCGTTTGTAATTTGTGCACGCATAGAATTAAACCATTACTTTACTAGCTAAGTATAACTTTCCTTATATCTCCTAAACATAATTCAAAAACAATAACATCCGCTTTCAGGTACTTACATTTCGTACATGGGGACAAACTTAACGTGACCGGCTTATGATGGCACACACCAGCTTTTTTTTAAAAAACAGCCAATAAACTATAAAAGGACACTTTTGCCGAGACAAAACAGCCCCGTCTGAGCAGAGCATGACCATAAGGATCTCAGCGTGCTTAACCAGAAGCTCTCACTACGTTACACACCGCCGGGCAAGCACATATCCTCCTAAAACAACAAATGAATACCGAAGGTACTATTACGCATCCTAGAAAAAGCCACGAAGCTTTCTTGCGCGACTAGGATGACGAAGCTTACGCAACGCCTTCGCTTCTATTTGTCTTATTCTCTCTCTCGTAACATTAAAGAGTCTTCCAACTTCCTCTAGGGTATGATCCTTACCGCTTTTACCAATACCGAAACGCATACGAAGAATCCTTTCCTCCTTCGGAGTCAATGTAGACAGCACCTTAGTTGTTATCTCGCGCAAGTCAGCCAGTACAGCAGCATTTTCTGGTTTTACAGCGCGCTTATCCTCTATACAATCCCCGAATGTGCTACTGTCATCATCTCCTATTGGACTTTCTAGGCTCACTGGATCCTTAACTATTTTCATTACCTTACGGATCTTCTCAACGTTTATATTCAGCCTAGCGGATAGCTCTTCCAATGTTGGTTCCCTACCTATCTCATGCAACATCTGTCTGAGGGTGCGATTTATCTTGTTTACTGTTTCAATCATGTGCACAGGTATTCTTATTGTTCTGGCCTGATCTGCGATGGCTCTAGTTATGGCCTGCCTTACCCACCACGTAGCATATGTAGAGAACTTATAACCACGCTTGTAATCAAACTTATCAACAGCCTTCATCAAACCTATATTTCCTTCTTGCACTAAGTCAAGGAATTGCAATCCTCTGTTCGAATACTTTTTTGCTATCGAAACAACAAGTCTCAGATTAGCCTTTATCATCTCCTGCTTTGCTTTATTAGCAGTGCGCTCGTGCTTCTGTATTTTCGCCACCAATGTTTTGAAGTTGCCAGGACAATCCTCTCCAGACAGAAGCCGCACTTTTTGCAGCATCCCAAGCAACTTATCCCTTTCCTTATCCATCAAATTTCTCCACTCAGGAGAAGCATTAGCCTGACTTTCTATCGTATTGTTATTATAAGCCTCCAAGAAGCTCTTTCTATCTACCCCATAGCTCTCAACCAGCGACATAAGTGATGATTCCTCTGCAGCTATCGATTTACTGAGGCTGTATATTTGCTTGGTGACAGACGCAACAGCTGAATCACTAAGCTTCATTTGGGATACCATTTCCCAGATGTTTTCATGCAGCTCATTGTAAACCGCGACGTCATAGTCTATGCCATCGCGCTTCTTCTTTTTCATCTCTAGAATCTTCTCTGCAGACTCTATGGTAGAATCCAGTATTGAGATAACCTTAGGTAGCAGTGCGCTTTCCATTTCTAGTATTGACGCATTACCAACAGACGATTCATCATCTTCATCTTCGTCCGAATCATCATTACTATCATCCAGTTCAGACGATGCACTATCTTCGTCATGATCTACCAGAGCGTCCCCGTTTTCATCAAACCCGCCATCCTCTCCAAATCCCTGCTGAGGGAATCCACATCGATAGTTTGCGTCAAGATCTATTAAGTCTCTCAGCACGACCTGCTGGTTCACCAAATCATCACGCCAGGACATGAAGGTACGCAGCACAAGTGGTGCTTCCACCATGCACCGTAACATGTTGATCTTCTCTGACTTTATGCGTTTCGCGATTTCTATTTCTCCCTCGCGAGACAGAAGCTCCACAGAGCTCATCTCACATAGGTACATCCGAATTGGGTCATCAGTTTGTCCGAAATCCCAAGAACGAATTGCGGCATCATCATCTTCTTCTTTCACTACGCTTTCTTCCGCAACAACATCAGCGTCATCCACATCATTCTGCTCAAGGACGCTAATTCCGGAATCCTGCAGCATGGAAATAGTCTCATCGATGCTATCAGAAGTAACAACTTCATCATCAGAAAGAGCATCATTTATATCATCAAAAGTGACTATGCCACCTTGCTTCATACCCTTGGTTATCAGACTTCTAACAAGCTCTTTATCCATCGTGAATCCCGTAAAGGAAAAAATAAATATCAGAACCAGACTGCAAGCCCAAGTTACAAACCACACAAAACCCAGCTGTAGACTGCACAACACAAAACGAACAAATCCACAGTCACTGCAGGTCTCCGACTATCCGCCATTTTCACAGCAAAACAGCCTGCGGGCAACACTGACACACAAAACGACTGGCGAGTATTCCTCCTAACACAAATTCGACCAGGTGTCCATTAATTTACTACTTTTTGCTCTTACCTACCCTGTTTGGAAAAACTCCATTAGCTTTTCCCGTACCGAGTTGGGGTCATTTATTATGTTAATCTGTGATCGGAAAAATGCTGATCCCGGAAGAGAGTCACTATACCAACTTAAATGTTTTCTCATTATTTTTACTGCCAGACTCTCGCCATAATAGTCAATTGCGGAGTTATAGTGTTCCAATATTATCTTTAGTTTTTCGGCGCCTGTGGGCTCCGGGGATACCTTATCTTCTCTCAAGAAATCAAGGGCTTGTTTTATCAACCAAGGTTTTCCGTAGGCTCCGCGTCCTATCATAATACCGTCTGCTCTAGATTCACTCAAAGCTGTTTTTATATCCTCTAATGTCTTTATATCACCGTTAACAATCACAGGTATTTTGACGCACTCCTTAACTCTTCGTACAAACTTCCAATCTACGTTCCCGCTGAACATTTGTGAACGCGTCCTACCGTGGATAGTTACCATTCGTATTCCTAGATCTTCGGCGATTCTTGCCAATTTAGGCGCATTTAGGTTCGACGCATCCCAACCCATACGCATTTTTAGTGTTACGGGAACTCTTACAGCTCTAACAACGCTTTCCATTATTTTGGCGGCGTTGCCTTCATCTTTCATAAGAGCCGACCCCGCATAGCCATCGACGACTTTTTTTGCAGGACAGCCAAAGTTTAAGTCAATAAATTTTGCGCCAAGGTCCTCATTGAGTTTTGCAGCCTCGGCCATTACTTCAGGGATACATCCCGCTAGTTGTACGGATGTATTGGCACAAACCTCAGCTTTCTGCAAGCTCTGACGTGTTTTCAATATCATAGCCCTACTTGCCACCATTTCTGAAACTAACAAACCCGCACCAAGTTTCCTTACTAGAGAGCGAAACGGGAAATCCGTTACACCGGACATTGGTGCCAGTACCACGGGATATTCCGAGATGATTTTCTTCACGAATTTTGCTTTAGCTAAGACAACAGGACAGCATGTTAAAACGCAACTCTCCCTGTATCAACATTAAATTTCTAGGCATTATTTCTGGTGTGGTGGTTTTTTATTTAAATTTTTAATAATTGATTTACAACTGCACACAATAAGGGTTATTACAGACTTGCGGATATGTGTTCTGCAAAACGGGTGAGAGATGTCAAAGTACGTTGTAAACGCGCCTGCTAAAATTAATCTGTTCCTGCATATAGTAGGAAAGGCTCCATGTGGGTACCACCTCATAGAGTCTATTTTTGCCTTTATTGAGCTTTATGATGTTTTGGAAGTAGATATTGGTTCCAAAAGGCGGGGAATAAAATTTCTTAGGCCTTCAAGCATAAATAGACGAGATAACACCGTGCAGAGATCTATAGGTCACTTGGTTAGACGGTGTTTACCTGGTACGGCAGATAATGTTTATGTTAAGGTTTTGAAGAATATACCGGTGTCTGCAGGTCTTGCTGGAGGCTCCGCAGATGCTGCGGCGATCATTAAGGTGCTAAGTAAAATTTGGGGGATAAGCGACAGCGAAGCTAGGAGGGTTGCTTTTAGAGTAGGAAGCGATGTCCCTGTGTGCCTGGAATCACGAACTGCTTTTGTTTCAGGCATGGGTGACCAAATTTTTATGGTTGATGATTCGCTTATTCCCAGGTATGTGGTTCTTGTAGGTCCAAGAGTGGAGTTAAGCACCAAAAATGTATTCCAAATGTATGATCCCAAGGAATTTTCCAAGAGTATAGGAGGTGTTCCTTCGCGCAAGGACGAGGTTCTTTCTTTGGTGAAAGAATCTCGAAACGATCTGACGGAAGTTGCCGCACTATTGGTTCCAGAGATATACGACATACTTGGTGTATTAAAGGTAATGGAAGGGTGTTTTGTTGCCAGAATGAGTGGAAGTGGTGCAATGTGTTTTGCGCTATTCTATGACGAAGATCACGCGGAAGCTGCAGTAAGGCACATTGAGGGGTCATATAATCAATGGTTTACCCACAAGGCGAGGATTCTTCATTCGAGTAACTGATGCTGTTTTTGCATGTAGTTTATTGTTGCACTGCCGCGCCGTGGATTGTGTAACAACATAAAGCGGGGGTGGTTGTTATCATGTTTGGTTCCGAGTACGTGCGTGTCCTTGGAACCAAGGGTTTAGCTGTAGTCTTATTGTGATCGTAGGAAAGCCATATGGGACCGAAGGACAACGGGGTTTAGCAGTGTGTGGTGTGCAATGCTGAGTTTTGCTCTTGTATGTGTCATTGAAAGATCCTCTTTATTTTCTGTTCAATATGCCGAGGTTGCGTGTGGGGCATTATGTTCTTGCTAGGTTTCCTGTATCTGTAATTTTTTATAAACTTGGCGCTGTTGGCGTCTTCCAACACCAGAGAACATGTGTGCATGAACATAGAATGTCTTGGACACGAAGTATATTGCTATGAAGTTTTTTTCATGATGCTGGGCTGTTTAATTCTTGAGGAAGCATTATGGTGTTTTAGTTACATTTGAGTTTCAGTATGTTTTTTGTTCTGACAAACTGGCAGAAGTGTGTATATCCTGTAGGTCTGTGGTTACATAGTGCTTGAATCTGCATGGCATGGTTTATCATCATGTTCTCTTGCTATCTTCCATCGTGTGTGTGGAGATTTCAGAACCGCGACCTGCATTGGACTTTTGTTGCTGCTTTCTGTGTTGTTTTTGAACAGGTTAGAAGTCACTTCTAATGTTATCTCAGAAAGCACTGGCATGTGTATGAAAAATAGCCGGTATATCCAATCGTGCGAATTTTGCGTTTAGATCATAAGATGTAAGAGAAGAAACAAGGAATAGGATTGTTACGTACCCCGTCCCTATTCATTACTAGTTGGGACGCATTGAGTCGTGGGGATTTCAATGTGAAGATGTTGGACAGTATGCTCCTCTAGTTCAGTACGCATATCATCATATGAGGAAGCAGATGAAGAAAATGCTGCCCCAAATGTATTTGCGATGGATGTATGGTGGACAATAATAGTTCCATGAAGAGTTTCTCTACCATAAAGCAGTAACTTTGTTGAAGTCCAAGCGGTGTATTACGACTTGTGTATCTTACAGGCAACGTGATTAGGAAGGAGCCTCATCGTAAATTGTGATAAAAAACAGCTCATACTTTCCCGATACTGGGTAAAATCTAGACCTAAGTGAGAGTTATAGTTATTTGTATGGACACAGTGTGGGGACTTCGAAGAACTATCCGGTACTGAGAAACAATATGTTGTAGTTGTGAACTGGAGTATGAGATATAAGAGATGCCATGGCTAATTATCAGACTAAAGATATATGCTTGTCCCTATGAAAGAGTCAGTATGTGTTTTTTGAAACACTAGATATTACCCAATTTAGGAATTCTGGATTACAATCATAAACCGGAATAGAAAACACTGTGGGTATGTCATAGGAATGTAGTTCTTTGATTTTTTGCATTGCGGCTTCGTGTAAGGATCTAGTGGTCTTCATTATGACAACACATTCATTGCTGGTCCTTATTTCTCCTTCCCAGTGATACATTGATGTCATACCGTCGAACATATTGACACACACGACTAGATTTTCTTTGAGTAGAACATCACAGACATCATGTGCAGTACTATAATCTGGCATAGTAGTGTATATAAGGAAAAGACTATCATCCATTATTGTTATCTCCTGATATGTAGTCACAGTTATTTTGCCTACTGCAAGCCAAAGCCTCATCCACTTTTTGCAGCAATTGTTTAAGGGTAAATGGTTTTGACAAAAACAGCATCCTATCAAAATCTATACTTTTATGTTGTAGGTGGAACACTTCCTCCGCATACCCAGAGACAAATATCACTTGAACATCCGGCTGAAATTTTAATATTTCTGACACAGTTTCTGGCCCACTGGTTCCAGGCATTACCACATCACTAATAACAACGTCTATCTTGTTTTTTGATGCTGCATCAATTGCATCTTTGCCCGAGCAGGTATCGATTATATTGAATCCTCTTTTTGACAGTGCCTTTACTGTAAAAGCGCGCACAGGGTCCTCATCTTCAATAAGCAAAATAGTGGCTGAAATGCTAGTGGAGTCTAGACTTTCTTTTGTGAGAACCCTTTCAAGTTCCGTTTCTTCCGATACTGAGCTATTTTCGACCTCCTGAGTTTCTGTGGCGTACACCCTCGGTAGAAGTATGATAAACTTTGTTCCTTCTCCT
This sequence comes from Aaplasma endosymbiont of Hyalomma asiaticum, assembly GCA_048496795.1. GTDB lineage: Bacteria > Pseudomonadota > Alphaproteobacteria > Rickettsiales > Anaplasmataceae > Anaplasma. The sequence continues at coordinate 15,025 of JBGCXB010000014.1, read as the reverse complement.
ACCTTGCTTTTTACGTATATGTATCCTCCGGTTTGTTTGACTATTCCATATACTGTGGAAAGGCCTAATCCTGTGCCGTAAGAACCACTCTGTGCTGAGAAAAACGGATCAAATATCTTCTTCATAACATGTTTTTCTATGCCATGCCCTGTGTCAATAACTTCTAGTGCTACATACTCTCCGTGCTCTATTCTGTCTTTGTCGGGCGCGAACATGCCTTTGGGCATACTAGATGCATCTACTGTGCAATTATACGTCCTAAGCGTCAAGCTATCGCCCGACCGCATAGCAGACTTTGCATTTACCACCAGATTGACAATAACTTGTTCAAGCTGACAAAGGTCAACCAATACAAGCCCTATATTCTCCTGATAATATATTTTTAGCTCTATGTCCTCGCTGATCAGCCGCTTAATCATTTGAGATAAATCAGCAACAATATTGTTGATATCGAGTATTTTTGGCTGCAGAGTCTGCTTACGTGAAAACGCCATCAGTTGCTTGATAAGGTTTGCTGCCCGATTAGCATTCTGCTTTATTTGCATGATGTCACGAAAAGATGGATCCGTAGGGGGGTGTTGTATCAGTAGCAAGTCGCAGAATCCAATAATTGCTGTTAGAATATTGTTAAAATCATGTGCTATTCCCCCTGTTAGCTGGCCAATTGCTTGAAGTTTTTGGGATTGTTCCAGCTGTGTTTCCAAGTTTTTGCGATCCGCGCTGTCAGTTATGTAACATATGACCGATATCGCATTATTATGTATAAGCTTGTTCATGTATATTTTTACATAAGTTTTGTTGCACAATTGCCCTTCTATAGACATATTGTTAATGACGTTGTTCATCAGATATCTTCTGACTTTTTTGCTGTAAACAGACGTCAAATATGAATATATATACTCCTGATGTTGGTTGCCTGTTAGGGCGTCGAAGGCTTTGTTGTGCTTGATGATTTTCCCATCAATGTTGCATTGCGCCACAGCAATAGGGGCGTGGATAAAACATGGGTTAAGCTGGTAATCTGAAAGATCAAACTGTTTAGGGGTTATTAGCCCATATATGTAGCTGTTATTATTTTTATCATGGAAAACTTCCTGTGTTACATATGCTCTAAACATTGTTCCAGTCGCAGAGACAAAAACTCCTTCATTTTCTCCGCAGTCAACGTGGTTTTTGCTTATAAAATCTGTAAATGGAGTATGGCGCTTTAATGTGTCCAATTCAAAAATTTTTAAAAAATTCGCATTAGCAGAAATAATCACACCTGCCTGACTTAGCAAATAAGAGCCCACGTTGTGTCTGTTCAGGAGCTTCTCATGAACATCTTCTTTTGTGATCTTCACAGCTTTAAGAACGAAATGATCCTGTGGTCTTGAAAGGGGATGCAAGAATAGGCTAAAGGTTGCTTCTGTGTTATTTATGTCGATTTGAGGGTTATCGACTATTGGGTCAAGTATCAGAGAAAAGTTTGACACAGAGTTTTGTTTGCTTACAGAACAATAGGCTCTAACCGGTGATTTATTCCTTAAAGCATCCAAAAAGCGTGATATCTCTTTATCACTGAGATTTCCTAGTTTCAGTACATTGTATAGGTTCAACGTGCCATTTTGCGCGAAGTTTTTAAATCTCGTGTTAAATCTAGCATCTGCGTAAACAACATTACCGCTACTGTTTAGGATCAAACAGAATTCTGTATCGTGATTCAAAGCGTTCGCGAAGATCATGTTCTGATATTCAATCGACGCTATTATTCTTGGATACCGGCTGAGTTTTTGCAGCAAAACTAACACAGTTGCATTAGTAAACAGGCAATTAAACACCATGCTTACATATCCGTTATCGATCCCAAAAAGGTATATGCTGAAAATGCATAATAGCGGCAATATGATGATGATAGATGCTTTTATCTTGGAAAGGCCATAATCCCTTACAACAAAATCAACCTTGTGATTTTGTTCGCTGTCTGTATACCTTTTACGCACCTGCCAACTCCTGTCCCGCTACTCTAAACAAAAACAGCACAACGTACCACAAGCTCACGCATTTTCAGCCACAGAAACACAGCAAAATATATGGCAAATAATACCAGGGAGCAACTCCGATTGTCACATAGTGTGCCATTCATCCAGAGTTTTTGCACACAAGGCGATAGACACAAAAACTGAGTATTATTGGCGTTGCAGTAATGTCGTAATGCATCCAAAAAGAGAGATTGCGTCACCACATGTGATAAATTTGGACACAGGAAATGTGCTTTTGCAGCTTGTACTCATCACTAGGCATGAAACTAAGAAAGCTTTACTGCTACCAGCATTCCTTCACCCGTTGGGATTATTGAAGAAATGTACTTATCCTTGTTTGACAACTCCTCATTAAATTCCCTCATACCAGCATGTGCCTTGTTCGAAACTCTACCAGTTGGAACTTCTTCAAAAACTGTGTCAAACAAGAAAACATTATCCGCTACTATCAGACCTCCTTTTTTTACATGCAGGCTCGCCCACTTTAAGTATGAACAGTACGAGGACTTGTTAGCATCAATGAACATCATGTCAAACGGGGCAATATCCCCTATAACTTTCAGTTTCTCTATCGCGTCTCCGTGGAGTATTGTTACCTTATCTTCTACTTCACAATCCGCAATGTTCTGCTGTGCAGCTATTACGTTTCTGTATTCCTTCTCTATCGTGTATACGTGACCGTCTGCTGGTAGAGCTTTTGCCATACATATGCTAGAAAACCCAACACATGTACCCACCTCTACAACGGACTTTACTCCTGCAACACCTATAAGAAACTGAAGCATCCTCCCCTCAGCGGCTCCCAGCTGTGACGTGCGCAACTCGTCAGGCGCTGATGAGTGTGCTAGCAACACCTTCGGATCATTTATACCAAACAACCTACTAATATATTCGTCCTTTTTGCTTATATATGTGCTACGCACGCAACCCCTACGACACAGAGTACTCCGGGAAGCCTATATTCTTTACGAATTAAATGCAATATGGATTTACTTTGGATTGTACCCGAGTGATAATTTTATCACTTGTATCAAAAATGTGGTATAAGTGACATACATATTATTTAATAGTGTTGATTTTATGATATCATCCTACAGCTGTACCTGATAGGCTGTTTAGAGTGTGTGGGTATGAGCGTAATGGAAGGGCTGCAGGGGGCGTTATGTGGCAAACTAAGAGTATGGAGATTAGATAATGTCTAGAGAAGGCGGTGGTGGAGCTTCTGTCTTTAATGATCCTGAGTATCGGGAAAAGTATAGAGAAAAGTTTCTTGAGGCACAGAAAAGAGGAATGGACATGGTTGTCTATCCAGATGGCGCTATAGCTCTTATTGAGAATAGAATGGTTATGCATACTTACGGTTGGCACAAGAGACGGAGGGGGTTTGAAAGAACCAAGAGCGCGTTGCACAATCGTAGGAGGGATGAATACGTGGGGAGTAGCGGCGAGAATAGCGAGAGGCTTTCCAAATCTGTTCCCGCGGATGAAACGGAGTATGCATGAGATTTTCGTTTCTGCCAGGGGGTGTTGCTGAAAAGTAATTTGCGGATCCATGAGGAAGGGGTGTTGTCTTTGTAGGACCTCTCGTGTTGGTTTTGCAGCAGGTGCGTGCACTGGTCGCTATTTTTGAGAGTTGCGTTTTGACATTTACGTGTGCGTTTCCTCTTAGTTATCTGGTGTGTGCATTTAGTGTCGGGAATGTGCGGTAGGTTTGTCCAGATAGAGAGTTCTGTGTATATTCGCCTCTGTTCGTTCCTCGTGTCCGGTGCTTATGCAAAAAGTCATTTCTGTAGATCGCCTCAGGGAGTGCGAGAGGGGTTCTTGTATTTCCTTGGAGGAGCTTATCAATAGGGCGGGAAACGCGGTTGTTGAGGAGTTGACATCGTGTTTTCCCAGATCTTCGGTGCTGGTTCTGTGTGGCCCAGGAAATAACGGAAAAGATGGGGCTGTTGTTGCTCGTGTTCTGCGAGGTAAAGGCTGGCCCGTTAGGGTGTTGGGATATAGGAGCGACATACCAGGTGTTGCTAAGTTGCAATTTGCTGATTTTGTGGTCTCAGAATCCATAATAGTGGATGCTGTTTTCGGATTTGGTCTGTCTCGTGTTTTAGATGCGGATTTGCAGTCAGTTGTTAGAGTCATAAATCAGAGCCGTCGCTTCGTTATTTCAGTGGATGTCCCTAGTGGGGTAAACAGTGATACTAGCGAAGTTATGGGTGCGGCTATTAAGTCAGATCTGACCGTCACTTTTTCTTGTCTTAAGTTCTGTCACGTAGTTTCGCCAGGGCGACAGTACTGTGGTATTGTACGTGTCAAAGATATTGGCATTGAGGTTGGGCAAGCTGATGTTTCTGTAAATTCGCCATCATTATGGAAAAAATTGATTCCTAAACCTCATTACGGATCTCATAAATACAACCGTGGATATGCTGTAGTTTATTCTCTTGGTATAAGGTCGGTTGGTGCTGTCAAGCTGGCAGCGCTTGCAGCTTTGAGAACTTGTCCTGGAGCAGTTGCGGTGGCGTGTGACACAAGTGAGATTTCTTTATATGCGGGTGTACTTTCTTCCGTGATGTATAAATTACATGATGAGGTTGTTTGTGATTATAAAGTCACAGCCGTGCTTATTGGTCCTGGGGGAGAATCTTCAGATCTCTCAATATGCGAAATGGTTTGTTCCGTACTTGATAGGTGTTTCAAGGGCTATGTACTTGATGCAGGTGCCATTTCTGTTTTTGAACATCAAAGAGAGCGTCTGTTCGCACGCATACGAGGTAAGCCCGTGGTGCTTACTCCTCATAAAGGCGAATTTGGCCGCATTTTTCCTGATATCAAAGGAGATATTGTGCAAGTGGCAAGAGAAGCTGCGCGTGTTTCCGGTGTTACAATTGTGCTTAAAGGTCACGAAACGATAGTAGCCTCTCCAGATGGAAGGATTGTTATTAACAATAATGCCTCTAGCAATTTGGCTACCATAGGAAGCGGAGATGTCTTGGCAGGAATGATTACGGGGCTTGTTGCGGCAGGAATGGACTGTTTTCATGCTGCATGCTGCGGTGTTTGGATACATGGAGAGTGCGCAAGTAAGTATGGGTTAGGTATGATTGCCGAGGATATAGTAGGACGAATTCCTGAAGTGTTTTCATGTTTATAATCAGGTGGCAACCTGGGGAGTAGCCTATATACTGTGAAGAAAACACAAAAGTATTGCTGAAGTGGACATTGCATTTTAGATTTTGCCTATGCGATGCTAATTGTGCGCTATTCGTACTGATATGATATTGTATTGATCGGGTGATCTTCACTTTAGGTTTTCCTCTCGTGTTGTAAGTTATAAAAATTGTGTAGTAACTAATCTACTTCACGCTACTTTGCATCAAGATTATGTTGTAGAGCAGCTACGTCTGTTAGTATGCTTGATGTATTTCAATCACAACACAATAAAAACCGGTTTATTGCCCCTATGTTCCATTTTGCGTTTTGTTTCCTTCTATTGGCGGCAAGCAACAGTTTATATCCTGAATAAGGGTATAGTGATATCACATTGCGGCAAAAATATAAGCATTCGATTGAATGCGTGCATGCATTTAATAGTGCATCAATATATTTTTGTTGTGTAGCAGCACTTTATATCAAAACACTTTCCAAGACATCCGTTTTGTAATATTAGGATGCTAGCCTCGAAAAGGGGAATGGAAAAAGAAGGTAAGAGATGAGCGTTGTCATAGTGGAGTCTCCTTCGAAGGCGAAGACTATTGGAAAATATTTGGGGAAGGGGTTTGATGTAGTAGCTTCTTTTGGTCACGTTAGGGATTTTCCGGCAAAAAGTGGTTCAGTTGATCCTGATAATGACTTTAGAATCGTGTATGAGATAATACCAAAATCAGAGAAGCACATTGATAAGATAGTAAAGTCCGTACGCAAAGAGAAAGAGTCTATCTACCTGGCAACTGACCCTGATCGTGAGGGCGAGGCCATTGCATGGCATGTAGTAGAGGTCTTAAAGGAAAAAGGTGTAATAACCGACGAAGTTGTTGTTAATAGAATGGTGTTTAATGAAGTAACAAAGAGAGCAGTTACAGCAGCGATAGGCAACTGTCGTCCGATTAATATGGATTTGGTACAAGCGCAGCAAGCTCGCCGTGCGCTGGATTATCTCGTGGGGTTTACACTTTCTCCGCTCTTGTGGAGAAAATTACCAGGTAGCAGATCCGCTGGGAGGGTGCAATCCGTAGCGCTGAGAGTATTGTGTGAGAGAGAATATGAGATAGAAAGATTCAAGAGCCAGGAGTACTGGGATATAGAGGTGGGGCTAAGGAGCAGGAGTGGGGAGAGTTTTGAAGGAGTACTTAAATATTACGAAGGGGAGAAGCTAGAGAAGTTTTCGATCAGCAATAAAGAACAAGCAGAGGAATATGCAGCTCAAGTTAAGAGAGGGAAGTATAAGGTATCATCAGTAGAGTCAAAAGAAACAAAGCGCAATCCCAATCCCCCGTTTATAACGTCAAGTTTGCAGCAGGAAGCATCAACAAAATTGGGCTTCTCAGCAAAGAACACCATGATGATAGCGCAGAAGCTGTATGAGGGAATAGATATAGGGGGAGAGGTAGTAGGTCTGATTACGTACATGAGAACCGATGGTTTTTATATTTCAGAAGAAGCCATGTCTCACATCAGGGACACAATAAGGATGCAATATGGAGAGAGGTATCTTTCGAGTGCGGTAAGGAATTACACAAAGAAGGTCAAGAATGCGCAGGAGGCACACGAAGCAATAAGACCTACGGATATTACAATGTTGCCAGATAACCTTGCAAAATACTTAAAGGAGGAACAGTTAGAGCTATATAGGCTGATATGGAACAGAACAATAGCAAGTCAAATGGAATCAGCTGTTATAGGTCAGGTAGCGGCGGAAATAAGTTCTGAATGTGGCAAGGTAGGATTGCGTGCAACGGGGTCAACGCTGAAGTTTGACGGATATTACAAGGTGTACGGTTCCGAAGATAGTGATAAGCGGCAAGTGTTGCCTGAATTGCACGAAGGTGAAGTTTGCACAATAGAGGAAGTCAAGCCCGGACAGCATTTTACCCAACCACCAGCGAGGTACAGTGAAGCTAGTCTAGTGAAGAAAATGGAGGAGATTGGCATTGGTAGGCCTTCCACATATGCTACCATTATTTCTGTATTACAGGAGAGAGGATACACAAATCTGGAGCACAAGAGATTTATCCCTAGTGAGCGGGGGAGGATAGTAAATTCTTTTCTTACTAACTTTTTTCGAAAATATGTTGAGTATGACTTTACGGCAAATCTTGAGGAAGAATTAGACCTTATCTCCAATGGTAAAATGCTATGGAAGGATGTATTGCGTCAATTCTGGGACAAGTTTATTGCTGATGTAAGTTCTGTAAAAACTATTGAGGTTTCTGATATACTCAAGGCTGTCTCTTCTGATTTGGAGTTCTATGCTTTTTCTACAGCAGATGGTGAAAGCATAAGTAAAGCGTGTCCAGCATGCTGCACGGGCGACCTTGTGTTAAATATAGGAAAAAATAGCGCGTTTTTGGGCTGCAATCGCTATCCTGAGTGTAGATATACAAGGGGATTAGGTAGCGATTCTGGAAGTGTTGCTAGAGACGATTCTACAAGGGTTTTAGGCATAGACGAAAAAACTCAAGAAGAGATTATCCTTAAGAATGGTCCGTATGGTGAGTATATACAGCTGGGAAATACCACAAGGCGTGTTTCAATACCTAAGTGCATTGGGGAGATTAATTCAGAACTGGCACGTAAGTTACTTGCACTTCCTATGTCTTTAGGGGTATATCCCAATACTAATAAGGATATAAAGCTCGGAATAGGTCGTTTTGGGCCATACGTTCTGTACAATGATGTGTACTTTTCAGTAAAAGATAGGGACGACTTTCTTAACCTTACATGTGAGGAAGCTATCGGCATTATAGATAGCCAGGGCGATAAAAAGGCAAAGCTTTTAGGACATTATGGTGACGGACAGGAGGTCTATGTGTGTAAGGGAAGGTACGGTCTCTATGTGAAGTGCGGTAAGATAAACGTGGCAATAAAAGGGAAATCAGAAGATATAAGTCTGGAAGAGGCTGTTAAATTGCTTGATCAGAAAATACAGTGAACGTATATCCTGCAGGGGGTTCTTGTGGGTGATGCTCAAGCAGTTACATTTGGCTTTCTTTTTTTTGCGCGAAGCCAAGATCTTATTTCTGCAAACGCGTTTCACAGAGTTCTTTTCTGTTTTCTTCGATGCGGTACACATAAGGTCGACGCGTTGTTATGCAGGCCAAGACACACCAAAGCAAGTACGTTTTCCTCTTTTTAAAAAAGGGACCGCGCTTGTATTGGTTTTTTATTCGTAACGAGATTGCCGACGCGCGCCAATTCCTTCTTCTCCCCGTCACAAACAGTGGCACCGCTGTTTTCTCCATAGCTACTTTTCTTTGCTCGGCCCCCACCATTAGTTACGGCTGCACATCTTAGAATTTACGACAAACTTACAATGTATAACGCAAACGTCCTTCGCCGTGCTAAAGAGACCATTGATCCAACATGTCACTGCAAACGACTATTTAGTTTTTGCGAAACTTATCTATAAATATGATATTATCACTTGTTGCGTGTGTTGCCTGACCGGACTCACGGTCGTCATTATCAAAATCCATCCCTTCATCCAGATCTATATCTCCGTACTGTTCCAGATCAAGAGAAAAGTTTGATAACATGTCAACGTACTTTACTATAGCCTTAAAGGGAACCGTAATACATTCTTCACGTCCTCGGAAACTCAGAATCACACTAAAAGACTTATCACTTACAGTAAGCTCACGGTACTGATATTGCAGGACTATTGTCATGCTTTCCGGATACTGCACTTTTAGGTAGTCAGGAATCACCACGCCGCTGCAACCCGTCAAAAATGAGATTGCAACGTGTACGTCAACAGATGGGTTCGTTGAAAAGGAGCCCATTGCATCCCTTACAACACCACACATTGCTGCGTATACAAGCTTGCGATAATCTACAAGATCACTCATATAACCTCACGACGTATTAAAGCTATGATCGCAAAAAAGCAACCCACTATCCAGCAGGATAACACCATTATATCAGAAATCAATACAGGCCCTAAAACAAAACTTAACAGGCGTTGCAGAACTCGAAGATGTTCAGCCGACCTGAGAAGTACAATGCTTCCCAAGCCGCACGTCATGGCCATAAAGAATGAGGGGCTTTTCTGTTGCCCGGAGAGCCCCCCTTAACCGCGCTAAAGACACACTAAGCCGCAGCTACTAAAGCTGGTGCTACGTTGTCATTAGCGGCAACGAAATCATCGTTTGCACTTATAAAATTGACCCAATTATACGGCTGGAATTCCCACCGAGCGACAGCCAACCTCTTTACTACGCCTGTCTAACCTGTTTCATCCCCGCAAAAAGTGGAGATGCCGAGCACTGCCCTCGGGTCCAAGACGCCTATTTCAGGCAACCCTTATCGCCATAGTGAAGATCACGATGGAATTCTATTACGTGGTAGAGAAAAAGTCAAGCGCAGGACGAACGCGACAACCAAATGAGCTCCCCGGGTCGGAATCGAACCGACGATCTACTGGTTAACAGCCAGTCGCTTTTCCACTCAGCTACCAGGGAACAACAGCATTGCAATAACACCACGCACTGCAAACGCAAAACACACAATGCTGTGTAGAGACTCTTATATAACTTATTTGTTCTTTTTTCTACTAAATTGAAGAAATTTTTGTTTATATTGCCTATAACAAGAACATACCGCGGCGTAGCACAAGCGATGATATGGATGATAGAACTCTTGTGTAGTAACTCTTTAAGCACTACACTGCGGTCTTAGATCTTGTTCATGTGTGGACTAATGGAAGCATAAAACATGTTTATACAACGCATATTCATACCACGTAAGCCTGCAAAAAACACCCATCGAAGGCTTTTTGCTATTGACAACAAGTTTATGTTTAGACAGGTCTGAAGGGAAGTCAGCACATCATGAGTGCAAAGTAACAAAGGCTATTGCGTAATCTCCGTGATCACTTATAGAAAGCTCTATGTTGTGGTCCACGTCACGAGTCCCTCCGATACAGATTATTGGTTTTCCGTAGGAATCATTTGATACTGATATATCCCTTATACCAATGCCTCTTCCAAAGCCTAACCCACGTGCCTTTACATATGCTTCTTTTGCAGCAAAACGTTTGGCGAAGTGCCGTACACGTGCACGAGGATCTTTGTACTTTAGAGAGTCACGTATTTCTTGGTCTGTGAATACTCTCTCAGTAAACTTGCAGCCATGTCTCTCTACAATTTCTTGTATTCTGCTAGTAGATACTATATCTACTCCTATACCCAATATCATGAACTTAACCTAGAAATTACATCATCTACAGAAAGGGCTTCTGTTGTGCCATTAACACGGTTTTTTAACTCTAGCACACCATTTTTGCGAAAGGAATTCCCTATGACAACCTGCCAAGGGAGGCCAAACAAATCCATTCGCGACAGTTTTGTGCCAGGCGAATCATTAGTGTCATCATATAGCGAGTCGTCTGAAAACTTGTCATGAACGAAATTAGCAACACGTAAACACTCCTCATTTTGTGGAAATAGGCTCACTATACCCACTTTAAACGGGGCAATAGACAATGGCCATGTCATTCCACGCTCACTTGAAAAAACCTCTATAGCTGCGGCAACAAGCCGGGAAAGCCCTATACCATAACAACCCATTTTCACGTGTGTTGAACTATGTCCATCGGCATTTATAAACTTTAAATTCATAGGTTTTGAGTAACGGTCACCAAGATAGAAAATATGCCCAGCTTCTATGCCCCTTGTCGTTTGTAGTTCATCAAGTGATATACTGTTACCTATGATTCTATGTGCATCGTCTGCTACAGCGTAGACGCCTTCAAGCTTTTCTACACAGTAGTCAGGTTTTTTTGCACATTCCAATGCTCTCGAGTCGTAGTAGATAGTACTTTCACCTGTTTGTGTCAATATGTGGAACTCGTGACTGGTGCTACCACCAATAGCTCCAGAATCTGCGCAAACTGCAAGCGATGACAGCCCCATCTTCCGGAATATGCGCACATATGCTTTGAAGACTTCACCATATGTGAACATGCTTTTTTCATGGCTCTCATCGAAGCTATAAGCATCCATCATGAGGAACTCTCTACATCTCAGAATCCCATTTTTTGGGCGGGGTTCATCGCGGTATTTCCACTGAACTTGAAAGAGGTTTATTGGTAGTTCTTTTGAACTCTTCAATGATTTTCTCACAACATCTGTTACGACTTCTTCATGTGTGGGGCCCAGGACCATTTCTCTTCCATTCCGGTCATAGACTCTAAACAACTCTGATCCGTAAGAATCACATCTTCCTGATTCCTTCCACAAGTCCGAAGGCTGAAGGGCTGGCATCAGTATTTCAGAAAAACCCACTGATCCCATTTCTTCTCGTACTATGCCTTCCACTTTTTTTAGAACCATAAGGCCAAATGGTAGCCATGTGTATATTCCTGAGGATGACTGTGCCACAAGTCCCGCTTTCAACGAGTATTGGTGCGACGATGCTACAACATCAGAAGAAATATCCTTTACTGTCGGGAGGTAGAACTTGGAAAGCCGCATACCCATGCACTGTTCAGGGAAACTGCAGATGAGTCTAGACGAGGGCATAAAAGGCGTCAAGCAATCCGTAGCGCTGAGAGTATTGTGTGAGAGAGAATATGAGATAGAAAGATTCAAGAGCCAGGAGTACTGGGATATAGAGGTGGGGCTAAGGAGCAGGAGTGGGGAGAGTTTTGAAGGAGTACTTAAATATTACGAAGGGGAGAAGCTAGAGAAGTTTTCGATCAGCAATAAAGAACAAGCAGAGGAATATGCAGCTCAAGTTAAGAGAGGGAAGTATAAGGTATCATCAGTAGAGTCAAAAGAAACAAAGCGCAATCCCAATCCCCCGTTTATAACGTCAAGTTTGCAGCAGGAAGCATCAACAAAATTGGGCTTCTCAGCAAAGAACACCATGATGATAGCGCAGAAGCTGTATGAGGGAATAGATATAGGGGGAGAGGTAGTAGGTCTGATTACGTACATGAGAACCGATGGTTTTTATATTTCAGAAGAAGCCATGTCTCACATCAGGGACACAATAAGGATGCAATATGGAGAGAGGTATCTTTCGAGTGCGGTAAGGAATTACACAAAGAAGGTCAAGAATGCGCAGGAGGCACACGAAGCAATAAGACCTACGGATATTACAATGTTGCCAGATAACCTTGCAAAATACTTAAAGGAGGAACAGTTAGAGCTATATAGGCTGATATGGAACAGAACAATAGCAAGTCAAATGGAATCAGCTGTTATAGGTCAGGTAGCGGCGGAAATAAGTTCTGAATGTGGCAAGGTAGGATTGCGTGCAACGGGGTCAACGCTGAAGTTTGACGGATATTACAAGGTGTACGGTTCCGAAGATAGTGATAAGCGGCAAGTGTTGCCTGAATTGCACGAAGGTGAAGTTTGCACAATAGAGGAAGTCAAGCCCGGACAGCATTTTACCCAACCACCAGCGAGGTACAGTGAAGCTAGTCTAGTGAAGAAAATGGAGGAGATTGGCATTGGTAGGCCTTCCACATATGCTACCATTATTTCTGTATTACAGGAGAGAGGATACACAAATCTGGAGCACAAGAGATTTATCCCTAGTGAGCGGGGGAGGATAGTAAATTCTTTTCTTACTAACTTTTTTCGAAAATATGTTGAGTATGACTTTACGGCAAATCTTGAGGAAGAATTAGACCTTATCTCCAATGGTAAAATGCTATGGAAGGATGTATTGCGTCAATTCTGGGACAAGTTTATTGCTGATGTAAGTTCTGTAAAAACTATTGAGGTTTCTGATATACTCAAGGCTGTCTCTTCTGATTTGGAGTTCTACTCACGATGCAAAAAGTCTTCAATAATCGATATTGCTGAAAGTGCTGCTTTGTATCTCAACTGGTCTTTTGACAGAGCATTAGGTTTTTCTGATTCATCCGCAGGGTGTAGGTGTCCCCTTAGGAAATTGATTGCTAGAGCCTCTGGATGGTCTTGGAATAATATATTTCCATACTTATCTTCAAGTGCCTCTATTATACCGTCGTCAGAAAATCCAACTATTTTATACCCAAGCTCCTCGAGTTTTTTCATATTTTCAGGATCATTGCTTACAACGCCTCCGTGAGCATCGGGAAAAAACAGGGAATACCATTGGTTTGCATCAGGATCTACATGCTTTGATACTATCGACGCTAGCCTGCTACCAGGAACAATCCGTAATCTGTGCAAAACGGTGTCTTTTTTATGCGGATCAGGCATGGACACAGAATGAGAATTTGCTGATTCATGAGAACCCAAAATATGCTTCACGCGCACAACTTTGACACCCAACGCATGCATTATGCCCTGCAGGCCACCACATACTCCCATTATTTTGATGTCGGGATTGTCCTGTATAATCTCAGCGATTGCAGTAGTTATCAATTGCCTATTGGGAGTAGGCGAGTACGGCTCCGTATCAACATTATAGTAGTTACCAGGGATAAAAATTCTTGTGATTTTTTTCTCACGCAAGAACGACATAACTCCTTCTCTGATTATACGGCTTTCTACATCATGAAGTTTCGCCATATCTCCGTTTACTTCTTCTAAAGCCATAGATTTTATTTCGTCAAAATCTAGCATGTCATTGTAATCTATCCTCACAACATGAGCCCCCAACCCAGTCAAAAGGTCGTATATGTTGTGTGAAAATGTAAGCTCTTCCGGGTACGTTTCTTTTTTTGTCTGCATAAAGCCCACGACTACGTGTTTTTCTGTTACTGTGGCATCTGAAGCTTCTTGAGAACACCAAGCAAACGAGGGAATATAGGCAAACACCGTGCAAGCTAGTGCGAGCACAAACGTAACAAACCGATTAGAGAAAACACCCATAACAGGTACCCGAATATAAAAATAAGGAAACGCGGCTCGAGTTGGGATTGAACCAACGCACAAGGATTTTCAGTCCTCTGCTCTACCACTGAGCTATCGAGCCAGAAGAGACCTGAGAAAAGGCCAGCAAGGCCACATGCAGGACCCACCGGTTCCATTATATATCCCATGTACCAGCGTTCAAGAAAAATAAACTTTTAAAAATAGATGGATAATTTCTCTTCGAAACAATTATAATAGACTCAATCCCCTATAAGTTGCTACCGTGACCACGAAGAGACTAGCTATATATCCGGGCACTTTCGATCCCATAACTCTGGGGCACATGGATATAATAAGGAGGGCTAGCAATCTTGTCGATGAGCTAATTATTGCTGTCGCCAAGAGCGTAACCAAGGATACTATTTTTTCAGCCGAGCTTAGGGCTCAAATTATTGAACAAGAGATGAAAACCCTGTTTTCTAACTGTACTGTGAAAGTTGAGGTTTTTGATGGACTTTTGACGTGCTTTGCCAAGCAAAAAAAAGCTTTGATGATAATCAGAGGTCTCAGGGCAATTTCAGATTTTGACTATGAGTTCCAAATGAGCTGGATAAATTACAAGCTCACTCCGGGTGCAGAGACCGTTTTTCTTCCAGCAGCTGAGGATACGCAGTTTATATCTTCAAGTTTTGTAAAGGAAGTTGCAAGGTTGGGTGGCGACGTGAGCCAGTTCGTATCAGAAAATGTAAATGAACAATTAAAAAACTTTTATGGGAACCGCATAAAAGCCTAGGCAGCTATTAGCCAACAGTGTCGTGATTTTTCAAGTAACCGTAGACGCTGTGAGAGCAGTAGGTGTGCGCGCATTTGTCATTCAAATGCAGCGTCAGTTTATTAGTCATTAAGTCATTACCAGCGCTCTTGACTGTCGAGTTAAAAGGTATCAGCCCAGAAGAGGCAAGAGAGGAACTAAAAGCTCTGCAAGAGGAGTGG
>JBGCXB010000013.1:0-28321 GCA_048496795.1 Aaplasma endosymbiont of Hyalomma asiaticum | reverse complement strand
CAGTATCTGCTCCTCCTTGCACACTTACTTCTTCAAGTATATCGGATACGGCTCTTCATGTTTGCAAGGTTTTTTAACTTATGAAGAAACCCGATTTGATAATCTTTTTCGGGTAAGCTGCATCTGTAACCAGTATTAACTGTTTATAGTTTTGCTCATCTTCATAGAACAAAACTTGGGCCCACACATAGAGCAAAAATTAGCAGTCTTTCCTCCTTTTCCGGGCAAAGACTCATCGTGTAGTTTCTTTGCAGTTAAAGGGTCTATGGATAAATTGAACTGGTCGTTCCACCTGAAGTCAAATCTGGCTTGGCTAAGCGCATTATCGCGCGCAATAGCAGCAGGATTACCTTTTGCTAAGTCCGCAGCATGTGCAGCGATTTTGTAAGACATAACACCTGCCTTGACATCATCTAGGTTCGGCAACCCCAAATGTTCTTTCGGCGTTACATAACATAGCATTGCTGTGCCGTACCAGCCAATCATTGCTGCACCGATCGCACTCGTTATATGGTCGTATCCAGGAGCAATATCTGTTGTTAATGGCCCCAACGTATAGAAGGGAGCACCGTCACAAAAATCAAGCTGCTTTTTCACATTCTCTTCTATGAGATGCATTGGCACATGACCAGGCCCCTCAACCATCACCTGGCAATCATAAGATCTAGCAACGCTTACCAGTTCACCTAACGTCTGTAGTTCCAAAAACTGTGCGGTGTCATTGGCATCACTTATCGACCCAGGTCTGAGACCATCTCCTAAAGAGAACGTTACGTCATAACTACGCATTATTTCGCAAATTTCCTCGAAGTGTTCATATAAAAAGTTTTCTCTGTTATGGATCACACACCACTGCGCCATAATTGCACCACCTCTTGAAACGATTCCTGTGGTACGATGTCTTGTACTTTCTATATAGTCCTTGAGTACGCCTGCGTGTATTGTGAAATAGTCAACTCCTTGTTCTGCCTGCTCTATTATTGTCTCTCTGAAGACATCAAAACTTAGATCTTCCACAACACCATTCACCTTATTCAGTGCCTGGTAAATGGGTACGGTTCCTATGGGAACAGGACTGTTACGTATAATCCATTCTCTGATATTATAAACATCATCACCTGTGGATAAGTCCATCACGGTGTCGGCTCCATAGGCCACAGCTAGGGCCATTTTTTGCACTTCAGCTTCTATTCCAGAAAGAACGGCGGAATTGCCTATGTTGGCATTGATTTTCACAAGAAAATTTCTTCCTATTATCATAGGTTCTGATTCTGGATGATTGATGTTAGAAGGTATAACGGCTCTTCCACTTGCAATTTCTTCCCTGACAAATTCGGGTGTTATTTCTTTATAGTTTTTTGCGAGCAGAGGATCCAACTCTGCTGCCTGCCGGCGCAGCACGTTCTCCCTAACAGCAACATATTCCATTTCTGGTGATATGATGTTGTTCTTCGCATAAAAAAGCTGCGTTACAGGCGCACCACCATCAGTTCTCTTAGAAATCTTCTCTGTAAAATTGGGATGAGCTGTATGCTTGTTACTATGGTTAGAATAGCTTCTCTGTACCTCTACAGTGTTCTTTCTATTTTTTATCCATCTTTCCCTTAGCTTTAGTATACCGCTGCTGGCCTTAACTTCAACGTTTGGATCAGTGTAAGGGCCACCGGTATCGTACACTAGGAACTTCTGCGTCCCATTTTTTATATCAATCTGACGCATCCCAACTTTTACATCTGCACTTCTACAAGACTGAACATAAATCTTGCCAGAAGAGGGATAAATTTCAGAAAGATTCACAATTTTACCGAAAAAATCCACTGAAGCATCTTATATTTATTAACATAAAGATACAACTTTAATGTTTAAATTTTAAAATTGAGATTCTTCAACGTTATAGTTAAGTCGCATAACAATAGTTAAGTTAGGCATAGCAGGAGCCACACAACCGTATATCACGTTTTATTTTTTGACCTTAGTAAAACATAAAATGCCCCTTTACCTCCATGCACTGGTGCAGCTTGCGTATAATATAGTACCATGTTGATTATCCGGTCGCTCAGCAACCAATGGTATAAGCTACTCTTTATGCTATTCTCACCTAGACTTTTGCTTCCCCATCCCGTTATCACTAATACGCACTTTCGAGAAGAGTTATAGCTATGTGTTATGAAATCTACTAATGTTTCATACGCAATATCCATGGTACATCCGTGCAGGTCAACCGTTCCGTCTATTCTGCACAGGCCTTTCGAGAGTTTTGATTTTGTTTTTCCATTTATCTGTGAGATAGTGCCGCGCTCTACCGAGCACAACGAGTAAATTTCCTCAAACCGGTGCGCTTTCTTACCACCGTCACTGACCGACATTGCCCCTGGCCCAAGATTACCCTCACTACCGTCGTAACACACCCCACTTTCAAAAAAGGCATAGCTGTTATCATTCGATTTGCCTACAGCAACAGCCCGAACGTAGTTTCCATTCTGAACCTTATTGCTGAGACATCTTCTGCGAGTTATGCTCTTTATGTGCTCCCAACACAACCGGTCGTCATCTGCTTTATCAGTAACCATACCGAACTCCGCAAACGAAACCCAACCTACGCATAAACGCCTCAAGTGGCTAACGTGGCAAACTGCCTAAAACCCATCTATGCTGTCACCCTTTCCGGACAGGAACTTATCCTGATCCAAAAACGCTGAGTAAGAACCCTTTTCCTTGAAACCCTTGCCAATTTCCGAAGTTCCAGCTCCCTTTGCAGTAGTGGAGAGGCCCGTAGACGAAAAAATTCCACGAGGATTAGTAAACTCTTCCAGGTACTTTTTACACCTCTGCACTGCTAAGCCAAATACTACAGAAAGATCCAGGTGGTTTGATGCAATCTCGCGCAGTGCCACAACGGTGTTTTTATCCCCCTTACGAGCCACAAGAGTTGTAGCACCAGAACTTAATTCATGGGCACGCTGACTCGCCAACACAACGAGTTTAAACCTGTTACCATCACAGCCAACAAAGCACTTATCATCCTCGCCACTCATCACTTACCGGAAATACCTATCCCAACACCCATATTGTACCCACCTAATATATAATGCGCAATAAATTGCTTTTACTGAGTAGAAAGTTTTACACCAACATATAACCACAGTATTACGGCTTTTGAGTAGCATGATTTTGTTGTTGCCCGAAAGTATCAGGACTTTGTAGTCGGGAATTGAACGATCCATATAGATGACCATGAGCATCCAGACGAGAAAACCCGTTCAGTTTTCCAAGCAACATCACGTCGCATCAATAATACGCACGCGGGCAAACCCATCAATATTTCGGACAATCTTCTTCATATATGGTAACTGAATGCTAGAACGTATGCATCGCTCTGGGATAGAGAGCTACTTTCTGCATTAGTAATTGTTTTTTGAAGTAATTACCAGATCTATCGAGTTAAGGTCTATTATTTCGGGATTATCAAGCGCACTTATCTCATGAGTTCCTACCTGGATAGATAACTCTATTTTGCAGCGCAACCTCAACAAAAAAACAAGCAACCTTTCTAAAGAGAATCCAGTAGCTTTGCCATTTATGATTTGAGACACTTTAGGCTGATCTACTCCGATAACCTTGGCAGCAGTCATCTGACTCCATTGACTTCTGCGTATTGTCTCTCTTATGATGCTTAGGATTTGAAGCTTGACATTTTGTCCATTCTCACGGCGTTCTTCTGTCATAAGGCTTTCCACTAGGTAAACTAAGGTTTAATTTCTATTTTTTAAACGCTAAGATGCGTTAAAACTCGCGGCTGATGCCTGACTATTTCGACAAGCACAGCTCACTTCAATGTGATACCATACTAGTATAAATTGATTAATTTTCCTATAAAGTACGAATGAGACTGTTTTATAAGAAAAATCTGTTATTACTTAGGATGGAACATAAACAACAGGAATACCTGTTTGTGAAAATTAGCTTTCTGATATTTAATTTTCTACATGGATATACTGTGCAAATGAATGGTGTGGTATAGTCTCGATGTGGTCTATTAGAGGTGCTAAGCCATAGCATATACGCAGGAGCTTATACATATGAATTACGATTTTAAAAGTATAGAAAGGGAAGTTCAGAAGCGTTGGAATTTTGATCTCAAAGAGGATTCCGTAGTTGACTGTTATGTTCTCAGTATGTTTCCCTACCCTTCGGGCAATATACACATGGGGCACATACGTAATTACGCGATTGGCGATGTAATAGCGCGCTTCAAGCGAGCAAAAGGACACACTGTTTTGCACCCTATAGGATGGGATGCTTTTGGTCTTCCTGCCGAAAATGCTGCTCTGTCGTACGGGGTCGCACCCGAATCATGGACTAGGAATAACATTGAATCAATGAGAGAGCAGTTCAGATCTATAGGGATCTCGTATAACTGGAATAGGGAAATAACGACGTGTGATGAGAGCTACTACAAACACAGTCAAAGCTTTTTTCTGGACTTTTTGCAGCAAGGTTTGGCTTACCGTAGAGAGTCATGGGTAAATTGGGATCCAGTTGATAATACCGTATTGGCTAACGAGCAGGTAATTGACGGAAAAGGGTGGCGTTCTGGGGCTGTTGTTGAGCAGCGAAAGTTGATGCAATGGTTTTTGAAGATTACTGATTTTGCTCCCAGTCTATTAGAAGGGCTGGGTAACCTTTCAGGTTGGCCAGAGAAAGTGCGGTTAATGCAAGAACGTTGGATAGGTAAAAGCGACGGCATAATAATCACATTTGAGACAAGTTGCTCTCAATCACTAGAAGTATTCACCACAATGCCACATATGATATTTGGCGCGTCATTTTGTGCGATTTCTACTGATCATCCGATTCTGCGCTGTGTTGAGGATAGTAAAATTAATGAACAAATAGATGAACTTGCTAGATGTAAAGAATACAAGGATGGACACAAAAGGGGCGTAAATACAGGATTGGTAGCCAAACATCCATTTCTAGGCAGAGCCCTCCCTATTTATGTGGCGAACTATGTTCTTTCCTCTTGCAGTGTGGGGGCAATATTTGGGTGTCCAGCTCACGATCAGAGGGATTTCGAATTTGCAAAACTGTATGATCTCCCTATTTATCAAGTGGTATTTCCCGAGGATAAAAGTGCTGATGTAAGCATTGAAGGTAGAGCGTACATTGGGGACGGTATATACCAAAACTCTGGCTTTTTGGATGGCTTAAAACTTTGCGAAGCCAAAAATGTTATTACCGATAAGCTGGAGTCACTTGGCAACTGTAGGCATGTTACGAACTATAGGCTGCATGATTGGGGTATATCAAGGCAGAGGTACTGGGGGTGCCCCATACCTGTTATATATTGCGAACAATGTGGTATGGTTCCGGCACGTAAGGATGATCTGCCTGTTACTCTACCAAAAGATGTGGATTTTTCCAAAGGAGGTAATCCTCTTGATCATCATCCAACATGGAAATATGTGAAATGTCATGTTTGTGGCTCCGATGCTCAACGTGAGACTGACACCTTTGACACGTTTTTTGAATCTTCATGGTACTTTGCTGCGTTTTGTAGCAGTGGTAAGGAGATAAGGGTTCAAGACGGTAACAAAATTTTGCCAGTTAACTACTACATTGGAGGAATAGAACATGCAGTCCTTCACCTGTTGTACTCAAGGTTTTTTTGCCGTGCATTGAAGAAATGTGGGCACCTAGACATAGAGGAGCCCTTTCGTAATTTGATTACCCAGGGGATGGTTTGTTACACAACGTATCAGGATGAATCAGGTGCTTATATTTTTCCCTATGACGCAGAGAAAATGCTCTTAGAAGGCAAGAAGGTCTTACAGGGTAAAGTTGAGAAAATGAGTAAATCAAAGAAAAATGTGATTGATCCTCGTACCATGTTGGAGAAGTACGGAGCCGATACTGTAAGACTTTTTATGTTATCAGATACCCCTATTGAGCGGGACATAGAATGGACTGATTGCGGCGTAGATGGGGCATGGAGATTTATTGAAAAGCTGTGGAAAACTTTTGGGAGTGGTTTATCTATAAGTACAGAATTTGATAACAGCAATGCAGGGGGAAGGGATGTAGAGTTTCTCTCCAAAGTACACAAACTTCTTCACGCTATAAACCTGGACATAGAACACAACAGACTTAACTGTGCCGTTGCCAAGTTCCGGGAGATGAGTAATGTAATTTTTGAGATGGAAAAACATCCCGTTGCGCAATCAATTCTCAGTGAGTCTGTGTGCATTTTGCTACGTGTCATGGAACCATTTATACCCCATATAACTGAAAAATTATGGGAAAATATCGGTGGAGAGGGCATGCTATGTGACCAGAAATGGCCCCAGGTCCGTGAAGAGTTGATTGCTGATAATTTTGTGACTATTGCGGTACAGGTGAACGGAAAGTTCTGCAAAGCAATAAAGGTAGATATACAAGATGGCGAAGAGGATATAAAAAATGCTGCACTAGAGGCTGCTGAGTATCGCATGAAAGGCCGAACTGTTAAAGATATGCGTTATGTTCAGGGTAGGGTAGTGAATATCATTGTAGAATAGTCGGTATTTTGCCCTGCGTGCAGGGCAGGAAATTGTTGTTACACTTCTGTGGCCGTATGTCGCGTCGACTACCTGGGTGTTTTGCTACGCTGCGGCTTGATGTGTAGTTTTTGATGGTATTTTTGATGTGGTAAACTTGATTGTTGTGTGTGTAATGGTCGCATGGAGGGTTTATGTCCTTTTCTTTTGGGCGTTAGGTGGTTACCTGTTAGAAATTAATTATTTTTTTGTAAACTTGTTTTTTAGCTTCTGTCTTAGTGTGAAAGATCCTCCAGGTTACCCTGTAGGAAGAAAGCGATCTGGAAACTACTCTTCCTTAAAAGGTACGTGCTCGCATTCGATAGCCACTCTTGTTTCGAGTGGGGCAAGATACAGGATTCAGTACGTGCAGTGTGTACATTTTGTTTGAATGCGTATTTGTTGCATCTGAGGAGTTGTTCTTAATAGTAAACCTGATAAACTCTGTATTCATAATCATTGTGGTAGTTAGTGGGTGATAGTTGACTCGCATTGTCATTTGAACTATTTCGACAAGAAGACCATACAGGAAGTCGTCGAGAAGGCTGTTTCTCATGATGTTACGCTCATGCAGACTGTGTGCACTACGCTTGAGGAATTTCCGGACTTGTTAGAAATCGCAAATAACTATAAGCATGTTTATGCATCTGTGGGAGTGCATCCTTGCAATGTAGCGAAAGGCGAACAAGTTTCTGCAGAAGTCTTAATAGAACTTACCAAAAGTGATAAGGTTATAGGTATTGGTGAAACAGGATTAGACTTCTTCAAATGTTCTGATGGACTTAAAGAGCAAGAAAAGGGATTTGTAGCGCATATCGAGGCTGCGAGAGTTACAGGTCTGCCGGTGATTATTCACTCAAGGGATGCCGATAGGAGAATGGCGGAAATTTGTTCTTCTGAAATGAGAGACGGGGTCTTCTGTGGCCTTATGCATTGCTTTGCTTCTTCTATTGATTTGGCAAGGAAATCGTTGGATTTAGGTTTGTATATATCTTTTTCAGGTATTCTGACGTTTAAGAATGCAGGATTTTTGAAGGATATAGCAAAATTTGTTCCCAGAGACCGAGTTGTTGTTGAGACGGATTCTCCGTTTCTGTGTCCTGAGCCCCATAGAGGGAAGCAGAACTCGCCTGAAATGACCAGATTTGTGGTTGAATGTTTGGCAAATATTTGGGAAGAAGACTCTAGTGTGGTCAGTGAAATAACGACAAGTAATTTTTTTAAGCTTTTTGATAAATGTGCCCGTGTGTACCATGCATCTCTGTAATCCCATAATATGCGCTATAGACACTTCAGATCTTGATAAAGCCCTTGCTATGGCCGAAACCGTTTCTAACAAGGTTGCAATGGTAAAGCTTGGCTTAGAGTTTTTTACAGCGCATGGTTTACAGGGTGTTCAGAGAATCATAGATCTTGGGCTGAATGTGTTTCTAGATCTTAAACTGCATGATATTCCCAACACTGTTGTGGGTGCCTTGAATTCAATTAAGACACTGCACATTGATATGGTTACACTCCACATAAGTGGTGGAAGAGAGATGATTCGTTGTGCGGCTAACGTACTGGTAAACAGTGGTATTCTTCCTATTGGTGTCACGGTGCTGACAAGCATGGATAGTACAGATCTTCAAGAGTGCGGTGTGGGGTCGTCTATTGACTCACACGTTAGGACTCTTGTTGACTTAGCGGTGGACTCGGGATTAAATGCGGTTGTTTGTTCAGCGCATGAGATCAGTTCCATACGCAAGAAGTATCCCACTATAAAGCTGATTGTTCCTGGTGTACGTGCGGATATGTGTGTAATTCACGACCAGAAACGCGTCATGACACCCAAAGATGCAATTGCGGAAGGCGCAGACTATCTCGTTATTGGTCGCGCAATTACTTGCAGTGATGACCCCGCGGGAGTCATTGAAGATATACTAAGCACCCTGTAACTTCTTTCTTAAGGCTCATTGTATGTTTGTGACCTAAGGGCACGGAAACTGTAATGAAATTGGCCGAGAGTGAAGCAGCTACAGGTTTTTACTATGTTGTAAGATTTGTTATAACTAAATTATGATGTCATTCTACGAAAGTAAGATTTAAAGGGCTGAGAAATTGGTGCATTTTTATAAATCTATTTTTGATTACCTTTAACATTTTTCAATAAGTTAATACCTAACTTAGGTTACACGTTTAGCCTTTACCTGCGATGTAAGCAAAAGCGTCAAAAATATCTCATTTAGATGTGTATTTAGCCGCTGTTTTTCTAACAACTGCGACGCAGGTACTTTAAGATATGTGATGCGATTTACACCACTTATGCATCCTGAAGGATCTGCATATGTGGTGAGCTTATGATATTTAGGTAACGAGGCACCCTGCAAATAATGATCGATTTTAAAATTGTGAACAGAATGTTACAGATCAATACATCTAGTGCTTATTTACACGCACTGCAGGATTGTCGTTGGGTGTCGTCTTATATGACAGCGTGTTTGATGCACCTTTGTTAAAGGCATTGGTGACTTGAGTCTTTTGCACTGTAATTAATCCACATCTTGCCAAAGATGGAGAGATTGCGCTCAATGTTCATCAGCTTTTCATTCAAAAACATAGCTAATCTGCCGGCAATGGACGCTATGAGCATAAAACTTCTATTGGTTTACTCTGAGCGGTTTTTTATGACAATGAGCCCAACGTGATGATGGGAAGATTGGGAAATATTTCAAAATTATTCCGCTGTAAGACGTGGGATTGTTTTTTAGAGTACATTCCTAAGTTATTGGTAAATACTGTCTCTAAGTGTATAAATCGGATTTTCCAGTGTAGAGCAAGGCATTAGTTTCTTTTACTGTATATTTCACTATTTTAAAGTAGCCTTGTTATGAGCATCTTTTTTGGGCATGTATGTTTCGTCGTGTTTTGCCAAAAGCTCCTCAGCTACGAAGATCCCGTTCTTTAGCGAACCTTTCGCTATGGCCCCCATATCTTCGCCGAACAATGGAGGCAGCACACCAGAGTAAACAACCTGTAAGTCGTTATTAAAATCTGTAATAGAAAACATCACACAATCATCATTATACTTTATGCTGCCTTTTACTACCATTCCACCTACTCGCACGGGGGAACGCGACGACATTTCAGGATTTGTCATCAGTTCAGTTGTTGTACAAAAAAAGGAAATGCTCTTTCGCAGCTCAAGAAAAACAAAAGCCAAGACAAACACTATGGCAAGTAAAGATACGGCAACAAAAAGCCCGCGCCTAAGTTTTCTTTTCATCCTTCACTGTTTCTTTGAGAGTTCTTTTACTCTTGAAAAAATCAGCCAGTACATATGCTCCAAACAGCGCCAAAGTACCGAAACCAAGAGTATACGCTAGAAGCACAGCATGCATAGCTACACCATCAGCTGTTAAGGAATACACCCAGGGTATCGTAATCCGTAAGATCAGAACCTAGAGGTGTAATGATTATGTAACCTTCACGAAGCAGGTCTCGGCAGGATTTTTCTGGTCCATTCGAAGGAATACTCTTGCTCGTATCTCGTACCAGGTACACTGTATGATTCTCATCTTTTCCTGCAGATTCTATTATGGTATCACACGGACTGTATTCGCCCTGTTCCTTGAATAGTGTGCCGATAATTTCAGAGTGGGGAATGTTAACATTAATGACGGAGTGCCGATTCCACCTCTTATCGCAAATGATCTTCTCCACCACATCCGGCAAAACCTTTTCTGTGTTTTCCCAACTTACTTCGTCTCCATAGTACTCCTGGCTTACAGCAAATGATGGAATACCTAAGGATGCTGACGTCGAAGCTGCTGCTATGGTACCAGAGTACAAAACGTTACTTCCTACGTTTGATCCCCTATTGACTCCTGAAAATACCATATCTGGATAGGATCCGGTAATTTTGTATACAGTTCTCAACCCCAAGATTGCGCTATCAACAGGAGTCCCACCTACCGCAAATTCTCTTTCGTTTATTCTACGTACTTCAATAGGGGAGTTTATGTTTATGGCTCTACTCATTCCACTGCAATCCTTTTCAGGAGCAGATATCCACACTTCTGGAAACATCTTGGAGACAATGCTTTTCAAAACTGCCATGCCCTGCGCGAAAAATCCATCATCGTTTGTTAGGAGAACTCTCACATCAAAGTCCACTTGCCTAATTCCGCAGTATAGCACGAAATGACTGGTGAGGTCATCCGTTTTTAGGATATAAATACCCTGTATTTTCAGTGTATTTCACACCCCAAGTCTAACACTTAACTCCGTATAGATTCTATGTCAAAGAGTGTAGCTCTCACACGTGATGTCATGTCCTACTAAAATGACACATTCTAATGTCCTTACTGAGGAAGGGAACACGCACTCATGTGTCGCTATAGTATGGGTAGGAGCAGTATTTTCTTAGAATTACTATCTGCTTCCTTTCCATGGAGACATGGAATTAAAGTACCTAAAATTTTGCTGCAGATCCACAGGCTTGTAAGCAACTTTTCCTGTTTGGAAGTCATACTTTATTTCTTCATAGCCAGTTAATGGGAAATCCTTGAGCATGGGGTGACCAGAAAACCCATAGTCCGTCAATATCCTTCTTAAATCCGGATGGCCGTTGAACTCTATTCCATACATATCATATATTTCTCGTTCGAACCAACCGGCAGTACCATACACAGGCAGGGCAGATTGTATTTTTTGTCCTTCTTCTAACGACACTTTGCAGCATAGCCTGGCGTTGTATACAATACTCAGAAGCATGTACACAACCTCAAACCTTTTCGTACGTGAGTAGTAATCCACAGCAAAGACATCAGTCATGACTCGCATTTTTGTCCTTGGATCATCTCTCAAAGTCTTGAGATGGGTTATATTGCTTTCAGCATCCAAACAACACTCGAGTACCCCGTCATTTCGAAGTACAACATCCCTGCATAATACATCGCGCACATCTCTACATGCTTGCTCCATGTCTAAAGACATACTGCACTCCCCACAATAAAACGCAACAACACTATCGAAGTATTTTTTGCTGTAAACACAAGAGCCCATATAACAGTGCTTCAGCTGTAGGTGGGCATCCCGGAACATAAATATCCACAGGAACGACACGGTCACATCCTCTGACAACGGAGTAGGAATAGTGATAATATCCCCCGCCATTAGCACAACTTCCCATAGAAACAACGTACTTCGGCTCAGCCATTTGATCGTAGACTCTTCTCAGTGCAGGTGCCATCTTGTTTGTTAGAGTTCCAGCAACAATCATGACGTCTGCTTGTCTTGGGCTAGCCCTAAACATTATTCCGTATCTGTCCAAATCGTAACGACTTGCAGCAGTATGCATCATCTCAACGGCACAGCAAGCCAAACCGAATGTCATTGGCCACAGTGAACCACTACGTGCCCACCGGAACACCCTGTCCATTAAATCAGTAAACTGCGTAACAACAAAGCCTTGATCTCTGTAGCTTTGCCACAGCTCCTGACCAACTAACTCCTCGTGATTACTCATGCATCACTCCCATTCCAAGGCTCCGCTATTCCACTCATAGATAAAACCTACAGTAAGAACACTCAAGAAACACAGCATTGACCAGTAACCGGCTGACCCAATTTCTCCAAGACATATCGACCACGGAAACAAGAAAGTGACTTCAACATCAAAAACCACAAACAGTATTCCTACAATACAGAACTTAATATCAAATACCGCCCCGATTTTGTTTTTCTGGTCAAACCCGCACTCGTATGGAACCAACTTCTCCATTGAATCTCTACGCCTAGCCAAGAAGATTGGCAAAATGGCAAACAGCGAAGACAAAGCAGTTGCGAGCAGGAAAAACGCGAGAATCAGGCCATACTCACCAGTGTCGAACACGATAATCCATAGCATAAGCACGCTCAGGATTCTGACAAATTTCCTTTAAAATGTCAATTTTCGTAAGGCATACGGGCACTTTTCAATCTTACACATGCAACTTATCAGCCAACTCTGTGACACACATAAGCAACTGATAACACTCGTAGTACGTGTTAATAGCAGAAGATACAAATCCTTCAAATTTTTCCTGCTGAGCCTACATTGTAGAAGAAACAAATGAACAATAAGTAGATAACTATGTAATTTTGTTCTCTAACTATGATAAGTGTTCTGCTGTAGTTATGAAGTTCTAAACTATTCAGGTTAGTATAAAGCATATTTTCGTATGATATCTGCGTGCGACGTATATAGTGATCACTACAGGGATACATGCACAACTAAACGCCGAGCTACATACCTGTTATCTCTCTTGTGTTCATGTGTGGCGTACATAGATTGAGGATAGTATTTTTACGATAATCTTATGAGTAAATTACAGATGCTGATGATGTGAAGAGTGAGCATTAGTAAGTAAAATATTTTCTGAATGGGGATGAAAGTTGGGTACACGTTGATGATGCGACCCACAACGCGCGAAAACGGAAAAGCACGAGTCTAATATATGTATGGACATCTGAGAAGTGCCAGAAAACTTTGCGTAGCAGCGCAAAATGCTTTTTTGTGGTTTAACAAATAGAGCGATTTCTCTATTTTACGTTTATATGTAAGCTGCGTATTCTAGTATAGAAGAGTTTGCTCCTGTGACTACCTTATATGTTGCAGCATTTTTTGCAACACAATAGTAGTGGGCGATTAAAGCAGAAATTGTAGTGTGAATAGTTGCCCCACAAGCGCGAATCATATTGTACCATTTATCATGAAAAGTGATGTTATGCTGAGTAGGCGCAAAAAGCACGTAATAGGACAAAAAAGATCACGGTTGATAAGTTTTGTTCCCTATTGTGTGGGACTCCCGGACACTATTTATGGCTATGGCAACTGGCGGCCGTCACACACCTGTATGGAATTGCTCCAAGTATTATGTTGTTCTGTATTATACGGTAGAAAAAGCTGAACGCTTTTTTTCAAGATAAGGGGCTAAATATTGCGCTGTTACGCTACCAGGGTAGTTTTTAATAAAGTCCTTTGGGGAACCAAAGCCTACAACTTGTCCCCCGTCAATTCCGCCTTCTGGACCGATGTCTATAATATAATCAGCGGACTTTATGACGTGCATGTTGTGCTCTATTACCACAACTGTGTTTCCCATCTCTGAAAGACGGTGTAAAATCTGCAGCAGGTTTTGAATATCAGAGATATGGAGACCTGTAGTCGGTTCATCTAGTATATATAGGGTACTGCCTGTAGAACGCTTCGACAGTTCTTTGGACATCTTTATTCGCTGAGATTCTCCCCCTGACAGTGTAGTAGATGGCTGGCCTATCTTTATATATCCCATTCCTACGCTCTGTAAGGCCTCCAGCTTTTCTCTTATCAGAGGTATAGCAGAAAAAAATTCTAATGCTTGGTCAACAGTCATGTTCAAGACATCCGCTATCGACTTTCCCTTGTAAGTTACTTCCAAAGTTTCTGGGTTGTACCTTAGGCCATTACACTCTTCACATATTACGTACATGTCTGGAAGAAAATGCATCTCTATCTTTACATACATATCGCCCCTGCACGACTCGCACCGACCGCCCTTAGCGTTGAATGAAAATCTGCTCATTGTGTACCCGCGGGATTTTGCCAGGGGTAAACTTGCAAACCACGATCTAATATGTGTAAACAAACCGACATATGTGGCTGGATTTGAAGCAGGTGTTCTTCCTATGGGAGATTGATCAATCTCTATGACCTTATCTATGTTCTCCAACCCAAATATTGCGGTGCACTCCGCAGGGGGAGGGGTTATGCCGTATATTCTATTTAATGCATAGGGATACAGGATATCTCCAATAAGGCTCGACTTTCCGCTTCCGGAAACCCCGGTAATACATGTAAACCCACCTATTGGAATTTCTACATCTACATTGCGGAGATTGTTTTTGCATGCACCCTTGATCCTAATCCAGTTTGAAAATGATTTGCTTCCCTCCGTAAAAGGAATCTCCACTCTACCGCTCAGGAACTTTCCTGTTACGCTATCAGGGTGTAAAAGTATGTCCTTCAAAGAGCCTTGCGCCACTATTTTCCCGCCATGTATTCCTGCACCTGGACCGACATCAACTATGTGATCCGCACTTACCATTGTCTCTTCGTCGTGCTCAATGACCACCACGGTGTTTTCCAGATCTCGTAAATTCTTCAAAGTTTTTATGAGTAACGAGTTGTCCCGCTGATGCAGGCCTATAGAGGGTTCATCAAGTACGTACAACACACCGGTCAAACTTGAGCCTATTTGTGAAGCAAGCTTTATTCTTTGGCTTTCTCCCCCCGATAGAGTTCTAGATTCTCTATCAAGGGTTAGATATCCTAGTCCAACATTAAGCAGAAAGGTCAACCTGCGAACTATCTCGTACAATAATCTAGAACAAATAGCACTCTCGAATTTAGTGAGCTTTGCAGGAAGCGCGTTACACCATTCTATGGCTTCTATGACAGTCATAGCACAGAATTCCCCGATGTGTTTGTTGTTGATCTTTACTGAAAGGGCCTGCGGGGATAACCTATAGCCAGAACAGTATGTACACTTGCTTGAGATAGAATATCGCTCAGCAGTTTTTTCTGCGGCAACTCCGCTATTTGAAGAACTTAGTAATCCAATGATCCCCCGAAAATTTCCAATTTTTCCCGATATGCTGTCTTCTTCAATGTCTCCAAACAAAACCAAATTTCGAAATTTTGCGTCCAAACTTCTCCAAGGCAACGATAAGTCAACACCGTATTTTTTTGACATATTTCGTATTTCGCTCGAACACTTCTGAATAAAAGCAGACTCATGCGGAGAATAACACGCGGGTGACCTAATGGGACCTATCGGCTCTATCGCCCCTTCCATAATGGATAATTCTACATTGGGGACAACTAAATTGGTGTCAATTGTCCTACTTTTTCCTAGCCCAGCACAATACTTACAAGCGCTATTCACGGCATTGAAGGAGAATAGCTTAGGTTCTATGGTGCCAACGCTAAAACCGCTGACGGGGCACACAAAATGCTCTGAAAATACCAGAACCTGACCAGCCGCATGCTTATTATCCTTATAGTCTTCTGGCAAGGATACGAGCTCTACATGCATTATGCCTTTACCAACAGACAACGCGTTCTCCACACTGCTAGATAGACGGTTAGATTTTTCCTCCGATACTATTAAGCGATCGACAACTACTGCAACTTCATAGTTTTTGTCAGGCATGAAGGCGGGAACTTCATTTATATCGTATACAACCCCGTCAACACTGATTCTTACGTATCCCTGTTTACGCATTTTGGAAATTTCCTTTGAACACTCAGCGTGTGAATCAAACGATATGGGACCAAGAATGTATAACTTTG
The DNA here is from genome assembly GCA_048496795.1 of Aaplasma endosymbiont of Hyalomma asiaticum. Taxonomy (GTDB): domain Bacteria; phylum Pseudomonadota; class Alphaproteobacteria; order Rickettsiales; family Anaplasmataceae; genus Anaplasma. Next base: position 12,391 of record JBGCXB010000013.1, on the reverse strand, counting down.
TTCCAGGTGGTAGATTAGCTATCTCCTGTGCTATGCGCGACGCAGACAGCTTTATTATTGGCTTATTTGTTTCCGGGGAGTGCGGTATGCCAACGCGCGCAAACATCAAACGCAGGTAATCGTGTATTTCCGTTACCGTGGAGACAGTTGAACGGGGATTTTTTGTTGCTGATTTCTGACTTACAGATATAGCAGGCGATAGCCCTTCGATTGATTCTACATCAGGTTTTGCACGTAGATTCATGAACTGCCTTGTATAAGAAGAAAGGCTTTCAACATATCTTCTCTGACCTTCGGCATAGAGAGTATCAAATGCCAGACTTGATTTTCCGGATCCACTAACACCAGTTATCACTATCAGCTTGTTTTTGGGCAAATCCACATCGACGTTTTTCAAATTATGCACTCTTGCACCGCGGATGCTTATGACTCCCTTAGCCATAAAATATTGACCCTCAATAAGCTATAAACTAGCGACTTATACAGTAAGTAAATCCGCTCCAACATTGCCCGAAGGAGCAGTGGGTACAACAGCAGACTCCATCATGTTGCCAGCAGCAGCCAAAGACGCATCATGCTTCTCAGGCACCTCGCGTGATGTACCACTACAGCCATTATCGCAGCCTGAAGAATCACTCTCAGAACTTCCATCAGCATTGCATAATAGCGCACGTACAGACTTAGCCTTATTAAGAATAGCGTTAACAAAGTTGATTTCTCCATCTTCAAGAACCACCGAAGCTATTCCTGCGTATTCATTAATTACAATGTTTTCATCGGTTTTTGAACAAAGTAACTCACAAATCCCCGCTTTTATTACGGAAAGGCTAACCAGGTTTATTCTGTCTATTGCCCACTTCTCGCTAATATGGCGGGTTATCAGGTCCTCTATCTCTTGTTTATTCTCCAGCAGATACTCAAGTATTTTACCCAACAACTTTTTGTCCACCCTATGCAGCTCCATGACATTCTGCATCTCACACAGATAATCGAGCAATTCTTGAAGACAACTCTTATTATAAGGGCAAAACATTGTTACATATGCACCCTGAACAGCAAGGAATCTAGCAGAAGTTTTGCTGATGTGCCATGGTATATCCGAATTTGCTTTTTCATTTATCTCTTCTTCCATAACACTAGCCTAAATATCTTCTATAATGTTCTACCATGCGCACCATAGCACTCGCAGCTCCTCCGCCAACATTCAGTCCATTCATATCAGCACGTTCCATTGCCAATTCAGGTGTATCTGCTGTTATTATCCCAACACCCAGAGGCACAGCATGGTGAACAGCAATATCATTCAAAGCAGAAAACACTGCGCTCGATACATAACGGTTATGGTCTGTTTGTCCTTTGAGAACACATCCCAGCGCTATATAGCCGTCATATGTCTCGCGGTCGCTCATGATGGCAAATGATATAGCTGCAGGTATCTCAAGGGCTCCGGGCACCTCAATTATCTGGTACAGGGCATTTGCACTATACTTTTTCAGACTCGAAACCGCCCCGTCTACAAGATGCCTGCAAATCTCAACATGAAAAGTCCCGACGACGATGAGAGCATTAAGGCTGCGGTCCATACTAAATCTCTCTTTCTCTTGCTATTAGCATTTACCAACCTTACCTGTTTCTCTACATACAAAGCGCCGTATAACAAGCTGCTGCACAACCGTTATTATGTTGCTGCAGATCCAGTATAACACAAGTCCAGTAGGAAAAGAGGAGAATATGAACACAAAAATATATGGAAGAAACTTCATAACCCCATAGTGATCCTGCGACACTTGATCCTTCTGTAGAACTTTTTGTTGCAATATCATCGTGGCTCCCAGCACTACGGGTAAGACTCCTATGCTAAACGGCGGCTGTACGGGTATTAGCCCGAACAAATTGACAAAATTCGCCGTGTCCTGACCTGACAGATCTTTTATCCAACCAAACAGCGGGGCATGTCTCATCTCTATAGTCACGAATAAAACTTTGTAAAGTGCGAAAAACACCGGTATCTGCACCAGTATAGGGAGAAATCCCGACAGCGGGCTAACGTTATGCTTCTTGAACAACGAAGCTATTTCTTTACTTATCCTTAGGTCGTCGGACTTGTACAGCTCCTTTATTTTCGCCACCTCAGGCTGCAACTTTTTTAGCCTAAACATCGAAACATATGATTTGGTGGAAAGAGGAAAGACAACTAACTTGATAACCAAAGTCAGCATGATAATAGCCAGACCAAAATTACCGAGTATTTTGTTGAAGTACTGTAAAAGCAAAAACACGGGTTTGGTGATAAAGTATAACACGCCGAAGTCTACCGCCTTATCAAACAAAGGTATCCCCAAGGATGCCTTATACTTGTCCAAAAGGCTGAGCTCCTTCGCTCCAACAAACAAGTAGGTAGTTGATGTAGCTTTTCCGTGTGCCACAATGGTTCCATGGGATCTGCTGAAATCCACCTGAAAACGATCGACACCGTTCCTACGTAGGTACTGAGCACGAAAAGCTATCTTGCCACCTTCCACTTCACCCACAGGAGCCATAGCGGTGAGCCAATACTTGTCCGCAAACCCTATCCAGTGGCATCCGCCATCTTCACGAGGTGCACTGCTAATTTTTATACTGCTTTCCTTCTCCAAGTCTTTGTACGTCCACTCTCTAACCCCTGACCCAAAACTTCCTATTGCTCCTTCATGAGAAATCCAAAAAGACTTCTTGTTCTTATGCGCCCTGTTGACACGTCCATAGTGAGCAAGGTGCACGCTAGAATCTGTGTTGTTAATAACCTCCTGCACGACCGAAAGCATGTAATCACTATCAAGGGCAAATTTTAACCTGAAGGTTAGTCCACTGCCATTATCCCACCTCAACGCTAGATTCCTGTCATCTTGACGCTCCTCAACATCCCAGAGTGTATCCCGGTTTGGAACCCTTATTTCGTGTTGTGGATCAACCCATCCAAATTCCACCATTGAGTCCTCTTCGGTGCCCTCTGGTGATAACAACAAGACATTGTCGGACTGTTTGTCTACGCTCTCCCTGTATCTTGTCAATGATACACTGTCAAGTAAAGCACCCTTCAGCGCAATTGACGCCTTTACTTTTAAGTTCAGCATCTCCTCACGGGGCACCTGCTTCAGCACATCAGCAGGGGTCTTATAATCAATAAGGTCTTCCGCATCGGGAATCAGGGATTCCATCTCTGACACCACGTCAGGCATATTTTTAATAACGAAGAATTTTTCGTAAACAAACTTCCAGCCCAGCATAATTGTTATAGACACAACTACTGCCAGTATCAAACCACGAGCTTCTGACATAAGTACAACGACATGTATGTGTAAGTGACTTCAAGACGCACAAAATCCATCTGCGCCCCACAGGGTGACCAACCTACCACATAAAGCACAACGGCGCAACCAGATGTATAGCATTAAAGTGTATAAAACTGAGCAGCCAAAACAGCAAGGTAAACTCGCACAAACGCAAAAAGAAGGAAATAACTTTTCTGCAACACAAATAGGCTCTACTGAGAGTTCTTTTCACCATCACTTTCCTCAGAGATGTCGACAACTTTATCTTGCAACACTTCCGACTTGCGTGTCATGAAGTGTAGGTACATGTAGTACAACCCCCCAAACGGCAAAGTGACAATGTAAATTGCACCCATAATTGGAAAGGTGGTCCAAGGATTAGTTATGGCAAGTATCATAAGAAGTGACAACAATACCACAAATGTATATGCCCACTTTTTTGGTACGTCATAGTTTTTACCAGATATTGTGGGTATGCGACCAACCGCGAGGAAAGAAATAAACACCAGGTATAGTGCAACTGTGTTGCTTGTTAGCATTCCCTCAGGCAACCACAAAGTTTCACAATCACTGAACGTAATCATCATAGGTATTAAAGAAAGACATGCGCATACGGGAGCAGGTGTGCCAATGAAAAAGTACTTCTTCCAGTAACTGCTCTCGTCCTCTTCATATCCTAGTGATATATTGAATATTGCCAGCCGTATGGATATGCACACAACAAATACCATAACCACTATCCAGCCCACCACCTTTATTTCGCGTAGGAGCCAGAAATACAGCAAAAATGCAGGGGCTACGCCAAAGCTCAAAAAATCCGCGAAGGAGTCAAGCTGTGCACCGAAATTAGTCACGGAATTTAGCATGCGCGCCACCCTTCCGTCTAGACCATCAATAAATGCAGCAATAATGATAAACACTACAGCTGACTCCCACCTACCGACAAACGCACACTTTATTGACGTCAGCCCAAAGCACATTCCCAACATAGTTACCATGTTAGGGAACAACTTCACTATGGGAAAGCAGGCCTCATTATTTTTTCCTGCTGCAACACCACCTACTCTCATGAAACCATGACCAACAAACACAAAACCCACCGGAGCACTGTTTAACATGGATTCAATGCTCGGGCAATTACACCTTTTCGAAGTTCATATCATGACGACCAGGTACCCTGCTAGTATCCATATCTGCAATTATCGTCTCGCCTCCCACAACAGTATGTCCTTCTGCGACCAGTACTGTTGTTTCTGTGGGTATATAGATGTTCACTCTGCTTCCGAACCGTATTATCCCCATTCTTGCGCCCGACTTCACAGAGTCATCTTGTGCTATATCGCAAACTATCCTTCGCGCAAGGATACCTGCTATCTGCTCGACTATTATGCAGTGGTTTCCAAAGGAAGACTCTATAACGGACCTTACGCGTTCGTTATCATTTGTGGCACCATCAGTGTACGCTGGTGAGAATCTTCCAGGACGGTGTTCAACAGATTTGACAATTCCAGATACAGGCACTCTGTTCACGTGTACATCCAACAGGCCCAAGAATATACTCACACGAATCATCTTCTTGCCTTCTTCTATCGGAGATTCTACCTCCGACACGGATGTCACTAAACCGTCAGAAGGACTTACTATCAGTTTTTCGTCTACCGGAACCAGACGTTCAGGATTGCGGAAAAAAAATACACAAAGGACTGTTATAACCTGAAATATCACCCCTAATCCAAAAGAAAAAGTAAAGCCGGCGCACGTCAAAAGAAATGCTCCAAGGATAAAAGGGTACCCTTGTTTATGAATACTATGAAAACACATAAAACACCGCCATCTGCTAAAAACGCCCCAATTGTAGGAATTTATGTGATAAAGAGCAATGCACTTTTTACCCGTGCATCATTCCCCACTAAGGCACAACTTTTTGGTTATAGTGCGGCTGTAACACTATTTTACACCGCGAGTATTCTGTAAAAAACACGCAAACTTTTGCAAAAGAAAATCGAGTTCCCAGCATATGTGTCGGAGTTATATCACACCGTAAAGAGGTTACTATTATCGTGGGAATGAAAAAACTATCTTGGGGCCACGATCACAATCAATTTAAACTGTGGAATCTGCGTAATTGCTTGCTGTGCCAGCTCGTTGATTTATGTGCAAACAATGGCTTACCCATAGTGACGTACACTTTTCCAACACACTGTTTTGTCTCAGCCTGTTCTGCAAGAAGTTAAAATCGACTTTTTTAGAACACTGGTCTTGATTCAGACAACTGTACACGAAACTTTCCTGGTTTGTAACAGGATCTACATGTCTCTGTATGCACTGCCCACATATCTCCTTCATCATGCATTGCATGGGAGAGTTTACAGAGGCTATGACTTTTATCGTGGGTTTAAACAAGTGCTTTAACTGATGCGTTACTGCCGCACTAATTGCAGACATCATGCCACTTGAACCAACGACTAGTATTCTGTCAATTGAGTTTAGAGCTATAGAAGCACTATTTGTATTGCTGTAATCCAGTATTGCATCAATTACATTGCCCCGATGAGAGCAATCTCCCTCCCTCCTATGTTCGATTGATCCGTCTTCACAGCAAAAAACAGCCACGTCTGAGGCGGACTCTATGTCGTGTATGCCGAACACACTTTTTTTCGATCGAAATCCAGCAAAGAATAGCACTCTACATCCATGCTCAAGCATCTTTTTACCTATAGAAAACAGCACTGAATTCCCAACTCCTCCACCTATGAGCATGACGTTTTCATTATTAGGTATGTATGTCGGGGATCCAGTTGGTCCCATGAGGCTTACCTGCTGGCCAATTTGCAAATTGCTACATATTCTTGAAGATCCGCCTACATCGAGCACTACAAGTGTGACAGTTCCTGCTTGTTTGTCTACGCAAGCTCCCGTTACGGCTACACACTCCGTATCAATTTTAATGTTATGACTTCTTCCTATAGTCTGCAGTCTGTAGAACTGCCCTGGTTGGAAGTTACACGCAGCGAGTCGTGATAACACCGTTATTTCAACTATTTTTTCTGCTAGCGGAACAACTTTAATTATTTTTGAATGGAACATTTGGTTAAGCAATGAAAAAAACTCCTCACTGTTTGGGCACTCTACGTGTTTTTTCAGTTCGTTGGTTATTGCTAGATATCCATTTTTTGCGCTTGCAAGCGCTTTCACTACACTTCCTTTGTAGTAGGGATGCATGTCTCCAAATACGCTGATATCACCTGTTCTGGACAGTAAAAAGTCGTTTTTGTTAAGATCTTTTATTGAGTATATTTCCGATGTAGAGCCAGTTTTCGAATTGGAATTTGAACACTCTTTAATTACTACAGAGTTTTCGTGTGTGCCCACAGCGATTACAATACTCTTTGCAGCAATATGCTTTTTTTCGTGATTAGCATTTGTGACATTAACACCCGCAGCGGAGTTGTATCTATCCACGATAACTTTATTCAACTGCCAATGCTCTGCGAAATATATACCTTCAGACATCGCGTGTCCAAGCTCCTCGCTGTTTAGTCTGTAGGCTGTTGATGCGTTGAACCCTCCCCTATACAGTATGGTAACGCCTCCCCATTTTTGCAGTAGTTTCAGTATGTTAGGCGGCCTTTTCTCAGCTGCTGCCAGTTTATTTTCTTGTCTGATCTGTTGTGCATGATCCAAAAATTCTCTTAGGATCTCTAGTTCCTCTTCTGTCCAGTGAGATTCTAGAATGCTCCGTCCGTTTTCTCTTTCAAGTATCTCACATCTATGCAAGAGTCTTTCAACCTGTACTGGGTAGTATGCCAAAATCTCTGTTGCGGCATCTACAGCTGTAAGCCCGCCACCAAGAACTATAGCAGGTAGTCTTATCTGTAAATTTGCCACCGAATCGTTATGATGAGCGTTTCCCAGGTGCAATGCCATAAGAAAAGAGGACGCTGTCATCACTCCTTTTACTAGCATGTGTTCAACCATAGGAATTCTAGGTGCGCCGGCCCCCGTTGCTAGCGCAATGTGATGGAATCCAAGCGTAAATGCATCTTTTACATTAAATGTGCTCCCTAGTCTAACGCCCCCATACATAAAAAAATTTTTCCTTCTTTCCAGGAGTATACGAGCAATTTTGAGGTAGTTTTTGTTCCATCTTGCAGTTATGCCATACTCTGCAACACCACCAAAACCGTATGCAAATCTGTGATCTAGGTTTTCAAAGAGCTCTTTTTTTGCGTTTTTGATGAGAAGAAAGGGAGTTTTTTTGTTGTCTGCTGTGACCCCGGATAAATTTTCATGTAGAGACTCTATTTTGAGTCCGTCGATGGCAACCACATTGTGTCCTTCATTAAGTAAGTAATGTGCCAGACCGATTCCTGCAGGTCCTAGCCCCACGACGAGCACATTCTTATTTGTGTGTTTTTTTGGTAGCACGTTGGTAAAAGAAAGGGGATTCCATCTTGTAAAAAGGGAGTATATTTCAAAGCCATAAGGTAGATCTAGCACACAATCCAATATGTGAGTTTCTATTGACGGAATATCAACAGGTTGTTGCTTTTGGTATATGCATGCTCGAGAGCAGTCATTACATATTCTGTTGCCCGTCATAACACACATAGGGTTGTCTAGCATTATGACCGCGAGGGGAGCTATAACCATACCTTTACTTCTTAGGAAGTTTGTTTCTGAAATTTTCACACGTAGAGGGCACCCTGTCATGGGGACTTGTAGGGGGGAAAGTTTTACAGATCCTTGTTTGTCCACCATACCCTTAGAACAGCTATCACGCGCTTGTTTGTGGCATAATATGCAGTAGTGTACTTCATTGAGTGCTTTATATGTGGAAGGGGAAGTGGCAATATTGAACCCAGTGCGTGTTTTCAATGCGCAGCTGTGTGCCGTTCGAAGTATAACATCACCGTCCTTTACAAAACTATCTGTAGATACAAGATCTTCAGAATCAAACTTCTGAGGTTTTTGGAACAGAATGGAATTTTGTTTGCTGAAAACAAGATGCGCTGCATACTGAGCTGCAATGTCCAGCATGGGGCCGTATTCTCCGGGGTTTTCCATCCACTCATTTACGTGTTTTGCGAAAGTAAAATCGTCAATATTGTCGCTAGATGAATTTAAAATGTTTTTGAGTTTTCTAAGTGACTCTTCAAATTTGATATTTAGTGCCTCAGGGCTGCTAAACTTTTTTAATGCGTATCGTTGCACGAAGTTACGCTTACACTTGTATACCGACAAAAACTCTTTGTTCATGCTCCGGATTACTTCTACTTCGCTCTCCACGCAGAATATTTTAGATACGAATTCTTCTAGTATATGTGCTAGCTCAAGTATGAGGCTGGTATCTCCGCTTTTTTTGTTTCGAGCACATACGAGTTCTTGTAAGAGATCTGGGCTGTGCTTCTCAACTTCGTTCAAGAACAAGTCGTCTATTTCTTTTAATCCATCTATGGAATAAAGATCTTTCGCTGTAAGCAACATAGGAGTTAGACCCGGACTTAATTATTAATGACCGTTAGAGAGCAGAAGTCGAGCGAATTATACTACATGCTTTGCCCAGGTCGCAATGGTGATACGGTGCCGTGATCACGGGAGAGATTGTTTTTTGTTGGGAAGATACAGGTGGTGATTTAACTTATATTGCTCTGGTTTAATCCAGTTGGGAGCTTTTAGTGTTTGTGTTTTGTTATGCAAAGCAAAGAGCACTGCACAACAACGGCTTCAGCAGTTGTTGCACAGCGCTTAGAAACCAGGGTTTATCTATTGTGTAAAAATAGATAAAGTTTCGATTAGAACCTGCCTTTCGGAGCAGTATTTGAAGACCCTAGTGCGAAGGATTCGTTTCCTATCTTGGAAGAGAAATGTCCCTGGCCTTGAGAGGGGTTACTTTTTCCTTCGTACGCTTCAATTAACGCACTAACTTTTCCAGCCTTTCTCAAACTAGATGGTTTACGTTCTGAAATTCTGTCAACAAAAGAACTAGATGATGTGGATTGCTTCCTTTCATTGCCTTTACTAACATCATCATTGGTCTTGCTGAGGAATTTAGTTGGACTACTACTGCGAGATGATATAATGCTCTTGCTGTCGGAACGCGCATGAAATGCTGTAGGAGCATTTTTGCTTGCAGAAGCAAGTACATGTTTTGCAGGAGTTTGCCCGAGCTTAGATATTATTCTAGCTACATTTGTGCGTGCTTCTGGGGTGAAAGCCTCCTTCAATTTTTGTACGGAAGGGCCTTCTACAGTAATAGGAGAAGCTTTTCTTTTAGTTGCAGAAATATCTTTCACAGGCTCTTGTCCTAGCTCAGATATTATCTTTGATACATTTGTGATGTGCACTGCTGTTGAAGCACTGTCACCACGTGAAAGAGAGTTTAATGGAGACTTAGGCTTCGGTGGCACAGCAGGAGCGAGTTTAGTAGTAGTCTTAGATGGTACGTCGTGGCTAAATGTCAACTGGGGCTTTAAAGGTAATGCAGTTTTATCAGTTGAAATTGCTGACGTTTTTGGAAGATTAGTAGTACCAACAACCTTTTGTTCCGTGGGTGTTGTGTTTGCTGTGGTACCGCTAGCTCCTACGAATGTGGATCTAGCTGATTGTAATATTTTGTCTAACAGAGGCTGATCACGGTGAACATTTTTACTAAAAGACGGGCTTGTTTGTGAAGGAGCCAAAGTTTCCGACGATACAGAAAGCGTGCTTCTTTTGTCAGGCATAGGAAATTCGAATTCAATGCTGCTAGTAGAAGTATCAGACGATATGCTTGAGCTCGAAGAACCAACACTACCCACATCTGAGCTTTCACTATCAGAAGAATGTCTGGTAGATTTATAAGGGCTATTAGTTTGTCTGAGCTTTACTGACTTAAGTGATCCACACATTATGTCAGCTAACGACGCGATGGAAGATTGGCTGGTACTAGGAGATTTAGCAAATCTTGCCCGTGCAGCACTTTTTTCAGGAGTGCTAATAGCAGGAGTGTCTGATACCGAGCCTGCGTCTTTTTCTGTGACACTAGCCACATCTGAGCTTTCACTATCAGAAGAATGTCCGGTAGATTTATAAGGGCTATTAGTTCTTTTGAGCTTTACTGACTTAAGTGATCCACGCATTACGTCAGCTAACGACGCGATGGAAGATTGGCTGGTACTAGGAGATTTAGCAAATCTCGCCCGTGCAGCACTTTCTACTTCAGGAGTGCTAATAGCAGGTGTGTCTGATACAGAGCCTGTGTCTTTTACTGTGACACTACCCACATCCGAGCTTTCACTATCAGAAGAATGGCTGGTAGATTTATAAGGGCTATTAGTTCTTTTGAGCTTTACTGACTTAAGTGATCCACGCATTACGTCAGCTAGTGCAACGGAAGATCCGCTAACGTTTGAAGATGCAGCAAATTTTGCACTTGCAGCACTTATTGAGGCAACTTTGGCATTTTCACGATCTTCAGTAGCACTTGTATCAGAAGTACTTTCTATTGATACCGAATGTTGATTTTGTCCTTCTTGTGACATATTCGACCTCACGATTGGGTTAAATTGGGAAGGTGTTTTTGCTCGTTCTTCCAAGTCAAATTGTTGTAGTTTTCCTTCACCAAACACGGATAATACAGCAGCCTGCAACGAACTTTCCGAATCACTTCTTGTTAAACTGCTTGCGTCAGAAATTATACTACCTTCAGAAGAACTGGGGCAAGTGGGGAACACCCAAGTGCCGTTTAGTGCTGTAGGATAAGACAGGTCATTTGTCGATATTTCCTGAGTATCCAAATTTGCAGTAGCGGGAGTTGGCACATAGAACGTTGATCTTCTTTTATCCTTGTACAGAGCGGTAGCTATTTTGCTCATTAACGAATTAGTTATTGCATTAGTTTCACTTTCCAGTATTCTGAAAACGGCGTACATGCGTCTTGCGATGTGGTTTATCCTGTCAGCAACTCTAGGCTTACGTGATGAGTCAGCGCTGCTTGCGTTACTAGAAGTCTCAACGCTGTTGGGATCTAATGAAATTCTCGATATGATATTAGAACCCACGTCGGGTGCGCTCTCGTCATGTGAGTACTCGGGATCTGTAGCTTCAGAGGAGTGTTGCGATGAAGATAATTCTGGTGCTAAAAACGAACTTTTTCTACTAAGAGAAACGAACGCGGGTTCATCGTCAGCACCTTCGCCTGCAATATCGGATCCTGAGCTGCTCTCACTGTGCTCAGCTTCGAGTTCCAGCGAATCCGCAGTTTTTTCACTTGTACTAGATGTTACTGATGAAATGTTTCCATCTTTCAAATTTTCCTCAGAGAGGTTTTGGGAATTACTTTTCCTTTTAAAAATACTTAATAATTTTTTCATATTGGTTAGTTTGTTAACTAAAAACCGGGGATTTTATTTAAAAACCAGTAAAAGTCAAAATTCATTGGGGAAATTATTCATGTTTTGATTTTGATTCGTAGTTTATGTCCAGGAGAGAGGGGCATTTAAAAAAATGAAAAAAAATTAATAAATTTCGTTAATAATAAAATTTGGTTGTGTGTTTCTGTTGCAGGTTATCTATCTTAAGTGGTAAAGAATATTGTCATCGCAACATGGGTGCAAGAGTTTGGGTATCAGCAGCGTAATTATTGTTCAACGTTGGGTAGAGAAGGTGCGCTACTTTGGATTCAGGAGACCGATTCTATATGGGATACTTGTATATAACGTTATGCGAGTACAGCAAAAGATCAGTACTTGGTTGTCATTATTGTTATTCATAGAGTCAAGAGTTAGTGATTGTACAAAATGTGTGTGCTAGGTCATGCGTAAAATAGTGTCTAAGGTGATGCGCATAGGATTTGATATGATAATTGTATCACTAAACGTGGTATGAATGTTGTGATTGGTTCTTCAAAAGTTTTATTTGTGAACATAGAAACGCAAGTTACAACAGTATACCATGTGTGTGGAATCAGGATGTAGATGCTCCAGGTAAAGGTAGTAAGATTCACCCAGAACAGGAAAACACGAGAATATATTTCTGGAGAATAACTACGCAGAAAAGGGTTTTGGTTCATTTTCAGAGAGTAGCCAAAGTAGATATGC
>JBGCXB010000012.1:0-28367 GCA_048496795.1 Aaplasma endosymbiont of Hyalomma asiaticum | reverse complement strand
TTCTAGGTATTCTCCTCCTGTGTATTGCGGAGTCGGCTGCACATTGGTTTTGCAACGTAAGTAACCACTGCAACAGTTTTTTCACAGTTACAAATACAAGCGCCTGCATGAAAAGGTTTACCCTTGTATTAAGTTCCGTATTGATCCTCATGCCTCGACATGAATTCTCAGTATTGTTTGCATTGTTTCTGGGACACTGTAAAAAAGCCTTGTCTTTGTCAGGTAGTGGTATGCGTGCCATCTCTGTTGTTGTGTTGACCTTCATCATGCTGATTTCTACTACTATGTTTTTTGCATACCGAAACCTAAATAACAGATTATCTTATAGCATAGTATTGCCTACAATCGGCGATAATGGTGAATTCAGCACCGCAGAAATAAACAGAAAAGGACGTGCATATGTGATAAATGTGTTTTCATCATGGTGCTCTGCATGCATTAAGGAGCATAAAACTTGGGAGGAAATCACAAGAGAAGAGCCTATAGACCTGTATGGAATAGACTACATAGATATTGAAGAAAATGCTGTTGCCTGGCTAGAAAAACACGGAAACCCCTATTTAATGGTAGCAGCAGATTACTCGGGCAAATCAACAAAAGCATTAGGTGTAACAGGAGTGCCTGAGACATTTGTCTTCAATAAAAAAGGGGAAATGGTGCTGCACCTTTCCGGTATGGTAACAAAGGAAATTTGGCACAAGCACATATCTGGATTGGTACACGAGAAATAAATAGCGTACATACACTGCAAAAACGCTTCCCAGGCCCCGAACCCCATGCACATTGCTGTTTTCTTACACTAAGACACTGTTTACCAAATCCACAAAAGGTGTTATACGTCTGGTCTGTTTCGTTAACTTTGCACCATGGCTATAGACCGCTCGGAACTTGAGATGCTGCTCAGAAATGCGTTTCCAAATGACGTTGTTGAGGTTAGACATATGGCTGATGACAACGATCATTATTCTGTCGTTGTGGTTTCAGAAAAGTTTGCTGGCAAATCAAAGCTTGAGCAACATAGAATGGTGTATAATGCTCTGTCAGGAACGAGCATACACGCGCTACAAATAAGTACAAGCATGGGGAATCAAGATGGATAGTGGCATCGCAGATCGGATTAGACGCGACATAGAAAACAACGACGTTGTTCTATATATGAAGGGGACTCGTGATGCTCCACAGTGCGGTTTTTCAAGTGTTGTTGTGGCAGCTTTAACACATATGTCTGTACAATTTAAGGATATTGACGTCTTGAAAGACCCAGAGCTTCGGGAGGGGATAAAGCGGTTTTCCGATTGGCCAACTATTCCTCAGTTGTATGTTAAGGGTGAGTTCATTGGAGGATGCGATATAGTACGCGAGATGTACCGTAGCGGGGAACTAGACACACTGCTCAGAAGCAAGGGTATTCTTACTGAGTGAATGAATGGCTGAGCGTGAGAAGGAGATACTAAATGAAATAAATGCTCAGTTGAAGAGTCATGATCGTTCCTACTATGGGCGTGATGCGCCCACAGTAACCGATGCAGAATATGATGCCCTGGTAGAGAAAAAAAGGGTTCTTCTTGAGAGAATCCCTGAGCTAGCCAAACACGACGATTATGCGGGCGTGATAGGGTCGACTGGAATTGTTGAGTCCAGGCTGCCAAAAATAGCACATGGTGTGCCAATGCTTTCGCTCGAGAACTCCTTTTCAGCAGAGGATGTAGAGAAGTTCCTACAAAGGACAAGACGTGCTCTTAACATAGCGCCAGATGAAAAGATAACCCTAGCTTGTGAGCCGAAGATAGACGGCATGTCGTTCTCTGCATTGTATAAGAAAGGCTCACTTTCCAGAGTAGCAACACGAGGAAATGGCTTCTTGGGGGAAGACATTACAAATACGGCGCTGGCAATTAAGAAATTACCACACAGAATAGATTCCCAACATAACATCACGGAAGTCCGGGGCGAGATATACATGCACCATGATGATTTTGCCAAACTGAAGGACATATGTAGCTTCTCAAACCCTCGCAATGCAGCAGCGGGATCTGTTCGACAATTGAACCCTCAGGTAGCTGCTGAAAGAAACCTTAGATATATAGCGTACAGTATAGTTAACAGCACTTTTGCTTCCCAAGAAGAAATACTAAATCAGCTAGCAAGTTGGGGGTTTTGTACACATCCAGAAGTGCTTTTTACAGACAGATTGGACGATGCTCTGGAGTTCCATGAAAAAATGTATAAAACACGTAGTACTCTTGGCTACGATATAGATGGAGTTGTCTATAAAATAAACAGTACTCACATGCAAATGCTTCTTGGTGCCACAAACAAATGTCCCCGATGGGCTATAGCGCACAAGTTCCCCGCAACAGAGGCAGTTACCCAGTTACTGGACATATCCGTGCAAGTAGGAAGAACTGGCGTGGTGACTCCGATCGCAGAATTAGAGCCTATAAATATTGGTGGAACCGTAGTATCTCGTGCAAGTCTACATAATTTGAATGAGATCTTAAGGAAAGACATCAGAATAGGAGATTACGTCACCGTAAAAAGGGCAGGAGAGGTCATACCGCAAGTTGTTAGTGTTGACTGTTCGCGACGTTGTGAGGCTACATCTGTAGAGTTTACTTTTCCCCAAAATTGCCCTTCGTGTGGAAGTACTTTGAAAAGAGAACCTGGCGAAGTAGCTATGCGTTGCACGGCGGAGTTGTCCTGTCGAGCACAGGTGCTAGAGCGGGTAAAACACTTTGTCTCCAGAGATGGGTTAAACATTGTAGGACTAGGAGAAAAGCAGATAGAGTTCTTCTGTAACAAGTCATACATTTCAAACATCGCTGATATTTTTTCCCTCGAAGAGAAGATATCAAATTGCGATCTTAGTTCCCAGCACGGATGGGGCGAGAAATCCGTATCAAACCTAATATCTTCCATACGCTCCAGCACTACTGTAAAGTTAAATAACTTTATTTATGCTCTTGGGGTGAGATACATAGGGAAGGGAACCGCCAAGCTCTTAGCCGAACATTATGAAACGTACAACAACTGGGCAAATTCCATGAAATCACTGGAACACAATCATGATGTTGAAGCGATTCATGGGATCGGGGAAAAGAGCATTGCTTCACTAAGACTATTTTTTTCCAATGAGCATAACCTCAAGGTGTTGGAAGAACTGGAGCGAAAGTTGAACATACTGGATTGTCTCCTAGAAAGCTGTAGTAAACCTTCCTCCATTGCTGGAAAAACTATCGTGTTCACGGGCACATTGGAAAGCATGACGCGTTCTGAGGCAGCCAAATCTGCGGAACTTCTTGGCGCAAAAATCGGCAGCGCTGTATCGAAAAAAACAGACTTAGTAGTAGCCGGAAGTAACGCGGGAGAAAAATTGTCCGTCGCAAAAAAACTTGGGATTGAAATCATAAACGAAGATTCGTGGATGACCTTGATGCGAAAGGAAACTTCCCGGGCCTCCGGTGCATAAATTCTTGCTACAGTCCAGACCCAGCCCAAATAAAAGTATTGTCATCCAGAAAGCGTAGCCTTAAAGGCTCTAAACTACGCGTG
Source organism: Aaplasma endosymbiont of Hyalomma asiaticum (assembly GCA_048496795.1). Classification (GTDB taxonomy): domain Bacteria; phylum Pseudomonadota; class Alphaproteobacteria; order Rickettsiales; family Anaplasmataceae; genus Anaplasma. The sequence continues at coordinate 24,815 of JBGCXB010000012.1, read as the reverse complement.
TCGCAAAACCGGCGAGACCACGGAAATTATTTTTATCCTTCAGTACCAACAATTAGGTGGTCTCCTCCGTTCCCATTCATTGAAAATACCAATTTTACTTTCCCATCAACAAAGTCTGCCACCTTGTAACCAAAAAATTCATACCTCCATCCCCGCATTATGTTGCTAGGAAGTCGGCTAATCGCTCTCACCAAATCCCTTTTGGACGCCACAAGTTTTTGTGATACCCCGCTTTCCATACACATTTCATGCAGCAATATTGTAAGCACATTTTGAATATTGCGATCTTGGCTCGTCTTGTTGTACCTTTCATGCTTCACGTTCATGTTGCTGTTCAAAATTTCAGTGAGGCTAAACGGAATGTCCTTCAAATAGGTGTCCTGTACATATTTACTGAGTACGTTATCATCTCCATTGGCCAAAAAATCCTTGGCTATTCCGAAAACACATTTTGAATTCATTATTATGTTTCTATTCACATTCAGGAAACGTGCTGCCTTCTCTCTCCACTCGACAACAGATCTCGATATTACTAATTCTTGCTGGGTAAGATCATTGAAAAACTCCATACTTTCCAACATGGCATCATAGTTGTCAGTAAGCACATCGCTTATTTGCTCCATGTCCTGAATACACCATGATAACCTTCCCTTTTCTGATAGTATATCTCTCAAAATCCCATAGAGCTTGTGCAGGTAAATAACATCGTCCAACGCATAGCGAACTTTACTTTCCGATAGAGGCCTTTTTGCCCAATCCACCCTCTTAAATGACAGTTTATTAAGCTTTACATCCAAAAATTGTTCCACCAGCCGCGAGTATCCTACTGAATTCTCATAGTAATGGCATAGCATAGCCGCAACCTGAGTATCGAAAACCGGCTGCGGAAGGCTGGGAAATCTCAAGGACAACGCGTCTAGATCTTGTCTACAGTCGTGAAAGACTTTGAAAATTCTTGTCTCCGCAAAGACTTTGTGCAAAGGCGATAGGTCTAATCCCTCTTCAAGTACATCAATAACGCATTGTTGTTCGCCGTAAGCAATCTGTAACAAACACAGTTTCGGATAGTAATCATTAAAACTTCTAGAAAATTCCGTATCAATTGCAATACTCTCCGGACAGTCACGGAGTACCATGTCACAGAACTGCATAAGTTTATCAGTAGAACGTATAAACACACTGGAGCTCACTTTAGAAAAGTAATCACAACTATACCGCCTTCTTCCGAATTTCGGAACTTTATGGTAGCACCATGCTCCTCTAAAATCTTCTTCACAATTGCAAGACCCAGTCCAGTCCCCTGATCACGCGTAGTAACATAGGGTTCTGTCAATTTACCAATGAGATCCTCAGAAAATCCTACCCCATTATCCCGAACCTCAACAAGAATTTCTCGTTCTGATTTTGAAATAACTACTTCAATACGTCCTGAATTAGCGTTAGCACTGGCATTTATCGACTCACAAGCATTTTTAAACACATTTACAAACACTTGAGAAATCTGTTCCCGATCTAACCACACAAGCATTTCTTCTTCTGGAAAACTCAGACTGTAGCGCACCACATTCTTCCCAAACTGCCCAAGAAAACTTATGTCTCTAACAATAGAGATTATATCACACATCTTAAACGTCGGACTTGGCATTCTGGCAAATTGCGCAAACTCGTCTACTATACCGCTAATACTCGACACATGCTTGATTATCGTGTCCGTATATCTGAGAAAAGTATCCTTATCCGCTACAATTTGCTCCGAGTATTTACTTGCTAATCTTTCCGCAGCCAAATATATCGGCGTAATGGGATTTTTTATCTCGTGTGCTATTCTTCTTGCCACATCCGACCATGCAGCCTGCCTCTGCGCCTCTACTAACCCTGAAATATCATCAAATGTTATGATAAAACCTTGTTTCTTTAACCACCTTATGTTTACGGACAAAATAAGAGACTTCTGTCTCCTTATTATGGTAATATTACCGTGGCACTTTGCTCCGTTTACAAGGTCAATTACCTCTGGAAACACCTCCTCTAGTGGCTTGTCGAGCTCACTCCAAGACAGAAGCTCCATTGCCCTTTCGTTCATCAAGGTCACAGATTGCATGGGAGTTAATGCCATAACACCCGAGGACACACCAGACAAAACAGTTTCGACAAATCCTTTCCTTATATTTATTTCCTGGTAGGCACTTTCTAGCTGCAAACGCTGCTCTTTTAGCCTTTCCACCATTTGGTTGAATGCTTTGATCACGGTAGCGATCTCTTCACCCATCACTTTTCCCTTGTCTTCTATCTTGAAGTTGAAGTCACCATCTTGAACACGCTTAGTAGCAAGAAATAGCTCTGATAACTTACCAACTATGCCATGTGCAAAACCCGCACCTAGCCAAATGGACACGAATAGTAAAATCAAAAATAAAAAGAGAAATGCCAACGAAAACTGTATCTGCATCGCAGACATTTGCATCCGAAGATCTTCCCTGTAGTCGTGAAATTCGGAACTACGCGGGACACAACCAATAGTATCTTTCGTGGAACGCATAGCAACAAGATAAATCATATTTTCAGAATCTATTAGCTGCATTGCGTATGCCTGTTGAGCGGTAAAAAAAGTTACGGGCTTGTTCTTCACCGTAGGAAACCTGTCAGCAGGAATAACACCCACATTAAATTGTGAGCCATTGTTGACATTTGAGATAGGTACCCCTCTACTCACCAACAATACATCTGCGAAACGGAATATCTTGGCCCCTAAATCTATTTTTTCCTGCGTATGACGCCCGGGATTGTCAAGAATATACCCAGAAAGTCTCTCTAAGTCCGAGCTCAAAAGCAACGCGGAATAAGCCGCCCTGTTCCGCAAATCCATGGCAACACATTGCGAAAACGCGGGACGGATACTGTCGTAGTACCACGCCCGTACTCCGTAGTCAAAAAATAAGTAAGCAAAACCAGAAACCAATACAGCGGGCACCATGCCCACAGAAGTAAACGCTAGAACTGCACGGGCCTGAAGGCGAAACCCTAGCTCACCTCGTCTACACTGTATCCAAATGTGCATCATCCAGTAAGACAGCGACGCGACAAAAAACAGGAACAGAAGTAGCCCGTATAAAAGCAGCGGTGTAGCACCCTCAGGAGCTACACGCCATGCCCCGAATATGTCAAACGAGAACAACAAGAGGAGCAAATCTAGAGATATCAACAAAACCGTGAAGACCCCAGATGACGACACCATGCCGAGGATATCCCGGAAAAAGCGCCCGCTCCTCTTACAAAAACCCAGCTGCACACATACCCTTCTTAGATCAGAAGGCCGTCATTACTCGGAGAGAACCTCAAGGTTTACAGCAGAGACTTTTCCATTGTTTTCATCCAACTGATATCTTACCTTTTGGCCTTCTCTAAGGTTATCGATTCTACTTCTCTGCAGTGACGTAATGTGCACAAAGACATCCTTCTCACCATGCCCTAATCCAGCACCACCAAGCTTGCCGCTATCAGAGCCGTCCTTACATATAAAACCATAACCCTTCTCCACGCTAAACCACTTAACATGACCGGTGTAGAACGCCTTCCCATCCACTAACTGAGACATCAAAAAACCTTAAATATTCAGACAAAAAACCGCGGTAACTGCCTATGCGAACCCCCGCACTAGTTGCAAGATACGCGGCGCTCCGAGACTATATTTTAATGTATAGTATTGCAAGAGAAATATTATTCTTAACGTACTTTGACTAGAAGAATATAGATCTTTATACACGTTACGGTGCTCACGGTTTTTTACGTCTCTCGTGTCCATTTGCTCGACCAATACTCCGAAATAAACGACCATCACCCCAAGCAAAAATGCACTAAAAAACTATCCTACTTGGTATACGTGGCAGCGATAATTTATTGGCAGGTTAAGTCGTATAAGTAAGGCACAAATATCCTACAATGTCAAAATCATCCGGTATATTTCAAGTACGCGCCATGTTACAAAACGGCATTTTGTTAAACTTATATGACAAGAGCTTATTTAATGTGCTTTAACTATTTTAAAGCATTGTCCTCGCGTGTCCGTTATGGTGGAAATTTTAGAAACGTGAGAATCTTTTGCAAAAGCATCATAGCTTATGTATGCCTGTTTAAGCCCGCATAAAGCAGCTATTCAAAACAGCTGTAACGCCCAAAGCTCTTTTATTTTGGACCTGGTGACAGTGTCTCCATTACGCAAAACGAACTCGCTATATTTGTTGGACTTGACGCTTAACAACACGACGTTTACAAACATTCCTAGACGCCAGTAATGACCGTGTAGCACACTGTGACGTGCATGCTACTTACGCACGTGTGCAATTTGCGTTTTATAAAAGGCCCCATGCTTAAATGACAGTTTTTACTTGCACGTACTGCAAACTGGCTATAAGGTTTGGGGGTGGGTGTTTGCTGTCCTCGCTGGGTTATTATGTCGGTTTTGCCTGATCATTGGATAAAGAAAATGGCCCTCGAAGAGGGTATGATTACGCCCTTTGTGGATCACAAAGAGGGCACTGGAGTGCTTTCCTACGGCCTTTCTTCCTATGGTTATGATGCAAGGTTGGACAATAAATTTAAGGTCTTTGCCAATACTCACTCAGTAATTGTTGACCCCAAGAATTTCTCTCAGAACAGTTTTATAGACATGGAGGGAGACCTTTGTGTGATCCCGCCTAACAGTTTTATGCTGGCGAAAACTGTAGAGTTGTTCAAGATACCCAAGGATGTTATGGTGATTTGCGTGGGCAAGTCTACGTATGCACGTTGCGGCATCGTTGTCAATGTTACTCCTCTTGAACCTGGCTGGGAGGGTTGTGTGACGCTGGAGTTTTCCAACACGTCCCCTCTACCAGTGAAGGTGTATGCTTTCGAGGGAGCTTGCCAGTTTCTTTTCCTTGCTGGTAAGGAGAGGTGTAGTATTTCCTACGACGAAATAGACGGAAAGTATATGAGACAGAATGGGGTGACTCTGCCCATAGTGGGTTAGCTTTTTGCAAGAGGTCACGACTTTGTATGGTTTTTGAGCGCTTTCGGCTCGGTGAGATTTGGCTCTTTTAAAGTTGCCATCTCTGTCCCTAGTGGGTTTCTTGACGCCTCTGAGCATAGGTATCGCAGTTCACAGTCAACAGGCACAACTATAACATGGGGTATGTTGACATGCAGTAGCGAAACCTCCAGGCTTAAATTCTGCGTCTATAAATATGAAAGGCAGCTCATCGTCAAGAGCAGTAAAATAAATAGGTCACTACCGATTGTATTGCAGGGTTCCAACAACTCATGATAAAATACGCGATACACGAAAATATCCCCAGTAGTGAACGTGAAGGAAAATTGCGCTGAAGAATCCTTTCATGGGTACTAATAATGGAGAATTAATGGAGAATCGAAAATAAGGGTAGCCGACTATGGCTTGGTTTTTATCTTCTAACATGCTAGCTGGATATTGAGTCACAGGCGCAGAACTATATGGAAGCCCAACTTTTCCCCTGACTATACCAAAAACAAACAAGTGGATACATTGCCGTAGTTTCTACACATTTTAAATCGGGAGTGTACATAATATGCGTGTAATATTACTCGCTTCGGAGTTTTGTTTCACTTACACTCTGCTCAGTGCGTTTTAGGCCTAGTGCGAGCTTGTGTTTGGGAAAAGTCTTCATTGCGCAATGCAGTTCAGTAACCAAGTGTTTGGTTTCCATTGCAGCTGCAAGAAGGTTTTGTGTTATGGATATATTGTGGGATGATAGAGTGTTCCAACGTGACGTGTATACGGGGAGATCGCGTCATATTTAGAAACCTTAGCTTTTCAGCTGCTGATGGTTCAATTACCGTAGTGACGGGAAGGAATGGTAGCGGAAAAACGTCGTTACTACGCGCAATTGTTGGGCTAATACCGATTAGTTTCGGTACAATAAAACTCAATAATGAAGATATTTCCACTTTGAACACTTGCATTTCTGACATCACGTATATAGGCCACAGAAGCGCATGTCATGAGCATATGTCAACCGCAGATATCTTAGAACTCTGGGCAAACATGCGAAACAACGGGGACCTAGTATTAGCTGCTGTACAGTTTTTCGGGTTGGAACAGGTGTTGAATATTAAATTCAGCTGTTTATCATCTGGATGGAAGAAAAGGGTGGCTTTGGCACGGCTGCTAATATTCAATACTCCAGTATGGGTAATGGACGAACCCTTTGCAAACCTCGACGAAACATCTACGGCCAGGGTAAAGGATCTTATTTTTACTCGCGCCGAACGGGGTGGAATCATAATATTGTCCGAACACAGTCCCGAAAACATCTTTCCGGATGCCCCAGTTGTCAATCTTGAGCAGTTCGCTGTTGAACAGAATTAGAGTAGGAGTGTTTTCTCCTTGTAGTTCGCACTATGTAGACTTCGACAGCTACAACGACGAAGCTCATAATTTGATGCATTGACGCCAAGTGAATAGGGACACCTTGAAGCAGCGTAGCGACACCTAACAAAAACTGCACTATAACACAAGAACTAAGAAGCAGTGCTGCCTTTTGCCTGATCATTACAGTCAATGCTATCGCGCATATTAAAACCAACATAGCGATAACCCTGTGCATAAACTGCACCACCATGTTATCGTACAAGAAGCCTGTATTTAACAACTCTCCTGACAGGATTTGTCGAGGAATAATCGCCCCATCCATCAGGGGAAAGGTATTAAACACCAAACCAGCGTCGAGCCCTGCAACAAAAGCTCCTAACATTATTTGCAAACCTGTAATTGCAACAGTAAAAATAAGAAATGCACGCGCGGGAGCGGTAACTTCATGCACAGACGCCGCGCCCATGCTTTCTAACAAGCAATACCAGATCAAAGAAAACAATACGACAGTGATACACAAATGGGCAGATAACCTAAAATGGCTAACAAACGGAACATCTATAAGTCCACTTTTAACCATCAACCAGCCCATGACCCCCTGAAACAGTCCCAAACACGCGGCAATAATCAGTATAATGGCAACTCGTCTGTTTATTCTTCTATTTGCTATAAAGTAAACCAAGGGAACAAAAAACACTATTCCCAGCACTCTCCCCAAGAGCCTATGCACGTACTCAGTCATGTAGATAAGCTTAAAGTCTTTCAGTGAAATTCCACGATTTATGTGCAGATACTCGGGAGTCTTCTCATATTTACTTTTCTCTCTTACCCAATCTTCTGTGCTCAAAGGAGGAATAACACCCGTAACGGGACGCCACTCAGTAATAGACAATCCCGAATTTGTTAGACGTGTTATACCACCGATTAGGACCATAAACAAAATCAGAATACAACACCCCCCAAGCCATGTGCCTAAAGCCAGACGCATCGTCGTTGCAATTAGTATCTGTAGCTATTATAGTCCTTGTTGCCGTTACGACAATTAAATATCTTTATCTTGAGTTGCAAGCTACTTATGAATTTCTCATAGGTAATGAGCGTAGGTGCGGCATAAGTTTTTCCAGTTTAGGTAGTACCATTTGTGCTTTTGGGGGCAAATTTTGTGCTGTTAAACGTGGTTCCACAATGCGTGTGTGGCTCTTGAAACCATTGACGTCCGAGCGGGTTTATGCTAGTCGTGCTCCGGAGAGACATTGAATTCCGGAGACTTAGATGGGGAGAATATTCTGCTTGCTCGGGTTGGTTGTATTAGTGGCAAGCTTCCCGCTAATAAGCAAATGGGTTTCCGGAGTGAAATATAAGAATCAGCAGGAAATAGAGGCAGTAATAGAGGAGTATATCTATAAAAATCCTGACAAGGTCGTGTCAGCTCTAAGCAAGGGGCAAGTTGCTATAAACAAGTCAGAAATGCGCAAGAAGGTCCTGGAAAATAAGAACGAACTAGAAGACCTCTCTTACCCGACATTTGGCAATAAGGAAAGTGGTGTGTCTTTGGTGGAGTTTTTCGATTATTCCTGTGGATACTGTAGAACAATGTTACCGCATATTAAGGAAATCTTGAGTGATGGAAAGGCATATGTGTTGTTTAGAGACCTCCCATTGCTGGGGGATTCCTCCGTTCTAGCTGCACGTGCTGCGCTTGCTGTTAGCTTTATAAACCCTGAAAAATATATAGACTTTTACTACGCCGCTTTGGTGCATGACAAAAAGTTCACCGAATCCGAGGTTGTGACTATTGTTGAGTCAATAGGTGTGAGCAGGGAAGACTTTGAGAAGTCGCTGTCGCAAAACAGCGAGAAGATAACGTCGATGTTGCTTGCAACTAAAGAATTGGCAGCGAGGCTGAACATAGGTGGCACTCCGTCAGTGGTTGTTGGTGATTCTGTATTTATTGGCTCGAGTGATCTACAGACTTTGCGTGATACTGTTCAGAGTGCGCTAAAGTCAAAAAGAAAGGGAAGCTATTAGAAGCATGGTGTTAGTTGCCTCTCGAGAACCCTTGGAGGTATTCGACCAGTGTATCCCGGGGTATCTCTTTTTGTTCTCCTGTCGCCATATTCTTACATGACACCACGCCTTTGTTTAGTTCTTCATCCCCTAGAATAAGTACAATTTGAGCTTGCAGTTTATCTGCGCGCTTTAGCCCGGTCTTCAACCTTACAACTTCATATTCTACTGACACTTCTATGCCTGCTGATCTAATTTCATGTGCAAGCATCATAGCGTCACCTAGCACTTCCTCACAAATTGGTAGAATAACCGCGGAAAACCTTGGTTTTTCTGCATAGAACATCAAGGCAACTAGCCTTTCTATGCCTCCTGCAAAACCTACTGCAGAAACATCATTCCCCCCCATAAGGGCTACAAGTCCATCATATCTCCCCCCAGCAATAACAGCATCCTGTGAGCCAAGATGTGACGTTTTGAATTCAAATACTATGCTGCTATAATAATCAAGACCGCGAACTAGCCTGCTATTTACGACATGAGGTATTCGCAAATCTGAAAGGTACTTTTTGACTTTGTCGAAGTATTTCCCTGTTTTTTCGTCGTAAAACTCCTCTATGACAGGGGCTCCTTCGAGGATGGATATGTCCTGGGAGTCTTTGGAATCTAAAATTCTCAAAGGATTTGTATGTAGACGTCTTTTACTATCTTCAGAAAGACATGCTTCATATCCTTTCAGGTAGTCAAGCAGACGTTTTCTATAAGCGCTAATATTTGAGTTGCTACCTAGTGAGTTGATTTCCAACGTTACTTTGTCATGTATCCCTAGTTCATTAATAATGGCATAGGCCAAAGAAATAATTTCTGCGTCTGACTCAGCATTAGCCGCAATACCAAAATGCTCGTAATTTATTTGATGAAACTGTCTTTGCCTGCATTTCTGGGGACGTTCGTAACGAAACACAGGGCCTGAAGTAAACAGTTTAACTGGAGGCTGCAGTCTCTCACATATTAACACCCGCACAATGGCAGCTGTAAACTCCGGTCTCAGTGTTAGCTTATCCCCTCCTCTATCTTCAAAGGAGTACATCTCCTTCCCTATGATATCTGAGGAACCGCCCAACGTTTTGCAGAATATATCCTGAAATTCAAATATTGGAGTTTGTACCGGCTGAAATCCAAACCTTTCTCCAATTTCTTGTGCAATACTACTTACATAAGAAAACTTACGATACTCCTCAAACAACAAATCTTTTGTCCCTTTGACTTGTTGTAGTTTAATTGATGACATCACTTGTATACCCAGAAATTCCCGTGCAGCGCATTCATTAGGAATGTTTATCCCGACAAGAAGTATTGTACATTTTTTTTACAAAATTCCCTACCAAACTGTAAAATGTACTAAAACCGAGGCGAAAAATGGAAAGGGCTGGGAATGTACTCTACGAAGGAAAAGCAAAAATCGTGCTTCTACATACAGACAACAGATGCGTGATACAACATTTCAAAGATGATATCACGGCTTTCAACGCACAAAACCATGCAACGTTAACAAACAAAGGGATTATCAACAATAAAATTAGCTACCTACTAATGACGTATCTTGCCGAACGTGGAATAAAAACTCACCTTTTACAGTACTTAAATGACCGAGAACAACTGGTAGAAAGGCTCAGAGTTATTCCACTTGAAGTAGTTGTACGTAATATTGCTGCAGGAAGTATCTGCAAGAGGTTAGGAATACAACATGGGTTGGTATTAAGAAAACCGTTGGTAGAGTTTTACCATAAAAATGACATGCTTCAGGACCCCATGGTTACTGAAGATCATATAACATGTTTTGAACTTGCTACTGAAAGTGATTTAGGTCACATAAGAAACACAGCCCTACGGATTAATGAGATGCTCATTGAGATTTTTGCAGATATAAACATTACCCTTGTAGACTTGAAACTGGAATTTGGACTGAAAGAAACAGGGACAAAAAAAGAAGTGGTGCTAGCTGATGAAATTAGTCCTGATACATGCCGCCTTTGGGACAAACGAACTGGCAGTATTCTGGACAAGGACCTTTACAGATTGGGTTCTGGTGATGTTATGGCAGGGTATAGAGAGGTACTCATGAGAATAGAGAGGCATGTACAAAAAGTACGTGACTTGCCCTGGTAAAACGTAGCTGCTTCTTGATTTCCTGTTGCCTATCGCTATTGCATTGAGATCGTTTCTTACAAATTAAAAACTGCCTAGGAGATTCATTTGTACACTTTCTGTGCGGCGCCGTTTGTGTTCTTTGCACGGAAATCTTACTCGTTATGCACCCAAAATGTTGTGCATACCAATGTGTTGTGTGGCAACATCCCCCCAAAGCATGAATCAAGTACACCTATTAGCAATAAATTACAAAATACGCCTCCTGGCAATGGATACCACACCCGGATCGTGCACGCAATGCATATATAAAGGTATCTTCGTGCTGAAATCCTTTCTCAGCTCCTATCGCTGTCATCAATGGAATACAGTAGCGGTTTTTTTCTACTGAGCACACATTACTCACCAAAAATTACCCGGCAATTTACACCTCACATAACCATCTGATAACCCTTTGTCGACGCAACAAGCGCATCGCACCCATTAGTATCGTACAACATCATAGATTATGTGTTATAGCCCAGCTATGCCACGTCATTCTTGTACTTGAAATTTTGCTCTTCACTACATCCGTATAACCATCTATGAAAAATGACAGTATCCTTTTAAAGGACGTACAATTTTCTATAAACGTACCAGTTGCACGCACATAAACTGCACAAATAGTCCATACTCATTAGCATTATAGTCCAGAAGTACAACGTTGTTGAGACATACACACGATAACGCCCCAGCACATGGAAAATGAAAACCCTTATTCATATTTCAACATAGGCAAGTAACCTAGTTCACCCTATGTCCAAAAATCTCATAGCACCCCTTAAAATGCCTTTAGAAAACGGCCACTCCGCCACTCTGGTCTATACGAAAAGCCCTGCTCTCCCTTGCATATTCCGCACAGCACAATCGATGTCAGCTAACAAAAAACTTTGAAAAGTGTTTTATGTACAACGCCACAAGCGGTGCAGTAAAGATAAACCCATCCATCCTATCCATAACGCCGCCGTGTCCTGGCACAGCAAACCCGCTGTCTTTGACATTACACACACGCTTTATGGCGGACTCTGCGAAGTCTCCACACTGGGCCACTATGGCTATAACTACGCCTATCAGCAAAGAATGGGGAACAAAAAATATCCCAAAAACCACTGACATAATCAGTGTACTTATAACACTAAAAGCCATTGATCCCCAAAGCCCAACCCATGTCTTATTAGGGCTTATGACTGGCAAGATCTTACGGTTTCCAAAGCTTTTGCCCAACAAATATGCAGATGTATCTATACTCCATATGCTAAATATTAACCACGCCAATATCAGCATCCCGTGGGGTAGCGAATATAAGTACGCCATAGACGCATACGGGAGCGCTATTACCAGCACCGCTGGTAGGTACAATACCCTGTTGCCCGCAGTCATTTCATACCACTCAAAAGAAGAAACGACAGCCAGACAAAATAACAGAAAATAAAACGTCGCTCCCCCGTAAAATAAACTAAAGAGAAACATTACGCACCATACACCGGATGTTCCTGCCCTCACGAGCATATTCCTATCTACCGACGTAATCACATAATTCAACACCCTATTACTAAAACCGAGAACACAACTCACAAGCCCTTCAATAAGCTCCACGATTTTCATGTTCCCCCCTATCAAAGTCCATCCCACGATAAAACACTAACGAACACATCCCAAGAAGCTTTCGCTATCTCATAGTAAGTATTATCTACCATATTTCCTATTTCATACCAATAGTAATGCAGTTTTGTATAAACAAATGAAGCAACCATACAAGCCGGTAAATACGACACCTAATATCGTATCTTAGGACACACTGTAATTGATAACTGAACTCGAGCCTGTGAGTTTTACAACAACAATCACACCGTGTAAGTGGTTTCGTAGTTCTCTTAAGTGACATCAAACATGCACATTAAACCCATGTGCATTCCAGACGTAATACCACGCCATTCACGAACACTTAAACCCTTGTTTTCTTACAAAAAACGATGTCTAGTATTTTATCATCCAAGAATATCAGTTTCCTTCGCGGCATGAGCATCTGAAACTTTTTTTATAAAGGAATCAGTAGTTTTCTGGATTTCCGCACTAACAACGTGAAAATCATCTTCCGAGATTTCCTTACTATCCTGCATACATTTCAGCTTTTCTATCGCGTCTCTTCTGACATTGCGTATAGATACCTTGCTATCTTCAGCTAGCTTATTCAGTGTCTTTACCAGGTTCTTCCTTACATCATTGGTAAGATCGGGCACAACAAGCCTTATGGTACTTGACTCACAGGTCATACCAAACCCCAGGTTAGAAGCCTCCACAGCAGCCTTTACCGCACCCAATAAGCTCGCATCCCACAGCGAAACCGTCAATGTACGACCAGTAACCGATATGCTTGCAATGGTATTCAACTTTACCTTACCACCATAGCAATGCACCGAAACACAATCCAACAACGATGCACTCACTCTTCCTGTTCTTATCCCGGATATGTCATTCAGAAACATGGCGAAAGTTTTCTCCATTCTTTCATGGGCATACTGCTTGATGTTACCAGTCACTCTCCCTCCTCTCAGCTAGATATGGTGGTAAAGATACCCCTTCCTTTAACTACTTCAGAAAAGGCATTTACCTTACCTAAATCAAACACAATCACGGGAATGGAATTCTCTCGTGCCAATGAAACCGCAGCTGCATCCATAATCTTAAGGTCAGATGCAAGCAGATCATGGTATGAAATCCTATCATATCTAGTGGCAGAGCAGTCTTTTTTAGGATCGGAAGAGTAAACACCATCCACCTGTGTCCCTTTGAATATCGCATCACAACGCATCTCTATGCTTCTGAGCACTGCAGCAGTATCTGTAGAAAAAAATGGGCTGCCTATGCCCGCTGCGCATATAACCACTCTTCCCTTTTCTAAATGGCGAATGGCTCGTCTCCTAATATATGTTTCACAGACCTCTGTCATTGAAATGGCCGAAAGCACCCTACTCTCAACTCCCATTTCCTCCAGAGCATTTTGCAGTGCTAACGCATTAATCATGGTCGCCAGCATGCCAACATAATCGTTGCTCGCTCTTTCAAACCCAAACGAAGTGGAAGAACCTCGAAAAATATTGCCCCCGCCAACTACTATACAAAGTTCCATACCCGATTCTCTAACTTGTTTCAAATCGCGTGATAACTTCAGAATCACGTCCTGATCGAAGCCAAACTTCTTCTCCCCTGCTAGGGCTTCACCAGATACCTTGAGCAAAACTCTCGTGTATTTAGCCTGTCCCGTCACGTCACCATCTACTGACATATACTAAGAGTGAGCACCCATCCCTAATCCAGTGGCGATTATACAGTAATGTAACAAATAAGCAATTTAAACCCACTTCTTGTGCGCTCATGATCCCAAACTTCCCGCGCCATGCTGAAGTACATACAAACAGCAATAGCTTGCTCAAACGGCCCGCAACACATCAGCACACAAACAACCACTAGCGCATTTAACAGTCTTCTATGCGTTTTTAACCACTACTGTTACGCGGCATTATCCTCATAACTCAATTCCTTAGAAAACTTGGATTCTTGATTCACGTTGTAATCCAAAGCCTTCAGAACACGCTTAAGCAAATTGGGGGTCAAAATAGACAAAAGGTTCACGGATATGTCATGTATCTTCGACGTACCTTTAACCTTATAGTCTATGGCTACTATACCCCTACTGTGCCCACCTGTAAGTAGCTTGCCAAAAAGGGGTGTGTTCCATATCATCTTATTAACTGCGTAGGCAGGAACTATTTGGCCACGCACATCGAAATTCTTTGTCCCAAGATCTATTTTCCCACCAAGACTTATACCGAGTTCGGCCCCCTCCATCCAGGATTCTCCAAATTTTATTGTATCGTCACCATAGTTAAATGGTACATTGAGCTTGCTAAAGTGTATTCCACTGCCGCTTAGCGCGTTACTTATTCCCTTTAAAGAAGAAAGGGTCAGTATTCTAGCTAGAATTGGAGCATTGACTATACTGAACCTTGTCAGAGAAAAAACCCCATTTGTCCCACTTTCGTGCCGGTCTGGGTACATATATATGGACAGCTTCCCTCCGTCTACAGTATCTAAAACATCAATAGCTTTGAAAAATTTTCCTGCATTTTCCGCTTCCACTTCTAACCCCATAGGGCCGTAACTTATATTTACTCGTGTTTTGTCGTCTACAAAATACCCCTCTGCTTCAATATTGGTATCTCCAGCTTCACTGTCAAGCTGAAAACCCAAGCGCTCCAATCCAACTCCATTACTCATAAGGGCAGTCGCCGCTTGCAAACTAACTCTCACTTTCTTAATTGATGACTCCCCCTTGAAAAACTCTCCCAAGTTTGCTCTGCTGAGATCCAAAAACTCACCAACTATTTGCACAGTTAAGTTGTCATTAAGATATTCTATAAGTGCATGCGCGCCCCTGGTTTTAAAAAGCTCCAACTTATTTACCGTAATCGTAGCCTTTTCCTTACCGATTTTTCCATTCAGCTTAATATCAATGTCTTCCCCTGTAATATGAGCACTCTGTACGTTTACGTCGCCACCAGGATATATAGACGCAACAAAAAACAAGTTTCTTTCTTTATTTCCAAAATTAAAGTACCCCTCCTTACCTCCTACAGATAAATCATGCACATCCAACTTCCCTTCCATGCCCACAATGCCAGTATTCGCATTATAGACCCAGGCGATTCTAGACTTAAAATTTCCATCCACAACTAGCGACCTACCCACAGCACTAAACCTTTGAAGATCGTTACCAGAAATGTATCCCACAAAAGAGCATTTAGTGTCATTATTGCTCTCATGATTTCTGATGGCAGTAAAAGTCATATCCTGGCCATTCATTATGCCCTTTGCATCAATATTTAAGTTCCCATCTTCAAAACCAACAACTAAAGACGTGTTTCTTATGTCAAAACTGTCCAGTATGGCATCTATATTTAATCCCCTTATTTCAGAGGTTATGGACACCTTACTTTGCGTTTCATCGCTATTTCTAATGTTGTAAACTTCTATCGCAAACCTTGTAGACGCATAACCCACTATATTTTTACCGCCAATGCCCAACAGTGCATTTACATCTGCGGCCTCATAAAGAACATCCGCATCACTAGTAGCTCTACCTCGCACTTCTAACTTCGTTGAGCTGTCGCTAACATTTCTTATCATAGCAACCCCTTCTTTGGCTTGAATACCCCGGTAATTGTAGTTTCCCGATCTTATAATCAGATCTCCTTTACTAAGTAAAAGCCCTCCATCAGTTATATCGACGTGCCCCAACTCATCATCAATAAGCACCAAAGCATCTTTGAGGTGAGAACTAACAAGGTAATTTTCTATTTTATCCGTAGCATTGATGGAACCATGGTAAGATATTTGAGGTTCTCTGAAGAACCCGCTCAGTACATGAGAGCAGTACCAATCACGTACATTCTTATAAGTATTGTCAGGCCAATAAGTGCATATTTTACGAGCATCTATTTCATAGCCTCCCATGTTTACTTCAAGGTGATCATTACTGGAATCAAGGGATGCACTAACCCGCAGTGCTATATCGTCTGCAAGTAGATGAAAATTGTTCACCAACAACTTCCCATCACTGTATCTTACTCTAGCCCTAAACCTTTGGACTGTGAGCTGACTATCAACACCATAAGGTATAACCCCGCGAAGATTGTATAGATTCACATCACCGTATTCTATTGTATCGTTAGCATCAAATATGAGGTCTGCTGTGCCGGAGAGTGTGAGGTTTTTGTATCTTGAAATCCGTCCATCAAATGATTCGAGATATCTTAGTATCTTAGTGTTGAAGTTATTATATTTCGCACGCACTGAAAGAACACCCTTGTAATGTTCCGATAGTTGTATCTTTACTGAAGATTCATTGCTGATGAATTCTAAACTAAATACACGTCCGTCATATTCTCTTTCTGCACCAAAACTCAATGATCCTACTAATGCTCTCTCTCCTTCGCTGTGGTGGATAAGGAGTTCTCCTATTTTTACGGGTACGTCAAACCTTATTAACTCTAAAAGTTTTTCCCTTACAGCAGCTGCAGTGACCGGGAATACTTGTGCTTCACTTTCTTTTGGTACATCTAGAAAATCGACTTCCATTTTGGGGATCTCTAGTCTGCTAGCGCCCCAGTCACCCCATAAAAACAATATACCTACTTTAGAGTATATGGATACCTCAGGGGCCTCTACCTTTATGCCCATTTTATTGTCTGTGATGCTTAGTCCTTTTGCTGATAGAAAAAAGTTCTCGTCTTCTCTGCGCCAGCTTAGTTTCACGCTTGCCATACTAACTTCGGCTCCCGTGAAAAACTCCGATAACTTTTTTTCAAGATACAGGTTTACAAGCTTGGAGCGGAACTCAAGAACATCCTTAGTGCTTACACTGTAGTACAGGAATCCCCCGAGCAGCAGTATTGCACCAACGAACACTAACTTTATACAAGCCCACACTACCGAATTCATTGCATCCAACAAACACCTTTACGCCGCAAGTCTACTCAATGTTCATTATTTTCCACAAGGTCCACAATCCGACCTCTTGCTAGCGCATCGGCCTCCTCATTGTATCTGTGTCCCGCATGAGCCTTTATCCACTTCCACGTGACATTGTGCCGCATAGCAAGCTGTTCGAGATTAACCCACAAATCAACATTTTTCACGGCGGATTTTGAAGATGTTTTCCATCCATTCGTTTTCCACTTGTGGATCCAGGAAGTGATCCCATTCTTAACGTACACACTGTCTGTATGTATACACACATCCCAAGTCCCACTCAGGGACTTCAGCGCCTCTATAACTGCGGTAAGCTCCATCCTATTATTGGTCGTATTATCACACACACCCGAAAACATTCTCTTTTCACCCCCGGAGAAAAGCAACACCACCCCCCAACCACCAGGCCCTGGGTTACCGGAGCAAGCCCCGTCGGTATAAATAACAACGCTTCCGTCGGCCATAAGCACTACAAATTCATCTGTTTTTGATTGTATTCCAATACCCTACATAATACAATGACATTCGTGTTGTTGCTTATAGCCTGGCCAATAGGCGGGTTTGCACGTATTGGGGATATTTCTTCACAGGTTTTCTCCTCGTGTGTCACGGGTTCTGTGGCTTGAATCATAATAAATCGGCTTTTGTTGCTTATGATGCTTATTAGATGTTTTTGGACATGAGTTCCTGGAAAGTAATAACTGGTGCTTATGGTGCTGCGGAAGACATACACATCGCCGAAATATGTCTGGAAGACAGCAAAAAGTCGGTCATTTGCATACTCGGAGACGACAAAAACATAAGTATGCTATCTAGGTTTTTGGAATTTTTCATCAGCTCTCACGACATATTTCTTTTCCCTGCATGGAACAGACAAGCACACAAGAATCTACCAAGCAGTCGCGTAGGAGGCGGTAGGGTGCAATGTCTGCTGAATTTAGCATCTGCCACAAAACCCTATATCCTTATTGCACCAGCAAGCGCAACTTTGCTAAAAGTTCTGCCAAAGGATGTAGTTTCCTCGCTTATAATTAGCATCCATAGCGGACAGAAACTCTCCATGGATACTCTGACAAAACATCTTGTAAAACATGGATATGCACATGCCACGTCAATAGTGCAGGAAGCGGGTAGTTTTATATCCCGAGGGGAAATAGTAGATATTTTCCAACCAACAGACGCGCATCCTATAAGAATATACTTTCACTACGACACGGTAGAGTCAATTAGAGCATTTAACTTAGATACACAGATAACGTACGGCGACGACATACCGAACTTGGTAATCTACCCTGCATCTGAGGCAATAGTAAGAAACCCGGATGTTATTGCTGATTCCCCAAAAAAAGACTGTTTATCGAGGAATGACAACACATCTCTCTTACGTGCAATGGAAACACAACGGGAAATTGCCGGAGAGTATGGTTTTTTTCCCACACTAAAAGAAAATGAGTTACAAACCCTGTTTGACTATGTAGAAGATGCAAAAATTATCATAGGTGATACCGTATCGGAAAACATACCAGAGCAAATTGACCGGCTGCGGAAAGATTGGGAAGCGCGAGAACCAGGTGCATCACCGAGTACTTTTTTCCTTGACCACAACAGTTATGGCGACGCGGTAAAAAGATTTGATGGGGTAGTGTTATGCCGTCTGGATGCGGCACCTAAGCATATCACAGACGCTCATGATAAATTGGACTGCTTCCCGAGCACAGTAAAAGTTTTGCCAGATTTTAAGTCGTTGACCAGAGCCAAATACGACACTGTATTTAGAGCAGCTGCAGATTATATGAAGCGCATTGACAAGCCCGTGATACTTGCATGCTATTCTGACGAATCAATGCAATATTTGTCAGAAAAGTTCAGAGCCTTAGGAATATGCTCATCTCCCGTATCGGGGTTCAAAAACATTTCCAACAAGTACAGCACAGCTCTGCTTCCTATTCATCACAGCATAGAAACTGAAAATTTTGTAGTGATAGCAGAGCAAAATATTCTCGGACGACAATATTCCGTAAGGAAAACACAACGTACCAATATTGCCAGCACAGAGTCTGACCTTTCAATCGGCGACACAATAGTTCACATTGACTATGGAACAGGCATATTTAACGCATTAAGAACCATGAAAGTGTGCGGTAGTTGCCACGACTTCCTGGAGATTTTATACCGCAACAATGACAAGCTGTTTGTCCCTGTTGAAGATACCGGTCTGGTAACAAAATACAACTCAAATTCCGAAGTAGTCTTAGATAAACTTGGCAGTTCTGCCTGGCAAGAAAAGAAAGCAAAACTTAAAAAGCGCATTTGTGACATTGCGAAAACATTACTGCGTTCCGAAGCTATGCGTAAGCTTTCTGAAGGGGAGAAGTTCTTCTCTAGCCCCGCTTATGCAGACTTCTGCAGCAAATGTCCTTATGTAGAAACTGAAGACCAACTAAAAGCCATTGCCGATGTTGAGAATGACCTAGCAAGCGGGAAAGCTATGGATCGCCTCATTTGTGGAGACGTTGGCTTCGGGAAAACTGAAGTAGCGTTGAGAGCGGCATTTCTGGTAGTAAACGAAGATATCACATGCCAAGTTGCAGTCATTGTCCCCACAACTCTCCTGTGTAGACAGCATTTTATCGCCTTTCAAGAGAGATTTAAAAACCACCCAGTAAACATCAAGCAACTCTCTAGATTGTCTGCATCCAAAAAGGTACAAATTCGCCAAGGGTTAGAAGATGGCAGTATAAACATCGTTATAGGAACTAGCGCTCTGCTTTCAGAGGAAGTAAAGTTTTTGGACCTTAGGTTACTGATAATTGATGAGGAACAGCATTTTGGCGTTCAGCAAAAAGAAAAGTTACGGTTGTTTAAGCACAATGTCCACGTTCTATCGCTCTCGGCAACGCCAATACCAAGAACATTACATATGTCACTATCTGGCATAAAAGACATAAGCATTCTGAAAACTCCCCCTCTTGGAAGAACGGCTGTTGAAATTGCAATAATACGTTACGACAACAACATAATAAAAACTGCCATAACTAATGAAATAAACAGAAATGGTAGGGTATTTTTTATATGTCCTTTGATTTCGGATGTTGATCTAGTATTTGGTAGATTGCAACGACTTATGCCCGATGTCAAAATTGCTGTAGCGCATGGTAAAACTGCTGCAAGTGCACTAGACAAAATTATGAATGACTTTTTTGATGGCAAATTTTCGGTACTACTGACCACGTCCATTGTTGAAAGCGGAATAGATATTCCTTTTGCAAACACAATGATAATATACAATGCGGACATGTTCGGTCTGGCGCAGTTGTATCAACTTAAGGGGAGAGTTGGGCGAAGTACAGTACAGGGATATGCATATTTTGTTCTCTCTGCTAAAGCAACTGCTAACTCTCCTGGAATGCGACGGTTGGAGACTTTGAAATCTCTCAATAGTATGGGCTCCGGGTTTTCTTTATCACTCCAAGATATGGACATGAGAGGGTTTGGCAACCTAGTGGGGGAAGAACAATCGGGAAACATAAAGGAAGTTGGCATAGAATTATATCACCGAATGTTGGATGAAGAAATTGAGGCATGCAGGCTGTCAACGGATAATACCATGGGTAACAGCAACGTAAAGGTTGACATAAATGCCAACGTCAGGATCCCCGAATCATACATAAAAGAATTAGACCTTCGGATGAGAGTATACAAAAAAATTGGCAGTATCAAAACACCCGAATCCCTGCAGAGCTGCATTTCCGAATTAAATGATAGGTTTGGAACACCCCCGGATGAAGTACTCAACCTGTTGGATATAATGCAGATCAAGTATCTTTGTCCTCACATAGGCATATCTGAGGTAAGCCACTTCAAAAACCACATCATCTTACTGTTTCGGGGCAATCTCGCACCCCAAAAGGCGTTACTCAAACACTTAGTGTATGATAACGCGGGAATATTCACTGTCCAAGGTAGTAGCGTAAGTATGATTATACCAGCCTCACATAAAAGCAATGTCACAAAATACGTTGTGTCACATCTCTCACAAATGTACAACTTGCTCTCGTGTGACCAATAACTTAAGACTTTGCCTCCAATGTTGTATGGCAACAGAACAAACTTTAAGCTCTCGAGCTGTGCTATAATCTCAAACTGATTATTGACAACATCATGAACCTACGAAGGCTATTTTCGGCCCTTGTGATACCTCAAAATTGGGTTACTTGGTGCACATCAGTTCCAATAAGTTATACAATACTGTAACGTTGTTTGAGCTAAGTCCTTTGGGTACACACAAATATGTTTAGTGGAATAGTAGCCGCAATCGGCAGCATTGCACAAGTATATCAACTGAGCGACGCTGACCTTACTGTCCACATTGCGGTGCCAAATTGCGAATTCCTATCCCAAACAGTTGTAGGGGGATCAGTTGCATGTTCCGGAGTGTGTCTTACCGTGGTGGAAAAAGGAATGTCACATTTCATTGTAAATGTTTCAAAAGATACTCTAGATACTACAAACCTGAAGTTTTGGTCATCAGGAACTAGGGTAAACCTAGAAACGTCTTTAAAGCTAGGCGCCCCTATAGACGGACACATAGTTCAGGGACATGTGGATTGTATGGGGCAAATCCATTCCCTGAAACAGATTGCAGGTTCATATTCGATGGAAATTAGTCATGACATTTCCATATCAAAATACATCGCTCCCAAAGGATCAGTAGCTCTTGATGGAGTGTCGCTGACTGTGAACTCTGTAAAACCAGGATTGTTTAGGGTAAATTTGATCCCCCACACTTGGCACAATACAGCATTCCAGCACAACGTTATAGGGGATTGGGTAAACATAGAAACTGACTTAATCGCACGACACCTGGAAGCTCTATTTATTTCGTACAATACACAAGGCTCGTAGTTCTAGATCAATGCCTCAGTTCCCGCATAGCAAAGCTCAGTAGTCACCTAGACGTACGCTATGAGAAACGGGCTTTATATCTCTCACTCAGCACAATACAGCATTCCAGCACAACGTTATAGGGGATTGGGTAAACATAGAAACTGACTTAATCGCACAACACCCACCGGCTACACGTATGACACAGGATATTATATCCAAACACCGGACAAACGTACGTGCAATATTTTGAGTAACACTACCTAGTATCCACTCAAGATCCTATCAACGAGCTCAGCCACAGTAGGAATATATCCGTTGCTATAAAACTCATCACTACCAAATCTGTATGCATTGTGGCCGGAAAACATTAGCTCTTTTTCGCAGTCACCGTCGTGAATTATATTCTGCAAAGTCTTTTGTATGCAAAAACTTCTGGGGTCTGGTTTTTGCCCGGTATTGTGGTCGTCATGATCCTTCCAGTTGCTAAACTTGCAGTGACTCAAACACCCCATGCAACCCACTTGGTCTGCGCGGATCTCTAGTGCCTTTTCTTCAGTAACAAAAATCACAGTATCACTAGGGGTCTTCATCAGAGTCTTGTATCCCAACGCAATCCAGGAATCTACCTTCTCCTTATCCTCAGCCTTAATGTAAATCTTTCGTCCCCGGACACCAAAAGCCACTTCCACAACAAAATCACCCACGCATTCATCGCTAAAAGTTACCTGACGTTCGTTACGCTGTTGTAGCTCACGTATAAACTCGTTTTTTACAGCAGAAGAATAGAAGCCTGTAGGACTAAAACGATTAAGAAACACATCACCCTCTTTCAGGGATAAAAGCTTTTTCTTCCAAAACATAGATATAGGACTTTCCTCTGTTATCAACGGCCTAGTACCAAACTGAAACGCTATAGGACCAATGCGCTCATCGTCAAGCCAAGATTCCCATTCCTTAAGGTGCCAGACACCCCCTGCCATTATTATCACAACGTTGGACATTCCAACTTCATTCATAAATGACCTAAGATCTGCTACCCTATCAAATGGTGACTGCGGCACATGGGGAGCCTCACTGTTGCTAAGCCCGTTATGCCCACCCGCAAGCCAGGGATCTTCATACACCACGCCACCCAGTAGCTCCTGAGGGAACCTGCGATAGGAACGCGTCCATAAAATCCTAAATGCGCGCGCTGAAGAAACTATTGGATAGTAGTACACCCCGTATTGCATAGCTATCTCAGATAGCTTATACGGCATCCCTGCACCACAAGTAACCCCATGTATCAGCCCCTTGGAACCTGATAAAATCCCATGCAAAACCTCATCAACGTTGCCCATTTCCCACAGAACGTTCATGTGTATCCGCCCCTTTCCCTTGGATACATCATAAGCTATGCGGGCCTGACTTATGCCCGCCCTGATACTGTACTCAATCAGCTCCCTATTGCGCTCTAGCCTGGTTTTTCCCTTATATTGTAGGGGAACATGTTCGCCGTTCTCATCTATCAGATCTGGGTTAGCACCAGAAAACGTGCCCACAGCACCCGCGGCTGCAAACGCCCCTGAGCTCCTGCCATCACTAACACCTATACCCTTGCCCCCCTCGACTATAGGCCATACCTCACGACCAGAAACATAAACTTTCTTAATTCCCTTAAGCAAAAAACGATCCTCCCCTCAACAAAAAGTCCACATATTCAGTCGCTGTACTCTGCAATCTGTGGGGCAACACCACGCGCGGGAGTCTAGCATTTATTGGGGTCTACAGTCAATTTAAATGCAGGTTGTCAACCAAAATGTGAATTCTACTTGGGCTATAAACGCCGCAAAAAGGTTTTTGTGATTTATCACCCATGCATATGAACAAAACTCAGCTACTTCCATAGTATCAAACACAGTTAAACTCCTACCTCTTCATGGACGATACAGCCTTGATTCACTCTAAACGCAACGCAGAACAAATAATGTGAGGTGATCTAGTATGGCCTTTCTTAAAAGTTCCCCATAAGTCCCATGCAAACTTTCACCGTATAAAACACATTTTACGAGAATAAAATTCTACTTTCACATGACTCTGTAATGAGTTACCATCACCGTCTTTGAATCTTTGTTGTATGTGCGTGCGTGTTATGGAAAGACCTATAGTTACAAAGCTGCAAAATAATCTGACTGTTTCTACAGAAAGAGTACCAGGTGTTAATTCAGTGGGGATTAATCTGTGGGTTAAGGTAGGTAGCAAACATGAAAAAGAAGAAAAAATAGGACTAGCGCATTTTTTAGAGCATATGGCATTTAAAGGAACTGATACTAGGTCGGCGCTGGATATTGCAAAAGCGTTTGATGTGATTGGGGGGAACTTTAACGCTTATACCGACAAGGAGCACACTGTATATCATCTGAAAGTAATGAAGAAAGATATACAGATCGCATTGGAAATGCTAAGCGACATAGTATTGCGGTCTTCATTCCCCGAGGAAGAAATAGAAAGAGAGAAAGACGTCGTACTTCAGGAAATTTACCAAACTCACGATTCGCCGAGCAGTATTGTTTTCGACAAATACATGGAGGCGGCCTACAAAGGGCAAATATTTGGAAAGTCTATTCTAGGGTCTGTCGATACAGTACAGAACTTTTTGAGGTCTGATCTAATAGCTCACATGGACCAGCACTACTATGGTAGTAATATGATACTTGCGATCGCTGGCGATGTATCACATGATGAAGTTCTGCAAATGTCGCAAGAATTTTCCCAGGTGCCTGATTGCAAAACCAATGTGCAGCCGACTCCGCAATACACAGGAGGAGAATACCTAGAA
>JBGCXB010000011.1:0-31103 GCA_048496795.1 Aaplasma endosymbiont of Hyalomma asiaticum | reverse complement strand
ATCTCCCCATATAAAACCGTCGTGCTCCTTACATTTCTGAAACCAAGCAAATTCAGGAACGTGCAAGTGTTAAATACAAAAACAAGAACCCAATATGAGCTAACTTTGCAGCATAAATATCAAAGATTACTCCCGCATGTGATAGTGCTGTTTTATTATTATTTTTCAGAGCAATTTTAGAAAACCAGTAAACTGTCAATGCAATTATTACATTACTACTATTACTAAGACATCTCTGTCTCTTGAACCGTTAATTATGATTATCAAGATGCTTACGAAATTGCCCCGCTAGGTTGTTGTTTTGCAAAAATATTCACTGAACCCATTAGGTGACTTTCAAGATTTTGAAATACCCGCTCATCTTTTTATAACCTCACCGCTAAAGCGAAGAAGCAAGGTTTGTTTAGTGAGAGATTTCTCCATGAACCACTGTGCATATTCAGTAGAAATAGATATAAGGTTTTTAATAAGGTCGTCTTCCCTGTCATTATTAATTCCCAGGAATGACTTTGCATCTTCTAGAGTTACAGGAAATTCTTTAAGAGGGTGCTCTCTTATCACGCTAAACGCTGTATTTTCCAACATCTTATCTTCCCATTAGGATGATAAACTCTCAAATGCGTTCAGCTTGACTTCCTTTATTTCATAGCCCAATCCCTCTAAAAAACTCTCCTTAAAATATTTGCTGCACCTCCACTCTCTTCCCTTATTATTTTCTCTCACAATTAAAGGAGCTAGAAGAGATAGCCAAATGTAGAAACATAGGCATACTGTCCCATACCATTCGGATGCAAAGCTGTATACACTATGACCCTGGCAACCGTACTCTTGAAAGCAGATATTGGCATGCTATGTCCTTCTTTATTGATGGCATTGACCAATAGAAAGCTCGTTATGAGAAAATCTACAGTATTTATAATCATCTACGCCATCGCAAATGCAAGACGAGCGCTGCATAGATATAAAAGTGATTTGCCCATGGGACAACGCAGCAATAAGCGCTGCAACCCCACAGTGACACAACTCAATTCGACAGGGCTACTTGTAGTGACATACCAAACGATTGTCAACACAAGAAAACATGAAGCAATCGCATTTTTGTGAAGTCTAACCTAACTATATAATACTGCTAATGAAAAAGCATATCTATGCACGCTATACCGATCCTATTTACCAGATCAGAATACAAAACCAGCAAGTTATGCAGGCTAAAAACAAAATATAAGACCCTTTCTATTAACTACATGCTAAAAGCTCAAAGCCCGCGAACACTACGATCTCTTTCCCTATAATGCACGGCAAAACATAGCTCGAAAATATGCATAGAAAGACAAAATGGGACCCAAGTGACATAAAACACCAGAGCCCCACCTTTTTTAAAAGCACCTACAGCGTCGTTTACGCACTTAAACCGGGTTGAAGTGCGACACCAGCTAAGCTAGGGTTCTTAACCTGAGGATTTGGTGCAGTACCTTGTTCTGCGTCTTTCTCCTCGTCTCCAGATTTTTCTCCCTGATGTCCGTTGCCATTGCCAACAGTCTCTGCCGGCGGCGAACCTGCTCCTGCAGAAAGGGTATCGCTAGTGCATCTGCCTTGGTTGCCCTCTAGCGATGTACTTTGATCTTGACCTTGTGAAGCGCCTTCGCCACCAGACTGTGCAATTGCTTCTGGTTCTTTGGTGGCTTTCCCCGCTTCCTCTTCAGCTCTCCTCTCTGCTATTTTATATAATTGCATTTCTGCTTCAGTGTGCTCTGCAACCTTATCACGCAAATCATCGATTGATCGCCCATTCCTAAGTACTTTCCAGATCATTTCTGTTTTCGCTTCAATAATACCTTGAAGCACCGTCCTAGTGTTGTTATCTATTTGACGCACAACTAACCCAAGCATAACGCCTGAAACAACAGCTCCCACTGCACAAAATACATGCGGCAGTATCGCTGTAGTCAACCCAGCTACTACGATATTAACATATGCAAAATACGCAATAACCGCCAAAGCAGCTATCGTAGTAATCACTATTAGAACATAAGTAGCAGTGACAGCTCTTCTGGAATCTTTGATTTTTAATTCAGAGACATCAGCAACTGTGGTCAGACCACCGGTTGCACTAGCCGCACTTGTCGGATTAGAGCTGAAATAACCACGTATTCTTTTAAAGAACTTCATAAAAATACCCTCAATATCAACAAAAAAACTTAAAAATTACAAATCTAAACTTGTTAACGTACTACCTGAGAATAGACAGTACTTTGTCTGCTCTGTTCAAGCATAGTCGCAGGCGATTCCTCCTGATGAGCATTAACAATTGACATACTACTGCATATATCCGAACCAATGCTCCCCTGCATACCTATAGTAAGCACTTGATCTATACCAGGTTCCATATTCAGGAGCGAAGAAAAGAGACCAGAATTAACAGTGTCATTTTGTTTGCGACAGTATTCCACCAAAGCATCCTTACTTTTCGGAGTAGAACGCATAAGATCTTCTATAAACTTCTGTATATTAAACTTTTCTTCTTTCCCCCAAATTTCCTTTATGCTTCTCATAACTGCATCAGCTACAAGCTCCCCTAAAAAGTTTTTAGAAGTTTCACCACTAAGCGCGCGCCTAATCGCCTGGCCCACTTTGAAAGCTACATCCACTTCTCTGCTAGAGTTTGCTATGCCTTCTGTCTCTCTTTTCCAATGACTACTTGTGCTTATATAGTCATCGATGTCCTTATCACCGCCTCCATTAACAATCTTCACAGCCAACAGCAGAGAATATAACGAGCTATCTCCATTCGTGTACATGGCAATCGTTTCGTGATCTTTCTGTGCAATCTTAGAAAGTGGTTCTTCTTCCGAGTGCTGAGGACTGATAATACCACCCGCATTGAGTCGAGCTCGCAGTTCTTGTCTTATCGTATCCGAATCCTCTCTTTCCCACGAACATAGAGATAAGTAAGGATCGCAAACAGCATCACAAATTGTGGTAAACTCTGGAATGAGCCTGAAAATAGCCGGAATGACCATATCCTCACCTGAAAGCCGTGATGCGCAGCGCTCCAAAATATAGTACTTCAGCATAGCCTGCCTCAACTCCTTATCGAGTATGAACGCGCTTATTAGTTTATTGAGACTCTCGTTATAACTTGTATGTCCTCCTTGAATACGTAGACTGCTTTCGTCACAAGAAAGCGCATACAGAGACGTTGCCAATTTGCCGTTAAAGAGACCACATTTTTTCTCTAGGCCTGTGTAATCAGGGCTACTTTTTGCGTTTTGTATTTTCCTCCTAAAGGGAATATCCTTTTCGACCTTATCACAAAGATCACTGAGCATCCTTCTATGCGTTTCGGAAACCCGAATATCTCTACTGATAGCCTTAAACTTTTCTAGGTTGTCATATACATCAATTGCCAAACCAGTTCCTAGCAGCGCCTCACACAGGTCATTAGCACATCCGAAGCACGGCATCGCAACTATATCTCGAGCAATCCTAAGATGGCAATCAATATACCATAGATCACCCCCTGTTTTGCGCAATATACGCCTTTCTGCACTACTATAAGTACTAGAGATCTGTCCCGTACGAGACAAACTTCCACCGGAATTCGTAACAGCTTCACGCTCACCAAAAACCAACCCTGATTCAACTACACTGTTACTACTTCCGGCCTGAAAAACCCTATTTACAGTTCCGGAAGCGTATTGAGCATTCTCCTGCTGCAAATCAGGAAAAGTTTCTTCAACAGAAGGGTCATTCTTACGATATATCTCAGACTTTGCAGTAGCATTGTTTACAATTGACAATATTTTTACACTTCTTTCTTCACTTGTAGGCCGGAATACACATTCAATAGACGTGTCGGGCACTAGTCTTCTACCAGCTCTTGCTCTCTCACTCACCGCTGTATTAACCATAAAACGCATCCTGTTTTTAGGGGCAACAACACTCCACATTTTTTCTAGGACGGGACCCTCCTGCTGTTCTTTAAGTACATCGGACAAATCTCTGATAACTGCGTGTGCCATAGCCTCGGGAACTCGCCCGCCACCAACACCGGCCTCGTTACTGTTGTTGATCAAGCACATATTGGCCTGTCTTGCATACTTTGCAATATCACCGCTTTTCAAGTCACCTATCAGCTGATTTATCATATCAGGCTTGTTTACAGCATACTCGCTAAGCAAAAGCATAGTCCGCGCCTCTTCTCTTAATTCCTGCGGAATGTTATTGCGCTCGATTATTTTATTAATTTCCCGGATTTTATCTTTTCTCTTAGCAACCTCATCTTCCAAATTTTCTTCCCGTATTCCTTCAATATGGAAACTAGGCAATTCTGCTCTAATTTGGGAATACAAACCCATGTACCTGTCCCTTTCAGCATAATTCACAGCGGGAAATTCCTTCTTATGCACATATAGGGCCACAAGATATGCAACTGATGCAATTCCTTGGAGACCTGCATCTATGTCGTCACTTACGTTTGCCTCTATCCCATATTCACCTTTTGCAAAATTACACATTATGCTATGCATCACAACGGAAAAGTAATACTGCCTATAATTCCGATCAAAAAACGCTACACATGCATTATCCCTAACGCGCGCCCACGCCCATACGCTGTTCATCATACTTTGTTCGCATTGCACGTCCTTAAGTATTTCTTTCCTGTAAAGAAGAAGCGACGAAAACAATTGATAAAAAACTTCCTGCGGTGTCCCCCTAGTATTATTGAGAGCTCTCCTTTGGGCATCATTGAAACCACCAATACTATTGATGACACCTTGCAAAAATTTCCTATTATCTTCCGTCAGGTGCACACTCGGCATCTCAAGAGCCCCCTTAAACAACCGGATATTCTTCGAAACATCTGCAAGAAACCCGAACCCGCCGTTACTTTGTTCATATTTCACAATTCCAACGCTATCTTTCACGGATCCATCAGAGCTTATAAATTGCTTATAAGCTTCTCTATGAAAATTTAGATACTCATCCAAGCCGTACTGTGATTCAAGCGTTTGCCGTCGTCTACCCGCACAAGAAAGTATAACCCCTAATGCCTCATCTCCACTTTGACAATTAATCCCTATTCCCGCTACTACAAGTTTATCATCTGATACATCATACTTAGGACGATCCAACCAACTTTCTACTTTGGATTCAGAAATAACCGCAATTTCTCCATCTTTTACGTTGTTCTTCACCCACGCCTTCATTTTTGCGCCATCACGAACAACGTCACTTCTTAGGATACTAGTACTTTTCTCAGAATACTGAGACGCTCCAAAGGTACAAGATATCAAACATTTTTCACCTTTTTTTTCTCCCGAAAACTTCATGTCCTCTGCTGTAACTGCTCTTAGGACATCAGCAGAAACATCCGGGGCGTCCCCTTTCGACTTCTTAAGAACCTTTACCTGATAGCAATATTGACTGCGAGGCAGTGATCCCCCTTCTCTCCCGCCATTGCTCCCTCTGTTAGCTCCGCTGCTCGAATAACCAGAGGGTCCGGGAACTGCATCGTCATTTACCACTTGGGAATGACCTGATACCGCGCCTCGCGTCATTATTTTACTGTGGCTGCCCCTAGCACTTTTAGCAGTATGTACAACTCGAGCAGCATTAGCGCGTTCGGATGATACTGGAGAAGCTGCCCCACGTGATACATGACGACTATTGGTGTCTCGAGGTTGCACAAGAGCACTTGCCATACGAGGGGCGCTCTGCTCACTCACTTGACTACCTTGTGCTGACATAGAAAAAATACTTTCCCGAGAAGCGGCATTGCTAAAGCTTAGCGTGTCTTCACTTTGCCGAGTGGGAGAACTCGGTACTTTTGAAGGTTGATTGCCACTTAATCCCTGTGAAGAACTTGGCGAATCCTTTTGAACTCCACCATACAACCACGAAGACGGGCGCTGTTGCACTTCTTGTCCCTGAGTACTTTCCATATCTCCAGGATTGTTAGCTCTCCTAGTTGCGCCGGCGACAGCTCGCGACTCACCACTCTCATGTCTCGATGATGAACCACTACGCTCCCCGCCAATGATGGGTTGAGATTCCACATCTGATCCACAAGCTACCCCCATTCCGGCAGTATGGTCAATCGCACCCTCTCCCACCATCTCTACAGCATTTCCTACACGAGAGCTATGAGTGTCTTGTTGCACTTCCGCAGGATGTACATCGTCATCCCTTTGAATTCTAACGTGAGGATCCGAAACTTCCTTTTCTTCATACTCCTCCCTACTTATTACTGGAGAGTTATCCAAAAATTTGATGTTAACCTTAATTCGATCCCTAACGTAATTCCCTATACGAAAACTAGGAGGGATATCATCAAAACAATAGGAGGCAATGTGACTATATAAGAAGAATCCCATGGGATGCTTATTGTGTCCGGTCTCATCTAAGAGACACATTGATATGAACTCACGATTACTCATATCTGGTTTCTGCTCAGCTACATCCTTAACAGCACCATAAAGGGTCAGTAATGATGAGTAATATGCAAGTTTGCCAAGGCTTTGTTGTTTTTTACTATTTCTATTTATACGTTCAATGGAGGAAGCGATCTGCTCTCTTATAGATAAACTATCTGCTTTTTCAAGAATTTCTTCCGTACGCCTGTCTTTCAATACTTTTTCTACAGTTGTGGATCGTGCAATTGCGGTTGTTAGCACAAAAATTATGCTCTCCCAGTTTTCTCCATATTTTTCCTCGAGGTCTCTAATGTTTTTAAGATTAACTACATCTTTTTCGTCATTTAAGATATCGTCACGTAAATTTGCTTCTAAAAACTCATCAAATAAGTCCCTATACTCATGAAGAGTCATATCATGTTGGTAGGTATCCCCAAGAAAACTTGCAAATCTTGAACAGACTTCTGCGGCTCCGACTCCCCACAGATTTCGATAAAGGTACATCGGCACTTCGCAAGCAGTATAGGTCTTAGGTTTGAATGGTAAGATGCTATAAAGCGTGGTGGCAGTCATCGCGAAAGTTAATACTCCACTAATACTACTGTACGGAATTATAAAATCACTAGTGATTCGCGCCTCGTTCTTAGGAGATAGATCTAAAGAATCCGCAGCATCACCCATCCCTAATGCAAGACGGATTAAAGCAAAAATATCTTTTGCTCTCTTGCTTTCAACTTGCGATTCATCTTCTGCACTTTCGTTCCCATAAGCCAAGGGATGCCGTCCGACTAATTCTTGTACGGCCTGGTATACTGCCGCTTCTTTATCACTAATAAATTTTATATTTTCCCCAAGCACCTCAGTTAGAGACCGCTGCTCTTCTTCGCTTGCTCCGGAACGTGCTTTTAAATCTGAATAAAATACGGGACAAAACGATCCCGGAAACGCAGGCTGCGTTAAAGCATATTCCCTGGCACCCCATCTATAACCATATGGTTTAAATACTGGCCTTTCACTTTGTATACGTACCCCCCTGGGAAGAGTGACCTCTACAATAAACCTTGTCTGGTTTTTTCCAAGAGGCTTATCAGATATATATTTCAAATACTCCTCTTTGGCCTCTGGCTCAAAACATTGCACTTCCTGGATGTAGGACATGTGTTGCTTTGCAACACAAAGAACTCCGAAGTCAGTAGTGTACTCATAAGCCCTGAGTAGCCTTATTGTTCCCGTTTCATCACTTTCGGCATCATGCAGCTGCCGCAATTCAGGATAAAGATCAAGCATAATTTGGGGAACATTGCTGTCTGCTCTAAGTGTATCTGTCGACGT
Organism: Aaplasma endosymbiont of Hyalomma asiaticum; assembly: GCA_048496795.1. Lineage (GTDB taxonomy): Bacteria > Pseudomonadota > Alphaproteobacteria > Rickettsiales > Anaplasmataceae > Anaplasma. Next base: position 23,355 of record JBGCXB010000011.1, on the reverse strand, counting down.
CGTTATTGCTGCATAGAAAACACGCTTTTCACTATTATTAATTCTAGCTGAAACAACTTTTTGTTGTTGCTTTTGGAAACTTTTTTTCGCATATTCCCCGTACTTCCAAATAACTGCTGCAAACAAAACAAGTGACGTTAAAACACCTGCAGCAGCCGCAGCAATAACCGCAACATCTTTTACTCTTGAGTAAACAATAATCGTACGTACCGAAATTGCCATAAGAGCTGCACTCAAAGCTAGCAAGGCGACCTCAGTTTTCTTTAGGTATCTTTTCTCATAGATTTCTTTTCCCCCTCTGCTTCTGTCAGACCCTAGCATATCTCAAACCTCGTATTTCTTACACAAACAGCAACTTCGCTTCCATCACATTAAACTACGCGCAGCACACCCCTAAAGGACTGCAGCTCCACATAACGCATCAACCGATAATTATTAAATTCATTAATATTAAACAGGTAACACCTCTAAAGAACAACCATAGACTCATACTCGAAACCGCACGTGACATTACGTCTTATCAACCCTCGAAATTTTCCTGTACACTCCCACACAACCTATAGAATTCACATCTCCATAGCACACAGATTAGTATACTTTTTAAAAAATTAATACAAATACCTGCATATCCTCGGTAACAAGAAACTCCTGATCCCATTATTTACATCTCAGGAAGGTATGTGATAAAAAATCAACATTTATTAGATGTATCATTTTACAAATAAATACGCAACATATATGCAACTTTAGTTCAAAAACCCGCTAGGGTCCTGTGGTTTTTTGTTCTCTTGAATCAACAATGCAACTCCTAAAGGCTAGAGCTGTAGAGAAACAAAGTCCGCGCAAAATTCTCAAAAAACAAAGAAACTCGGCATGTATCTTGAGACTCATCCCGGGTTTTTTTGTTGCACCCACAACCGGACCTTCTCATTATAACATAAATAAATAAAAACTTAACTATTTTTAAAAGATATTACTTCATGTCTTTATTTTTCGTGAAAATGTGCTGCCCTAAAACCTGGGCGGTTAACTCCTTCTAAAACAATTAGGTGTTTGGTAGGAGACAGACTGATCGTGAATGGTATGATGGGAGATCGTAGTTGGAGTGAGGATGTGGATACACGATAACATGCATGAAATGCCCTGAAGACGCCTAGGCTCACTCGAATTTAGACTAACAAAGATACGGGAAATTTTAGAGAGAGGTATTATCTCTGAGGATATAGCATGCCACGAGGATCTTCTACGATGGCTGGAGCGACGCTTATTCCGTCAAGACTTGTACTGTCTAGGTTGCAGCTAGTAGCGATCGAGACAAAAGATGCCCTATCACCGCGAGATAGCAAATTGACCTTTTTTTCTTCTTCGTATATTGTGCTGCTTCGCGGAGATATAACATCGCTACTGCCACGAATCCATCTACTAGGTGAAAACGTCCTATATGCGAAATCAACTGAGTACTCGATAAGTGACTGGGCATCATTAAGGAGAAATGGGTCAAAATCAGCGGTTGACCAGCATGAGGACATAAATCGCCAAAATACCCACACAGTATCACTTTTAAAGCTACACTTCCGCAGTGTGCAGAATGGCCTGTGTCTTTCGCCCACCCACAATATTCCCTCGTTTAGAGCATTATCACGTAATTCCCTGAAAAAGGGTACCTGTCTACACAAACCAACGTATGCTGGCGTGTCGACAAAATACGGCAGCGCTATGGCGTCTGCGCACATCTCGAGACCACGAGACCGTACAATATTTTCTACCTCATACTCTTCTACATACTGCTTGCATAAAACATACAAATCTATTACTTCGTCACACATGGCGTTCAGCCGTGCAACCGACCTTAATGCACGTGCGACATATAATTTTCTAAACTCACTGTGCAAGGCTGTAAGAACAAGAATATGAGCTCCAATCTCAGAATCACAATTCTCACTTACTTCAAAAATCAACCACCTTTTCAGCTCTTCTGTATCAAAAACATCAACATGCGTACACGTTATAAGGCATAAAGTAGCAAGTTCCCATGCCACAGTAGGTATGGTACCATGTCTCACAAGTATGCTGTGCTTCTTCTCTTCCTTCACGATTTCCTCGAGAATTTCCTTGTATTTTGTTCGCGGGATACTTAAATCATTCCGGTAACTGTCCAGCAGCCGCCTTAATGCGCCAATGTGCAATTGCACATCTAAAACTACCTTAGCTCCCTGGGAAAAACTCCTTAATCTAAACAAAGCTTCAGGGCTTCTTCGAACCCCATCTTGCAAAACTGAAATCACATCTTTCTTAGAGCTTGCTTTCGACGCTATCCACTCAAAATACTTATCAATAAATCTGGCACAATCGCCATTTCTAAGGCTAGGAGGTGAAGTAATTACCTCAAATATTCTATAGATGCTGTTAAACTTCAAAGTAAGTGACAAACACCCGCTTTCGTCCAGACACACACTCTTCACAGTACAGGGGGTAGACTCTAGCAAGTGTAAACAGTCAAGCTTACTCAGTCCTGTAATACCTAAAAGAAAGCTATTGCCTGCGATTCTATCAAAAGGACGCCCCCAGCGCTCCCCTTCGAACAAAATGGACATCCTATAAAACTCTCGTGGTACTCTACCGCCCCTTATATACAGCTCATCTCTTCCTGTCCGTAGCTCTACTTCTCTTTCCTGCAGATTGAATACTTCAAGACGATAAGAGGGCAAAAATTCAAACCTTATGTATGAAAAACCCCTATCTCGGGCGGCAATCGCGCTTGACCGATCGTTACCTTCCCTTGGAATATTCCTGGAAGAAAGGAGAGGACAACTCTCGCTCGAAACACGTCCAAAAAGCATAAGCCTCACCTTAATGCAACAGAATTTACAAATCTATTCAGTATTCTAATAAGGCATCTGGTCCCTAATAATGAAGATTTTAATTATTGTCAATAACTATAAGTTTAAGATTTGAACATAAAATCAGGTACTTACTTCAAGTGCCTTTTCAATAACAACACGCGTGATGAAATGATGCATGGATCACTTAAGTCATCTCGTTAAAAATGACATTCACCATAGTATGCGTTTTGAATAACGTCATAAGTTACCTTTATGACACCGTGTTTGTTATGACTACAAATTTGCCTGATAATATGCGTAGCCTCTGAGGTAGTGTTAAGGGAATGTACTGGCGGCAATACGGATTTTAAGCATTGATTACGTGAAGGCACGGGACAAAAATACCGGTTGGGTCGTCAGAAATATTATCTACAAAATGCTGTGTGGAACTTTCGGACAAATCCAGGAGGCTAAACAGAGTTGCAGAATTAGATATAGCAAAATGATTTAAAGGCAACAACACCATATATGGTGCGTAGTTTGTGTTATCACGCACACTAGGTGAAACTGAAAGTAGCCTCTTTTCACTGATAAACATGTTTCTTATTAATCAGAAAGACATTGATTAAACTGAAAACATTTGTTGATAGGTTAAGTCGTAGGAAAAGTCGATAAGTAAATCACGTAGGAAAACGTTGTGTTTCGAATTATCCATCATCGCCCTCCTTTATGAGTAACAATTCGGAGTTCTTGAACTAAAACGGGTAGCAATTATGAACAAAACAAGCTCGCCCTATATACCATGATTTTATCACTGTAAATGCGGGTCGCAATGTATGTTAAACCATACTAACGAGTAAGTTCCATAACAACGTACGATCAATGCGTAATACGTGAAAAAGAGCATTAATCCTTCACCTGCAATGCGTGTATGAAGGCACTTTGTGGAACATTGATATTCCCAATTGCTCTGAGACGTTTCTTCCCTTTTTTCTGTTTCTCTAAAAGTTTCATCTTTCTTGTAGCGTCGCGGCCATATACCTTTGCTGTAACGTCTTTCCTATACGGAGATATTGTCTCACGTGCAACAATCTTTGAACCAACAGCTGCCTGAATTGCAATCTTGTACTGTTGTCTGGGAATAAGATCCTTTAACCTCTCACATATTTCTCTTCCCCTGCTCTCTACTTTTGATTTGTGTATTATACATGCTAAAGCGTCAACAAGCTCCGAGTTAATCAAGAAGGTCAACTTCGCAACCTCGGCATCCATGTATCCGTCCATCTGCCAGTCAAAACTAGCATAACCCTTCGACAATGATTTCAACCTATCATAAAAATCAAATACTATTTCGGCCAATGGCAATCGATATTTGAGCAATGCAACACTACCCGTATATGAAAGATCAATACGTTCGCCTCGTTTCCCGTTGCAGAGTGCAAGAATAGACCCCAGATACTGATCCGGAACCATTATCGTAGCCATAATCCATGGCTCTTCAACCTTTTGTATCTCATGAGATTCTGGTAAATCGTTGGGATTATGTACGTACCTTGTAACACCGTGCTTATCTGTAACCCTATAAACAACGCTGGGGGCTGTTGCTGTTAAATCAAGGTCAAACTCCCTTTCTAATCTTTCCTGCACTACTTCAAGGTGCAGCATACCCAGAAATCCGCAGCGGAACCCATATCCAAGCGCACTTGAACTCTCCATATCAAAAGTAAAGCTCGAATCATTCAACTGCAGCTTTCCTAAAGCATCTCTTAAGTGATCAAAACTTCCAGCATCAACAGGAAATAAACTACAGAACACTACAGGACAAGTAGCTCTAAATCCCGGCAGCGCTTCGCTGCATTTCCTCCCTTCCTCTGTTACTGTATCACCCACCTTACACGCGGATAGCTCCTTAATGCCTGCTGTGATAAAGCCTATCTCACCAACAGAAAGCGAATCAACCATATGCTTGTGCGGTGTAAAAACACCAACATTATCTACCGTGTAAACAGCTCCAGTCGCCATCATGGTTATCTTCATCCCTTTTCTTAGGACACCATCACGAATACGTACCAAAATTACGATGCCTAAATACGGATCATACCATCCATCCACAAGAACAGCTCTTAAAGGAGCGCCCATATCCCCTTCCGGAGCTGGAAGACGTTGTACAATTGATTCCAATACCTCGTCAATCCCTAGGCCAGTTTTCGCAGAAACCAGCAGTGCATCTTTTGAGTCCAACCCTATAATGGTTTCCACCTGTGATTTCACCATTTCAGGATCTGAAGATGCGAGGTCCACCTTGTTGAGAACGGTTATTATTTCATGGTTATTGTCAATTGCCTGGTACACATTAGCTAATGTTTGAGCCTCAACACCCTGGCTGCTATCTATAACAAGAAGTGACCCTTCACATGCAGCCAAACTCCTACTCACTTCATACGAAAAGTCGACATGGCCAGGAGTATCCACCAGGTTTAAGTAGTAGCATGTTCCATCTTTAGCAGTATACTTTAGCCGTACAGTTTGTGCTTTTATTGTTATGCCACGCTCACGTTCAATATCCATAGAGTCAAGCACCTGAGCCTTCATATCTCTTTCTTCCAGGGCATTACATGACTCTATCAACCTATCAGCCAAAGTAGACTTTCCATGGTCAATATGCGCTATTATAGCGAAATTCCTGATCAGATTCCGATTCACTACGTACCAAAAATAATGTCCAGGACTTGAGTTTATGTTACTATCCCCTCCCTTTCAACGGAATAATACATATTTTAAGAACGCATGTAGGATAGCAATGGCATTCGCCAACACAAGTTTCTCACTGGTAATTGTGACACTATTGCAACTTCTACCTTTTTTCACCTTTCATAATTATAATCTCGTATTTAACCGGTACACCGTCGTTTTCTCCCCCTTTTTTTATAGATTTCTTGTACATATTCCACGCATCATCAATGACGCCACGTAGCGATGGAACATAACCCCTGCGAAACGTACACCCTTCCCCTGTATCTTTAAGTTCCCTAAACAAATGATACAGGCTTTTATAGTTCACCTCTACAATGCTAACATCGACTACAACATTCGCAAAACCGCAATACTGAAGCATAAAAGGTACTTCATATGCATACACAAAAGGCTGGATGCGTGGAACTATCTTTCCTCGCTCAGACAATATAACAGCTTTTTTAATCCCCCTAAGAGTCTCACTTCCAAAAGTTGCTGCAAGCAGCACACCACCCTTTCTCAGCATTGCATAAATGTTAGATAGTACGGAAATTTGATTATTGACATTATGTAGAGATAAGTTGCTAACTATAAAGTCAAAACTACTGCCCTTAAAGGGCATACATTCATCATCAGCAACAACAAAATGCCGCTGATCTCCTGCAAACGCGTATTTCCCAACATCACACTGAAATATTGAGCTACCGCGAGGCACCATCGGCGACAACCGTCTGCAAACCTCACCATCCCTGCTACCCATAACAAGTATATCGGCCATGGAATCGCGAAAAAGGAAAGCCGCCCTTTCACACACAAGGGCGGCCACCGAAGAAAACAATTCAGAGGAAAAGGAAGCAGCCGCTTCCCTACGAAACCTAACTAACCTACGATCAAACAGCTTACAACCCTAGAAAAACCTCGGCTTCTTTTGATTGCCAGCAGCAGAAGAGTTACCTGAACCGCCGTTGCCACTCCTATTCCCCCTGCTACTACCACCAGCTTGGTCATGCATTCCAACACCAGAACCTTCAACAGAGCCATAGCTACTACCAGTACTATGCCTTCTACGCATCACAGACCTTCCTGACCCCATAGGAGAACCACTTCTCTTCCTATCTTTCGACACAGAAGCGCCGCTATGGTCTCTAGTAAAACCATTGCCACCCGAGGAATTCCCCTCAGATACCCCACTGCTACTGCTTGCAGTACTACTTCGCCTCTGCGGAGCATAAAGCTCTCCCTCCAGGGAATCCCCAGTGTCTTGGTCCACCCTACGTATAGACAGTTGTATGTGATCCTTGTCTACATCTATGACAAGCACCTTAACCTTATCTCCCACATTCAGAACATCTGCAACGGCACTAATGTGCTCATTCCTTATCTCACTTATGTGAACCAAACCTCTACGAGCACCCAAAAACGTCACAAAAGCACCGTACTTCGCAAGCTCACACACGACCCCGCAGTATACCCTTCCAACTTCAGGCTCTGATGCTATTCCCAGCACCATATCCTTTGCTTCCTCTATTGCTTCGCTTCCAACGGCATAGATCATTACGGTACCATCCTGAGCGATTTCAATTTTCGCACCAGTCTTTTCACAGATCTCTCTCACATTTTTTCCGCCTGCACCGATTACGTTCTTTATCTTCGCCTTATCTATAACTATGGATTCCATCCTGGGAACATGCTCTCTGACTCCGTCACGTGACTCCTTAATCACATGATCCATCTTATCTATGATGTAAAGGCGTCCCTCTCTCGCACGGTCCAAAGCAGAACTGACGATATCAAAATCTATCCCCTTTATTTTCATATCCATCTGAAGTGCTGTAACACCCTCTCTTGTTCCGGCAACTTTAAAGTCCATATCACCGAGATAATCTTCATCGCCTAGAATATCTGACAAAACAGCGCACCTATCGCCTTCCTTTATCAGACCCATAGCAATACCAGCAACGGAAGACTTCATAGGAACACCCGTATCCATTAGCGCAAGCGATGCCCCACACACGGTCGCCATCGACGATGACCCATCGGACTCAGTAATCTCTGAAACAACCCTTATTGTGTAAGGAAACTCAGTCTTAGACGGCAACACAGGATGAATGGCACGCCATGCCAACTTACCGTGGCCTATCTCTCTTCTACCAGGTGGACGTAAAGCAGCAGCTTCACCAACAGCATACGGCGGAAAGTTGTAGTGCAACAAGAATCTCTCACGCTTGTCGCCATCAAACCCATCAACAATCTGCTCATCCTGAGGCGTCCCCAAAGCCGTTATTACTAACGCCTGAGTGTCACCTCTGGTGAAAAGAGCAGAACCATGTGCCTTGGGAATGAGGTCTACCTCTATCTCTATGTTGCGTATCTGATCATAGCCACGCCCATCTATTCTTCGCCCAACATCTAGAACGCTTGATCTGACCAAAGACCTCTCGAACATTTTTATCGCAAGAACAATGTCCTGAGCTGTGTATTTATCCTTAAAATCATCTGCGGCAAACTTGGCTGTCAAATCCTCTACAAGAGACGCTCTCGCCGCTTCAAGCTTTGCAACCCGAGACTGTTTATCCCTATCCGAGTAAGCAATTGAAAACATTTCTTTGTGATTATCTTTTATACTGGATGTTATTTCACCCAAATCATGAGGCACAAAAGACACACCCGAAGATGACCCAGCACTCTCGGCAAACTCTTTTATCACCTCTACAATTTCAGCGCAGCTCTCGTGCCCATACTTCAGAGCACCAAGCATCACTTCCTCTGTAAGCTCACTTGCCTCCGACTCAACCATAAGGGTAGATGTCGATGTACGAGCATAAAACATATCAAGAGCACTTACACCCATCTCTTCAGCAGAAGGATTAAGCACGTAACATCCCTCATCCTTTATGTACCCAACTTTTGCTCCCGCAACTGGACCATCAAAAGGTATACCAGAAATCGCCATTGCAGCAGAAGCACCTATCAATGCAACTGCCTCTGGAGGACTGCTAACATCATAAGACAAAAGATTGCACACAACAGCAACCTCATCATGAAACCCAAAGGGAAAAAGCGGCCTCAGACTTCTGTCAATTAACCTAGAAATGAGAGTTTCCCTGTCCGAGGGCTTACCCTCTCTTTTAAAGAAGCCTCCTGGAATTTTCCCCACTGCATAGCTTTTCGCCAGAAACTGCACAGTAAGCGGCAAAAAGTCCATGGACTCTTTCGCCTTTTGAGACACGACAGTAGACAAAACAGACGTGCCTCCATAATTAACAACAACAGCACCCTTTGCCTGACGCGCGATTTTACCACTCTCTATGGTTAACGGCCTCTCTCCCCACTCTACACACTTCCTCGTGATATCGAACATACTTCAATTCCTACCTTAAAAACACGCCAAGGCGCCTTAAATACCTACCCGTTCCTTTCATCAATGGAACACGTCCCTTATGCCCAATCTCTTCACCAAGTCCAAGTACGAATCGCTGCCGTACTTATTCTTTACATACTGAAGCTTCTTGCGCCTCTTACATACCAACACCATGAGTCCTCTCCTACAGTGATAGTCCTTTTTATGCACCTTAAGATGTTCAGTGAGATTACGAATCCTCTCAGACAAAATCGCACACTGAACGTACGCGGAACCAGTATCGTCTTCCCTAATACGGTACTCAGAAATCAACTCCGACTTTTTACTAGGTGTAATAGACATAAAAACGCAAGGACCCCCAAATTATCTTAAAACTCAGACATTAAAAACACGCACCGGACTAACGGTGCCATCCACGACTTTACAGACAGCGACAGGACCGCCACCCACCTGGCTTAGGTAACACATATCATAATTCTCGGCAATGTACAAGCCATTTGAAGATACTTCATCTAATCTTATACTCAGGCCGTTTTTCAGTAGTTTTGCTGTTTTTTCATCAACCTCAACACGTGCAATTTTTTCCATCACAGCGTCTATTGGAAAAGAAATCTCGTCTAATTTGCTGTTCTCAACATATCCCTGAAAGTCACACAAGGGGATTGCACTCTCTTCAGTAAAAGATCCTACTCTCGTGCGCCGTAAGCTTGCCACATACCCCAGGCATCCCAGTGCTGCACCAAAATCACGGGCAAGAGAGCGTATATACACTCCCTTCTTGCAAGTAACAAAAAGATCCACCGTGTTCTTTTCTTGATCAACAGAGATTAATTCTATTCCTAAAATGCACACATTCCGTGGTTCAAGAGCAACATTTTTTCCCCGTCGCGCGAGATCATATGCCTTTTTACCCCCGATCTTTATGGCAGAATATACTGCCGGAATTTGTTTTATCGTTCCAATATATCTACTAAGCACCTCTCTTATGCTTTCTTCTGTAGGCTTAATGCTGCTTGTTGCAATGACTTCACCGGCGGCATCATCCGTATCACGTTGCTCTCCCCATTGAAAGGTAGTTTTATATGTCTTTACAGTGTCCACCATATAAGTAGCTGTTTTTGTAGCCTCACCGTAGGCTATAGGGAGCACTCCAGTTGCTAGTGGGTCTAACGTCCCTGCATGCCCCACTTTACACTTAAGCATTTTCTTTATGATCCCTACTACTTTTCCAGAACTCATATTGTATGGTTTGTCTATGTTTAACCATCCATATTTCACAGCATTTACCAGAACATTTCAGTCACTACACGTTATCATCATAGTTCAAAATCGCATACAAAATCACATGGAATGTAATTGTACTTAGAAAAACGTGCATTTGTCTTCGTATGTATGTATATAGGTTGTATGGTTGTTCCCTTGAGCAAGTGATTGTATCCCCATGAGGTCTTGGTGTTATGGCAAATTTCAGTTTTAGGTCCATTTTTTCCTGTATACAGACTAGGCATCTCTTGAGAAGGTGCGAGGATTTTATGGCTAGCAGAAACTGGTTAGCAAGAGATATTGGCATAGACTTGGGTACAGCCAACACGCTGGTGTACGTTAGAGGCAAAGGAATAGTTCTGAATGAGCCCTCAGTTGTCGCGCTGCTGAAAAAGGATGACGGGGGATACGTACCTTACGCTTATGGAATAGAAGCACGTATGATGTTGGGGAAGACCCCGGAAGGCATCGAGACTGTTCGCCCTCTAAAAGATGGAGTGATAGCAGATTTCAGAAGTGCAGAAGAAATGATAAAGTTCTTTATCAGGACTGTCAGCAAAGGAAAAACTATAAATAAGCCAAGGGCGGTAATTTGTGTTCCTTCAGGCTCAACTCCCGTGGAGAGACGCGCTATACAAGATGCCGCGTTCTGCGCTGGCGCAAGTAAGGTATACTTGATGGAGGAACCTATGGCCGCGGCGATAGGTGCGGACTTGCCTGTTGAAAGCCCTCAAGGGTCAATGATTGTTGACATAGGGGGCGGAACCACCGAGGTGGCAATAATATCTTTGGGGGGAGTTGTTTACTCCCGCTCTCTAAGGAGCGGTGGAGACCTAATGGATGAGGCCATAGTAGGATACACTAAAAGGCACTACAACCTCTTGATAGGGGAAGTCACCGCAGAAAAAGTAAAGAAAAACATCGGTGCTGCTTGCGTACCGGGGGAAGGAGATGGTGCAAGTGTAGTTGTTAAAGGAAGAGATCTGGCAACCGGCATTCCTAGAGAGATATCCCTATCGGAGCGAGAAGTGGCTGAAAGTTTGAAAGAACAAGTTGGCAGCATCGTCTCAGCCATAAGAGCCGCGCTCGAGTCTGCTCCTCCCGAAATATCGTCCGATATTGTAGACAGGGGTATAGTGCTCACAGGAGGAGGCAGTATGTTGAGGAATCTTGACAATGTAATAGCGTTGGAGACATGCCTGCAGGTGTCTGTCGCAGCTAACCCTCTTTACTGTGTTGCATTAGGAGTTGGTAAGGTACTGGAAAACATGGAGGCGCTACCGCGTGTGCTTTTTAAACAATACTGAGCACGTACACAAGATTATTGGTCTGCATTAAATATTATTACGTTGGTAGTTCTTGCTTTCGCTCGCATCTTGCATAGGTTATTCGGAGCCCACTCCCATGTTGATAGAATGCTCACTGCGGGTATTGGCATGTACCGTAATGAAATGCTTTCTTTAATATACTCTCTGATTGTACATGTGACACACACCTATCGATCTTGTAGAAGGTGCGCATGTCTTACGTACGTTAAAACTTAGATCTTCAACAATACCATTTTCTGCGAGAAATATAACATGCAACCTGAGCGTAGTCCCTTGCTCTTACCGGATAGCACACACGTGCAACAGAGCTGCTCACAATTCCTGAGATGTACGAGACATTGAGTATTTTAAAAAAACCGTTCGCATACATAAACGGCACATCTGTTTCCTACTATTGGATTTACACATGCCCTGTAACACCAATAGAATACCATGACGACAAAAGTTGGTACAGAAACAAAACGGCGAGTCACGATATGCTCCCAATGACTGCACTGAAGCCAGAAATGAAATAAAAAACACAGAAGGAAATACTACATCCTCCCACAAGACCGTACACAAATCAGACGGTGAGAATTTGTTCTAAATTTTATGACGTTACGGTGAAAGTTCAAAATTCTTAGAGCACACAGCGATATACTAAGGTTTTACCTACTAAAGCGCCAAATACTCCAGAACGGCACGCAACTTCCAGGAGTAGTTTCCGCAAAATATCGGGGTATGTTTGCTGGAAAAAGCAGTCACGGCCTGACGGCAGAAATATAATGGCTGAAGAACATCTCTGCTACACTAAAGCATACCACATAACAACAAAGACAACCTATAGATCTCAACCCGGGCGCGGAGAAAATTCAAATACAACACCTAAACATATCATTTTTTTCCACTATGAACGGCTGACAACTAGCCATATAAACCCTTTGCCGGGTTTCCTTCTGCTATTGGACTACAAAGTTATTTAGGTTGTAATACACTCACGATATCCAGCTTACTTAACCTTGAAACCGACATGACATCATGTAACGATTCAGTTACATTTCCAACGTGTATCCCATCTGTAAGCCCATTATCATCTCCAGCTGTTATGACCAACTCACCAACCGTAACATCAGCATCAGGAGGAACTCCAACAAGTGAAGCCTTGTCACCTTCACCGATCAGCATGGCGTTTATCCCGCTTTCAACAATCACTACAGGAATTCTAAAGCCCTGATCCGTAACAAGCAAAACCCTAGCGCTACGATCACTAACGTCAACTACCCTTCCCACCAGGCCTTCGCTATCAACTACCGGTTGGCCGCTCCTTACACCGTGTTCTCTACCCAATGGAATAAAAACCACACCCAAGCTACCATCATGAGCACGAATGACTCGTGTTGTCACATAAGATATATGACTGCTATGATCAGATAAAAAGCCTAGAAGTCTTCTCAGGCTTTCATTCTCCTTATACAGCATGTCCATCTTATAGGCAGCCATGTACTCTTCGCTGGCAGCATCATGTTCATCAGAGTTACGGGATAAAATGCACCTTATAGCTGATTGAGTAGCTCCACCCACAGCAACCCCACTGTCGGCAATCTTCGCCCTGATACTTGAAAATAAAGAGGATCCCTGCTCACCATTGTTAAAAAACAACAACAACGCACCCATCCCAATGAACACAAGAGCGTTGAATCTAACAATCCTAGAAAAAAACGCCTTCACGTGAGCTGCAACACCCGAAGGAGATCTCATGCTAAAGTATTTCATCATCTACCCAGAGCGATAAAACCACCTTGCATGATAATATCAAAATCTTTTCGCATAAAAACAATTTAAACTAGAACATACAGTTCGTGTACTGTTCAACCATACCACAACACAGAATCAATTTGTTGCACGCAAACACTTTGGATATTTTACAGTAACCACCGCCTGTAACTTGCATAACGAATCACGCGTCAGCATTGTACATTGTAGTAAGTATCCTCTTGCAAAAGACAAATAGCCTGAGGCTTGGTGCAGCAAGGTGGCAGTTTTTGAAATAATCTGCTGAAGTAAGATGGCAGGTTCAGCAACGAATAAAGAAAGATATTCAGGATGTTAAATGTGGTTGCTAATTCTAAGCATTAGGTATTCCTCTCCTTGCAACATACTTTTACCTGCGTCGTGTTGCACACAACATTGAGCACTGTCATTTTATCAAAATTTTATTTACAGAGGTAAAATTAGCATATAGTCTACTGCTTGCTTTTTGCGCCCTTAGCTCAGTTGGATAGAGCATTTGACTACGGATCAAAAGGCCGGGCGTTCGAGTCGCTCAGGGCGCGTTTTTCCAGCATTTTGCGGTGTTTGCTTTGTTACTTGTGGAACATTCTTTGAGATACTAATGGGTCATTCATTGCGTTTTCTATTCCTCTTCCTTCTCGTAGCAGCGGCGTTTCTGCTTGGAGACGTTGTGCCTTACGAGATAAGATCCCTTTGTTATGCGCTCAGCTTGTCGATCAAGGAGGTACTTGTTTTTATCCTTCCATGGCTGGTATATAGCATACTGTTCCACTCCACTAGCAATCTGCACAGCGCAAATGCTGTGAAAACAACGCTTCTATTGATGGTAATGGTGTTGGTTTCAAACACTACTTCCGTGGGAATTTCCCATCTACTGGGAATATACGTAGTAAACGATATTGTTCAGCAGGAGTTGGTGACCGACGCTATTAATACAGGGGCGTTGGTACCTGCCTACAACACATTCGTACTTCCACAGCTTATAAGTTGTACTGCAGCTATGGGGTTGGGGTTTTTGTCCGGGATAGTGCTACCTAGAACATTTGGGAACTCCAGAGTGCAAGTAATCTCCAGGAGGCTTTACAGCACGAGTGTGTTTGCTCTAGAAAAAGCTTTCGCCCCTGTGCTGCCCTTGTTTATTGTGGGATTCACATTTAAAATACACAGCGATGGAGCGCTTGACGTATTGAAAAACAACTATCAGATCATGCTATGTACGCTGATTCCAGCATGTGCATATGTGCTGTTGCTCTATTTTTTGGGGAGCGGGTTTTCAATCAAAAAAACATTAGTCTCTGTCAGGCGCATGTTGCCGGCTGCGCTTACTGGTTTTGCTACCATGTCCAGTTTATTGGCAATGCCTTTAACGCTTGCAGCTGTCAAAAAGAATACTGGGAATGCGAATGTCGCTGACATTGCAGTTCCTGGATCTGTAAATATACACCTAGTGGGCGACTGTTTCTTCACGGTCGTGCTGTTACTTCTGGTAGCGTCAGCATTTGGAACTACGGAGCTTATCACTGCTTCTGACTACGCGCACTTTTTGTTGTACGTTGTCCTTATGAAGTTCGCTGAAGCAGCAGTAGCTGGAACTGGGTTATTGCTAATGTTCCCAACAATGGAGCAGTACCTACATTTCACCCCAGTAATGCTATCTTTCTCTACCACACTTTATATTTTGATGGACCCTGTTATAACTGTCGTGAATATCATGGGAAATGGTGCGTTCTCTGCCATTTTCATAAAAATAAACAGGTTTCTGTTTGGTGAGGGAAATGGTGCTGAAGGATCTTCGTCTCGAGTTAAGTCTTCACGCTAGCTGTAAAATAATGATGATGTTTATGGCTATGTGTGTTTCTTTCTCACTCATCACAAATCGTGAGATAAACTTCCTGAAAGTCAGCTATAAGGCTGTATTTAGGACATAGACCCGGTATTAAAAATAAAAAGGCACGGTTTTTAGTATGAACATAGGATCAAAACACGCGATAAGGTTTTTAACTCTACTTGCGTCTATTTTTTCCGCTTTCGTTTTTGCCGACTTTTTGCCATATGAAGTAAGGTCGTATTCTTACGCTGTAAGCCTATCGATAAAAGAGACACTAGTGTTTACACTCCCTTTCATTGTGTTTAGTATAGTTTTCCAGTCAACCTCAAAACTACGGGGCAGCAACGCCGTAAAGGTTGTGCTGCTGTTGTTAACGATGGTTATGCTATCAAACTCATTGTCTATAGGAGTTGCGCACCTGGTTGGAAAGTTCGGAGCGGCACATTTGGCACCCAATCTTGTTTATACGGATGCTCTTTCCTCTGAAGGCTTAGTACCTAAATTTACTATGCAGCTTCCTTCAGTGATAAGCAGTATAAAAGCGGTGCTCTTGGGATTTATATGTGGCATGGTGCTCCCGAGAATAATGGGAAAAACGTCAGCAAGATTATCGGAAACATTGGCACGGATAAGCGTGTTTGTTTTGGAAAATATCCTCGTTCCCGTCCTTCCCGTATTTGTTGTGGGGTTGGTCTTTAAGATGCAGAGTGATAATCTCATTGGTTTGTTGCTTAGCAACGCAAAAGTGGCATTGTTTTTGTTTGGCATAGCACTTTTGCACGTATTCTTGTTGTACATGCTTGCTTCAGGTTTTTCTGTACTCAGAGCACTGCAAAAGCTCAGGGATATGCTCCCGACAGCATTGTTTGCTTTTACCACCATGTCCAGCCTCATAACTATGCCTGTTATTTTGAAAGCTGTAAAAAAGAATTCCAACGATCCAGAGCTAATGGATATTGCCGTCCCTACAGCATTGAACGTACATCTAGTAGGCGATTGTTTCTTTATGATTGTTATGTCGATAGTAATTGCTCTCGCATTTAACGGAGCAGAGCCTGTTTCTCTTGCAAGCTACATTTACTTTCTACTGTATTTTCTAATTTCAAAGTTCGCGGTTGTGGCAATTCCCGGAGGAGGCATTATAGTGATGATTCCAATAATTGAGCAGTATTTAAATTTCTCTCCAACAATGTTATCTCTCATCACCACGTTGTATTTCGTATTTGATCCTGCTATAACCGCGGTAAACGTCATGGGCAATGGCGCCTTCACAATGTTGTTCTCCAAAACTTACACCAAGCTGTTCAAAAAAGAAGCTAGAGAAACTAAGTGAAGATCATGATCCTAAACACAGCCGGAAGTGAGTGCATAGGGGGAATCTTGGACGCTGATGCCGACGTATTCTTTGAAAGAAGGTGTAGTGAAAAGAATAGTCATTCAGAATCTCTGTTCTCCGTAATAGATGCTGTGCTGTTAGATGCAAAACTGACGTTCCAAAATATTTCGAACCTGGCAGTTATTGTGGGGCCCGGCAGCTATACCGGCCTGAGGGCAGCATTATCCGCTGCGCAAGGACTAGAAATGGCTTCGCGTGTTTCGGTACATGCAATAACTTTCCTGGAACTACATGCATACTTAATATCAAGAAGCTTTGATGAAAATGACGTACGTAACGTTGTATCAGTTGTAGAAACACAAAAAGAACATATTGTTTACCACCAAGTTTTCAGCAGCAAGCTGGTACCTATTACGAGCATTAGCGTTGAATCTCGTGACTCTATAATGCTAAAAAACGAAGAACAAAGCGTGGAAAGTGTGTTTTCCCTAAGCAAAAACACTAAACTCATTGGGGAATATCTTGTATACAAGCTATTCCATAAACTTCCTGAGACGCAGCTTCTGCCA
The DNA here is from genome assembly GCA_048496795.1 of Aaplasma endosymbiont of Hyalomma asiaticum. Classification (GTDB taxonomy): domain Bacteria; phylum Pseudomonadota; class Alphaproteobacteria; order Rickettsiales; family Anaplasmataceae; genus Anaplasma. Next base: position 6,345 of record JBGCXB010000011.1, on the reverse strand, counting down.
ATTTATTCTCGGTTTTACAACTGAAAATCTGTTAGATTATCAAAACTTGTATCATTCAATATAAAACTCTAAACGCAACCATTGCTTGTTCTACGGACACTAACAACTTAAGCAAACGTGGTTTGGATTAGGTTACGCATACGCTTTAAACCGTATGATAGTGTATATCAGGCTGAAAAAGTCTTGCAGATTTTCCCTGCTTGCTATATTCCTTCGTGAATCTGGTCATGTGAGCGTTCGGTTATGAGGAGGAAGATTTACGTTGGCGTAGTGCTGACATCTGTGTTGTGCGCAGTGGCTTTTGTTACTTTTAGCGGCATGTTGAAGACTGGTGACTCGTCCAGTGATGGGCGGAATGTTGATTGTGTTGCCGAGCTGGGAAAGAGGTGCATATCCCTAAGAGAGTACAGCACATCGTATCGCAATGAGCTGGAAAACATTGAGTCAATGATCAGGCACAAGTTATCCGACGACCAAATACGTATGTTTGGTATTAAGGAGATGCTTCTGCGCAACATGGTGTCCGATATAGTAATGCAGAAGTTCACAAGTGACCTGGGGCTCCGAATAGGAACAAAAAGTGTGAAAGACCTGATAAGAAACGTGAAGGCATTTCAAGACAGCAACGGCAAGTTTGATCGGGAAAGGTATGAAACTCTGCTTGGAAATGCAGGAATGACCGAAGCCTCATATACCAGCAAAATACTCAGTGCCATTCCCTTGAGTATCCTGTTAGAGTGTATCTTCCCTAGAAATGACGAAGTGAACCAGAAGTACTATAAGTCAGTTCTTAAGGATGTTCTCGTAGGGATGCTGCAGAACAGAGTTGTCGATATCGTAGAGGTATCGGCAGATGCGGTAAAAGCGTCTTTAGATGAAAAAATATCTGAAGATAAGCTACAAGCAATGTACGATGAGGAAAGAGGCTCGCTTAATCTACCCGAGTATCGCAGTTCCTCATACATAGTGGTGAAAGAGGATGATTTTATAGATACTGTAGAGGTGTCAGCACACGAAGTTGATGTTGAGATAAAGAACAGTGAATTGCATGATCAAAGGGACGTTCTAAATCTCGTTTATACCAGCAAGAAAGAAGCAGAAGAAGCATATTCCGCTTTCAAGGACGGCAAAACTTTTGAAGATTTGGTAAGTGCTGCCGGTACCACAATAGAGTCTTCTACTATCAATAACATAACAAAAGATGTACTTCCGGTTGATGCAAGGAGCGCGGTCTTCTCCCTCAATGATGGGGAAGTCAGCGAAGTTTTTCAGAGTATGGTGGGGTGGCACATAATGAAGGTCCTGAAAAGACATCCCATCTCTGATGAAGACTTGGTGATATTAAAAGAAAGGATTGCATTGAACTTAAAAAGACAAAAGGCCGCTGAAGTTCTATCTGGCAGTATCAGGCGCGCAAATGAAATGATCAGCAGAGGATCTACGCTTGATGAAATAAAGGCAGTGTTTCGAAATCCTTCAAGCGGAGTACTGGAACATTTTGACATTAACGGCTACAACACCAGTGGTGGCATAGTCAACTTCCCGATACCCAGTGGAAATGCGTTGGTGTCATTGGCGTTTTCGTCTCAATTAGGAAAACTTTCTCACCTTGTTAATGCTGGAGATATTTATTTAGGGGTGCTTGTTACCGATGTGCTACCCAGCAGACCTAGAACCTTTGAGGAGAGCAGAGAGGTTCTAACAGAGAAGTGGAGAAATACTCTAGCAATGGAAAAGGCAGGCTCACTTGCAGTTGAACTTGCAGCAAAACTAAAGCGGGGCGATGAGTTGAAGGATGTTGTTGGTGTTTCGGTGCTTAGGGATCAAACCGTTACAAAAGCTGGTGATTACGGAGAGTATAATGATCAGTATCCTTCCAGTCTTGTAGATGCAATATTTTCAATGGCACCTGGTGATGTAAGCAAGGAAATTTTTGACTCAGGTAAGGTGTATTTCGCTCAACTGAAGGAAATCAAAACCCCCGAAATTACAGAAAAGGAGATAGCTGACAACCAGGATCATATGATCAACAGCAGCATCTCATCTCTCAAAGATCAGCTATTGAATCATCTCATAGATAAGTATAAGGTGAAAATTCGTAGTGATCTTCTTGAGAACGTCTAGAGGGGTATGGTGCATGATCGAACTGTCTTTCCCAAGATGTGTTGGGTATTTGCTTTTGCATGCTAAGGTGCATCGTATTAGTTCGTTGGTGGCATGTATTTAGGTATGTTTCCTTGAGAGAATTCATGGAAACATATGCTGTAGCGACAAGAGATAAGGCATATTTTTAATGTGGCGTATGAGATGGTGACAGCGTAATTGCGCATGGTTAAGAACATAGGGTTTTTCCTGATACATCAGGATAGTTGGGCACCTAGTTGGGAAATGAATGGTTTTTATGCTGCAACCAGCTATGTGCGGTGTGCGCTCATGCAAACAATGAAAGTCGTTATTAGTTTTTTCTAGTTGCGGAAAGCAACTTCATCCAGCGCTTTTAATGCTGCGCCGTGGAGAGTTTTGCTTGCCAATCGCCTCTTTATCACAGCTGCTGGAGCACTAAGTGAGCTTATGAGAAATATAGAGCCCAAAGTTTATTTTCCAACACAAACCTATGGTATGCTAGTGCACAGCCAGCGACCTAAGGAAGCTGCATGGATAACTTTTTTGCAGGGATTACCACAAACGCTATATGAATATAAAACACCGCTTCATCGCGCATGGATCAATCAATAAACAAAAAACAGGACTAAATTCTACCCAACAAAGCTGATATTCTTCTAAAAGTGCGTAACGCTTATACTGTTTCAGTAGCAACACTGTTGTGTGTGCTATTTCCTAATTGTTCACAGCATCATAGAATGTTATTATACCCCAGCAAAATGGGGAATCCCGTTCCTAAGTTTCTACAAAATGAAAGCTCCGTTTTGTAGAAGTAAATAACATTCCCATGTGTCTTCTTACACATAACACAAACATAAGACATGCCCACGTAACAAAACATGTCGCCGAAACAGCAGAAAATAACTCATACCAGCAACGTGAAAGCAAATGCTATTTGTATAAAACGCTAGTTTCAGTTGATGTTCTGACATGCTTTTATAATCCGCTGACATGCTTCTGATAGTCTGTCATCTGACAGCGCATAAGAAATACGGAAAAAGTTCGGCGCTCCGAACGCTATACCGGGAACAACAGCAACCCCGTAATCTAAAAGGTGCTTGGACATATCTGTATCGTCCCTTATCTCCCCAACCTTTTCAGATTTCTTTCCTATTGCCATATCACAAGAAACAAAAACATAAAATGCCCCTTGTGGAAGGGTAGCCCCCAAAACAGAAGTGGATTTGACAGTCTGAATAACCTTATCTCTTCTTTGTCGAAATGCCCTCAACCGTGTATCCAAAAAACTATGATCCCCCATAAGGGCTTCGACAGCCGCATACTGTGCAATAGAGCTTGCATTTGTAGTGCTTTGTGACTGTATGGTAGAAGCAGCTGTAATGACACTTTGATGACCCACAACATAACCAATTCTCCACCCCGTCATGGAATAGGATTTTGATACCCCATTAACTACGTACACTCTGTCATAGAGTTCATCGTCAGCATGCAGAATATTTACAAATTCCACACCATAAACAAGCTTAGAATATATATCATCAGACATTACATTCACATGGGGATGTTGCCTAAGAACATTGGCAATTCCCTGCAGATCCTCAATACTATAAACAACCCCTGTTGGGTTAGAAGGAGAATTAATGACAAGCCACTTTGTTTTCGGAGTTATAGCATTTAGTAGCCGCTCAGGAGTAAGCTTCAACCTCTCATCGCAGTTTACAATTACTGGAACCCCACCTGCTATCTTTACCATATCAGGATACGAAACCCAAAACGGTGCAGGTACTATAACCTCATCACCATCATTAAGAGTTGCCATAAACAGATTGTATATGCACTGCTTAGCTCCCGTACCTACCAAAACTTGACTGCGAGTATACTCAATTCCATAATCGGTCTTCATACGATATATCACAGCATCCTTCAATTCGTGAATGCCACTGACAGGCGTATACTTTGTTTTTCCCGCATTTATTGCTGCAACCGCAGCACTTTTTACGTTATCAGGAGTGTCAAAGTCAGGCTCTCCAGCCCCTAAAGAAATAACATCAAAGCCCTTCTCCTTGAGATCAAGGGTAAGCTTAGAAATTTCTAGAGTCGGAGATGGCTTTATATAACTCATCCTTCTGCTCAGCATATACACCTCATAAAAACTTTTCGAGAAATGAAACCCGATGCCAACATATTGCCACAACACCTAGAAACAAACAAAACCCCTTCTTTTCACAGCCTACGCAACAACACCAGTGACGACTCTAGCTCATACCATCATGATCCGCAACTTTCTCATACCCCATGCTGGCCAAAACTTATGGGGTTCATTATCACTAAAAAACCTATTGTTGATCTACCAATATTTTGTATACTGTTCACAGGTTTTTTGCGAGTGAGCGTCTTATGAATTTGGTAACAAGGCCTGCTATAGACTTTACTGCTCGTGCTGTTATGTCGGATGGAAAGATATCTGATTTCACGCTTAGTAAGTACGTTTCTGGTAAGTATGCTGTGCTATTTTTCTACCCAAGAGATTTCACGTTTGTATGCCCCACGGAAATACTGTCCCTACACAGTAGGGTGCCTCAGTTTAACGAGCAAAACGCGGAGGTTATAGGTATAAGTACAGACTCTGAGTTCGCACACAGTCATTGGCGCAATACTGCGATAGAAAGAGGCGGTATAGGTATGGTGAGCTTCCCACTTGTTGCTGATGACTCTCACCACATTTCTGAGAGCTATGGCTTTCTGTTCAACAACAAAGTTGCCCTTCGGGGTACTGTCATAATAGATGAGGGCTTTACTGTCAGGCACCAATCTGTAAATGATCTACCAATAGGTAGGAACATAGATGAGTTTTTGAGGATAGTTGATGCCCTTGAGCATAACAAACGTCACGGCGAGGTGTGCCCCGCAGGATGGTCAAGAGGCAAGGCTGCTATGGAAGCCACTCAACACGGTGTGGAGCATTATCTTCAATCTCATGCTGATAGCTTGTCAGAATAGTTAGAATGTACGGTAGTAGCGAAGGAATAGACTCAGTGGTGAAAGTTTTGATCTTGGGGTCAGGTGCCGCTGGTTGTACTGCTGCTATATACGCGGGGCGAGCAAGTTTAGGCCCCGTTTTGGTTACAGGGATGCAGCCCGGCGGGCAGTTAACGATAACAACAGATGTGGAGAACTACCCGGGGTTTTCTTCCATTGATGGTCCCAAGCTCATGGAGTACATGCAACAACACGCTGCCTCGAGCGGCGCAAGGTTGTTGATGGATGAAATAGGTGAAATAGATGCCGGTGTATATCCTTTCAAGTGTACCAGTATGTTTGGGGAGGTTTATCGTGCTTACAGCATAATAATCGCAACAGGGGCCCAGGCGAAGTGGCTGGGTTTAGAAAGTGAACAAAATTTCAAGGGAAGAGGGGTTTCTGCATGCGCCACATGTGATGGTTCCTTTTTTAAGGATGAAGTAGTAGCTGTGATTGGAGGTGGTAACACGGCTGTTGAAGAAGCTATATACCTCTCTCGGAGTTCGAAGAGGGTGTTCTTGATACATAGAAGGGATAAGTTGCGCGCTGAGGCTGTGCTACAGCAAAGGCTGTTTAATAATAGCAAGATAGAAGTAGTGTGGAACAGCGTTTTGGAGGAAGTGCTCGGAGATGAGGAAAACGGGAAAGTCGATTCCATACGGATAAAGTCCACAGAGAATGGAAGCCGTAGCACGTTGCATGTCAAAGGAGTGTTTATCGCTATAGGTCATTCACCCAACACACAAGTTGTAAAGAATATGCCTGGAAAGAAAGTTGAGTTAGATGACGAAGGATATATAATAACGGCCCAGGGAAGCACTGCGACAAGTTGCCCAGGTATATTTGCAGCTGGTGACGTTTGTGACAAGGTATACAGGCAGGCTGTTGTGGCGGCAGGAGCCGGTTGCATGGCGGCTCTAGATGCGGAGAAGTTCCTTTCTGAAAAAGGAATTTGTTAGTTATATCAAAAATATAATAAATAAGTGCAGAATTAGTGGATAGCGGGTTGCGCGTGTTTATAATAAGAATTACAAAATATAGAATATTTGAAGTATATTAACCCCCATTGTTAAAGTATATGTTTGACTATAGTGGGTTATTGCATAAGTTACCCTACGCAGCATTCAAAACATAAGAAGGAGTGCTAGCAAGGACGCGACCAAAGATACTAGCAGTAGCACGAGCCGCTGCAACATGGAT
>JBGCXB010000010.1:0-39932 GCA_048496795.1 Aaplasma endosymbiont of Hyalomma asiaticum | reverse complement strand
CCACTCCTCTTGCAGAGCTTTTAGTTCCTCTCTTGCCTCTTCTGGGCTGATACCTCTCCTGTCTTTATTCGTAACCGAGCACCCACACGACACAGCACAATCATAAAATCTCCTATCTCTAACTGCGGATGCATAGTGCTGTAAAGTCCTCCCAAAATCATCAACATGCATGTTCAACTCGTTGCCTGGGACCGACCTTACTGTTTTGTGAAACTTTTCAAAGTTTCCTTGCTGCATAGCCACTATAGCTTCAACAAGCTTTTCATAAGAGTCTGTGTTTTTAGACTTCGTTGACATTTTTGGGACCCTTTTTAATGAAAAATGTTTACTAGATCAAACGATTCTGCATAACAATACGGGCGAAATATCCGCCTTGCAGACACAACACTGCCCCGTGTCGTTACGTTAACGAGAAACAAGGATAATATTTAAGATATTAAATAATTGTAAAAGATGGAAAACACACGGAAGCATTCCCGCAAAAGCTGCCCTCACCTCACAAACGACAAAAACCCCCCGCGGCCGCCGCGAAGTCACCCACACAAAGACACAACAAAACTCCGAACAGAAACACAGCCCCCACTACCGAGTTTTCAACAGAACAAACATGGGCACCTATACAATACATGCCTGCATTGTACTCGTGTACGGCGAAATAGCAAGAACATTATGATTTTGTAAATATAATTGTGCCACTATAGGCGGATTGTTTGCATTTGTATCAATTTATTAACTACGCTATACAAGTGCGTCAGGGTGCGGGTCATAAGTATGCATACGTTGTCGTAAACACACAGAAACGCTCACTATTGATATAAAAAGGCATGCTCGTTTTTACAAAATCACCGAAACAACAGTATTTTTTCATACAGATAAACTCATACATGCCAAAAGCACACAGTTGAAGAACTGCTGGGAACATCATAGAACACGTGTGCCCCAGAATTCGATGCCCCATTCGAGGTCAGCTTGCATTCTTTCCCTCACCTTGTCCTTTACTTCGATGCACAAATCCTCAATATCAGCAGCAGTTGCTCGACCAGTGTTTTCTACAAAGTTGCAGTGCTTTTCTGAAACCAAAGCGTGACCACGCCGCAATCCCTTACACCCCGCTCCTTCTATCAGAGAGCATACATCACCGTCAAGCACTTGTGAGCTCTTAAAAATATATCCTATTGCCTTTTTATCATATACAGGATGTGATGCGTAGCGCATTACGGCGAACTCATTCATTGTATTTTTTATAATGTGTGAGTCCATCTTCTCACCAACGAACGTTGCTTCCACAAAAATCCACCTATTACCAAAAACATTTTTTCCGCGTAAGCCCCGTATCTCTTCACTACTTAAAGTGCATATCTCGCCGTATTCATTAACAGCAAGAAGTGATTGGAGTAAAAACTCCATATCACGGCCACATGCGTGAACGTTTGTTGAAACCGCACCACCTACTGTTCCTGGAACACCAGTGCAAAACTCAAACCCCGAGATAGAATTTTCTCGTGCAAAAACCACAAGGTCTTTCAATGATGCACCACAACCAGCGGTAATTGTACTACCTTCACACTTTATGTCACAAAACCCTTGACCAAGCTTGATTACGACACTGTTCATCACGCCATCCCTGACAACAATGCTGGACCCCGCTCCTATAACATTAAACGTTGATGTACTGTCTTTTAAAAATGCAGACAAATCTGCAATATCTCTCGGGTAAAAAAGAAGAGGAGCAATACCCCCAGTTCCCATCCAAGTAATGCTATGCATTTTGGCATTTCTCTTACACGATACCCCGATACCCGAAGTTCTATTACCCGCGAAGGTATAGTTCATTTTTCAACACTGCCCCCATCTCATACCCAACCTTTTCCGCGTTTTCTTCTTCAAAAACACGTTCTGTAAACACCATGTCACCAGCTTCTGTGGCCAACATGCATTTCATAATAAGCATATCAGTACTTATGTATCTTGCCATAGCCGCAAGAGGAGTGCTGCAAGTTCCGTCTATAGCCTTCAAAAAACTCCGTTCAGCTAACACTGTCGTATAAGATTTATGACAATTCAACCTTTGAAGAACACTAACCATGCTTTTGTCATATTTTCTACACTGAAGGCATATCGCCCCTTGCCCCACAGCTCCCAGCATTACATCAGGAGACAGAACCTCGCGTATTACATCCCTTCTGAAGATTCTATCTAGTCCGGCCTCTGCCAAAATTATACCGTCACACTCACCCTCCTGCATCTTAGACATCCTCGTATCAATATTCCCCCTTATGGGGAGAACCTCAAGGTCACTTCTCATGGCCAGTAACTGTACTTTTCTTCTGACGGACGAAGTCCCAACTTTTGCATGTACAGGCAAAGAATTTAGATCCCTATATTTGCAGGATACGAAAACGTCGCGTACAGAACCTCGCGGTAGTACACATGGAATGTCTAAATCTTCCGAATAAAAACCAGGTACATCTTTTGCCGAATGCACTGCAATATCGATTATGTTGTCTAGAAGGGCTTGCTCTATTTCCTTTATGAACAACCCCTTTCCACCTATATCGTGCAGGGGTACATCAACATGAATGTCACCAGAGGTTTTTATACTCAAGACACGAAAAGACAGCTCGGGAAACCTCGCTACCATAGCGCTCTTTACTGCTGTGGCCTGGGCCATAGCTAGCATACTTCCCCTAGTCCCTATCCTGACAACCATAACATCACCCGACACAGTGCTACAATTATGAAGAAACTAGCTCTCTACCCTTACACATCACAGTTCAAACATGCAAAAACATGCATGTAAAGAAAAACCCGCATATCCCCCATACAAAAGGGCCAGTGGACAGCCAATATCACTAAAAAACTATACCCTACTCATCTCCCCTAAAACCACAAATTTCGCAATTGCAACAAAGGTATAAGGCTTTGCCAGGCCCATTAACAATGAAATTAACGTTAGTAGTCTAGGCTCTCACGTAACACATCACCCGACAAAAAAAGCGAACCACAGATAAGTATAGTGGCATCGTATCCCGTATCCCCTATGCCAATTATTTTCTGTATTGCCGACCTAATATCTTCTTCCGCTGAAGCATCAATGCCCAGTTTTTGCGCACTATCCAAGATATCCTCAGAAGGCTGTGCTCTATATTCAGCCTTGACACATACGGCACATAAAAACCTAACATGCTTTTTCAAGCACGAAAGAAAAGCCTTACTATCCCTATCTTTGGTCATTCCTACAATCACGTACAGATCCTCATGCTTTACGTACGTGCTTATCCAATCACTCAATGCTTCCGCACCCGATATGTTATGTGCCCCATCTAAAAATAACTTCCAATGTTTCGGCAACATTTTACTGAGAGACCCCGACGTGATCCTCTCTAATCTAGCTGGCCATACAGTACTTTCTAGCCCCCTTGCTATATCCTCATAACCTATTTCATATCCATGCTTCCCAGACAACAAACTACATGCAGCAATAGCAGTCCCTGCGTTATCTATCTGGTGATCACCTACTAAAGATGGCAACGGAAACAAATACTCTCCAGAACTACTGAATAACATATGGTTCCCTTCTTTCGCGCAACGCCACTCTTTCCCCCCTCTGTAAACAGGCGCATGATTCTCTGCAGCATGATATTCCACTGTCCTCAACGCTGATTCATGCTTTTGTGGAGCCAGCACACAGCTTACACCTTCTTTTAGTATGCCTGACTTTTCTCCTGCAACTAACTCAACAGTGCCGCCTAAACAATTAGTGTGGTCAAGAGAAATTGAAGTAATTATTGTGAGAAGAGGAGAAACAACGTTTGTAGCATCCAGCCTTCCCCCCATGCCCACCTCAACCAAAACCATGTCCGCTTCAACCCGGGAAAACGCCAGCATAGCAGCTGCAGTAGTGGCCTCAAAAAACGTTATAGGCATATCAGCACATAAGGGCCGGCATTCCTCTAATATCTCAAACAGATAGGAATCAGATATTCTGGTACCATTTAAGACTATCCTTTCATTGAACTCTAACAGATGTGGAGACGTATAAACGTGTACCCTCATCCCCGCAGCTTTAAGCACGTGGAACAAAAACGCTATAGTCGACCCCTTGCCATTCGTACCAGCCACATGAATGACAGGAGGCATGTCCCTCTCAGGATTCCCTAACCGCTTTAGAATCTCTCTCATCCGATCCAGCGTCATGCCCTCGGGTTTAAACTCTAAAACCTTGGGCCAATGCGGCATATAAACCATAGCTCAGGCCTACAATTAACAAACCTGGCAGGCGGCTACCAAAAATGCAAAGAACAGCAACACACGCCCCTTAGGCAACAACCTGCGCCCGGATTGTACAAAAATTTGACATCCACTTCAAGTACTAGATGGCATGTTCGATCAATTATCAGCGCTCTATTTCTCCCCCTTAAAAGAGGTTTTGCACATTACCCATATCAAAAGAGAAGGCTTTGTTATGCTGCATTTTGCAAAACGTGCTGACATGGAGTCTAAAAACCGTAATGTAAACAGTTATCGCGACATGTTCCCACCACTGTACGTATTAACATAATGCTTACTAAATCGGTTGCCTACGCATCAAAGTGTGTTAATCTCCCATATCCGTTGCGTATTTTTTGATTATGAAGAAAGAACTGCTTAAGCTCTCCATGTTAGAAGCACACCGTCTATTGAAGAAAAAAGAGTTTTCGGCATGCGAATTGGCGGAGGTGTACGTAGAACAAATGGAAAACGATGAACTTAACGCATTTGTTACTAAAACTCCTGATTTAATTCTTACTCAGGCAAAAAATGTTGATGTATTACTTTCTACTGGAGAACCAATTGGACCGCTAGCAGGTATGCCTATTGGCGTAAAAGATCTTTTCTGTACAAGAGGTATTCGTACAACCGCATGCTCAAACATGCTTAGAGATTTTGTTCCCACTTATGAGTCAACAGTAACAGATAATCTGTGGAAGTCGGGAGCAGGGATGCTTGGAAAACTTAACATGGATGAATTCGCGATGGGGTCTTCAAACAGTTGTAGCTGTTTTGGTCCCGTAAGAAACCCTTGGAAAGGGAAAGAGTACGAGGATCTTATACCAGGAGGATCATCTGGTGGATCAAGTGCAGCTGTAGCGGGACTACTGTGCATTGCAGCAACTGGAAGCGATACTGGCGGGTCTGTACGTCAGCCTGCAGCACTATGTGGAATAGTGGGGGTAAAACCAACTTATGGTAGGTGCTCCAGATGGGGAATGATCGCATTTGCTAGCTCACTTGATCAGGCTGGGGTATTGACAAGAACAGTCGAAGACGCTGCAATCATGCTACAGGCTATGTGCAGTAATGACAAAAAGGACTCAACATCATCTACAGGCATCATACCTGACTTTTTACATAGCATTGACTACAACATAAAGGGAAAGAGAATCGGCATAGTGAAGGAGTACGACATACCACAGAATAAAGAAAAAGAGTATGTCGAAAAAATGTGGAATGAAAATCTGAGATACTTGCAGGATTGCGGAGCAGAATTAGTGGAAATTAGTCTTCCTCATACAAAGTACGCCTTGCCAGTGTATTACGTTATCTCATCGTCTGAGGCTTCATCCAATCTTGCTAGGTATGATGGCGTCAGGTTTGGAAAACGCGTAGAAGGTGAATCTGTCCACGATATGTACGAGCTTACTAGAAGCACGAATTTCGGTGAGGAAGTAAAACGCAGGATTCTCACAGGAGCATATGCATTGTCCTTTGGTTGTTACGATGAATACTACAGTAAGTCACAGAAAGTACGTCGCCTAGTGATGCAGGACTTTGAGAAAGCGTTCAAGAGTGTAGATTGTATATTAACGTTGACTACTCCGAGGAATTCGGTTGGCATGAAGGAAAATTTAGGCACAATAGACAGATATTATAGCGACGTGTTCACAGTTCCAGCAAGCTTAGCTGGTCTTCCGGCTTTATCTGTTCCTTCCGGGATATCTGATAATGGATCTCCAATGTCACTCCAACTAATAGGGAACTATGATGATGAGTGCTGTATCTTGAACGTAGCAGCAGTGATCCACAAGCGCTCCGGGGATCTTCTGAAATTCTTGCACAAATATTAAAAAGTGTCTTCCCACATGTGCTAACGTAATAACAAGATAGCGGGAATAACTGGAATTAATGGCGTACGCTACTGGCACACATTGAAAAACAGGAAAGGGCGCTAGAAGAGAACAAAGTGGCCTGGTTTGGGAGATATCAGGAGGTGTTTACATATTGCTCTAAATGGACAGGCACACGATGTTAGAGAACTTGTTGGCAATATACGACTTTTCATAGCATATGTGTGTCGTCAATCACTATACAGAGTTCCGTCTCATAAGCAGACAGTACGTGACAACAGATAATATGGGCGTGCCTCTCGTCGCCAGGCCGGCCTTTGCTACATCCGCATTTATGCCTCCTAACATGCACGTGCATCCTTACTATCATCGGTATGAAGCATACATACTCATATATGCCAGTTGAAATCGATAGGAAACTCTCAGAAACCTATGCGATGGTCGTGCCTTTAAAGGTACCCCTACCTTACTCAGTTACCAGAATCGTGATCAAAATGAAGGTCTTCTACATCTTTTATAAAAAGCCATCTTCTATTCCTGTGCACGTCAAAAACTTGAAACCTAAACTAAGAACTTCAAAGGATGCATGATCTACGCAGCATTAACTATACAACACGACCACAAAACCACATTCAACGCGCCTATTCTTGTGTATGCAGGGATCTAAAATAATTAATAATGCCCTAAAAAAAGCATAAATTAGGCTGATCTATTAAGTACTATGTGCCCCCAAAAGCTTAGACGTCTACCTTTTTGTGTATGGGCAAGATAATAAACCGTTACAGCCGTGAGTATCATATCAGTATTTACCCTACTATGAAGATAATACCCGCAAATCTTAAAGCCGAAGCGTTCAAATTCACCTATTCCTTACAAAAAACAGACCACAATTTCAGGCGGTGCACGAATCCTTAACATAATAATGTTACCAGGTCAGTACTCCACCCCAAGGTTATGGGCCTCGTGAGGCTTTTAGCGTACAATTTTTGCCTATAAGAAATTTGTAACAACAATTGTTATCCTTGGCTCCCTGCCAGCATTCCCTGCACAATATGGTGTTGCATACGCAAAATATAATCTTTAGACTGAGGTATTCTACTATTTACGTACACATTTAGTATTGCAGGATGGGTTATGGCGGGTCATTCACAGTTCGCGAATATAAAACACAGGAAAGGCGCTCAGGATGCAAAGCGTTCAAAGTTATTTACTAAGTTAAGGAAGGAAATCATAGTGGCCGCAAGAAATGGGCCACCAAACCCCGAATTGAACCCCAACCTAAGGGCCGCTATAGCAATGGCAAAAGCAGAAAATCTACCAAAAGACCGAATAGAGGCTGCCATAAAAAGTGCTCAGGGTAATGAGGCAGACGACAGCTATGAAGAAATCACATATGAAGGCTATGGTCCTGGAGGTGCAGCGGTTGTGGTTCATGCTTTAAGTAATAATCGTAACCGAACAGCTGGTGAACTACGTCATATTTTTTCACGTCACGGAGGTAAGCTTGGTGAGAAAGGAAGCATAAGTTTCCTTTTCGATCACGTAGGATTGATAGTGTATAGTTCAACACAGGTAGAAAGCTTTGATGCAATCTTTGATGAAGCAACATCTCTAGGCGCAATTGATCTAGAAGAGTCCCTCGAAGGTGAAGAAAGGTTTTACAATGTTATTTGTAACGTAGAAAATTTCGGACATATCAGAGACCGTTTGTATGAGAAGTTTTCCGATGGGGTTATGGCACGTCTGTCCTGGAGGCCAAAACAAAAGGTAACGCTCCGTTCAGAGGAGGCGCGAAGCAAGTTTGTAAATTTTCTTGGTGACCTTGAGGATAACGATGATGTCCAATACGTAGAGGGCGATTTCTCTCTGTAGCTCCGCACAATCTAAACATTTGGTTAGCTCCGGAAGCACCTTTTGTGGCTTGCTTTTCTGCGTCCTTTCTGCTAGTATTCAGCTAGTTGCCTAGCCATGGTGTTTATGTTAAAGCTGCTATTATGCGTAGTTTTGTTGTATTTATTGTTTAATAGGTTAATGTCGAATAAAGTGTAGTGTGTGCAGTTTATTCTTAGTGTGTGGGTACGTGTCGTGGTTTTAGGGGATATGAGGGTGCTTGCTGAGGACTTGGCGTCGATAGCGAGGTGTCTTTGACATAGAAAAACTAGAAGCTAGGTTAAGTGATCTTGATTTGGTGTGTTCTTCTCCGTCTTTGTGGAATGATGCCGATGAAGCGAGGCGCCTCTTATGTGAAAGGTCCAGAATCAGTTCTGTTTTGTCGTCGTTCCGTTCTCTTAAGAAAGAGTATGATGATCTTTTGGAGCTTGCTGAGATGTCGGACGACTCGGACGTTGGGTTTGCATCCGAGCTGCAGTCAGGTTTTGCATTTCTAGAGAGACAAGTAAAACAAAAAAAGACTGAAAGTATGTTCTGCGGAGAGGCTGATAATAGTGGTTGTTTTCTAACTATACGTTCTGGTGCAGGTGGAACAGAAAGCAATGATTGGGTGTGTATGCTCATGCGCATGTACGTGAAGTGGGCTGAGTCCTTTCATAAGTTTAGTGTAAGTATTGTGGATTCCCTAGAGGGGGAAGAGGCAGGTTTGAAATCTGTTACCCTTAAAATGTGCGGAAGTGGGGCATATGGTTGGTCAAGAACGGAAAGTGGAATTCACCGATTGGTTAGGATATCACCGTTTGATTCCGCTGCTAAAAGACATACAAGTTTTGCAAGTGTTGAGGTTTCTCCAATAGTGGAGCATGAAATAGATATACAAATTCAGGAAAAGGACCTACGTATTGATACGTATAGGGCCTCAGGAGCGGGGGGGCAACACGTTAACAAGACTGAGAGTGCTGTGCGTATAACCCATATTCCCTCAGGTATTGTGGTGCAATGTCAAACTAGCAGATCGCAACACCAAAATAGAGCCGAAGCTCATGCTCTACTAAAAAGCCGCCTTTACGAAGTGGAGTTACAGGAAAAAGAGAAAAGGATGGCCCAAGATCATCAAAACAAGTGTGAAATAGGTTGGGGAAACCAGATAAGGTCCTATGTCCTTCATCCATATCGCATGATAAAAGACATACGGACAGGGCACGAGACGGGAAACGTCGATTCTGTTCTCAATGGCGATCTGGACCCATTTATAACAGCAGCCCTGACTAGAAGGTAGCATTCATGCGATGTATTTGTCAATGGAAAACGAAGACATTATAACGCTTCCGTAGAGCCCAGAGCTGTGCTGCGCGCTGCGGAAAAGTAGAACACTTAATAAAAAAGACACACAGTACTGGACACCTTCCGCCACCACCCAACTATAGTCTTGTAGTGTGTCCAACTTCCCTACAAGATCCACACAAAACATCCCAAAGGGATGACGAGTTTTCCTCTTCTCCACAACCATCCCGTTCATAAACACCTTCTATGTTTTCTCCAGGAGCATAACACTTACGGTCACATACAAAAGAAACACCAGCCCAATTGAAGAGAATATCCTCAGTGAACTTCTTACCACCAGAGTCAAATCCAGGAACAAACCTCATGAATTCCGTGTAATTATCCCGGTCAAAAGGAAATCCCGATTGCCCCAATTTAAAAAATCCTACTTTGCGGATCTCACAAGTCTTCATCGCAGTCATGGCGGACTCCAAGAATTTCTCACGATTTCCCACAATTGACTGAGCAGAACAATTCGCAATCATATCAAGAATACGCCACCTTGCCTGATCTTGGAACATCAACTGCCACTTCCTAGAACCAAAAAACTCTGCCTTGATACTTCCACTACATTCATCAAATGCCGCAGCAACATAGGCATCAAGATAAGCAATAAGGAGCTCCATTCTCCCAGCTCCTCCCAAAACGGTGGCCAAATGCAAAAAGCTCTCCCTGGTAGACAGCTCACATGTATACCGCACAGAACAAAAATCAAACCCCGTATTTGAACTTCTTTCCGAAAAAAACAAATTCTTGCTTACAGAGAAACCCCTGGCCACCTGCGACATGGACTTTAAGAGCTGTATACCCTCTTCATGCGCCGAGGAAATACCCAACAATATGCACTTTCCATCCGGCAGCTCGCATCCATTCTCCAATAGCATCACCTCATACTGATCCTCCGGCACACTGTGGCCGTTAATACACAGCTCATTGCCACAGAAACTAACGAGCGGCGTCGCAGCACTACAAGCGGCTACAAACCACTCAGTACCCTCTTTCATCCTGAAACACAGATATAGCTCCGCTTTTTCCTTAAACCTACCATGCTTAGAAAGGACAAAAAAAGCTACAGCAGCGAAAAAAGCAACTGTAGTGAATACTGACACAAGCAGCAAACAAAAAACCCTAGTCTCGGCAGACATGGCGCTCCCATAGCGTGAAATGACACCAATCATCGCACATGTCGCCGCACTCGAAATCGAAAAAGCACACACTACGGCCAACATTACCGTACTTTTCTTCCTACTGCTCAACAACGAAGATACACTACGATTATCTATAACCTTGTCAGCTATGTCATATAAACTAGAAGGGTGTGAACCACTGCTGTACCCCACAATAGCACCTTCGCTTTCAAGAATTGGAACCTTAATGCCACCATAATCACAAGCATATATGCTGCTTATTCTATGATTAATAACCACGTGGCCACCGAGGCTTATACTAACAGATTTCAAAGAAGCATCATTCTCAAAAGAGACGGCTGTAAAACTCAACAGAAGCTCCTGTAAGCAAAACCTAGCAAATAACCCCTTAGGCTCTCCATAGCCTACAGACCTCAAAAGGCTACCAGACGAATGTATATCACCCAAACCAAGAAAGCTCTTCAGCACACCCATCTGACTGTACTTTTTATATCTCATTAGCATCTTAACAAAGGTCTGTCCCCATTCTTTTTCTAATTCCGCGAACGATACAGAGCTCCCAGAAACTTCTCCGCCTTTGTAGACGTCGCGAAGAACTTGGCCCAAGTACTTGATATGCACACTTGGTAAAAAAACAAAGAATGAAAGCTTATCGGCGATGCTCTTATACTTTTCACAAAGATCAGAAAAATCACACCGCGTTGAGCTCAACAGTCTCAACGCATTGCAAGACAACAACGATGGTCTATTGCCTGAAAATCCGACAACAATCGCCATCATCTCTAGACCTTCCTCAAAAAGTCTTGGGAAACCCTCTTCAATTGTCAGCAAGCCCTCTACAAGTTTTATACTCTGGGCACTTATTGCATTATCGGAAACACAATTACCCATGATCGATGCAACACATGCATTTTCAAGCGAATAGTTAATGGCAACAGAATCATTGACTATAGCGTCCTTTACGCCATTTTTTAGACTCTTCATGGCACGCAACGCGGCTGAAACCAGCATCTTATTTCCCCCCTCCTTCATGAAGGGAATCACTCCCGCATATCTATCTAAAAGTGATAACATGCCAGCTGTAACCTCATCGTACAGTAGCACACGACCATGCGCAGAGCGAATAAAGAACTCAGAGTCTACAGCCCATTCATCACCATATCCACCTCCAGGCTTAAGGGACATGGCACTTGAAGCACGCTGCACGAAGCAAAAAAAGTACGACCTCAAGAAATCATTGCACGCACTTGCAATGCTATAACACAAATTCTTGGCTTCACCAGAAACACAGGTAGACAGACCTCCAAAACTCCCTGTCCCTATACGCAACGCGTCACCTATGAAGGAAAAAACACGATGCAGCCCTTGAGCATCGTTGCATACCAATTCTATGGACCCCTGCACGGTGTCACTTAGTATAACTGGCCGACGTAACTTCACCACATCAGAGTACTTCGAGCATACATCACCTAACAGAGGATCTATTGCTGTGTCCACGACTAACTTAGGCGTTGACATACTGTCCACATCACTCCAACTTCCTACTGATGCAAAATATGCATCACTGACGTAAAAAATAAAATCATCACATACAACCGCGGTTCCATCCTCAGAAAGCCGTATCTTCCCTAGCAAATCACTTTGCAACGGCCGATGGAGCGATATGACATGGGGCAGTGAAGACTTGTACCCGTTACAGTAATCATCGCACCGCAAACTAAAAAACAACCTGGTCACAGCAATACACTTAGAAACAATCTAAAAGCAGAAACGCGAACGTAACAACTTCCCAAACAAGCGGGCAGCAGCACCCATAAACCACATACGTATAATGGCGCACCACCGCTAAGTAAGTGCACAAAAACGAGCCCCATGCTCCCAAAACAGGAAGAGCGATCAGTAGAACACGCCACCACTTGAAAATCAAACACACACCACCTGCTTCAGGGACCAACTTTAGAGCCACCCCACGCGCACACCCGATTGTATCACACCAGATGTACCAGCACTACTGTAAATTTAACACTTTGCTATTTTGTAAATAACTTTAAATAACAAAACACCTGTCCACAGCGATTTTCTGTTGAGTAACAATCACGAAATACAATAGTGAATTTGATAAATTTCGCTCAGGAATTTGCTGAAATACGTAACCAAGCAGCAACCCAGGAGCACAGCAGTCAAACACAACTACTTTCAATTCCAGCAAGCACACAATGCTCGTTAACATATGCTAGAGCAGCAACAACTGCAGTATCTACTTTCAATATTCTTGACCCCAAAGACATCTTTGAACAAAACCCATTTGCATACTCTAACTCGTTTTTAGAGAACCCCCCTTCAGGACCTACTATTATTGCCAAATTAGTCTTCCCCCTTAGTGCATTATTAGGCATTTGCCCGCCTCCTGTTTCATCGCATAGTACAAACGCATGTCCTAGACGATCAAGATCCCTAAACTCAATAACAGGTGCTACTTCAGGTATATCGCACCGCCCACACTGTTCTGAGGCTTCTATAGCCCACGAAACACATTTCTGTACGCTAGTACCGCCTAAAACAGAATATTCCGTCACAATAGGTTGTATAAGTGTTACACCCATTTCTGTAGCTTGCCGCACCACGTTTCGCATGATCTCGTGTTTTACCAGCGATATACATAAAGTAAGCCTGCCTGTCTTCTCGTGGGCCCTTAGTAGAAATTCAACACGTGCAACTACCAGATTACGCTCTACTTTCGAGATTTTACACGACCAATCGCCTTTAACACCATCAAACAACACTATTACGTCATTGGCTTTGGCTCTCATTACATCCTTCACATAATGAGCATTTTTCCCTGCTAGAGCAACCTCTTCTCCAGGTTCAAGCAGCCCCTCGCCATGGTATAGCCGAACCTTAGCATACTTTTTCTTATTACTACGGCACACGTAAAATAGCCTTCAATCAAAATCCCTTATCTCTAAGGCAGCCTTTAATACATCACTAGAGTGCCCATTTACCTTCACGTTCCTCCATACTTTCCTCACACTGCCTCTCTTGTCTATTAAAAAAGTAGCCCTCTCTATGCCCATATATGTTTTCCCAAACATACCCTTTTCAACCCATACTCCGTATGATTGAGCCAACTTTGCATCTTCATCAGATATTAGTTCAAAATCCAAATTGTACTTTTTTTTGAAACTTTCATGTGAAGCGGCACTGTCCTTCGAAACCCCTACTACCACTGTATCTATACGAGAAAAGTCATTTGCAAGGTCCCGAAAGCTTTCCGCCTCCTTCGTGCATCCCGGAGTATCATCTTTGGGATAAAAATATAGAACAACATGCTTATTCCCAAGACAAGACGCCAACAGAGGAAAAAAACAATCTTTACCGTCACTTCTCTCTGCAAAACCAGGAGCAAAGTCACCTTCCCTTACTGCCATAACAACTCACCATACACAATAATAAAGCAAAATGAACACTATCACACATTGAGACTAATCACTACCCACAAATGCAATCACATGGGAAGAAAGAACGCGTTGCACCCCGGCGTACAAAAGCATCTGTCGTAACAACATTACGTATATATATTTGTGTTGTTAGTAATCTTAAATATTTAGTTTAATAATTAATTACAATCTACTGATATTATCGTAAATTCCTTAGAGAAAAGAAGAAATTCTTAGCAAGAACAATACGAATATAGCAATCTTTTGTTTTGCAACTGAAATTACATCTGGAAGTTGCGTTCTTTTTCCCTTCTATAGGAAAAATCTCTTTTCAGTACTTTGAAACAAATGTATACTCGCGCATCGTTTTGGAGAACAGAAGAAAGACAGTGAAGTGTTACCCAAGTGTGAGTGGTAGTCCCGAGTTTTCTGCGCTGGAACACGAAATACTCCGGTACTGGGATAAGGAAAAAATCTTTGAAAAATCAGTCAATCAGCGTGCCGGGGATCGTTGTTTTGTATTTTACGATGGACCGCCATTTGCAAATGGACTCCCTCACTACGGCCATCTTCTAACGGGCTTCATAAAAGATGTTGTGGCTCGATATAAAACCATGAGGGGCTATAGAGTGGAGAGACGCTTCGGATGGGACTGTCATGGACTTCCAGTCGAGATGCTGAGCGAAAAAGAGTTAGGCGTATCTGGTAGAGAAAACATTGAGGCATTCGGAATAGCTCGCTTTAATGAGCATTGTAAGAATTCAATAATGAGATTTACCCAACAGTGGAAGGATTATGTAACAAGACAAGCTAGATGGGTGGACTTTGATAACAGCTACAAGACCATGGACAAAAGCTTCATGGAATCGGTGATGTGGACATTTCATGAACTATGGAAAAAAGGATTAGTATATGAATCGCTTAGGGTTGTTCCCTACAGCTGGGCTTGCCAGACCCCGTTGTCAAACTTCGAAACAAAGTTGGATAATGCCTATAAAGAAAAGGTGAGCAAAACCGTAGTTGCAAAGTTTGAACTTACAAAAAGGCCAAATTTTACAGGTACAGGTATAGAAAAGTGCAAAATGCTTGCTTGGACAACCACTCCGTGGACTTTAGTAGCGAACTTAGCACTAGCAGTAAATGCAAATCTTGAATATATTGGTACTTTGGTTGAAGATGAAATACTGATATTTTCAATAGGATATCTAGAACATTTTAAGAATTATTGCAACAACTTATCTGCTAAATATGAAGTGGCATTCAGAATACCCGGTAGAGATCTTGTATCTCTTGCTTATAAGCCCCTTTTTCCCTATCTATCAGAATGTACCAATGCTTTCAGGGTTTTAGACGCAGAATTTGTTACAGAAGACGCTGGAACAGGCATCGTACACATAGCACCAGGATTCGGTGAAGATGATTTTGCACTGTGTAAAAAACACAAGATACCCTCAGGAGACGGTGATGTTTCAGCCTTGCTGTCCACAATATGTCCTATTGATGATGCGGGTAATTATACGGGCATCGTTTCAGATTTTAAGGGACGTCACATATTTGAAGTAAATGACGAGATAATTAAATACTTAAAGGGCAGAAGTTCATGGTTTGAAACTAGTCAGTACACGCATAATTATCCTCATTGCTGGCGCACCGATACCCCTCTAATATATAGGGCAATGCCATCGTGGTACGTGGAAGTGACAAAACTGAGAGACCGGATGCTGGAGCTTAACAAACAAGTTAATTGGGTGCCTGATCACGTAAAAGATGGACAGTTCGGTAAGTGGTTAGAAGGCGTGAAGGATTGGTCCATTTCGAGAAATAGATTCTGGGGAGCCCCAGTGCCTGTGTGGAAGTCTGACGACCCGAAGTACCCAAGAATTGATGTGTACGGTTCAATAAAAAAATCATTTCCGGACGTGAAGGCACTCGAAGAAGACTTTGGACCGATAGATGATCTGCATAGACCGTACATAGACTACCTTGTTCGCCCCAACCCCGACGACCCTACTGGGAAGTCAATGATGAGAAGAGTGCCCGATGTGCTAGATTGCTGGTTTGAATCCGGGTCAATGCCGTATGCTCAGGTTCATTATCCCTTTGAAAACAAAGAGAAGTTTGAAGACAACTTTCCCGCTGACTTCATCACTGAGTATATTGCACAAACTCGTGGTTGGTTCTATACATTGTTTGTCCTTTCCACCGGTATTTTTAATCAACCCCCCTTTCTTAACTGTATATGTCATGGTGTGGTACTGGATATACAAGGGCAGAAGCTGTCCAAAAGACTGAACAACTATCCCGATCCTATGATGATGTTTGAGAAATATGGCGCAGATTCAGTAAGATTCATGATGCTTTCAAACCCGGTATCTTCAGGTGGGGACTTGCTTTTAGACAGAGATGGTGAAGTCATTAGAGATGTGCTTCGGGGCGTGGTAAAGCCCATTTGGAACAGCTATTGCTTCTTTACTGTTTATGCAAATGCAGATGGCATCCGTGGACGTATGGTTTCCGCTTTGGAGGGGCTTAATAACATAATGGATCAGTACATACTGTACGAATGTATGTTCATGGTG
Source organism: Aaplasma endosymbiont of Hyalomma asiaticum (assembly GCA_048496795.1). GTDB lineage: Bacteria > Pseudomonadota > Alphaproteobacteria > Rickettsiales > Anaplasmataceae > Anaplasma. The sequence continues at coordinate 23,448 of JBGCXB010000010.1, read as the reverse complement.
AAGAGTGTGTTGGAGGCAATGGAAACACAGTATGAAAACGATCCGTCCCCGTATGACATAAAGCTAGTATGTGCCGAGATTGTGCGATTTTCTGACAAGCTTAACAATTGGTATATAAGACGTTGCCGAGATAGATTCTGGGCTGCAGAGAAATCCAAGGACAAATTTGATGCATATAATACGTTATATACAGTGCTGCATTATTTAGTGAGAGTAGCGGCGCCGTTTTTGCCCTTCACATCTGAATCCATATGGTTAGGGTTAGATTTCCAACAGGAGGAGTCTGTGCATCTATCCAGTTTTCCCTGTGCCAGTGCACTACAAATATGCCCTGAACATGTTCGAAACGCCCGCAGCATGAAGCTGTCAATGGACATATGTAGCCATGCTTTGGCTCTGAGAAATGCTCACAACATACGAGTAAGACAGCCTCTTGGCGAGATGGTTTTATACCCGTACAATTGCCCCGAGCTATCAAATTTAGCCAAAGAGTATAGGGAAATTATACTGAACGAATTGAATATAAAGCGGCTCGTAGTATCTGAAAACGTGGAAAACATAGCATCTTTTGATTTGAAGCTAAACTTTCCACTATTAGGCAAGCGTATCCCTGATCAAATAAAGAAGATCATCCCTCTTGTCAGATCTGGCGCTTGGAAAATAACGGAACAAGGCGAGCTTCTGTTGGGTAGTAAAGAAGGTGAGCACTTCGTGATCTGCTCAAATGAATTTTCCATGTGCTTAAAAGTAAATAGTGAGTATGCGTGCCCCATAGTTTCGAATGGTATCACAATAGGAGTAGTTGCTATAAACCCTGAAATTACCAAGGATTTAAAGCTTGAAGGCATTGCACGCGACGTAATCAGACTTATCCAAAGTGGTAGAAAGCAGTGCAATGTTGGAATGCTGAACTATGCAGAAGCAATAATATATACGCACAGTGCCGAAGCGTACGAAGCCGTAGAACAATGGGAATCTGCTATAAAGCAGCAAACTCTTTTGAACACTTTAGATTACGCAGTGGAGATGGATTCAAGATCATTATCAGGCTATACAGACGTATCAAGCAAAGAAATAAGCATATTTCTACGCGCTTCATCTACAAGCAAATAACTCTTCATTGAAGAACACTGTTCATTTGTATAACCATTTGAAGGCGTTCTGCTACAAAGCCGCGCCCAGAGCACAGAGACACCGGTGCTGTTATTCTGGCTATAATTTGTGTTAGTTTCCTACAAATGGCATGCACTATACAAGTGGTACACTTAACATTTGTAAGATAGATAGGGTATATGACAATGCCGTTTTGATAGGAAATCTACTTCTTTTCCCGCCGGAAAAACACTGCGTAAAGATAGATCGTTGAAAAGAGTATGAACTTATATCGCATACACTTCTTTTCTTAATAAAAAAATCTTCCAGCCAACACAAATCGCCGCCTTCTTAGAGCTAAAATGCAAAATTTTTGAGTATTACTTTTAGTTTGCACATTTTATATAATTGACCACAAACACGTACGTAGCGCTCAATCCCTGTTTTTATTTTGATTGCCTACCCTATGCAAAAAGTAAAATAATATGAGCGACTCTTGATGTGTTTACACTGCAAATCATTGCCCTCACAACATCAAACCCATTTTACGGAACATCACCCGGGTACGCTGATAGAGAGGCCGCAAACCAGCAAGCACCCCGTATACCACACAAAATAAACAAGTCGCAGGCAAGCAATTTAACCAGCTATCCCCGCCCCGTGCTGCTTCGTAAAGTCCACGGGATTTTAGTAATACGGCTGGTTTTTCTTGATCCTATAGCGCAAAGCCTCTTCCCAGATCTCACCATTGTCCAAGAGCTTCTGTTTATTGTACATTAACTCTTCTCTAGTCTCTGTCGCATATTCAAAGTTAGGCCCCTCTACAATCGCATCCACCGGGCAAGCCTCCTGGCAGAATCCACAGTATATACATTTCGTCATATCTATATCATACCTGGTGGTACGACGGCTACCATCCTCCCTTTCACCAGCCTCTATAGTTATGGCTTGAGCGGGACATATAGCCTCACAAAGCTTACACGCAATACACCTCTCTTCACCGCTCTCATATCTCCTAAGCGCGTGTTCTCCACGAAACCTTGTGCTCAAAGGGCCCTTTTCGGACGGATATCTCAGCGTCACCTTCGGTCTAAACATTGCAGCCAATGTAAGAAAGAACCCCCGCACTGCTGAACTGACACCCTTGTAGAGCCTTCGAAGAAGATACATAATCAAGCAACTACCTCACCCTGTGAAATATCCTATCAGTCCTGATCACAAACGGCATCCACCCCTCACCTCTTCTAAATGAGAGCACTACCAACATCGCCTTTCCAACTATATTCTCAATCGGTATATTGCCAACTTCTGTAACAAACCTGCTGTCACGTGAATCATCTCTATTATCGCCCAGAACGAACACATGCCCCTCGGGAACCCGATACACTGGTGTGTTATCCAATGAGCTGTTTTCACGCTCACTTAGGACTTCATACGACCTCCCATTATAGAGAGTCTCCACATATCGCTTTATCGCTCTCCCTCCCTCTATGAAGTCATCGGCCTTCTCATACCCCATCTCCTCCCCATTGATGTACAAATGTCCACCCTTCACCTGAACAGTATCACCGGGCAACCCTATTACCCTCTTTATGTAGCTTGTTCCAGGATCAGACGGGAGTCTAAACACCACAACATCACCAGCTTGGGGTGCAGTATAGAGAAACCTACCTTCCCACGAAAGCGCAGGGACCTTTGAAATTATAGGAGAAAGAACCGTCGAGTACCGGCTATAACCGTAGTTGTACTTACTTACAAATATGTAATCACCTACAAGCAAAGTGCTCTTCATAGAACCCGACGGTATATGGAAGGGCTCAAAAACAAAACTCCTAAATGCACCTATAGCGAGGAGCGTAATGATAAACAATTTCAGCGCTTCAGAGATCTCCGTCCATCTCAAGCCAGGAGAAGCACCCCTCTTACAACGAGAAACTGTTCCCACAACCACACCCAAACTTTACACCAGGATTGCTCACTACAAACCTTGAACCATTCATGTCTTCTACATAGTCAATGGTAGAATTTTCTAGAAATTTCCTAGAGTAACGATCAATGAGCAAAATAGGGGCTCCTGAATGGTCAGAAAGAACTAGGTCCGACCCACCGCTTACTTCGTCTATCCCATCCTCTTCATCGTCACCATCCACGTCATCAAATTCGTCACCTTCATCCGAGTCATCATAGCCATCCAAGCTTTCAGTTGTAAACTCATACTTAAACCCAGCACAACCACCACCTTGAACAGAAAGCCGGAGCAACGAAGGACTCTCCTCCCCCTCCAAGACTGACCTTATCTTACTAACAGCACCATCGGTGATAGTAAGCCCACAATTTTCCACACCTGACATAACAACAACCGCCATACCAGAAAAGCCAGATCTTACCATGTATTCTACACATGTCAAACAGCAAACAAAGCCACTTTCACCACACGACTGCTATCCAACAAATGCCTACTACAAATGGAAAACAATTTTTACAAGAAAGAAACAAGAAGGCCGGTTTCTTCCTGCAGGAACGGCACTCTGCCTGAGTATATAGGCTAACTTTCAAGATTTTATTAATCTGGAAGAACTAAAGCTTAATTTATTAAGCTTGACATATAATTTATTAATTGATACAGTCGATGCGCGGTTTATACTGGCCGATGTCATTCGTTGTGAGGCATAGTTCAGGGGTCTCTTGTTCTTGGTTCTTTGCAGTGCCGGGCTCGCGGTGTTCGTGCTTACTGGTATGTTGATTTTGATCGCTCGTGTGCTGCATTTAGTCTTTGTGCTTCTAAGTATTCATAGCATCTTTTCCTATGTTCTGTGCTCGATGAGCAGTGTGGCCACATGCGCAACAAAAAATAGATTTCCTCGCTTCAACACGGTAAAGAGCAATGGCGTTTTCTACGAGAATAGTAGGTTGCTTCAGGAGCGGAATGACCGCCGTCGCAAAGGCTATGTCGTACGTTGAAAAAGCAAGTGACACAATAGGAACAGCTCTACAGCTCCCACAAAAAGCTACTCAGTTCCTGGCTTCGTTTGCAGAGCTCACAAACAAAAAACCAAGGCAGATTGCTATTGCAGAACCATTAACTGAGAAGACGGTAACCGATTTAGTTGCGTATATTTCAATTACGAACTACCTACCTAAAAAGAGGGGTGTTTCTACAACAATCAAGCATACAGGGTGTATAGTGGAGTATGCCGCGATAGAAGAAATTGCATGCAAACTAGAGACTTCGTTCGAGACAATAAAAAGAAGCTGTGAGTCAGAATCGAACACGGATATGCCGTGCGAGATACTTGCACTTTCCAATTCGCTGCACAACACCATAAGAGCTCTACACAATCCAAAAGCACTGAAGGCATTTATTGATTATGAGCAACTTTTATCACAAGTAGAACGCTTAAAAGGCAGTGAAAACATACTCGAAAACGAAATTCAACAACATCTAGAGCATATAATACACATTATCGAAAACAACATCATAAAAGTTAGAGTTGTTGGTAACGATACGATAATAACTCAATCGGATGTCTGGGCTCGTGGTATTATGGCAAGCTCAATAGCAGCGTCTTCAACGCGAGCTCGTACGTCACCTAATGTAAACGCAGTGGAAGGTTATGTGCCACCCGCAGAGGGCCACGAAACTGAATATCCCGAAGATGAGGGGGAGCGAAAAAAACGTGTCTATAACTCCGTATCAGTGCTGTACTGTGCATTAAGATACGGCGGTGCTTCAACAGCCGAAGAAATCAACCGGAGCGCTTCCTTCGCTGCGGTTTTAAGATCTTTAAAGGCAAGTTGTGATAGTGCTGGTTACAGCATACAGGATGATGTAGGATGTCTGCGTGCTCTGGATAAGGTTTTAGACGAAGCCCTAGTAGGCGATATAGCGCTTGATACATATACCGATGCTCAGAAAATACTTACAAGATACCTGCAGGATGCTCGCACCAAAACCGATACCATAGAATTGCACGTTCCATCCCTAAGCGGTGATAGAGGAAATGCATTACTCGAGAACATAGCATCGATAATTTTTCAAAAAGTTGTTGAACTTGACAATTCTCAATGGAATGGAAGTGAAAACGGCACTAAACAAAAAAGTGCCCTAATAAAAAGCCAACATTTGCCTGAACTTGCAGTTTTGCTAAAGAAGATTGGAGAACACATAGACAGTAGCAATACTGAAATAAAAAGGCTTATGTCGTTGTCTGCAAGTATGCTTACTAGCTATGCGACAGATGAAAGTCCTCTGTTAGCACTGATATTAAGAATGCTGAGACGCTTCTCTAGCATACTGAAACAGGCTTCCCCTACTGTGTTCACTAATTTTAATGACATCGCGCAGGAAATTGCTCGTGTAAACTACGTGGTAACAAAAACTCTGCAACAACAACGTGGACCACGTGTCATTAACGGAATGATATGTGACAGAAACACTGGATCTAGGAAACAAGAGAAAAAAATAAAAACAGTCACCGACACGGAGGTATGGGTACGCAATTTGCTGAATAAAATTACTAGCATGCACTGCTTGACAAACGAGGTTTGCTATTTGCTCAGGAACGAGCCATTGCTAACTGTAATTTTGCAAGAATTAAAAAAAGATACAGAGCTAGTATGCCATACGGAATTGCTGCACGTGAGCAAATTAGATGAAACTGCACTTGCACAAGTCTTTTATGGAATATCAAAAAAAGTGGCTTTGCTGCTGTCTCAGGATATAACTGAGGGAGCAAGTAACAAGTTAAGACAGATACATGAGATATCAAAAAGTACAGAAGATGACTTGCGTGGAATTTGCGCGGCACAGTACGTGGAAGGCAACGATGCAAGTATAACTTATGTCTTAGACCAATTGGTATCACTAGATAAGGCACTGACGCCACAAACATGTGCTAAGAGCGTTGATATAAGGCTTTTTCATGTTAGAGTTCTTGTAGAAGGCTGTATTGCAAACTTAGCTGCTGGTGACACGGAAAATCATATAAATCTGGTGCTGAGTACATTAACCAGAGCCCTGGGTTTATTATCGAATATTAGAGGAACTAAACATGTAGTGTATCCCTCGCTGAGACATTGCATAGAAACAGTACATGAGATTTTGGAATCAAGAAAACAGCAAAAAAGTGGTGGGATTGCCGCGGAACAGTTCAATGACACCTTTGCGCTTCCTGAACGGCATCATGTAAACATAGACGTGGCCATTGCAAACACTTTGCTGAATAGCATCTCCAGTGACGACAACAACAATGACGTATCTCTAATTCCTGAGAGCGTCACGACAGGATATGAAACTCATGAATTTGCAATATGGGTTTCCAGATTGTCCGAACTCGGCAGCGAGGCTCTATTAGACATGTCATCGCTTCCCACTATGGTTCATTCTTACCCTTTCGGGTATGCCAGCTCGGCACGCCCGAGTTTACTTGGACTTTGTCCAAGTAATTGGCAAATCCTAGAAAGAACATCCGGTTTACTATCACTTTTTACGTTGCTAATGGAGGACATAAGCAGGTGCGAAGATCGGGATATTGCAGCTGAAAAAAGGCGCGTACTATACGAAGGAATTGATGGCTTACGTATTGCAAGAAGCAGTAGTTTTACACGTCATAGCAATTACGTGTTAATGTTAATAAGCACGATAATTGGTTCCACAAACAAAATTTACAGTTATGGAGAAATAAATGACGGTACCAAAAAAACCGAAGAGTCTACGCTCCGTGATGAAGAAGGTCTGTCTCAACTAAATAATTACACAGTAGATGATGTTGATTTTCAATTAGTGACAGCCACGAATATGCAGGAAGCACGCCTTTTTCCAGAAGAGAGCTCTGAAACTGTTGCAGCTGCATGTGGTAATCCACTCGAGAACAATAACGCTGACGCAGATACGATAGGGTTAAATTCAGCGGAAACTAGAATGATCGCTGGGGAAAAAACAGATTATTTAATGTTAGATCTAAAAGTGCGCCCTGAATCCTCTATATCACCTGGATTAGGATATTTAATCACAGATTTAAGAAATTTCCTGGAAAGTACCGCAACACAAGCAAAAGAAAGGAGTACGGTATACAAAACAAAAGAAGACGAAGTGGCTTTTTTGGCTGACATAGAGAGCGCACTTGTCGCAGCAGGGAACTTGAACAGTGTATATGTTGCAATTGGACGTTGTGAAAGACCCAATGCTGAGTCGCTTCATAAAATGCCCGGGGTGGATTCATTTCTCGAGAGTACAACACCAGAAGATGAAGAAAAAATCGAACCTACAACAGAGGAAATAAAGCAAAAACTAGTTCACGAAGCAGAGCGTGCTTTCTCTTCTATAAGCCATGCGAAGATGGTAGGGCCTATTCAAAATAGTAAGGTAACATCCACATTTTTAAACAGTGCAGCAACTATCGCGATAAAAATCATGTCTGAAGTAGGGCAACTAGCCCCGAGGACAAAAACCAGAGAATTATTTAACGCTATAGAATGCACAAAACGATTTGTGAACATATTAGAAGCAGCGCTCAATGGAATGGCATTGTGTGAAGAGGGAAGAAGCGCTGGCAGGTATGCATCAATAGCCACCATGAGCAAGTGCGTGGCCGAAGCTCGCGCAAGATTGGAGTACTTGAACTTAAATGACCTTATAAGTGAGTACTCAGTTGCACCTAGCGTGAGGGACCTTTTGCTCTCTTGTTTAAATTCACTGTATGATTTTCAGCATCGCAGCAACCCTAACAGCGAAACTGGCTATGTTAGCGATATCAATACTGAAGCGGCAATCATGTCTTGCCGTGCGATTTGTTATCTTTTATCAAATCATGTTACACAATCCAATTGCGGTGTAAGCGACACCGAGGCAGTCTGCGCCTCCGAAAGAATAGTACACGGTCTGTCGCGCAGTGAAATTTGTGCGGTTTTAACATATGAAGCTGCGCTGAAAGCGCATGAGGTTTCGGATGAAAATTCAGATCATAATCTGGAATCCCTTAAAAATCATCTGAACGATACTATGGAAATGTGCGTGTTGGAGCGGTCATATTTTCTTAGTCCCCTAACGGTAACAAACAAATTGCAAGAAGCTTATAAGCTGTGCGTTGAGATTCTAAAAAATCTAGATGAAAAAGAGAGGAGCTTCATTAGTCTGCAAAAAGTAGCTGTGTCTGTGTCGCGCGCACTCAGCCTTTTGGGAACGCCATGTGAAGACATGCACAGCTCGCTTGTTGCATCGGGGAAACCTGCTGATATACCGTTTTTCCCTGGTGAAAAGGTTGAACAGAAAAATAGTGAGCAAGAACTTCGCTCCAGTATTGAAGACGATGCTGGAATGCATAAACAGAGTCATCCCGAAAGTAAGGTCTTTTCCATAATAAACTACATAGTGAGAAAGGTTCTGGGATGGTTAGGAATAAAAACAAAGGGCCAGGAAGAATACAAGCAAGAGGTTGTAGACCGAGTAAACAGCATACAAAAGCGCCTATCAGATTTGCAGCAGTGTATCACTGAACACACAGGAAGACCCACGAGTAATGCACACATTCTGAAAATAGCATTTGATGCATGTAAAAGAAGTGCAACGCTGGCAACTCAGGCAGTAAACAGCAAAAATCTCACGGACACTCTTGATGCATGTTGTCACCTTATTGGTAGCGGTATAATTGTGCAAAAAGCATCCAAGGTGTTAATAGGAAAACGCACAGATTTGGCAGTAGATCGTTTGCATGCGTTGTATGAAGAAATTAATGGGCTAAAAAACAGTCTCAGAAAGAGCGGAGTAGGAAAGAGCCCAGCTTTGCATACCCTCAATAACCCCAGTTACAGCGCATTTGGTGGAATGGTACATGCAACGGATTCCTTTATCGCATATGAAGTACTGTCAGCTGCAATGTGGTTTTCTGCTAACCCTGTTGGTGAGCTCAAGAATACAATAAAGAAGATGCGTCATTGTTATCCATCTGGAACGATGCTACGTGTCTCTCCCAATATTTTTCCCGTACTTTTTACTCCTCACGAAAGTTTTGAAACACTGGATGTGATCTGTAAAAATTGTGTAGTAAACGACAACGACAGCGGGGAACTTCAGGCAGTGTTGAACGTTTTTGCACAAAATATAGTGCATTACAGCACCAGAAGAGCACAGCTAGAAGCCAAATTTCCTACCAGTTTTTGGAGGCAGTTGACTTGTAGTACTTGTAAAACACCTGATCTACTAATTCTATTGATAAAAAACTCGTGCATCAAAAAAGAAATAAGAGACATAAGGAAGCATCTTGTTCCCTGCGATCTCGATAAAATTTTGCAGTCGTTGTGTGAAGTTTCTGACAGTACAGAAGCTATAGACTTCTTGTTAAACAGGTGCTACGGGGGCATGCTTAGCAAAGAAGTATTGCTACAGATTAGCAATTCTAGCCACATTAACGATCAAATTAAGTCCTTGATCGAGGATTTTATCAATAGAGAAACGTACGACCACGCCTTAAGAAAGGACGCGCTAGTAGTCTCAACAGACGGATACCCCGACCTATTCTCCGGAAAACATTACGTACAGAAAACTATTCAATACAAGGAAGAGCGAAAAAAAAATCTGTGGCACAAGATATCTGATTTATGCAGCGGTAAGAGAAGAAGGAGCCGTTGTCTCTCTGAAAGCCTGTATACCAATACTTCCCAGTCACAAATAGAGTTGGATAAAGATGGAAACATGTCTTTGCGCGGAAGGCCGTTGCGTGTCATTACGGAGAGGGAAGAGGGAACATCTCGTCCTTCGCATCATAACATGGATGCAGAATACCCTCCCCTTCATCAACGTACACAGGCATATGCATCTGGCGACAAAAGATGCAGGGTATCATTGACCGGTTGCGTAGGACAAAGTGCTAGAGGTACCAACCCGCGCGAATATAACACACCCCCCGTTATCAGCGTAACACACACAGATACCAAACAGGATAATGCGTCAGAAGTCACTGTATCCAATCACAGATTTCTACACGATGTAAGTGTAGAAAAAAGTCACAATAGTAATAAACAATTGTAGGTAAAACCATGCTCGCGTCTTCGCACAACACAGAGATCCAACCCACAGGTTACAAACGAATACTTTCAGATTTATTGGGAGTGCATTCAACTAAATGCTATAAGATGGATCACCTACTAGAAGAGCTAGAATCCCTCTTCAGTCTTATAGACACACTGGAGTCATCACTGGATAATAAAAGTGAAGATATCAGGTCCCGAACATCAGATGTTAAGGGAATACTACGCACCATGATTCAAAGAATTCAAAGCGGTGAGTATGCCACTGAACTTAGAGACTCTTCCGACACACAAAATGTACACGGTATCCTTCAGGGGCTTTACAAAATTCTGGGACATATCTCAAATACAGCTAGAGATTCTGGAATCAACACAGACACCATGTGGAGAATCGAAAGCACCGCAGTACACTGTGTAGATATAGCCCAAAATTTGGAATTTAATACTATTACCGGCTCTGATGCATCGTACCACGAACAGACAGTAAGCTTTGCAGAACGAGCTGCTGATATATTGCTATGCGTATGCCTTTGCGCAGATATCATAAGCGATGACGAAACAAATAAAAAAGAAATATGCTCCTCCCTGGCAAGAATGAAACATGCTATCGGGCTATCCAGCATAATAAGTACTAACACACCTTTTATATTCAGACAAGACGCCGCGTTTCTTACACGTTTTCATGCAAAGCATGCATTTGAACAACTCAAAAGGTGTATGTCTTCAGAAAAAAGGCATGTCCTCGGTATGATAGAGCGAACTGTTAATTTTTACTGTGCGGCGTTGGATTATTATTCTGATCTTCGCTTATACGAGCCCGCTATAGCGTCTGGAAACCACGGACATTTTGCAATTTCATTGAATATTTTTGAAGCGATCCTACTTACCAGGACACTGATAAGCAAATTTGAAGGACAAAAAGTACAAAAGGAATTAGATGTACTGCTACATAAATGCCTGGTGCCAGCAAAAGAAAGTCTTGAAAAAGCGTTCAAATATGTCACAGAGCAAAATGGCCATGAGGCTGAGCCCAATTATGACAGTGTGCATACTCATTTGGATGATGCACGTGTTAAATTGGAGAATATTTGTGAAGAACATATAGACACAAATGTAATCGCGATTATAAGCAAAGTTATCACTGGAGTTCTCAGGACTATAGACATAATAGACGGAGAGATCCCTGTTCATTCCGGCCTTTGGGACAGAACAAAAACATCTCTGCCCTTATTTCCATTCGAGGCTCCAGTGTCTTTGCCGACATTGGAAAATATATATAGTTCGCGCAGCAATGTAACACAGTCATATGCAAGTTTATTAAGTCGCCAAGAGATGCGAGCACATGTGGAGGAGCAGGCCAGAATGGCAGAGTTACAGATGAAACAAAAAGCTCTTGAAAGAGCTGGCTTGAATACTCAACATGATTCAGCACCTGGCTATGGAGGACACCATGCGTTCGCAGTAGGAATACCCTATTCCCACCCTTCACAAGCGCAACTTGATGCAGTAAAAAGTCGTTTTGCGGAACCCACTACAACAGCATCGGACATGATGCGAAGTCATTCAGCGCCAATGGTTACAGAACATCCTAATGAAGAGGAACTGTACACAACAATGTATAGCATGAATTCGCGGCGGAACGGTAGTGGCTGCAATTCATATAAAGCTGAACACGTCACTGAGAAATCAACCCATACAAAAAAAGGTGGATTTCTCAACGCCATTAAAAGTGCTTTCACTGCTGTTTTTAATTTTTTTCTAGGTATATTAAAAACAGTATGTCGCGTAATTAAAAACCTATTCCTCAGCAGAACAAAGAATTATATTGCTTCTACTACACATTGCTCATCTTCCGGATGTGCAGAAGAACACAGTGTTAACGCAAAACCAGTACATGTTGAAAAAGAAAAACAGAAATCAGAAGCTACCCCCCAAATACCTGATAAACCGTCGCATAAGTTGGAGCAGCATATCGTAGAAGAACAACGTTTTTCAAAAGAATCTTCTCGAACACGTTGATAGAAATTGAAAGGCGACAAAGTTAGTTATAAAAAACTACACAAATTTAGGGGGGGGGGGGAGAAGGATACAAACAAACGTAAGGAGGGGGGACTTTTGCTTGAAAAAACTTTAGCCTTATCTAGTGCTCACTTGTACTGCGCAACACGCCATTCCAAACTCGCACATTGAGCCTGTGATACGCGAAAAAGCCTTTAAAATCCATATTGTACAACTTTAGTTCCCCTAATCTGTATAGGTATTCAGACCATTCTGTATTCTACGCACTACTTCGCAACATATTCTCTTATAAAACCTCTTGAAATTGAAAACACGGCCTAAAAACACACACGGAATAGTAATCAATATCCGAAAACTTATATTTCAATACAGGAAAAATTTAGCGCTTCAAGCAGTGTTTTTCTTTCTGAGTAAATACATAAACACCCCATCATTGGTTGAAAACAAATGAACGCACAACATCCAAACTACCACAAGTTCGATTTTACCATTCACTTGGCAGCCGCAAGCAACTTCTGCGAAATTCGTTAAGCATAACAGCTACAACACTGGAAACTGCTAATTCTTTGTGTGATACAACTTACCTTGTATGCAGTGCTGTTACCAAAACAGACATAAACGATAATTAGGCACACACTAGAAATTATATTTTCCACTTTCCCACCTAGCCTTTTTCCAAGTATTTTGATCGAACACACGGGGAAGTGTGCAGGTAACATCCCCTCTCGTCAAGATTGATGCAACTTGGGACACGTGTTTTCTTTGAGTTATACGGAAAGACAGCAAAATGTCATGTTTTAATATGTAAAAATATTTTAAAGAAGAAAGTTCTATAAACTTATATATCCTAACTTTTGAGATATGTTATTACAAAAATTGGCATACATCTCTATATATTTGTTAAAACATGTGGTATCGTCGAGTATTTAAATAGGAAATATCCTAAAAGACTCACGAAAACCTGTCACCATACTCATATGAGGAACATCTATGGGAAACGCATATTCCACGGGTACAATAAGCGAATCTTTGGCACCAAAAGTTGAGAAGCCTACAATAGAAAAAGAGCCTTCCGTCGAAAGATACAAATATCGCAAAAATGTCATGAGTACACTGCAGTGTATACTATCACTCAAAGACGACTTATTTCAAGATTATAGAGACACACTACAAAGTGAAGAGTGTGATGGAGAATTCAATAGCCTCCCTTCCCTAATCAAAGACGCTTGTATGGAACTAAAAAACCTACACATGCTCCTTGCGGATGTGCATTTACGTAAAAAGGGAAAGGAAGATTATGTTTCCAAGTCTATAAACCCCGCTATTGATCACTGCTACAATGCCATGAATTCTCTAGCAAGGATAAGCTCGCTGTCTAACATTTCGGTAAAAAAACGCGAAAAAATATCAGATTACATATCTAAAATACCCAGCATTATCAGTGGAATTTATCTCACACAGCCAAAGTTTGATACGGATATAGCCGGTTTTTTTACGCGCATTCGCTTCTGCACGGAAAGGGCATTAACATTGCTAGAGTGTAGCCTTAAAAGCTCTAAAGCCCTTTCTCAAAGCCAGTACAGGAGATTTACACTGGACTCTGTACGTAGAGCATTTGCGTTAGTCAAACTAATAGACCACAGAGTTTCTGTGCATAATTTTGACTCCATGATATACCTCGCAACTTATAACATAAGAATGTTGTCGTTGGCGTTCGAAATAGAGCTAAATCGAGGGTTTAAAGTTTCGCAAAGTGTAATGCCGCAGGAAGCAAACTCCCCGTATCAACACTCAATTGCAGCTATTGCTGCGATACTTTTCACAAATGTACTTAATAAGCAATACCTCTTGCACAGATCAACTGAGAACAATAAGCCCATATGCGATTTTCTTATGACCAGAGTTTATTTGTTTGAAGGAAAAACTTATGTGCAACAAGCATTCTCTGAAGGTAGGAAAGTTCTTCCACCATTTACGGCCCTCTCATTAGTAAAAGTTGTAAAACTTTTTGGAGATGCCATGCTAGATTGCGATAAATTGGAGCAAACAAAAGACAAGAAGTCTGCCGTTGCAATAACACAACAACTATTTAAGAAAATGGAACACATCTATGAAAAGATAGGCAGTTTGTACAACAGACGAGAATATCCCATACCGGATGACGTATTACTCCCCCTTAACAAGGCAGTGATTACAGTACAAAGACTGATGGACAAGCTTGATTCATCAAGAGTATTGCACGACTATAACTGGGAAAAGAACTCGGAATTACCTCTGTTCCCTAATGAGCTCATTCCTGGAAGAACGGTGGAAAAAAGTGACAAGTGCCCGTCTGTAGCTGAAATATATAAAACCAACAAGAATAATTCAAAAAAAGCACAACACAGTGATTCCGTTTTTTCCCTTTTTTGTCCTCAAAAGCCATCTTCCAAAGATGGCTCAAAAAATTTAGAAAAAGTGCCTAATTTACGCTGTAGCATAAAAACTTCATATGAGCCTATGGCGGGCGATGTTGACAAAACTTATCCCTTAAAATCACAAAATGTGGAACTTAGTCCACTTGCACAAATCGTATCACAAAATGCATCTGCAGCTACGATTGAGTCTTTACACATATACGTGTACTCACGGGGAGAAGTAGCTAATACTCCTATAGGAGAAAAGGGAAAGACAATAAGTGATACAAAGCCTAATCTGGGATCGACAACTATTCCTTGCACCACACTCGCGCAGCATACCACACATTTTAAAGAACCTGTGGTTACAGGGCATTTTAGGAAAAATGGTGTACTCCATACTACCGCTCAAGCAGACCAAAAGAGTAAGAAAGTCGTTGCTACTTTCGGAGCATAATGTGGGAAGTCAACATCACGCTTCGATCCTAGTGAATCAAAACAGAGCTTCATATGCTGAAATGTCTGGGGTATTTACATTTGCTAAATTGATGGCACAAAAAACCGCACAAACTTTGGAAATAACTCCTAACACAGTTTCTGTAGGGCACAAAATAGCCCCATGCCGTAGAGACTTCAATACACGAGTCATGGTTTTCTTTAAGCAACGTGTCAGTAAATAATAAAAAAACAAATTGCATACATCAGAAACACGCCATGTATGTACCCTTGCAAATTAAATAATGTTGAGCACATGCACTTCTTAACAAAGTTTGGAGGATATTACAGCTGCCAGGCATTCAGAAACCAAAGATACTAACGAGGAGCACGCCACCGCGCTGCACATATATAACGCGAGCTAAAATCTGAAAATTTTGCATCCATAAAAACAAAAACTCCATGATGACTTTTTCTCCTTGTTTTTGAAAGAACACTAATACATAAGAAAATAGTGCTCCGTAGAAATCGGAGTTGAATGAACAAAACAAAAACAACAGGGCACAGTCAAGTAGAGAAAACTAAATTTACTAATAACAAAAACCCTATAAAAATTACCCATGTCAAAATGGCTCATTCTTGAGTAAAAATTGGGCTTGCAGCGTACATACCTCTAATGCTCCAATGAAAAACAGAAACGTCTAGCACCTATGACTGGAATACTAAATCTGAAGAAGAAAGTAAATTTTCACAGCTACAGTAGATGATATACACGAAAGACAAGTGCCGCCCCCATAACCTACGCACTGAACAGTGACAAAAAGTCACATACACACCCAAAACGGCAAAACATTCCATCACTCTTTTCAAGAAAGAATGTATTTACTCAGAAACTGCTGCCCCTATGCTGAAGCAAAAACTACAAACTTACTGACATGACTGTCTGCTAAAATGAAAGACTATTTTCCGTTGATCTACGTAAATAGACTCCTTGATAGTCCAAGTCTACGAAAAACATGGCGTAAGCTGCCGCACAAAATCCCACACTAGATATCAAGGTAATGGTGGTCATTACACACACATAGGTACGTACACAAAAGCGCATGACTTCACAATTTTCGTTTGTTCCACTTCGAATGCATTAGATGACCTATACCGCAATTTGTTGCAAATACGTTTATCTCACATAGAATATATCGGCACACAATATAGCAAAAACTTGGTCATAGCCCAGGGTGAATCTTCTATACCACAGGAAAACATAGAAAATTTGCCGTATGCGCTTTAGAATACAAGGGATCTCATACAATTGAAATTTTGATGGCATAGTGTCTAAACCCATAAAGCACTGTCCCATAAAGGTAATGCCTCTACCCTGTCCTGCACGCGAATCCGGACTCTGGCCCCAGAGTGAGCCACATTCATTACCGAAAACTTCGTAATCAAGTCTTTAGTTATACTTCATGTATGAGAGAACGTGCTCTCACCAAAATGACGACACTTTTTGTTTGTTCTCATCTTCACCATGCACATAATATGCTTCATAATACTCATAGTGTTATCAAAACACTCACTCTGTTGAGGAGGTTTGGTGTTTTTCTTTCTTCTAGAATGTGCAATTCATACAAAAACCTCCTTGTACTCATAAATGGTTTGCCCCGTATGTAGCGGAAACTTCGTTTTACGTGCCTCTTAAATACAAGACCAGAACGAAGCGTAATATTTTCTTCGAAATCATGCATGACAAACGCTGGCTGGGCTTATGAAATAATTTGGGTATAGTCTACTTGTATAAAAACCGCATGCGTTAAAGATCTAACAGCGGTAGCTCGACTACTGTTATTTTTCAGACTATATCATCAGAATCCCCTCAAACATATTTGCTATGGTGGACAAGCAGAGCAATTACTGAGAGCAACAGCTATGACCACGTAACAGTAACAACCTTAACTCCTGTTATGGCTCTATGTTAGGAATTCTAGACAGACAATTTATGATAGCGTGGCCGCTATCCTTTATATAGAAAAGAACTGTTTTAAAGTTTAAAGCCCGCCAACAAATACTAATGGGCTCGGTTTGAGAACTCAGCATTAATGGAATGAAAGCTTCTATATTTGTACACAACACATAGTTCTGAGTCCTCTTTAGAGCTCAAATACTTGGCTATGTTCTATGTGCTAATTACTCACTGTTTTTTGCACACAAAAGTATAACGCCAGTTTATGGTTTTATAGAACTTTATGTGAAACTCCCGGTGTTCCGAGCAATAGCAAAAAATTTTTCCTGAAACAAAGTACAATAACCAACAAACTACAGCATTCCATATGCTCGGAATATGATTTACTTTTTCACATTTTCCAAAATTCTTGGACTATAAACTTTATATGTCTCAATAACAGAGCGTATAGTTATCAAAAAGTATATTTTTCTGTGGGCAAAAGTTCGGATAAACACAGTAAAAAATAATGTTCTTTACTTAAAAAAGCACCGCGACACAAAAGTTGTATACCAACTATAAATGAGCAAGAACCATACATTCCTATCCTTAGTGACTTATCTCAAAAGCGGCTGTATAAGCTCGGTAAAACGCATTAACAATAACGAAAAATTAGCATCTATACAGCTGGCGAATTCATGAAACGGAGCTTCTCTTTCATCAAACTTATGTCGCTTGAGAAACGATAGTAAGGTACTATGTGAAAATGTTAATCATTAGACGCATTCAGAAACACCACAACATGATAACCGTACATAATTGAGGAAACTCAGCAAACAAAAAGAAAATAGAGTACTGTACTGTCAGTACCAGTCTCATGAATCACTATCCATACGATAAATGAGTTCAAGTACTCAGAAATTGAAGAATACTTTTGTAAAAACTACCCCCTTGGGGCTTGAACAAACGGCAATATTAGTACAATTCCAATATAAAACATCCTTATCGCCAACCTTAAGGCAATCACTATATATACGGCCGTAGCACCAAGATGCAGCTTCTATGACAAACATAATTTCAGTAATATCCAGGAAAAGTTTGGCATTGTCTGATAAATGTCGTCCAGATCTTGTGGTTTTAAGAGAAAGTTGCAGTCTTAACGATATTTCTAAAAATAACAAATTATTGAACTAGAAAATGAAATTTTCTATTAGTAAATATCGGCATTGAATCCTCCTTTTTTATAATAACGCAACGTCTTATTCAGTTTATCGAATTTCTTGAAGAAGCATTAGCTGCACACCAATAAGAGTGTGTGCACGTGGCATTAAAGTGTCGAATGCTGTCCAAAAGCACAATTGTTATCGAGAAGATTGTTTCAAAGCCTAACGTACTTTCAATGGTTTTCCCGCGTGCACATCCCATCAAAGCTTCACAAATTTATAGGAATAATTTATAAGCTTTAAACTTTGAGTCTCTACCATGCGGATATATGCAGTCCCACCACAACCTGTGCGTGAAAATCATTGCTAAATTAAATAAATTACTTTACACTCAACCGAGTTGTACATGTGGTCAAAAGTGGATACATTAGGGTGGTTTCTTGATTAGCGCTCAAAGCGCCTCGACTGCTGCACGGTGCGATAGTGGCGTTTTTGTCATGCCGCTGCTGTCTTGCCGGCCGGAGTTGTTTTACATTTCGTGAGGCTGTACGGTATGGGGAGAGATACGTGACAAACCTTCTGGTGTGGACGTCAACGAAGTTGAAAAGAAACGGTGCACATTTTGAAAGCTTGAGAGCGAGTTTTGGCTTCGGGTTTGCACCTAGCTGGAGATTGTGGGAGTGCTGTCGGAAGAGAAACCCAAGTTCTTGGTTCGGTTTATTGTGTTGCAGAACGTTGTGCCAGTGGTCGATGTTACCTTAAAAGAAAGCATGGAATTGAGAGAAAAACGCAAAGTGAGGTCTTGAACCGTTAGAGTCACAGTAACAACAAAGAAAATAGTCCTTTCTATTCCACGCTGCGCATGAGAAAGTTGTTATACTGGACTGTGGTCGCGTGTTGCGTTCCAAAAGGGAAGGTTAGGAACCTAACCTGGGTTGGTGTATTTCGAAAATATTGAAGCAAGTCGCGGGAGCTTTTCGTGTAGAGAATTTTACAAGCGTACTTGTGTCCACGTCAACGTCATAGCTGCATTCACTACGGAGTGCACAATAAGGTGGAAGCGTTTCCACTGGCAGCATGAGCGCAACAATACACGCATAATATGAGAGGTATCAGACATGAAAAATTACCTTCGTGAAATAAAACGTAGTATTAGGTCAAATACCAAGGCTGAAGATACTGTTATGTTACTTGAAGTGGACGGGACCAGTGGTTACCAACACACTTCGCCCACACCCAAAAAACAGCGCAGGAATATAAGACATGGGAATGTCTTTGTTGGTTCTGCTCTAATAGACTGCCAAGTCAGCAGTTACGCTCTGTCAGTCTCTCGTTGCCGTCCGATGTTAGGTGTTGTTGCATTGTAGCACAGGTGGGCAATGTGAGAAGTATATTGCTGCTCCCAGCGAGAAGAGTGGGTGGTCATGCTATAATCACATTAATGTAAGCTGGGGGATTTTCTGTAGTCATACAGGATCGTGGTCAATACGGCTGGCGAAGTGGTCTAGAGAGATCTGCAGAACTCTAATTGAACAGGCGTTACACAGCAACACGGTATTCCCAAGCTACAACATAGGAATAAAGTGAAACACAGTGCGGATTATATTGTACAGTGAAGACTTCGTCCCGAGAACAGACACATACGAATCGGCCCGTGATAAATAATATAGAAATACTTGACTAACTCAAGACAATTACCAGATAATTAGCTGGTGCATATGTTGTGCATCTGAGCAACTCACGGTACGCTCCCTGGACATGTTGAGAAGAACAGAAGGCTGGCTCTTTGCGGCTTGAGTGTGCGGCGCGACGCGCAGAAATGTCTTGATAATACAGGAAAGGGAGGGGAGATGTCTTCTCCTTTTATCCGTGTCAGCATGGTTTTGAGTTAAACTGGAGGAGATAGTATGCCGGGTGACTTTCTTTCTAATGGACATACGAGTCAGGCAAGAGTAGAAAAAGGTGGAAAACCTGCTCCCGTGACGAAAAGAGAGGCTCAGGGGTCGTTTAGTCTCCCTGGCACAAGTATGGCCGGTCTGCCCCTGTCTGCAGACGGTCTGTTTTTATCGAGGTTAAGTGAACTGTTGCGTTTCGTATGTTTTGTACCCGAAAGTGCCACTTCTGCTGCTGGGAACTGCACACTGGACTATAGCGTGTTGTTTAAAAAACTCGCCGCGGTCACTGTGGGACATGTATGCTATGACCTGGCAGCGCAGGATAACTTGATGTGTGACGGGGTTGATAGCAACTCCGGTGCAAATTCACAATTGTACTTCTCACGTGGAGAGTTAATACGAATTCTAGTTCTTTCGTTTGGACAGGGTCTGTCCACATCACAGAGGAATGCCATTATTGCGCGGTTAAACGTCAATGGACCACATAAAACAGTTACACAGCTTCAGAATAGCAACCAGTACTTCCTTTTACTCCGTATAGTGCACAGTTTGAGGTCTTACTCAAACCCTGGTGCACCTGACTCAAAGTACATGCACGCAGTTGAAAATACAGCAGATTTGCTTGCAAAGATGGTTGATAGTGAAGAACAGATAGAAGCAACCGATGCGACAGGTAAACAAATAAAAACACTCGAAGCAATGCTGCTTTTGCATTCTGTAGCGTACATGGGTATGGTTGCGGCAGGAACAAAGGAAATGGGTGTGGAGCATTGGAAACATTGTTTAACTTTCGTGAAAGACGTTTTACACTACGAAAAAAAGTTATTCGATGCGCTCGTTATCCCGGTGGTACAAGAGGAAATAAAGAGAGGCAAGATACAAAAAGGCCGTGAAGTTCTGCGAGGTGAAGCACAGAGTCTTTTGTATGAGATAAGGAGCAGAACAATGGAGAACAGGTCGAGTTCTCAAGAGAGATACGAACCTGCACATACAACAGATACCGCTCTTCGCGGCAATGAAATAGACCGAGGCAACGTTGGTGATGCGCTAAAAAATTGCGACACCGTGCTTAATCACCGTGGTGATGGGGTTGTGGTCGGTGTGCACAGAGTATTGGACCAGGTGAAGCATCTAGCAGTGTGCATAGGTAGGTCTGAAGGCGTGAGAAAAAATGTATCCAATCTCCAAAGGTGCAATAATTCTTCTGAAGAAATCAGAGAACGTACAATTTCTAGTGAGGCAGTAGCAAAAGCTCGTAGGGATGGTAGTGCATCTGTAGCACATGTAGGTATATGCTCTCTCATGGAGATTGTTTGGAACGTGTACGATCTGCTGGGACAAGGTTCTGTTGACAACAGTGTATTACCTACGTTGGCAAGACGTGTATGTGCTGCTGAAAAAGTGCATGGGAGCGCCGTCATTAGTACGAATGATGCAGCACCTCTGCGCATATATTCAGTTGTACATGCTATAGAAGGTCTTCTTCGTGATATCAGGAGTGCAACAAACAACGGAACACTGGAACAACACTTAGGTGTGTGCCTCCGTAGTGATGTACATGGGATATTGGAGTATCTCTCGACGTGTCATGTTACTTACAGAACACAACGCAATGTCGTGTGCAACATGCGTAATCTCCTGTACAGCATTCTCATGAACCTTGCGGTTGGATGCACGGCCATTGAAGATGATAATAGCAGGGTGGTAAACAGCAGAGTGCTTGTGTTGTTCACATATGTATTTGGCAGTCTTCCACGCGCAGCAATGGAGAAAGCTTTAGAGAAATTGAAGGGAGCTTTTCAAGAACGTGGCAAGTCGCTCCAGTCTCAGATAGATCGAATGCTATGTGTTCTGCTTGATTTGAATGAGGCCATTTGTAATTGTGCTGGCGGTGACTCGCATTACGAGGGGTTGCACGGTGTTGAGGACAATGTAGACACTATAGCGAAAATGGTGGCAGCAAGCTGCGTGAGCGAAGCGGAAGTGGGTAGTGGTATCAGTGGTCCAACCAGAAGACGCAGTGCGACAGTGCACGTAGACTTGCTGGATAGTGTCTGGGTTCTTTTACTTGAAAGTGTAGCCATGTGGAAAACGTCTGTGTCACTGATGCATGACACGTACATAAGTGGGTTGGTAACAAAAGATTATGAGTCACGCGCACTGGAAGCAAGTAAGTTAGCGCTGGAATTAAAGAAGGAGTTGTGTAGTCATGTACCATGTGAGGGTAGCGACAGCGAGAAGAGACAAGGTTATGTCCAGAAAATTACTGATGCCATAGAAAAATCCATGAAGGTTACGCATGATTTTCTTGAAAGATACTCAGGACAAGGGATTAGGATTGATGCATGTGCTCAACGCTTTGGTAGCGGAGCGCACGAATCTTTCGACAATATTGTGAAAAGTACAAGTATGTCACAGAAAGAGTTCTTAAAAAATTTTCTGCGCTTCATGCTATATAGATCACTGGGTTCCTTGAGACATGCTAAGGACATAGTGGGTGGTTTGTATTCACAAAAAGAGCGTCCAGCCAGTGGGCGTGCCCCGAGCTACATACTGAGTGAGTACCCTAGTTGTACCACAACAGAACACCAATCTTATAAATCTGAGTGCTTTGTCCATATAAGTGGTAATGCTGGTATAGAAAAGTCGGAGACAACTAGCATCCCCCCTGAAAGTCCTGTGTTCAAAAACAGGAATACTAGTTTGAATGCTGTACAAGTCTCAAGAGTAGAGATACAAGTCCCATGTACTGCCATGGATCATGCATAGCAAAAAGTTACGTCCAGCCACAGCGGTGTGTACATGAACAGTATTGTTGATAGGGGAGTGATGCAAAAGCGTAGGAGAAGGGCTATGTGTCTTTCTGTGGCCCATAGGGGTTGTTAACCATACGTGTTGTTCTGGTTAGTTGGGTAAGACCCTGCGGTGCCACTGGGCAAAACTTAGCAGGGTTGATAGTCTTCGCGTGTGCGTGGGAACAGCAAGGCAAACCTTAAGTGTGGCCGATTGTTTAGGAGAACCCTTCCAAGGATCGTTGCTTTCTTGTCGGAGTGCATAGAGCGGCAGCGTCATATAGTCAGGGGGAAGCGTGTCTTCCAACTGCGTAGATTGAACTACTTTGTATTTTAGTGAGGATGGTATGCTGGGAGGTGTTTCTCCTTTTGTAAGTGAATCTCATGACAGAGGTGTGCAGACAAAAGAGGTAACCAGCGCGCATAACGCGCTTAGTTATGTTAAGAAATGTAGTAAAGGCACAAAAGAAAGACCAGGGGTCTCTTTTTTTCTGCCCCCGCAAGCTGCGAGTCTTGATGTTGTTAAGCCCGATGTGTTCTTGGAAAATTTTATAAGCTCACTGCATGACATGCACCAAGCGTGCAGCAGACTCACCTCGGATGCTGTCAAAAATTCACTGAGGCATGATACCTATAAAATCATCAGCGCCGACACAATAAGGTATATATGCTACGATCTGGCGAGCCAAGATACGG
>JBGCXB010000009.1:0-42207 GCA_048496795.1 Aaplasma endosymbiont of Hyalomma asiaticum | reverse complement strand
ATCATCAATACTTGTTGGGGCACTACTTAAATGTTTCAATATGTAGTCCGTTACTGCCTGTTTTGTTTGGTTTTTGGTGACTAGTTTTTCTTCATGGTGAGGCTCCTTGCTTGTTCGACATATTGGAAATGAAGCGAAACCTAATGCTCGGGTTATGTCTTCTGCAGATAATACCAAACATGCTCCCTGTTTTATTAAATTATTGTTCCCCAAACACCTGCTATCCAGAGGTGATCCTGGAACTGCGAAGACTTCACGACCTTGAGCAGCAGCCAAGTTTGCTGTTATCAGTGCTCCTGATCGTTTTGATGCCTCAACTACTAAAACACCCCTAGACATTCCCGATATTATTCTGTTACGTTGGGGGAACAAACTTGCTTTTGGAAGAGAAGAAAAAGGCAGTTCGGATACCAATAATCCTCCATCATGTGCTATTGACCTATATAGTTTTGAGTTCTCTCTTGGATAGATTACGTTTATACCGTTGCCCAGCACTGCAACAGTAGGCACCTTATCATATATGACACTGTGAACAGCGCTATCTATTCCCTTTGCCAAACCGGAGATAGTAAGTAGTTTTTTTTGCGATAATTCACGTGCAAAGCTGTAGGCCAGTCTGTATCCACTTGTCGAAGCCTCTCTGCTTCCCACTATTGCTATCATTTCTGCATTATCCAGCAGAGACTCGTTACCCAGCACTGTAATGATTGGAGGTGGATCCGGTATATTAGACAACATTTGAGGATATTGTCTGTCAAATATACTTATCACACGTGCACCTATTCTATCACAGAAATCCAATTCTTTTTCTGCTTCACTCAATGAGCAAATATTTCTAATTTCCCTACACTCACCATCACACAGTGCAGATAAGGCAGTTTCGGGATCTTTGTAAAGCTCTATAAGCTTTTTGAACAGCACAGGCCCAATTTTTGGAGTTCTAATAAGTCTAAGTGTCGCAATAAGCTCACTTGTTCTGCGTAAGGAGCAACGAGCCATAAGAACCTAGTAGTTAATTTCTTAAATATATAACTACAGTTGAAAAAATCAAGCCCGATGCCACATATTAATGTACCTGCCGGAGGATTAAAAGCGTCTATAGCAGACATGCTTTGATAAAACTACCCTAGAGAACGGGGGACAGATCTGCATCCAACGTACTGTTAAGCGCGGGGATTATCCCACAACCCAACTACCTTCAGACCCTTGCAGAAAATTCCTATATCGCACTGAAAATAACCGACGCATTTACTCCGCCAAAACCAAAGGAGTTTGACAACACATGCTTTACCTCACGTTCTTCAGCTACAAGCGGAACAAGATTTAACTGCTTGTCTTCTGAGGAATTATGTAAATTAAGCGTGGGTGGTATGATCCCACTCCCCAGTGTAAGAACGGAAAACACAGCCTCCACACCGCCCGCAGCGCCAAGTAGATGACCTATTGATGACTTTGTTGAAGATATTGCGAGCTTGTAAGCGTGCTCCTGGAACACTTCTTTTACTGCAGCAATTTCCACGCTATCACCAGCAGGGGTCGAAGTTCCATGTGCATTTATATAGTCGATACTTTCTGGAACAAGCCTCGCGTTTTTAAGTGCAAGCTTCATAGCACGGGCACCTCCTGCTCCAGAAGGATGGGGTGCAGTCACGTGATAAGCATCTGACGACAAGCCGTATCCGGAGAGCTCAGCGTAAATCTTTGCCCCTCTCTTTTTTGCGTGTGCATAGTCTTCAAGCACCATTATTCCGGAGCCTTCACCCATCACGAACCCATCTCTATCTACGTCCCATGGTCTTGAAGCAGTCTGAGGAGCATCGTTAAACCGTGTTGACAACGCTTTTATCACGCTAAAACCCGCGATCCCTGATCTGCACAACGCACCTTCGGCACCACCCGCCACGATAACATCACATATGCCATCTGTTATTGTACGTGCCGCTTCAGCTAGAGCCATGGCTCCAGTAGCGCATGCGCCCACAACAGCATTACAATACCCTTCAAACCCATATCGTATTGAGATATGTCCCGGCAATAGGTTAATCAAACTTCCCGGAACAAAGAAAGGCTTTACACCTCTTGGACCGCGTTCAGTCATCGAGATCACATTTTTTTCAATGAATGGTAAACCCCCAATACCGGATCCAACCAGTACACCCACTCTTTCAGGATTTATATTACTCTCTAATATGCCTGAATCTCTCAGTGCTATGTCCGCAGCAGCTATTCCAAACTGAATGAACGCATCTATCTTTTTTGTTTCTCTATCTTCTATCCAGCACTCAGGGTCGAAAACATACTCTTCTGCTTCCCCCTTAATGAGCACTTGCCCACCGATCTTGCACTCTAGGTCACTAACGTCAAACCTATTAACGGTTGAGATTCCCGATTTACCGTTTACCAAACGGTCCCATATCACCGAAGTTTCGACCCCGAGCGGAGTCACCATACCAACACCGGTCACAACGACCTTTCTTTGTTCAACCATCTCTATCACCACAATGACACAAAACAAGCACGGGACAAAACTATATGTGTGCAAAAGCAAGACACTTATTGCTACCACATGTGAGATAAAAGTGCAACACCGTACACGCCAAAAGAGTCTAACCTAAAAGTGCGAAAAACACAGAGAAACACACTACTAAGAACTCCCAGTCTTACCAGCTATGTAACTACAAATATCGTCAACAGTTTCCAGCTTCTGAGCTTCTTCATCAGAAATCTCTATGGAAAACCTCTCTTCCAGAGACATAATCAAATCCACAAAGTCCAGACTATCCAGGTTAAAATCCTTTGCCAAGTTTGTCGTTCCAGAAAGAACCTGCTTTTGCTCATCCTTTAGCTTTAAACAGTCAATTATCGATTCTGTAACCTTAGATCTTATATCATCAGGCACATTTGCAGCTGATTTATTACCAGGATTTGAGCCATTGATACCCCGGCGAGCCTCACCATCTTCCATACCTACCCATAACTAAAAAAGAAAACAACAGACCGCATCAGTCAGAACGACACGGCATTTGAATATACCTGTAAAAATTAGGAAATCAAACATAGAATTGACTACCAATCACAATTGTAGACACAACATGAAGCTTATGGCACGCCTTTTTAGGCAGAGTTGGGTAACATATGCTGTATGTCACGACATACCTTTGTCTCATGCAGCGCACAACTATTAGTGTGTAAATGCAAACGATGCCTTGCTCTTGAAGTGTAAATTTCTATTTCTCGGTTAGATTACATCAAATGCAGGTTTTGTTGCAGTAGAGTTACAGAGTTTACTAAAGCCTTGTTGAATATTTGTTCATCTCATGTTTTGAATGTCTCTTGTGGGATAGTCAGTACTGCTCAGTGTTTGTTGTTTTAGTTATGTACATAATGCTTAAATTTTTCAGCAAATTTTGACAAAATCTCATAAGAAATTAGTTATTACCCCCATATTAACTTCAAAATTGCATTGAATTCTTCATATACTTCTCGTGCTTGCAATAAGTCGTGTTTGTAGAAGAATTATCTTCCTTAATGAACATCGAGATTTCCATGGGTACATCTGTGCTGGTGCCTGATAAGGGACGTGTGGATTTTATTGAAGACACAATACGAAGGCTTAATGCTTCTACAAGGTGCATTGATATACTCAATTCACTGGTGAGGGCGTGTAAGGAGGATAAAGACTTTGTCTCTACAGAAATATGGATATTACACAATATTTCGCGCAATAGCGTCACGTTCAGTGATGACTTGGAAAAACTGTATGATGTCGAGTGGCAACGCAAGGAGCTAGTGGTCATTCACCGTTGTAGCGTGATGCATATCCCGTTCATAGTGGGGAGTTCTATGTATGTGGATGAAGTGTGTGATATTTGTGAGTTTATACATGACAAAGGTGGAGATGTTAATGCAGTAGCAGCACAAAGCATACCTTGGAGGGAACATAAAACAAAGGGAAAGGGTGTTTTTTATGAGAAAAGCAAAAAGACCCCTATTTTTTACGCTATAGAAAAAAAATGCTTACAAATGGTCAGTAAGTTGATTGACCTTGGAGCAAATCACGATGCGACAATGTACGATGCTTACAGTACAAGCGACACTGTAATTCCTGTGATTTACGCAATGGACAGAGCAGTAGTACGCTATGAGAGAGAAGACGGATCTTTTGAAGTTATAGACTTGCTTTTAGGTAAAACCGGTGTCAGTCATCTAATAGACATTATGAACCGTGACAGGCATGCAAGAAATATAGGGTTGAGTTTTGTAGCCATGGTAGGGCTAGACCTGGAAGTATTCCCAGGAGTGCTGATGGAGGCAGTAAAAGGCGAACATATCAACATAGTAGAGTTCTTCCTAAAATGCACCAAAGTTTTTCGCAAAGAGTTGTCTGACATAAAATGTACGCAGAAGTACAGAAACATGTTTTACGGAAGAGTGTCACGAAAAAGGGGCACTTCCCTTAAGTCTATTCCCATGGGAACGCTTCCATTATCCAGAAAGTTTCTCAAATATGTTGACTCTTTGCCATGTCTATCAGGTTCCTCCTTTGTGGGAAAAAATGTGATTTTTTCTGCGGATATTGGGAACGAAGAAACGCAGATTTTAGCTCTGGCAGCCTATTATGGTCATGCTGAAGTAGTTAAATGGTTGCTTGCTAATGAGACAATTGATGTCAACAGAGCCAATGGTTATGGATTTACAGCAATGCATTTTGCTGCCTCTATGAATAGGGCAGAGATAGTAGAGATGTTGCTTGATGCCGGGGCCACTATGGAATCGCGGCGTATGCCCTTTACTACGGCGACACACATAGCTGCGCTTAACGGTGCGATAGATGTTATAAAGTGCCTTCACAACAGATGTCCAGAGGCCCTATTTAGACTTGATGCTGCCGGGCAGAATATTTTACATTACGCTGCGAGTTGCGCGAACGACAACACGGAAGTAGTAAAATATATTGTGGAACACATCCGCGAGATAGATCCAAGCGCGCTTTCCGATGCGGAGCAAGGATGTGAAGTACTGACTTCACGTGCATGTGAGGCTTTAGCGATACAGAAAGGCCAGGACATTACCGATGAAGATAGAGAAAAGATAACGGAATACATAAAGGAAAGAGGAACCGATTCCAGTGGTAGCAGCGCACTATATATCGCTGTTGAATCAAAAAATCTTAACGTTGCCAGATTTTTAATAGAAAACGCAAAGTGTGATCCTAATGTAATGGGGCCCAGAGAATACACTGCTCTGAATTTAAATACAGATGGGGGAACGCTACTACACATGGCGGTTCTGGCCAAAAATCTAGATTTTGTAAAAAAACTACTGAGTTTTGAAAATATAGATCTAAGTGCTAGGTACCGTGGAAGGACCCCACTAGATTTGGCGATTATCACAAGAGACAGGGCAATGATTTCACTGCTTTTGGAAGACAGTAGACAAAGTCTAACTACTGAGGTGGGATATAGAGAAGTTCCTTATTCAAAGATTTTGTCATCGAAAGGCCTTCTAGATTATAGAGGTAGAAAGGCTATACTGCACAGGGTGAAAGGGTATAAATCAAAAAATATTATAGTTGTTGCCAGCATAATATTTGCTATATCCGTATTGTTTGTTGTTATTGTGGCTCTAAGTTTGAATGTAATACTTGAATTCATAGGTACGAGCTACATGGTTTCCTGGGAGCAGAAGACTTTGTTTGCTGTAGCGTGCATAATTCCGATCATTACCACATATGTCATCTTTGGGGGTGTACAGGTTGTTAAGGAGGGTGAGCGACGCGATAGAGAAAAATTTCAACTTTCAACCTCCCATGCAAGGTTATCAAATCCCATAAGGTATGCATCTGACCCAGGGCGGTTATCTGATAGCCTTGGCAGTGCCGCGTCCGGCTCTAGCAGCGTTTCACGCAGTAGGGAAAGCGTGGATGAGTATTTAGCGGATGATAGTGACCTTGAACATTGTTTTGATAATGGCGGAAAACGAAAGAACATCTCTTTGAGAAAGGGGAGAAAGGGAAACCTACGTTGTTTTGAAGTAAATCGTGAATATGGGTGTATGGGTAATGAAATGTCATCCTCTAATAGCGAGTCTTCACAGCATCCGAGCACTGATTTACAATATGGTGATTCTGGAATCGTGTCCGTAGTTTCTAGGCCATATACTTGTGACGACATAAGCAGCTTTTCTCGGTGATTTTAAAACCTTCGTTTATTGGCAGAAGAAGTAACTCTGTTTTACACGTATTGGAGAAACAGCTATAAAGATTATAGGCATTGCTGCTATTGTGGCGCATAGGTACGTAGTGGACCGCGAAAAACTAGGTCACCGTAAAATAGACAACAACCAAACATGGCCGCAAATGTTATGATTTGACAGGTGCTTTTTATTTGTGTTGAGGACAGAGCGGAGGCACTTCTGTCTGCACTACCATTAATTTTGATGCCAGAGATTAAGGATAAGGTACAGAATAATCGGATAATCGACTACATGTTATCTTGTTGTTTTGCCATACTTGTGGGTATTCAAACCCGTGGTATCTCTGATACCTTGATTTCCAGTCCGAAAAATCTGTACTTCGAAACGTGCTGTTATTGCATATAAGAAGGGAGCACGTTGTGACACCTTCAGTGGACTTTTCTTTTGCGTTTCGTTTTATTCTTTGTTTGTTTTTCTACTAAACTTTTCCTGTCGTGCGAAAAAGGATTTTTCTTCGCCTTGAGTCTTGGAATTCTCCAGAGTAGCGCTGTGCCTTTTCCGTTAAACGTATCTCTTTCCGGACACCACACAACGAAACACACGGGAACCATGCTGCCAAACAATGAGGAAGATACCACGAGAAAAGACACGGACGCGCCCCGCAGAGCAACCGACAAGCGAAACGCAACGCTTACGGAACATTTAAACCCTAAGCGACTAGGCGCCGCGCACACCTAAGAAGACAACACTCCATGCAACCAACAAACAAGCACAAAGGACCAGTATATAACGACCCAACAACGCCACTAACGCAGCTTCTCTTCCTTGAATAACACATGCTTTCTTGCTACAGGGTCATACTTACGCAGCGACAACTTCTGTACCAACTTTTTAGGGTCACGCTTCTTCACATAGAAATAACCCGTACCCTCGCTACTCGCCAGCTTAACCAACAAAGTAGCACCCTTCTTAGCCACCCAGAATACACCAAACACGAAGAAACACTGGGATTCTACTTGTTTGTATGCTATAGGTCAAGAGGTTTGGTCAAAAATACAAGAGTATTTTTGACTGCCAGTGTTCGGTTTATGGGTCATTGTCATAGCTTTAGTATGTTGAGGTCTTTCTTTAAGCTTTTTGTTAAACTCATTGGTGCCATTGTACCTACAAGGTTGGTGGGTACCTTTATGGGGATAGGGCATTTGCCCGCTTGGCAAGAGCATTGGGCTTCGCTAGCTGTATTGATGGTGGCGCATATTTTATGCTACATAGTACACGGATCGCCGCCTTCTTTGGCTAATGCAGCATTTGGCAGTGGGCTCGTGATAGCTCCATTTTTTTTGCAAGTTTCCATAGGTCTTCTTGTTCTGGGGATTGTGTCTATTTTTATATGCAATAACCATGGTGCAGGCTCTATGCCAAGTGACGTAATAGTTGTCCAAGTAGCTTTCGGCCAACTGTTGACCGCAGCGTTGTCTATGCCTGCTACCGTAGCACTGTATGAAAGCGCGATTTACATATATAACAAGGTGTGTATTGGTATATTCATGTGTCCGTTCTGGCTCAATTACTTCATGCACTTTCTGGTATTTTTCATTGTGCCATTTTTGTTTTTTAACATTGTCATAATAATAAAGCCTTGGCCCATGTCGTTGTTGCAGCTCCGGTGCAATAACTGTGTTTCTGTTATGGCAGAAGGTGCTGTGTTGGCGTTTTATTCGGTGATGATTATGTACATGATAGCGTTCATTTGTGTGGGCTTGCAGATGCCTAGCGCATTAAAATACATGAGAGCAGTGATTTTGTTTGCGTTTACCGGTCCACACTCTTTCAGTTAGTTATCCTAACACCAAGATTGTGTAACAAACTATGCCAGATATGTATATTTTGTGTTGTGAAGGGTGGTTCATGTGTTTTAGAATGTCTCCGCGCCTTAGGGCTTGAGGTAGCTGATAGTTTATGAGGGCATATGAAACGTTGTGGTTTATTGTTTTTAGTTAGTAGTCTCCTAGCTTTGGGGGCTGCATACGTTGCTGAGATGTTTTTTGGACTTGTGCCGTGTAAGCTGTGTTTGTATGAGCGCGTGCCATACTTTGTTGTTATACTGCCTGCTGTCTTGATGATAGCGAGGGGATACGGCAAGATGTTTTACGTTGCAGTAGCATGTTATGTGGTTGGTGTTACCATATCGGGTTACCATGCTGGTCTTGAGTATGGTTGGTTCACTGATATCCTTCAGTGTGCCGGGGATTTGGCTTCTTCCGGAGCTAGTTTTACCGATCTTAAAGCTGCTCTTTTGTCTAAAGTGACTGTGGTATCATGCAGTGTTCCCAGCTTTGTTTTTATGGGTATATCGCTGTCGGGATGGAACGCAATATATTTGGTGGTTTGTCTTATATGGGCATTTATACTTCGTAAAAGATGGCTACAAAGTACAGAGTAAGATGCGAGGATCGTTACAGAGAACATAGTGCTAAAAGAATGGGCCCAAGCGTAAGAGCTTTGGTTTTGTTTAGTGATCACGCGCATGCTTTAGTTATTACGTTGGGGGCCTTTGCGTGTGTGGCAGCTTTTATGAAATACCCATCGTCTTACGGTATTGTCGCTTGGTTGACTGACTGAGGAACCTTTGGAAAAGCGAGCTTTGTAGTTTGGAGGCGTATGCTACGAATATTAGCGTTTTATCCTCTGGGGAGGGGGACGTTGCGTGCTAATTACCAGCGTTGTTTGGACATTTTCATGTCGGTGCGTTGGTTATTCTTGGTGTGTATAAGGGGATAGATAATCAGGGTGGAGTAGTGTACGGATAGTTTTATAAGGGCTTTACAGCGCGGGTTTAGGCGCGATCTTTTGCTGTAGTAAAGTTGTTGTTTGTCACAAGGGTTTTTACGTTTAGTCAACGGCCGTTGACTGTCGGGAATGCGTGAAAAATATCGCGACATCAAGTATAAGTTCAACGAAGGGTGTTCATTGTATTGCCCGTGAGATTCTAGTCCAGCTACGGCGTTGTACCTGTATTTTAGAATTGTCTATTTTATGCTGCTGAGAATGCACACAGTCATGAAAGCAGAATAGTTCTAACTCAGGGTGTTTTTTCACCTAGTTTCAGCTTATTGCACTGAAAGTGATAATTTTATTTCCAGTAGTGAATACAAAATATAGTTTACGTCTGGCTTACAGCAGATATTTTTAGCAATGACTGATTAGTTTCGCTGTTGAGATTGCGTACGCCGCAGGGCTAGGCGCCATTCATAGTATGCTATAGGTATATCACGGAAAATCCCTATTGTATGCCCCTGATCTGATGTTCTGTTATAAAGCCACATAGACCTACTTTTGCTCCATAAACAAAGCTTTTAAAACCTCTCATTAGTAGTTTACCAATTTTCACAGCAAAATTCTCACAGTAAACTCAGCCAATGACCCAACTTGTTAGCTCAGGAAGACTCAGCGAACCACAGATGTGAGACTGCAATTCTCCATGTTCATCACAAAAAACCAGTTACTTTCCAAAGTTCTTTACATAACATGAACTTTTTTGTGGTTATCCGTAAACCAGCAGCCACACAGGAGCGGCCGCAGCTGTTTTACATTATACCGCTTTATTTTTATAATGATGCCTCAGAAGCTAACCTTTGACGCAAACTTTGTTCTTCGCACACGTAAACCTCTTCCATGTGTGTGGAGGATTTTTCACTGCAAGATTCAATAGGCAAGGAGTCAACACGTTCGGAGGGTTTTTTTGTGTGAAACTCAGCTATACACATTGCGGATAAATAAAGGGGCCGCAAAATTAATGCAGCAGCTAAAGCGTACACCATCAACAGCGCTGCAGAAAAGTATGAAAGCGTTATGCCCAGAACCATAGCAAATATACTCCTAATTTGGCTCCCTTTTGTTTCATGCGGAACAGCCTGTTCATTTACGGCGCACTGCTGACCGTCAGAGTGATCGCTATAAGTAAGTGTTCTTTTTTCAGCGGGAGCATGCTCCGTATGTCCAATACCCATTATGCAGCTGACCGTACGGCTGTAAACAGCATATACAGCATCACCAAGGGCTTTAAAAAACTTTTCAGAAAAGGTATTAGCACAAGAATGGGCGATTACATACACAACGGCTTCTAATGCGTGAAATACCCACGCTGCGGCGTATAACAAAGCCATAGGTAGGCAAGATGACCAAGCCAATAGGTATGAAAGAAGACCAGCACTTTCGGGGCGCTTGTCACCCCTTAAAACCCTATAAACGAACATGCATGATTCAATGCTTCCAATTTGCACAATGCAGACTGTCGTAATAGGCATTAAAAAAGAAAGCAGAAAAAATAGTGCTCCACCCAGAAGCGCTTGATTGAAGCAGTTGTCTTCTATACCTAATGAACTGAAAAACTTCGAATTTACAAGACAAAGACGATAGTATATTCCGTAGTTAGGTGTAGCTTTTCTCACCCGGTTGTATGTTGAACGAATGTTCTCGTATATCGAGGACAGGTTCTCATGTGCGTCAGAACATATTTTCTTCGTCTTAGCACGATAAGAATTCATGAATTCTTCACTCGCTGCTCTGCGGTGAGCAATAACAAGTGGCTCAAATATCAGAGATAAATTTTTCTGCATACCCTATCCTTAACCTTGTGTTTATATACTATTTTAAAAGACCTGTATGTTTGTTGCAGCACAACTTTATGATAGCAACGTACAAGACGCTTCATATCCTACAGCAAATTGTGCCTAGACTGCAATTATTAATTTGTGAACACACACTCACTGATACAATGCATACAATCGCACGACATACCAAGTAGTTTTTAGGAAATAACCAACCTCTTAGGTTGTAAAGCACAGGAAATACTAGATAAACTCACTGCACTTTCAGGGCTATTATTTCCAGGAAACATTTTGTCTGCTTCTGTGTAGGTAGGATAATCGTTGCAATCAGGGGAGTCAGCATATGGTGATGACGGATTAACATTAAAAGCATTGTGACCCCATTCGCCACATATTTCACTGCTCCACCTTTGTAGAGTCTCATCACCAACCGTAAAATGTCCTAAGACCATACAGGGGGAGAGAATCACAACCAGTACTATGGGAACCAGCACCGCAGAAGCAATAATTACAGCTAGAAGCGGGACCGCGACTGCAGCGATCACTGTACCCGCGATCATGTGAGCTACGACTTTAGCCAAGAAATCCACGCTGAACATGTTCTTAAAGTGCCGCCTGACCGACAACAAATTGCTTACCTCCTCTACGCACAAATCCCACAGACTAACATCGTGTCGGCTTCTCCCGAAGCCCCACTGAGGAGTGTCATTATTCTGCCTCGAAGGAGAAATACTCTCGAAGATATTGTCTCTTATTTTTTTGAATGTCTTTTTTAGTTTGCCACTCAAGTTTCCAACAGCAAAGTGCACATTCCTCAATATGTTACAGAGCATAAAAAACGAAGCGTACCCAACTAGTGCTAAGCACGCAACCATTGCAGTAATAGGAACAACGAGAATTTGCGTCAGTAGCAGAGCGAGATACGAAATAACAAACATTGCACACGAGAGAAGGCAAATAGCTGCTTTTAGTAAAACATTCTTCAACTTTTGGCCCAACCCGAGTATCTTGGAACCGAGCTTTTCCTGTTC
Source organism: Aaplasma endosymbiont of Hyalomma asiaticum (assembly GCA_048496795.1). Taxonomy (GTDB): domain Bacteria; phylum Pseudomonadota; class Alphaproteobacteria; order Rickettsiales; family Anaplasmataceae; genus Anaplasma. The sequence goes on along the minus strand of JBGCXB010000009.1, from coordinate 30,371 downwards.
ACAGCCGCGGTTGCCATAAACACTTGAACTCCACGTTGCAGAATTGAATATGCTGCTGCTCTCGGGATTAGCTAAAAGGTTTTTAGACATTATGCAAATGTTCCATAAATTGGAACTTACAAACTCATGTGCAAGCAGTGTTTTGTATAGGGTATATACGGTAGCTGTATAGACTGGCCGCAGTATCATAATGCGTATTGGGCAAGACCACATTTTTTTCAACAGTACACCCGCTGAACCGAATAGCTGCACAACGTGGTCGCAGACTGCTTCTTTTTCGCACATAGTTTGCTGCTCAACTTGGAATAGTAACAATCGAGCCATGTCCCGCAGTACCACCGTTGACGCATTGTTAAAAATAGCGGTGCTCCGGCCTACGGGGGCATAACCCCAGCTAGATTATAGGGCTTTTAGTACATCATGTAACTGTTTATGTTATTCCTGAGCTTACTGTCCGCAATGGAAGGAGTTTTTCTTTTTAATACCCGAAAACATTTTTGTTTATTTATGATGCCTGCGGTAAGGTCATTTTTGGTTTATACAACGCGGTCTATATTACAGCGGAACGCTAATGCTGGCTGCATAAGTAATGTTGAACCGCTTTAACACAAAAAACTCTTTCTGTTGATAACCACTATTACTAGTAACCCGCGTTGTGTAGTGGCGAAATGTTGCTGTTTATAATTTGAGGAATACTGGTTTTACTCGGCAATAAGGGCGATAGTTTGCTTGTCATGAGTGCTATTATGAAGTCACAAATAAAACAGTAGACCTTGCGTGTGCTCACTCAAAACTTCCTATAGCACATGTGCTACATCCACGCGGTCTATATACTGAGCATTACTTTAGCCTCTTACCTTGAGATGCACATAGGCTCAGGTACCAATAGTTTTTCCCTCTGTTTATGAAATCTGGTGAGGTGTAGCAACCAAAAATTTATTGCCGAACCATGATTGCTGCTAAGAATCTATGTTTTCTTATACGCGTGATTCTTCGCGAGCATAGCCATCATGACAAATTTTTGGCAACAGAATTTTGTGGTGAGACATACATATTAGATTTAACCTGGAATACCATAAACAACGGCAACTCAGCGTATTAGTGTTACCTCACACAAGGCCCCGTTTTCACTACTTTGTTTACGCGGCTTACCATACAATAGGCTGGGAAACATATACCTTCCTATACCCCGAGCATATGTGAAGCACTATCCCAAATAGTTGTTTATATACAGAGGGGTATGGTAATAATATCTCGAAAATACCATGCGGGTTTTTCATGCGTACCGTTAACGTACGAACATTGATCGGTACGCTGTGTGAAGAACAACCCTTAAAAGTTGTTTCATCGTCGCTAAAGAGAGGACACATAAGCTAACGATTAACAGAGTTTAATAATGTCTGGTTTACCATGGGCTTGGGTATATGCAGTTTGTAACTGCAAAGCTTGGCGAAGAGATATTCAGTATACTTGTCCACGGTACGGGGTCGTGTGTGCTTGTGTCTAGACACACCGTTTTCTTCCAAATGACTATTCCCCTCAAAGATTTTTATGTGCATACAATACGTCGACTTGCAATAATCATTATTTTGCACAGCAAAATTGGGAAGATGACACGTGCTTGATAGCCTTCTCATCTAGTATATTAGCTCAGTGTTCATTTGCTTGGCGTAGTTTTTTTTATGGGACGAAAAATTGCTGAATACGGTTTCGTTGGGGCAGATACGGTCTCTTCTTTTTTTTGAAAAACAGCTTTCAGCTTTGAATGCGAGCATGTTACGTGGCCGCGTAGAGCGTCTTGCAGAGCAGAATTGAGACAGCACACATATGTATATGTTAATGTGCTGCCTCGTTCTTATGTTGCAGACTACGCTATTAGTTGTTGCATAGTATACAAAGCAACTGCTCGGGATTCAGAGTCTACCTTAGAAGATGGCAAATCGTCCTCTTCCACAACGAAAGGTCCACCAACAAATACGGACTGCAAGTATGTTCTATCAATGGTTTCACCACTTTCAGATAGTGAGACCGCTGATACTCTAATAGCACCACCTATTTGCCTATCCCTTACCACGTATGCTGCAACCCCAGATGAAGCATCCGTATCAATATGATCAGCAACAGTGGCTGATGTATCCGAAGCAGTATCGCTTGAACGTTCAGCATCAACGTCACGTGCCTTCTTACCAGATTCCATATTCCGTAATGCTAAGTCATATGTCACAAGAGACGATGTTGCCAACCTCATCATCAACTGAGTAACAACATAGCCAGCAACTCCCAACCCCATAGGTAATGCGCATAACGACGTCACTATCGCTCCCATCAACAGAGACTGGGTTATGAACGCAGCAAAAACACCCAATACTATCAATAAAGCAGAGCAAGAAATAACTGCTCCCGTTCCCATCGTGACTGCAAAGGCATCCTCTGAATCACTATCAGAAACTTTTGATAACAATGATATATCACCAGCAGACCATGCATCAGGCAAACAATCCACATCCACCAAAACGTCGTCATTTACTCGGTCCCGTATCTTGACAAGCAGCACTGCAGGGTCTACATACCCTTCGTCAGAATCCACACTAGCCATCAATAAATCTGCAGCTGACTTTTTCATGTGGTAAGCACGAGAATATGCTTTTAAACTCGAAACCAGGTAGGCTACCGCCATCGAAGCAGCAGCTCCGTAAACCATAACGCATCCCACCAGCGCCACAGCACGTAATAACATTCCAACCATTCCAAATATGTAAGCAACAAAAGTTGCTAATAACACCATTTTCCAGTTTATTTTTTTAGGAGCTATAGAAGCAATACCACTCCACAGCCCTCCACGTGTTATCCTTTCGGATTGCCCGTTCGGCATTGATTCCAACGACGGCATACGCATATCCCTCTATTTTATTTGTTTATTAATTTATATCCGTAAGCTTAACCGGCAAAATAGCTCTGTTAATAATTGTTAAATATTACAAAGTATATTCACATATTTTAACTTTACACTATGCCTCCACGTTGCGAACCGGGAAGAGTATTAATTTATATGAGCATGACCTACTTTGTCCGATTTAGTATGTAATAACAGTACTACACACCTGTCACTTATGGTATTACGCTTCAATTGTGTGCTATATTATTAAATATGCAAGTAAATATTATTGTATGCTTTAACTTAAACATCTTTCATAATGTGTGTCTCTCTCAAATAAGAAACGTTTAATATCGTCTTATACCCGGCCATGCCTGTTTTTCAGCAGCGTAATATTATCTGTATATAACTAACGCATTAACTTCGCGAGAGCATCTTTAATTAAATGGTTCATAAATCCACAGTACTTTATGTAAATATTTAAAGAAAACCACATTCTTCCACGTATGAAAAGTTGGCTTTTCATGTTTCCATGACCGGCCATGTAAAGTATAGGTGAAATGTTCTTTACATGTATCCGGGATAGTAAGTGATTTTGTAACGTTTAGTTGATGGGATAGGACTTTTTTAGTGCGTGCCGCCCCCGAGTAATGGGGATCTTATAACCTGTGGAAGAAAGTTTTTTCCTTCATTGTGTAAACCCGCCGAAAGTGTTGCAGTGATGCGATCTCCTCTAATCGCGACGACATTTACAAGAGTTATTGAGAGCTCTCTTTCGGACGCAAAAATTTTATTCATTGAACTAGAGGTTGTATTTTTGTGTAGCATGTGGTGTACGCTTTTGCCACAGCATGTGTATACCCGCGCGGTGTTTAGCATCCCCTCTCAGCGTGCACTATGAGGTGTACCCTTTCGTTATTTTGTCCCGTGATGGTGCGTGCGCAAACACGATACGTTAAGTATCTAGCTCTGTTTTGTTCTGTATGTTGTGCGAGATTGCCGTGATGCCGTTTCCGTGCATATGCCACCTTTCGTATTCTCTGTTGTGTGTTTCAGTGTTGCACAAGAGGACGGACGAGGAAAGAAAGCCGCTAATGAAGTACCATATTGACATGTTGAAAAGATGCCCTTCCATTACTGTTATCTGCAGACACATCAGAAAAGGAAACACGACTTAATAGATAATAGGAAACGACAAGAGGCCATTGCTGAGCTATCACCAAATTAACCAACCATATGGTGAGGCAATACAACTCACCCTTCTACGCAAACGCACCCTGTGCAGCGGCGGAAGAAGCACGCAACGCATGCACCGCAGACAAACAAACGTGCTTTACATGAAGGACACGCTGCTATAGCTGTAGCACACATCCTCGTTGTGACAGAAAGAAACTACACGCACGGTTGGCAGAAAAAATGCGTAACTGCCCGCATGGTAGGCCGGTATCAATTTATATATTAGCTATTCCCTGCTACATTTCGCGCCACACGGGCTGTACGGTGCCCCTCGGCTGTTACATCATGTAAAAGTGCACCTACAACGCCACTGCTGCCATAGCTATCCCAGCCTCTCTCATGTACATGACGATAGTTTGTTTGGCCAAAAACAGACTGCACATCGCCGCTCTCACAGAATCCAGGACCCACAGCAGCAGAAAAAACCTCACGCTGTTGGTCACCTTCTTCTCCAGGCCAAAAAGGCGTATTCCAACCCGGTATATTGCCGCCACCAACACTGTCAGTATAACGCTCATCTGTTGTTGACGCACTGCCACATAAGTACTTATGTGTGGCATTTTGGGTATGACATTTCTCTTCGTCCGGGTTTCTCTGATCCTCTTTATGGCCAACCGTGCTATTCTCTAACGCTCCTGTTTCTACAGCAGCGCCCAGCAACTTTGCATCACCATTAGCACACAAAGCACCAACTTTAACTGCTCTGTATCTGCACACTGCTTCACATATGGATGCAGCCACTAGAAACAACGGAGACATAACCACAACAGCAGATGCACCAACGGCTACGGCAGCAAACACAACTGAAAAAGCCAATAACGCCACCAAGCCCATTGCAACGCTCTTGCAGAACGCTTTAAAACGATCAACGCCCAAACGACCTCCACTGTTGGGCTCCAACCCGAGTTCGTTCACGTTCACGTATACGGGCTCTTCTTTCACAGCGCGCTCGACGCTTGAGCGACTGCCCACTCTGCTGCCCATCTTTTGCGACAATCCTTTCAAATCTTTCACTGCCAGTATCGCAACGTTGCTCCCGCCCGAACCAAAAGCTACGGATGCGGTGTACGCAACATTTGTGCAAGCCATTACTGCAGAGTAAACAACAACGTATGCACCAATTAGTGCAATAGTTGCAGTAACCGCAAGCAAAGATGCAGTGAATACTACAGCGGCCGACAACGAAGAAAACACACTTTCTACCGCTCTTGCGGGAGTAATTTTCCTAATCCTTTCTCTAAAACCGGACAGTCCTGAATTTCTCTTTCTATACGCACGCGCCGGATTGTCGTTAGGGCTGTAAACACCCAACAGAGAATCACAAGCACTGCGAGCCGTGTCCACAGCACTAATCCATGCTGCGACTATACTACCAGCGTAATGCATTGTGCTGGACCGCAGTGTATCAGCAACCTCAAGTAGAGCTTTTTTTGAGTTGCTACCTAAACTTGAAGGCGAATACACGCCCAGTGATGATCTTGCCATACGGAGACCTGCGATAAGTTTCTAGATTAAGGAACTTTATGAAAAAATTAAGAATCATTCTACAGTATCCCGTAAAAATTGCAAGCGGAAATCATTACATGCCCTATTGTTCGTATGATTTTATCGGAATATTTTGGATTTTGATTAACCAGTTTTTTGTGAAAATACAGCAAGAACAGCGCAGACCGTTCGAGACACTGGTAAGGTCTACGCATGCACACAAGATTTTACGGTTGGCAACGCTAAACGCGCATCAGCTGCCAAGAGCACTGCGAATGTTGTAGTTATCGTGTGTAGTCTTTCAGCACATATACTTCACTATGCACTCACAGTGACTGTTCAATAGGCTCCCGTACAGTACTGCTCATGTCTACAGCACTGGGATTTTGTAATATGCCAGATTTAGTACCAGAGTAAACTTAATTTTATGCTTGAAACAGTTATATTTTTGCTACAGCGTGCAAACGTGTGTTACCTTTCAGGGTTATAACAAATAGGTTTGCTATTGAAGGATTATAGTAGAGGGTATTCTATGAAGGGCAAGTTGATTGACAGCATGATTAGGGTAGATCACGCTGGGGAATACGCTGCTGTATGCATATATCATGGTCAGGAAATAGCGTTAAAAGATACCGATGATGCAAAACAGATCAGTGAGATGCGTGACCATGAATTGGTCCATTTTCGATATTTTGATAATAAGTTGAAAGAATGTAGAGTGCGACCTACCGTGTTTATGCCAGTGTGGCATACAATGGCTGTTTCTTTAGGATATGTTACCGCTCTTATGGGAAAAGAAGCTGCCATGGCGTGTACAGAGGCTGTGGAAGAAGTAATATGCGAGCACTACGATGAGCAGATTGCGCAGTTGAAGCGTTATGGTTGTGGTGAAGAGATCATAGGGACCATTAAGAAATTTCGCGATGATGAGCAGGAACATATGGATATTGCGGCCAAAGGTGGAGCAGATAATGCGATTGGGTACACAGTTCTTACGTCTGTGGTAAAAGTTGCATGTCGGATAGGAATTGCTGTATCTAAGGTGTTATAGTTTTGAGATAAAGACTATATATGCATGCTGCGACAAGACGGCACCTCTTGCTCGTGTACTAAATGACGCACGCTAAATAAAACAACTTTGGGCTCAATTGCGTTGTGTAAACGCTCGGTGGATAGAATTACTGTTACTTAACCCTAAGCTGGACATATTCCCTTCTTGCGTTTATGAAAAAGATTATCTGCAGAGTGGGAATTGCTGTTTCTGGAGAGTGTCAGTTCCGTAATGAGAATAGGTTATGCGTGCTTGTAGCGTGTCTTCATCGAGTTACCACAGAAGGGTAGGGCAACAAACAGGGGGTTTTGCGGTTTTCCTAATGCTCATTGGGTCTGTTATATGTGAGTACTTAATTAGCGGCATTACACGCACATTCAATCCAAGACTGGACATACTTTTGCTTATTTTTACGCATGGAAGAAATATCGCTCCGAGCCACTTTTACATGTTTTGTGCCGGTGTTCTAAAGGACTGTTTGTATTTCTCTCCGTTGGGGTATTCATCCATATTGTGCGTTGTTGCAAACGAAGTATTTAATATTTTTCGTGATAAACTTCAGGACTGGCGCTGGTTATTGCTAGCTGTGGTGCTGATTAACGTTTGTCAGTGGGGTGTAAGTAGTCTGGTATCTTTTAAAGTTGCTCCGGTTTTGTGTCTTATACCAGAGATAGCCATATGCTTCGTAGGGGGCCTTGTGCTGAGAAAATAGAAGGAAAAAGCGCCAGTATGAGCATCCAATTATCACGAGGTGGTGCTCGTGCCATCTAGCGTTTTGGAATACTCAGATCTCAGTATCCATCCCCCGCCAAGGAGCCTTTCGTTATCATACACAACACACGCCTGACCAGGTGATACCACACATCCTTCGTTTAGCATTACTACTCCTCCGCTGTCATTCTTATTGCGCGAGATAGTGGCATCTACTGCGCCGGACGTTGACCGCAACTTCACGCTAACAGATAGGCCGGTCTCGGGAATCTGGTTTCTGGATAGCCAGTTGAGATCTTTAAGGAAAAAACGCGTTTTCATTAAGGATGACGCTGGCCCCACAATAACCTTATCTTCAAGCGGATCAAGCGATATTACGTAGAGCGGATAGGGAAAAGAAACACTGATACCACGACGTTGCCCCACTGTGTAATTCGATATTCCACTATGTTCTCCTAGTATTCTACCATCTACATGTACGATCTTGCCTTTTCTAACAGAAGAAGGGTCGAGCGATGATAGAGTTTCTTTGTAACTTTTTGATACAAAGCATATGTCCTGGCTATCGGGTTTGTCAGCAACGTCGAGATCAAAATGCTGAGCAAGCTTTCTTACATCGCTTTTTACCAAATCTCCTAGTGGAAACCTCACAAATTTGAGCTGCTCCAGCGTCATGGAGAATAAGAAATAGCTTTGGTCTTTTGACTTGTCTATTCCTGACCATATTTGTTGTTCTCCTTCTACCTCTATTCTCCTAACATAGTGCCCTGTAGCTAACACATCTCCCCCAATGGTTCTGGCCATTTTAACCATATCCCTAAATTTTACGGTCTGATTGCATTTGACACATGGAATAGGTGTCTCACCAGCTTTGTATGAGTTTATGAAATCTTCTATGACCTCTTTACGGAAAATATCCTCGTAATTTAGGACATAATGAGGAAAACCGAACGATGACGCCACACGCTTAGCATCTCGTATATCTGTACTGCCACAACAAGACTTTCCAGCACCTGAACCGGATCCGCTGTAAAGCTGCATTGTTGCCCCGATGACTCTATATCCCAGTTTGTGAAGCAGCACGGACACAACTGAACTGTCTACTCCGCCAGACATCGCCACCACTACAGTAGTGTCTTCAGGGCGTTTACCCCTCACAAGGGGACCAAGGCGCAACTCATTAGCAAACGTCAGCACAGAATAAAATGAACACCCAAAACCGAATTGTATGACAGATTAAGTCATGCTTCAACGCGAAAAACTCACAATCACTAAGCACAGCAACAAGGTTTCCCTCAATAGTACAAGCAATAATAGATGGACATTTTCAAAAAAACCACGGAATACTTGTCTAAAAAGCATCCGTATCTTCGCAGTGCACTGACGACGAATTTGTAAGGTTTGCAAATGCGTGCTGAACATCGTAATAGACTAATTTATTTTCTTCGATCAACTTATTCATCTGCTCCACTATGCCGCGGCATTCAATATCACTGATTGTATTGTTCTTTATTGCTTGTAGTAGAGAATCGTCGCATTTGACAAAATCGTACAAATACAAGCAGGTGTCTTCAACCTGCGTAACAAGAAGCACCTGAAATGCAATTCCGAGTAGGTACGAAGACAAAAATCCTATACCTGTTTCTCTCTCCTGAAACATAAATAGTGTCCTTGTGAGAGCACGAGACGGAGATGCAGAGTCTACCGACAATATTACAGTCATACCCATCATAACACAGTCTTGCGCAAGCACCATTATGTTGGGAGATAGTTCACCGAAGACCACTAGGTCTGCGGCACTATGACGTATAAGATCCAAAGTTGCTTCTGAGGAGGAGTGCGAGCTCACTATTGAATTATCAGACTGTTGACACTCAGTGTTATACAGTCCGAACGTGAGAATAAAGCGCTTATTCATTTCACACACTGTATTAAGCAAACACTGGATTGTGAGATCCTTGTTATGGCTATAAGCGCCACCCAGCAAGATAAGCCCTCCTCTTAAATGAGAAATAGCCCTAACTAACTCTTTTGGTATTGACTCTTTTGTTGGAAGCGACAACTTGCGTATCAGTGCTGCTATCGAGATCCCTGTTATGCCCTTTGAAACATACACACAGAGAGAATGCAATTCATCGAATTCAGCATCTACTCGAACCTGGCCACTTCGGGCAAGCTGATCCCTTGCATCTTGAGATAGTATCTCGCTGACCATGTCCTCTAAATCGCATACATTACATTTTCTTACTTTTAGGAACTCCATACGTCCTGATTTTCTTATAGCTGGGGAGTGTCCCACGGTACAATACAGGTGTGTTGCACTATACTGTATTGCAGAGGTCACCAGCTGTTCAAAATAGCTCACAACTCTACATTCCTTGTTTGTACGGAAAACACCGCGATTCTAGTGTGTTACAGTTAAATAACCATTAAATGTTTGTATAGGTTATGCCCTTCAGAGGCCTTGTTTATACTGTATGAATTGAATATATAGTTGCCATTATTGGTATAGGACGCTCGAAAGTAGTCATCACATAGCTTTCACCAAACAATTACGTAACATACTTCATAGATGCGCGCGTTAGAAAGCGAGGCAAATCTTGCCTCGCAACCGGCATTTACGAGTTCAGACAAGCTGAAGTGCATACTGCGTAAGGCAAACAGAACACGCTGTAACACGGCGCGTACGCAAGTTATTGTAATACGAATGCTTCAGTACTTCACATCGACACAAAATGTTCATAGCGCGGCTTCTGCAACAGGACTTACAATCCGGGCAGGCTCTGCTGATAAGCCAGTTCCTGTTATTACTGAGGACGGAGTTCTACACGAACCGTGGTCATCTTTTTCAGCAGGTGGGGAAAGAAAACCACGTTCTGCTTCTGCAGCATCTTTGGTTTTCTCTTCAGGGCCCACGCCATTCGCTACAGCAGTGGTGATGTCTTTATACGTTGGTGCTTTAGCATTGTCACTTGTTGTGCACTCACCATGAGTTTTACTCACGCGTATCTTGTGGTGAAAACAACAAAAAACACATGAAAAGTAACTGCATATCTTGCAGAGAAAAGTCACTATAGCTTTACGCACCTTTCCCACAAATTCTGTAAACCTGTACCATAGTCCGAGCTTTTCCCGTTCCAAATCAAGACACTTTTTATGCAGACCCACGAAGGTATCCCACTTTGTTTCGGCGATAACTATGGGTTTTGCAATTCTATGAACAGACTCACTTGCCAAGTCAGCATTGTTTCCCTTAATAAAAAACCTTCCTTCTTTTACTGTATGCACTACTCCCCCGGCCAGACGCGGGTTCTCGGTTCTCACAACTTCATACTGCAGTTCAATCTCCAGCACGCCATACTTTGCTGATTCGGCAATCATGTAATAAGCAACAAAGAGCTCGTTATCTGATGATTTTGAGTAACTTGTACGCAAGGGGACACGTCCCCCCACATAGGCATCTGCGCACATAATCCTGCCATCTGTAGCAATATTTACTAGAACGCCTAGAAGTTTTTTAATGCTCTTGTCGTCGGGGAAGGCCTGTTCCCGCAGCGCACCATACAACGCTGCATGCAATTTTGCTTCTTTAACTTCTGAGACACTGCCGGTTTCTTCTGCGCTGTTACATGAATCCAAATGGGCACGATCTTCCCCACACGCAGCATTGCTAGGTTGCTGTTCTGCCACGGATGGGACAGCATTTTTTGCCTTTTTACTGAGGGAGGATGTTGATTTTGTACTACGAGAAACTTCGTACTCGTACTTTCTGCGCTGTCCAACATCACCATTAGTAATAGTCATGTGTTCTCCAACTGAGGTTGCTGTAGTTTTCTGTGTTGGATCGTTCTCTCTACGCGCAGTAGAAGCAGAATCTTGTGAAGCTGACTCACCAACCGAACCACTTTGAGTATGCTGTGCAACAGCTGTTCCAGGAGATACACTGTTTGTGCCGGAGTGTGTCGCAGCGGGATAAGCGGGATTTTTAGGAGCCTGATGTTCGGCATTACCATCTTCAACAGACTCTACATACTCTGCAACAGGAGGCATTACCAGTTCAGTGACAACAGATCCGGATTTAAGTTTTGCTGTTTTTACGGCATCTCGATCTGGAGTAGCATGAGCATTGTCATCAGCAGACGAAGTGGCGACAGCGCCAAGTTCACAGGCTACAGCACTGCTTTCTACAGGCGTGGCTGCCTTCATACCTTTAGCCAATGAATTTTCTGCTACCGTACCCGAAGACCTTGCTGACAAATGATCAATAACTCTACAGTCCACTAGTAACGCATTGCAAGCAGATGATATACGCATAATACTCCTTTTCTCGCCTGAATTGCAAATATTTGCACTGCTTTTACCCGCATCGCTCACGGATCCTGGCATATGCGATATATCTATTTCAGAAACAGCAATGACCCATCTGTCGCCTATTTTTCTTCGCATTTGTGCATTGTAAGAGATAATTAAGATAGCGGATACGTTGCTGCTTCTAATGCTAGGAACCTCTATTGTGCACTGTTGTACTATCTTGATACCCTTGTCGTCCCTAAGTGCGCTTGCATTGCCAGGAGATTGTTGCGCGAGGCTGTCATTGGCTACTCTTGGTCTGGAGATCTCGATTTTCGCCCTGTCCAAATGGCTGCAGACGAACTGCATTAGCCCTGTGCTGTGACTACCTTGCATCAATAGGTCCTGAATAGCTTGCAGCATTTCGACGTTCAAAGTAGCAAGATCTTTGCGACTATTTTCAGCGTCATCTTCGTAGTAATAAACATCGCTGCGTGTTTCGAACGACATTTCAGGCACCCTAAGAACACAGCATATCCCGTGCAAATTTACAAATTCCTCAACAGCACTCTGTATTTTTGATTCCAAACTACTCTGCTCACTGGGTGCAGACGAGCTTCCTGCGTCATGCAGCATATACATATACGCTCTATTGTATACTGTATGTGATGACGTTACGACATCTAGCAATGACACGCAACAACCGTGCGTTTTTATTTCCTTTTCAAATAACACAGATTGTCCCGCGGTGGCGCAAGAGACACTTTTGCCTAATTTATGAACAACTATTTTCACGGGATCAAATATGATATAGCCCGTGCGGCTGGCTGCACCTGATTCCACTTTTACGGGGAACTTGATACTGACTAGAACGGATCCTGTTTCACTGCCGGTCTTTTTCCACCACACTCTTGGAGAGAGTAGTACATTGTGTGTAAGATCAACCACGCCAGGTGAACTGCAACTAGTGTCAACGGTCAATGTGTGGTCAACCACGTATACTCCACAGTTGTTCTGCAGGAGCTGGGTTGTTAATGCATCACAGAGATCCTGTGCCATTTTCAGGGGTTTTTCAGAGGAGAGGATGTTTGCTATTACCTCTAACACTGCGTAATGTAGACTTTTCTCTCCTACTAACCCTCGAAGACCCTTCAGAACAGCAACCCTGTTCTCAGCTTGTTGTTGCATGCCACCAGCATGTATGCAGCGGTCACGTGTGACTACGGGAACAAAAAACACATGTTCAGTACTTGCAGAGGCACCACCTGGTGGAACGAATGTAACTTTTCCGTTTTCAAGCATCTCATTAAATGCGGCAGTGTCACTGACACTGCAAAAAGGGTTTCCTACCATCCCTTTAACATTTTCAAAAACACGCTGACTGTCATCAACATACCGTGTAATGCTCCCTGTATAATGGTCAACAACTTTCTCAAGAGCGACTTTTATTGCAGTATTTGCAACGTCAATGTCGCCATCTTGATCGAGCAGAACGCTGTTGCCGCCTGCAGTGGCCAGGAGGGATGAATTTCCAACTGTAGCAACTGAGTTGATGGTTCCCATTCCACCTCGTAACTTTTCGCAATTACACGCGGCTTTACAACCATCCAAAGATATCCAGGAAAAACTACTTGCAGGTATACTAACACCCGTAAAATTGAAGTCGTTATTTACGAGGCGAAACCCTACTTTTAGATCCGATAAAGTCGCTGAATCAAGCCCCCGGTAGTCCCCCACTGTGTAACTGGCACACACATGAACTCTTGTGTCATTTTTGTGATCGCAATAAAAAAGAAAGTGCTCTTCTAGTACATGATTAGCGGAGCTGGCAGGTGTTTGAGATTCCCAATTAACAATTCCGCCGTGAGCCACACGGTGATCAATCTGGCTTACATGTGCACTACCACATGCAAGGATGCAACAAACGAGATTCTCCATGGTTTTTCTGACGATTCCTGTATCTCCGAGAATACCGCCACTGTCACTTATGACTCCAGCAATCTCATTTTGTGAAGCACTTATGCTCAATTTTTCGCCAGTGTCGCCAATGTTGTGAGCGGGTACTTTTGAACTTTGGCATGTATATTTATGGGCTGCTGCCTTATACAGATCTAATCCAGGAATAGTGATGGTGAACTTGCTTTTGATAGATGCATCATAGGTTATGTTTACACGAACCAATTCTCCATTCTTTCCACGGGTGCCTACGTAACTATCAAACTTTTTTTCTCCTATTATGGCCCTTAATGTTGTTAGCGTAAGTTGTGTAGAATCTTTTAAGTGTGGCGCTACCACATACTCTATGTCCGCGCATACAAGGCATCCATCAACTCTGAACAGCCCAGTGCCCTCAATGCTGTACGAAATGCCCTTTTTCCTATCACTAATCATCTTACATGAGCTTTCAAAACACTCAATTTTCACTAAGCTGTTTGCGACGCCTGCCCACGCACCAACAATGTATGAAACGGCACTATCTGCATTATAGGCAGCGTTTAGGACCCTTCTACCCATGTGATCCGGTTTCTTCATTTGTAGGTTAAACTTGCTCAGATAGATGTTTTCACTGCTGCCTGTGTATATCAATGCATCCCCATCATGTTCTTGGGCAGGCACCACATGTACATAAAATTTCGCTATTTTACCGACGCAGCCAATGTGCAACCTTCCAGGAGTATTTTGTGCAGTACTCCACGGTAACGATCTCCTTGTTTTGCCAATAGTATCATTCGCATAGCTCTGCGAACCTTCACTTCGTAATGCTATGTCTATACTGGAGGCTGTTAGTCGGAATAAGCTGCCCTCGACGTTATTGGGCGTTTTGTCTTCTTTAGAGGAATATCCCACTTCATAACGCACGTTTATCAATAGATTCAGTAACTTGTTGTGGTCTTTGTCGAGAACATGGTAAACACAGGATTCCATAATAGAAAGCGTATGCTTATGTGCATCAGTTTTGCTGTACTGGTCAACGTGTAGCCTACAGGTTGCAGGATCTTGCCTTACAGCACATGCCTGGGGGGCTGACACGCAACTCAACAAGAACTTTCCGAAGTCCTCTTTATCACTTTTTCCCGATGTGGGCGAAATATATGCCGCGGCTAGTGCACTCCACATCTCGCGTGCCACGGGTCTGGATTTTTGACAAGCTTTCGCTATTTCATAGAGCCTTGTGGCCAAAACCCTAGTATGTCCCAATGTCCTATCAGATACGGGATTCTGTACTAAATCTGGTTGACTGTTTTCAAACCCACTTGAGAACGCTTTTATGAGCTTTTCTGGCGAGCATTTATAGTTTTCATCTCGGCATAAAAGAAGATCGTGCGTTGTCAATATGTATTGTCCTAAGTTCCCTTGTGGTCGTATTAACATGGCTCTCCCGATGTATGAGTTCTTTACCTTGTGCGGAGCGAAAGCTGGTAATCTGAGAGAATCGGAATATACATGATCCAGGAACTCTCAAAGGTGATGGTGAAATAACGGTCAACAGAACAGGAACACGCAACGACACCTACGCGCCCAAGAATGCCCACGCAGGCGCCAACCCACGAACACAACCAGCACACCCCACGATGTGATCCATTTTACACCACAGAACAATGTGTATAAAAGCGAAAATATGACAATAAACCGCTAACCGTTGCATCAGTCACACAATAAGTACATATCACATATTGGTGCAGAGCATAATATCTCCCTCTGTTCTATTTATTTTTTTCGTAATTACGAGTCTTAAATTACTAATAATTTATTACACGTCATAACAGCGAAAAAAATCATACCTTTATTTGGGGCATGAAAATCAACTAACAATTGAAAGATCAGAACTTTTTTGATTACCAGATGTATCCGTAACAAACTGAGATGTGTATTCAGCAAAAGAACATCTTTAGTGTGGATAGGGTAGCGCCAGAGATCTAAGTAAAGAATTTATAAGATTTTTTCTTTCCTAAAACTGAATTTGACTTACGAGTAACAACATTCAACCATAATGTGGCGTATTTGTCTCATGTACTACGAACTAGTGTAATTTTGGAACATGCAAGCACTAAGAGACAAACCCTGCTTTTGATTGAGCACAAATGTTGAACTTGTAACCAAAACATACAGGGTGTCACAGAGCTTGTATACGCACAGCCAAAAAGCATCCCCTAATGCACTGGGCGAGAGTCCACTTACCTAACTTTATCTTTGCCGGTATCAGCACTTGTCACGGGCTCTGTACATACAGAGCCGATTGTTGACGAAACCTCTAAATCCTCATTAGCCTGAGATGCAACCTTCTCGCGTGACTTCTCTGCATTTTCAGAATAATTGTTCCTGGACATAATCTCCGAGAAAAACGTTCTAGGATGCGCAGAAACGGGAGGAATAGAGTATGAGAGCTCTACCACAGTTCCGCCATCACTTGTTACAGACTTGTTGACCTTATAGAGCGTGGGGGTAGGTGCTCGAACATCTTGTGGGGTACACAGACCAAGGCCCTTAATCCAGTTTATTATGTACAATAAGATCTCCGTAAGGCACGGAAACATTCTGAATAAAACGTTCGGTTTAGCGTCGATGGTGCAACCGGGAGGAGCATGTATAGCTACTTTTGCGACGCAGTCTGTATAATGCACAACGCCGTTAGGTTTTGCGGACATTTTGCACTTTAATCCAACATCTACAACAAAGTTAGGCACATGCTCAGAGGCGTCGGGACATCTTACGAGGAATTTTAGGTCCTCTACTACTGTCAAAGAGTCCCTTGAGGATACGAAAACGTGTTTCTTTATGTCTATAGCATGTGCGCTTGTAAACCTAGACGACAGCAAATCGTCACAGTTCTTTGACCTCTGACTTACTGTGTTGGCAAAATAAGCATCATCCAATGCAAACTGAAGGGGCACTATTATGTCCATATATGTCCAAGCGGAAAATCCCCCCTGGTGGCAGTGGCTTACTATTTCGTCAACGAGACGTGGACTCGGCACACAATCTTCTTCTCCTCCATACTTTTTCATAACTTCTAACAACGCCATGGCAGCGCATACCCTGTCGGAAAACTGCCTCAAGAACTCTGCCTCGTCAACACCATAATTCTCCCTACATATTTCCGACATCGTTCTTATGACTTCAAACTTTTCTATGCTACTTCTCCATGCATCAAGGCTATCGCTGAGCTTTTGCGCAGAAAGGGTGTCGCCGTTTACGTGCCAAGTACATCTCTTCATATCAACGATGAACTGGCTTCCGAACAAATTTGACGCATTGTTATATGAGTCATATAACGCCTTGCGAAAAGAAAAACCAGATACGAGACCTAGTCTTTCCTTGTTTGAGCCAGGGCGAACCTTTACAGTTACCTCATCGTAATTTACATCGCCGGATGTGCTTCCATGATCACTAGAACTCTCTTCTTCATAGCTGAAATATCCAGACAAACTCCCTTGCTCACCATTGCTCTGGTTGCTCCCGTCGTCTGATGAGTATCCAGACGTTGCAGGACTTTTTGCAGTTACAACTGCTTGCGATGTGTCTGAATGTAAGCGAGAAACACCTTCATCTGTTTCTTTATGTGTTTGCTGTATTGTTGCTGACTGACCAGACTTCACTTTGATACCTCCTCAACATATGCCTGTAATAGGGCATTCGAATAAAAGCATGGCGTAGTATAACACAACTAATCAGAAAAAATAGTAACCGAATTGCAACCGTAGCTATACGCGGCTCTACTTAAGCGTCACCACTAGGTATGCGAAAACTCCCGAAGAAAATGATGGTGGATGACAAACTTCGTGCTTGAGGCGCAGGAGGGTAAACGCTTTTGACATAAAATGCAATAAATTATATGAGGAAGGTGAAAATACCTTACTGTATTGCGCAAAAATCACGTTTCGCTAATGGAGCAAAAAACATATCAGCGGGGAAAGTCACGTAGAAAGTTCTGAATATCTACGCATGAGTCTTACTAGACTCATGCCATCAGGAATAGCCTGACACATTTTTCAACACTTGCACGTGCCCTTCAGGAAGCTCCGTTATGAAGCGAGATATTTTCATTGTTTGCCGCCAGTTGTTTATTTCTCTGATAGCAGCGCAGGAAATAAACAAACGTTCTTTTGCACGTGTTATGCCCACGTAAGCTAGGCGCCGTTCTTCCTCCAGAGCCTTTCCCGTAATATCATTAATAGACTTCTCATGTGGGAAAACTCCTTCCTCCCAACCAGGCAGAAATACAAGGGGAAATTCTAATCCTTTTGCAGCGTGTAGCGTCATAACATGAACAAGGTTATCCCCTTCTTCAAGCAAATCACTGTCTGTTACCAGACTAATGTGCTCCAAAAATTTTGTTAAACTATCAAACCCAGCCATTGCCGAGTAGAGCTCTTTTATATTCTCCATTTTTGAAATTCCAGTTTCGCCCTCATTCTTTAATGAATCAAGGTACCCGGAGTCTTTTGCTATTGCCTTTATAATGTCCATCGGCTGTTCAGTATCCAGCATACTTCTCCAGTCATCAAATTTTTTGAGCAAGTCCCTAAGAGAGCATGAGGGTCTTTCCGGTAGCAACGTTTCTTGTGCCATGGTTCTGCCAGCTTCCGTGAGAGACATACAATTCTTCCTTGAATAGTCACGAAGCTTGCTCAATGTAGAAGGCCCCAATTGTCTTTTTGGTTTATTGATAATTCTTTCAAAAGCAATGTCGTTACTAGGATTTGCTACTACTTTGAGATATGCAATAAGGTCGCGAATTTCTGTTCTGTCATAGAACTTTGTGCCTCCTATAATTTTGTAAGGTACACCATATCTCACGAAAAATTCTTCGAACACTCTGGTTTGAAAGCTTGCTCTGACTAGTATTGCAGTTTCGTCAAATCTATATTCAGAAGAGTTACGTATGTGCTCGCTTATGTATTGCGCTTCTAGCCTCCCGTCAAAGAATTTCATGAGACCCACCTTGTGTCCTTCATGATTGTTTGTCCAGAGCGTTTTCTTAAGACGCGACTTATTGTTGTTAATAATTGCCGTGGCAGCAGCCAATATGTTGGATGTAGACCTGTAGTTGCATTCGAGTCTTATAACCTTAGATTCCGGGAAATCATCAGAGAATCTCAGAATATTACCCACTTCTGCCCCACGCCAATTATATATTGACTGATCATCGTCTCCCACACAGCATATATTCTTATGTCGACGCACAAGCATACGAAGCCACAAGTACTGTATTGTGTTGATGTCTTGGTATTCATCTACCATGACATATCTTAGTCTTTCCTGATAAAATTTGAGAATCTCGGGATTCTTGCTTAGTATCGTGAAGTTATGCAACAGAAGATCGCCAAAATCCGCACAGTTCAAGTCCCTCAATCTTGCCTGGTACTCCTTGTAAATCCGCAGCCCTATAGTATCGGTGTACTTCTGTAATTCAGTGTCAGTGACATTTTCGGGTAGCAACCCCTTTTCTTTCCATCTCTGGATACTATGGAGAACCTTTTTACAATCCGATACCGGACAGTTTAGTTTTAAGTCGTTCACAACAGTTTTTATAAGCTGCAGCTGATCGTCAGTGTTTATTATCGTAAAGTTACTTTCTAGCCCAACACGGTCGGCGTGGATACGCAAAATCCTTGCAGCCATTGCATGAAATGTTCCTAGCCATATTCCGGAACTATTGACTATCTGGTTCACTCTGTACAACATTTCTTTTGCTGCCTTGTTAGTGAACGTTACGGCAAGTATTTCTTCCGGCGTGGCCAGGCCACTTTTTATCATGTACCCGATCCTTGTGGTTATAGTGCGAGTCTTTCCTGTTCCTGCTCCTGCTAGTACCAACACCGGACCATTGACCTGTAAGACAGCGGCTTTTTGTTCCTCATTTAAGTTGCGGGAAAGGTCCCCTTCCTCAAAAGTATGCTCTGGCAATTGCTGCGCATCTGTTAGGCGTGTAAAGTCGCAATAATCCATAACTTTAGTGCTCCTGGAACTTAAATGGCCATTGGGGTGCTGGCAGATGAGATGATAGTACCCTAAAGAATGTACAATCAACAAAAACAAAGATTAATTCTGTTATTTTCTTCCACAAATGCTCACATAAACAGCTAGAAATTGTTATTCCGAGTGGCGCAACAACGTGCAGTGTACGCTTGGTTTTCAGAGTTTTTTACCAAGTCTTACAGAATTTTATCCCAGACAGTTGCGTATTTTGTTGTTAATTTATCTCAAAAGCCTTGGTGAGGTTTTCTTGATGCGAGTTCGAGGTTTTAAAAACTTAGTTTCGTGAATATCGTGTGGACAATCATATTATGAAAGCATGTCTGTCAGTTGTATGGGATCTTGTTATGGTGTTTTGCAAAGTCTTGTCGTTAAGTGAAAAATGCCTGGTGATAGGGTCTTTTGAGTTTTTTGGTTTCCAGCATAAATATGCAAAATTGGAAAATAATTGCCTTGACCTTGATTATTGTGAGAACTAAGATTGGCTGTCCTACAGGTGTGGTTTTCTCAAGATTCAGATGAGTGATGGTGTCTTACCGGTTTCCATAGAGAAGGAGTTAGAGGACTCCTACCTATCTTATGCTATGAGTGTAATAGTTAGTAGGGCGATCCCTGACGTTCGGGATGGTCTCAAACCGGTACATAGGCGTATTTTATACTCTATGTATAAGTCTGGGTATGATCACGATAAGCCTTACAAGAAGGCTGCGCGTGTTGTTGGTGACGTGATGGGTAGGTATCACCCCCACGCTGACACTGCAATCTACGATGCGCTTGTACGTATGGCACAGGACTTTTCTTTGCTTGTTCCCCTAATAGATAGTCAAGGAAACTTTGGTTCTGTGGATGGTGATCCTCCGGCTTCGATGAGGTATACTGAGGCCCGGCTCGCTCTTTCGGCGCATTTCTTGTTGAGTGACATAGATGAGGACACTGTAGACTTTGGTCCTAATTATGACGAAAATGAGGAGGAGCCTTTAGTTTTGCCAGCGGAGTTTCCCAATGTTCTCGTAAATGGTGCTGGTGGTGTTGCTGTTGGGATGTCTACGAGTATCCCTTCGCATAATCTTGGTGAAATTGTCGATGCGTGCGTCCTTTACATAGATAATCCGGAGGTCAGCCTGGATGAGTTAATGGCAGTTATACCCGGCCCGGACTTTCCTACTGGTGGGATTATAATGGGCAGTGCAGGTATGCGTTCGGCCTTTGCTACGGGCAAAGGGACCATAATAATTCAAGGAAAGACTCACACGGAGGATTTGCCGTCCGGGAAGCAGGCCATAATAATTGATGAAATTCCTTATCAAACAAACAAGGCTAAGCTCGTGGAGAAAATACATGAGCTGATACGGGAGAAAAAAATAGAAGGGGTCTCTGACCTTCGCGATGAATCCAATAAGTCTGGCATAAGGGTAGCAGTAGAGTTAAAACGGCAAGTGAATGCGCAAGTAGTGTTGAATCAGCTTTTGGGGCTGACGCCGCTTAGAACTAGTTTCAGCATAAATACGTTGGTGCTTGATAAGAGCAGGCCTAGGGTTATGTCGTTGATCGAGATAATTTCTACGTTTGTTGGTTTTCGCAGAGAAGTTTTGGTCCGCAGAACAAGGTTTAGGCTCAAGAAGGTGAGGGAGCGGGCACATGTGTTTATAGGTATGTACATTGCGGTCATCAACATAGATGAGGTTGTGTCGGTGATTCGGGCATCAAAAGATGCCGCAGAGGCGACAGTAGCGCTGCGTGCGCGTAGGTGGAAGGCGTCTGCAGAGGTTTGCAACATGATAGAACTTGTGTCCGATAGCACGGGAATGATAGAGGATAGTCTGTACCAACTAACAGCTCCGCAGGTTAAGGCTATACTAGAGATGAGATTGCAGAGGCTTACTGGTCTTGAAAAGGGTAAGCTAGAGGTAGAGCTACAGAATATGGTGTCTCTAATAAGAGAGTACACTAAGATCCTTAGTACCGATTCCTTGCTCATGGGCATGGTTAGAGACGGTTTGCTCGAGGTAAAGAGAAAGCTCGCGACTCCGAGAAGGACTGTCATAGAGGAGGATAGGGGAGATATTGACGCTGAGAGCCTTATTCCAAGAGAGGAGATGGTGGTTACGGTCACCATGAATGGGTTTATAAAGAGAGTTAAGCTTTCTAACTACAGGGCGCAGAAGAGAGGAGGCAAGGGGAGAGTTGCTCAGGGAATAAAAGAGGAGGATGTTACCACAAAGTTGTTTGTTGTAGATACTCATACGAGTGTGCTGTTCTTTTCCAACGTTGGAAAGGTGTACAAACTTAAGGTCTACAAGCTTCCTCTTGGTGAACCTACTTCGCGTGGTAGGTCTTTGGTGAATATTTTCCCTCTTGCGGAGGGCGAGACCATAACTAGTGTTATGCCTTTGCCTGACTTTGGTGTTGATGGAGGCGAAGAAGCTGGGGGTCTGGATGTAGTTTTTGCTACGTATTCTGGAAATATTCGGCGTAATGCGTTAGCAGATTTTCAATATGTGCCTTCTAATGGAAAGATTGCTATGGTGTTGAACCCGGGCGATAAGTTGATATCTGCCCAGGTGTGTAAGTGTTCGGACCATGTTCTGCTATCTAGCAGGAGGGGAAAGAGCATAAGATTTTCTGTGAGCAATGTTCGGCAGTTCAAGGGACGTATGTCTGATGGTGTAAGGGCAATTAAGTTATCAGGGGATGATAATGTGATTTCCATGTCCGTGCTGTGTGGTACTGAGGCTAGTTCAGAGGTTAGGGAAGCGTATTTAAAAGTTCCCGTAGATTCTAGGATAAAGGCTTCTGAGTGTGGAGTGTTAGATAAGAAGGCTGCGGGGGTGTTGTCTACTCTTGATTTGGAAGAGGGGGCATTTTTGGACATGGCACGTGGAGAACAGTTTATATTGACAGTTACAGAGAATGGTTTCGGGAAACGCACTTCTGCATATGAATACCGAACTACCTCCAGGGGAGGAGTGGGGGTGTTGAATATAATGACAACAGCGCGAAATGGGCCGGTGGTAGGGAGTTTTCCAGTTGCGAACAGTGATCAAGTGATGTTGATAACAGATAAGGGAAAGTTGATACGGATTTCGGTGTCTGATATCAGGATTATTGGGCGCAGCACTCAGGGTGTTACTCTTTTTAAGACAGACAAGGGAGAGAAAGTTGTCTCGGTTGCCACTGTAATTGATAGTGGCAAAGAGGACGAGGAGCAGTTGTCATCGCAAGACTAATGCAGAGGGTTGATGCTATTTTCAGTAGGTTTTATGGCCATAATCCCAAGCCGGTCATAGAGCTAGAGTATCGTAACGAATTTACACTTTTGGTTGCTATAGTCCTTTCTGCGCGTACTACAGATGTTGGTGTTAATAAGATTACTCCAAAGTTATTTGATATTGCGGATTCGCCAAGAAAGATGTTGGACCTCGGTGAAGAAGGGCTGAAAGCCCACATAAGCAGTATTGGTCTATATAACTCTAAGGCCAAGAACATAGTAAAACTTAGCGAGGTAATTGAAAGTAAGTATAAAGGTGAGATACCCAGGGATTTTGAGCTTTTAACTGCGCTTCCTGGTGTTGGGAGAAAGAGTGCTAATGTATTTCTTAACTCTGCTTTAGGAGTTCCTGCTATTGCTGTAGATACTCACGTATTCAGGGTCAGCAATAGAATAGGGTTGGTGAGTGAGAGAAGCGTTTTAGCGGTTGAGAGGTCGCTGGTGAGAGTCATCCCTGAGAAGTGGAAACTTTATGCGCATCATTGGCTAGTTCTTCATGGAAGGTATGTTTGTAAAGCAAGGGTTCCGCTTTGCAACAAGTGCATAGTGAGTGACTTGTGTGATAGCAGAAGAGAAAACTCATGATGCGGCGCACAGTGTAAAAGGTTCTGCATTCTCAGTTTTCGTGACGTTTTTCTCTGATATTCTTCGTGTGTTTGCTTAGCGTGGCAGGTGCTGTTCGTTACGTGTTCGAGTAGAAAAACAGTTGCGTTTTGGGCATATTAATTTTGCACGCATAACGGGCTGGTGTGGGGTATTGTAGCTAAGGCGCACGGTAGGACAAAGTTTTTGCAGTTGACGTTTAATGTTGCGAGTTTATCACATACCGGGGTGAAGGAGTGTAATGTTGTTATAAGCGCATTTTATTTGAGCTGCTGTAGCAGTTTTTCGTGGAGTTTTGTTTTTTGTAATATAACTCGCGCTGGGATTATAATATGTTGTGGTACAGGGTATCCGCACTTAACCGCCGTTAGATGAGAATGTGATGCAGGTCGTTATCTGTGTGCGCGGGGTAATATACGGTCATTGTTCAAATGCAGTGCATTTTGCATGTATGAACAGTTTGTAGTTGTTTTTCATTTGATTTCATGGTTCTTAGATATGTCTTTTTGAAGGAAGGGGAAGCTTGTTTTGTTGTCGAAGCACTTAGTGGGTTTTGGGAAGTTACGGTGAAAATTTGCCATTATGCGCATAGAAGCGGTTATGGCTCTTTTCAAGAGGTTTTAGGTTTTGCGTATTGCATAATAGTTGTGGGAGCTTATGGTCAAGATCTAAGTTTCTGTAGTTTTGTTTATCGCTGAACGCACCGCCGGCCCATTAAGTAGTTTGTGTGCTGCTTTGGTGGGCATTGATACAGATACCAGGATATTTCAGTGCCTTCTTACGACGGTGGTTTTTTATGATATGGACCAGAGGCATTTAGCCGAGCGTTATAATCTAAAGCCAGCTAGTTTTATTGAGGGATTGACTAGGTTTTGGCTGGCATTTGATAGTTTTATGCGTAGCACTGAGGAGTTAGATAAATATTTGGACGAGGCGATGTTTTTGTTCATAAAGGTCAACATTTTAATGTTGGCAGCTTTCTGCCCTCCGTAGGCAGTTTCAAAGTTAAGGAGCTTAATCCAAAATTGTTGACTGCTTGTATCCATAACTTTACATTAGGGCGGATTTGTCTGGTAAAAAGTAATGGATGGCGAAGGTGTAAGGCGGTTTTTTGTTCGTTTTCGGTGGATCATAATAGTTGTGGTGCTTGTTGCGCTGTGTGCATCCGGGGTTGCGTTTTTTCTCGATAGCAGCAATGAGAAAAGGCTCATAAGCGAAGGGGATGAAATTTATGCAGCTATGCAATACGGCGATGAGCGTCTCATACAAAGGCTGGAAAAGGTTTCAAGCGATGCTAAAGGCATCGCAGCAAGTGCAGCTAAATTCAAGCTCGCAGCGCAATACGCCAAGAACAAGAACGTTATCGTTGCTAAGGAGTTATACAATGAGATTGCGTCTAACAAAAAGCTGCCACGTGAGTTGCAAGAGTTGGCGGAGTACCTAGGCGTTGTTTTGTTGATGGGAGAAGGTGATCAAAGCGAAGAGTTGGAGGAGCGCCTTTTAAGGCTGGCTTCCAGCAGAGAGTCTATATATAGGTCATCAGCAAAAGAGGCTCTTGTGATGATGAAGCTCGAGAAGAAAGACATTGATTCTGCTGTTTTGATAATGAAAGAGATTATTGGTGATCCAAAGACTAACGAGGTGGTGAGAAAAAATATAGAAGGTTTGTTCAGAGTGTACGGTAATCACAAGTAAGTTTTTTCTTCTTGGACTTGAAGTCTTGAAAAACTGGTATCGAGTGACTAGATCTTGTGGTGCGATTTGGTTTGTGGTGTCATGGGGGATGTTGTGGCAGATGTTGAAGAATTAAAGTTCGGTGCGGAAGTAGGCAAGGTGTTGAGTCTTGTTGTGCATTCTCTGTACACCAATAAAGATATATTCCTTAGAGAGCTAGTGTCCAATGCGTCCGATGCGTGTGACAAGTTAAGGCACGAATTTTTGTCAAATCACGATCTTCTTTCTGAGGGAGAGGAGCTAAAGATAATTATCAGTGTTGATAAGGAACGTAGGCAGCTTACCATTTGCGACAATGGGATAGGTATGAATCGTGAGGAGCTGATTAGTAACCTTGGTATGATAGCCAGTTCAGGCACGCAGAGGTTCTTGGATGCTCTTGGTGATGGTAGGTCAAAGGGGTATGATCTAATAGGTAAATTTGGGGTCGGGTTTTACTCTGTTTTCATGGTAGCAAGCGAGGTTGTTGTAGACACGCGTAGAGCAGGAGAAAGTGTTGGATACCGATGGAAATCCTCCGGCGATGGAACGACGTTTACCATAGAAAAATTGGGTGAGGATGTTCCCAGAGGGGCGAGGATAACGATAACCCTTAAGGAAGATGAGGTTTCGTTCTTGGATAAGTTCCGTATAGAGCACATAGTTACCACGTATTCCGATCACGTCGGGTACCCTGTATGTTTTGTGGATGAGTCAGGCAATGAGGAAAAGCTCAATAGTGGTGTGGCTATATGGACTAAGCCCAAGTCTGAGGTAACTGCAGAGGAGCATATGGAGTTTTTCCGTTCTGTAGCACACATAGGTAGCGAGCCCTGGATGGTCATTCATAACAGGAACGAAGGAGCAGTTGAGTTCACAAATCTCCTTTATATACCTTCCGTTAAGCCATTTGACCTTTTTCACCCTGATAGAAGGTGCTCTGTTAAGTTGTACG
The DNA here is from genome assembly GCA_048496795.1 of Aaplasma endosymbiont of Hyalomma asiaticum. Classification (GTDB taxonomy): domain Bacteria; phylum Pseudomonadota; class Alphaproteobacteria; order Rickettsiales; family Anaplasmataceae; genus Anaplasma. The sequence goes on along the minus strand of JBGCXB010000009.1, from coordinate 4,207 downwards.
TAAACAGGGTTTTTATAACTGAAGATAACGTTCAAATAATACCCAAGTACCTTAGGTTTGTTAGGGGTGTTATAGACTCTTCTGATTTACCACTCAACATAAGTAGGGAGACACTGCAGAACAACAGGGTTATAGAGAAAATAAAAAGTTCTGTTACTAAGAGGATTTTATCTTCCCTGAAAGAAAAGGCAGAGAGTGATAGTGATAGTTACAAAAAGTTCTGGGATAACTTCGGGCCAGTTCTGAAGGAAGGGCTGTGCGAGAGCCTAGATACAGAAGCACGTGAAGGAATACTTTCCGTATGTAGGTTTCACAGTAGTAGCAGCGGGAAGGAGCTTATTAGCATTGCGGATTATATCTCACGGATGAAGGATGGGCAGGAGAACATCTTTTATATTGCAGGTAATGATCTGGAATCCACTATGAGGAGCCCGCAAATTGAGAAGTTGGTAAGCAGCGGGGTAGAGGTTCTGCTGTTGATTGACCCAGTGGATGATTTTTGGACCAGTGTTGTCACGGACTACAAGGGAGTATCTTTTAAATCTGTGATGAGGGTGAACGAAAAAGATCTAGAAAGATGTGTGGGTTCTCCGGAGAGTAAAGAGGGAGAAAAGAGCGGTGATAAGGTCGCGGACAGCGAGGCTCATAAGAAACAGGTGGATGACTTTCTCGAGTACCTAAAGAAGGTTTTAGATGGCCTTGTCAGTGATGTGCGGGTGTCCAAGAAACTCACCACGAGTTTGGTTTGCTTGGCAGTACCTGAGGATTCCATGGATATACGTATGGAGAGGTTTCTGCGTGAACAAAAGCAGCTGAACTACAAAGGAAATCGAATACTTGAGGTAAATGTGGAGCACGCGGTATTTGGGAACCTCTTGAGGGAGTACACCAGTAAGGGGGAAAATGACTTTTTAGAGAGTGTTGCACATTTGTTGTTTGATCAGGCATGCATAATGGAAGGAGAAGAGATTAGAAGTGCTGCTGACTTTGCTGGGCGCGTAAACAAGGTGCTGGAAAAGCTCTTTGTTGCGGGATAAAGTACCTGCTAGTAATCGATTTGAATGCTGTAATAATAAGAGGTGGGAGGGTGTGTGATGTCCTCCCCACCTCTTGTTTGTGGTGTGCTTGTGATGGGGTCGAAACACTTCCTGCGGTGACTGTTGATCTGTTCGTATCAGGCAGACCTTGGGCTTCTGGTAGCTATAGGGATGCTTTGCTGGGTTTTCAGAGCAACATTGAGCCATGACAGCTTTAGGTCTGCAAAATGCGTTGTTTATGTTTCTCTCGCCTGACTACACTGTGAGTTCATGTGTCTGCTGTTAGGGTTTTTACGAGTAAGAACTACCTTTTATACGAACACTTTTGCAGGGAAATACAGGAGATTTAGGTCATTTTTACAACAGACGGTGAAGCATCTTGTTGCTATTTAGGCACTAAAACAACGAAAAACACTTGCACAACGGGAGAAAAACATGTACCGTTACCACGAAGGCGCGTGGCGGTAGCCTGACTCCACTAAGATAAAGTGTGTGTGTTACCTAATGGTTATGCATTGACCGCAGAGCAGGCACCGCCCAGTCGATTAATTTCTTAATCTGACTGCACCGCATTGTATAGGCAGTGTTCTATATAGTCAATAGGGATGTTGGATTTTTCTGTATTTCTTTGTGTACCATGCCTTTTGGCGTTTAGATTTGCGGCGTAGGGCTTTTAGGCTGTGTACGAAGATCGGTGGTGCTTCCCTCTTATCTTGGGATACTTAGTGAGTTCTTGGCTGCAGAATACGCGTGGGCGTTCTTGGTAGCTGCTAGGCCAGGTGAGTAACGGATGGTAAAAACCCATGGGCAGGGATCTGTGCTTGAATGTCGCCAAAGGTACAGAAAGGCACTGCACCTATCGGGCGATACTCGCGCTGTACACCGCTGGGACATACAGTTAATGGTCTAGGTTGCTTTGCCAAAAACCTTGTCAAATATGAAATCAACGTGTTTGGTATAGTAGCTCAAATCTGAAAGCGAACATGTAGATGAAAAACATCCTGCGGTTAAATGATGGTCCTTTATGTTATCCACAAAATCAGTCATATTGTTTACGCTGTTTAACGCGCAGTCTTGAACTATTTTATAAGCCTTCTCCCTGCTTATTCCTGCGTCAACAAGAGCTAAGAGGGCGCGTTGGGAGAGCATAATATTCCTTGAAGACTCAACATTACTTTTTATACCTTCTGCATTAATTGACATCTGTCCAACAAGATGCGACAGCCTAACAAGGGCGAAGTCCAGCGTAATACAAGAATCCGGTGCTATGAATCTTTCGACAGATGAGTGAGAAATATCCCTTTCATGCCATAACGCAACATTCTCCAAAGAAGGAATAACATAACTTCTAACGATGCGAGCAAGTCCCGTAAGATTTTCTCCTAAAATGGGATTACGTTTGTGGGGCATCGCCGAACTTCCTTTTTGTCCAGGGGTAAAGGGTTCCAGTACTTCCATCACCTCGGTTTGCTGAAGATGACGTAGCTCAATAGCTAGCTTTTCTATTGACGAAGCTATTATGCCGAGAGTGGAGAAAAACACTGCGTGTCTGTCCCTGGAGATAACCTGAGACGATATGGTTTCAGGAACTAGTCCTAGGGCCTCCGCTACATGCTCTTCAACAAAAGGATCCAAATGTGCAAAATTACCCATTGCGCCAGAAATTTTGCAGACAGATATCTCTTCGCGGGCCCTGATAAGGCGCTGCCGATTTCTTTCAAACTCTGCATAAAATCTTGCGAGTTTCAGACCAAATGTTATGGGTTCCGCATGAACCCCGTGGCTTCTTCCCACACAAATAAGATATTTTGTCTCTTCTGACCTGGCTTTTAGTACAGAGAGAACACCTTCTATATCCCTGAGCAATATATCACAGGACTGCCGCAGCTGAATTGACAGGCAAGTGTCCAAGACATCAGAGCTTGTCATTCCGTAGTGCAGATACCTTATGTCAGTAGACGTAGATTCGGCTATGTATGATAAGAATGCAATAACATCATGTTTTACCTCAAGCTCTATTTCTCGGATTCTTTCGGTATCGAATTTTTTATTCTGTAGCGAGTGCAACCCATCAAGAACACTGCTAGGGACAACGCCTAGTTTGACCTGCGCTTCACACGCACTAAGTTCAATTTCTAGCCATATTCTGTACTTATTTTCTTCTTCCCAAATCGCAACCATTTCGGGAATACTATATCTCTCAATCACTTGGACACTTCGCAACACTACTCCGCCGATGATGCAATAGATACACACTATTTGCAATAGACAAAATAAAGCATCATTGGCAGCGTGTTCTCAAGGCTTACGGGTAATGCGTAGTCAATATGAGTTTTATTAGTGCGCACCTTTATTGTGTTTTTGGTTGGTGAGGGTGAGTAAGAAGTTTTTTGATGGCAAAATTAGGTGAATTTACTTGATTCCAGGCTACTGCTCACTTATCATTGGGTGCCCGGTGACGTACGGGGTTGCGGGAGTAGCTCAGTGGTAGAGCACAACCTTGCCAAGGTTGGGGCCGAGGGTTCGAACCCCTTCTCCCGCTCGTTGATTTTCCTATGGATGCCCGATATGGTTTTTCATGTTGGCCATAGTAGGCCTCGGGTAGTACATTGAGAACTGGTTCCCCTCTGTGGGCATCACACCGTTGGCACCAAGAGCAGCTGCTGCAACAGGCACAGCAGATGCCCCAACAAAAGTAATCTGTAATGTAATAGTGTTTGTACAAAGGCTGGGATTACCCATCATGACAGGTGTAATACTAGGAGCAGCTATCATGGCAATCTTTGGTAAGTTAGCCTGGGCAGCTATAGTTATGCTATTTGTATTCACTGCTATATTCTTTGGAGCCAGCACGCTGATAGGGAAGTTTGCTGCTGGCATCGATACAGAAATAGCTGGCAGCGGAGCAGCAGCAAATTTCAAATGCAAGTCAGATGGTAAAACCGAAGCACTCCAAAAATAACCCCTCCCCATCACCATCTGGATGTGGAGGAAGGAGGGAAGAAGGAAGGAGAGGAAGGAAAGAGAAACTCCTCTCCTCTCACCCCTCTCCCTCCTCGTTAGGGGATGACTATTCTTAACTAATGATAGAGTTATGTAAGAACTCTATCGGATATACTCACCCTTCTACTGGGCATCACACCGCTGGCACCAAGAGTAGCTGCTTCTCA